>QUMM01000038.1 GCA_003435055.1 Lachnospiraceae bacterium OF09-6
TTATTTTTACTAAATTATCAAAATACATGTTGAAAAACATCTCACATTCAAAGTTCTATTCTTGTTTATAACTTACTTATTCACATGTAAGAAGCATATGAGAATGCAAGTTTCTCTATAAAACAAAAAAAGTCATGCACATTTTTTCTGTGCACAACTCTTTTTTATTCTACATACATATTTACCGCTTGTCTTAATGCTTCCTTCTCTTCTTCTCCAAGAACAATATAAGACTCACCTTTTACAATTTCCTTAATATAAGTATAGCAGCCTTCCCTGCTGTGGATCGCATTTAACACAAATCCACTATTTTCCTGATCCAGCATGGCCAATGCAAAACTCAGCTTTCCGCCCATTTCTTTAAATGCATCGTATTTCACAATTGCTGTTTTATTCAGCGTATGAAGCTGTATCTCCTTTAACTGCCTGATCTGCTCCATATGATTTTTGCTGGATTCCATCAACATATCGATTTCATTGATATTTCTCAGAATCGTCTTTTCCAGAGAAATTCCATCTTTTCCACGCATAAAGCTCTTATATTTCTTCATAAAGCGATCAATTTTAAAAGAATTCTTGACCTGCAACACAAAAAGTATGACAATCATGACCATCATCAGGATAAGGATATATCCAGGATCGATGATCAGATCATTTAAAATAGAATTTTCCATGTTTTCTCCTCTTACTTAATGGATTCCAGTAAAAACAGTATTCTCTCCAGTTCATCATTGGAATAATACTCAATGGAAATCCGTCCTTTGTTATTAGATCTGTGATCCACAGTTACTTTCGTACCTAAAATTGCTTTGATCTTTTCTTCAATGTCCTTATAGATAAAGGAATTTACTTTCTCTGCCTTTTCTTTCTTTACTTCTGGCTTATGAATCAGTTTCACCATTTTTTCTGTTTCTCTGACACTGAGTTTTTCATCAAAAATCTTCGTTGCAATATTATATTGCACATCAGGATCCTCAATGGTAATCAAAGTTCTCGCATGACCTGCAGATATCATGTCATCAATCATCATCTGTTGAACTCTCTTATCCAGTTTCAGTAAACGCATAGAATTCGTCACTGCTGTTCTACTCTTGGACACCTTTTCTGCGATCTCATCCTGCTTGAGGTGAAATTCTTCCATCAGATTCTTATATGCCATTGCTTCTTCAATTGGATTCAGATCCTCACGCTGAATATTTTCAATTAAAGAAATCTCCATTACCTGTTGATCACTATAGTCTTTGATGATAACCGGAATCTCTTTAATGCCAGCCATTTTTGCTGCCCGCCATCTTCTCTCCCCTGCAATGATCTCGTAATGATCTCCTTTTTTCTGTACGATCAGTGGCTGAATCACTCCATACTGTTTAATCGAATCTGACAATTCCAGCAGTGCATCTTCATTGAAGTTTTTTCGTGGCTGTTCTCTGTTCGGCTCCACTTCTGTAATCTTCAGTGTCTCGACACCTTTTTTCTCTACGATCTTCTCAATAATCACCGGTTCTGTCTCTTTTTTTACCGGTGCCTTTTTATTTCCCGCTGGAATCAACGCATCCAGGCCTTTCCCCAATCCAGATTTTTTTGCTACCATTCTTCTTCTCCTCTATGTATCACTTCTTCTGCCAGCAATCTGTAACTTTCTGCACCTGCTGACTTTGTATCATACAGATTAATCGGCATTCCATAACTTGGTGCCTCAGCCAGTCGGACGTTTCGTGGAATAATTGTTTTATAAATAGCCTGGTTCAGATTATTCTTCACATTCTCCACAACCTGAAGTGACAGGTTTGTTCTGGCATCATACATGGTAAAGACCACACCTTCCATCTCTAAAGATGGATTCAATCTTTCCTGTACAAGATTGATCGTATGAATCAGCTGGGTCAATCCCTCCAGTGCATAGTATTCACACTGAATCGGGACTAGAACAGTATCTGCCAGACACATGGAGTTGATAGTCAGCATACTAAGTGATGGCGGGCAGTCAATAATGATAAAATCATAATTATCTCTAATAGGTGCTATTGCTTTCTGCAAAATATATTCCTTTTCTTCTTCTCCTATCAATTCGATCTCTGCTGCAGACAGATTGATATTAGATCCTATCACAGACAAATTTTCTATTACTTCTTTCTGCAGACAATCTTCCACACTACTTTCCCCTAAAAGTAGTTCATACACCGTGTTCTCAATAGCATCCTTATCCACTCCAAGTCCGCTGGTCATATTTCCCTGAGGGTCCATATCAATTGCCAACACTTTTTGTCCCGCTTCAGCCAGACATGCAGCAAGGTTGATTGCTGTTGTAGTTTTACCTACGCCACCCTTCTGGTTCGCAACTACAATTGCTCTTCCCATATCATTTATCCCCTTTTATTTCTACAGTTTCTAATTTTTAAAATGTTTGATTTCTATAAGAAAGTATATCATAGATAGAAAATGAAATCTATACAAAGAATAAATGTTTCACGTGAACATTTATGAAAAATGATAACTGTTCAGAACTCACTGTTCCGTGAAGTATTTTGGCATGAAAATACCAAAATTTCGATATATGTATGCCAAATTTTCATTGTATGAGACGATTTTACTGAATTTTGCCCTCTTATCTATGAAGGCACTTAACAGATATGAAAAATGTTGTTTCACGCATCAAAAAATGTTCACGTGAAACATTGAGACATTTTCGTATAATTTTCTCTTTTTTGAAAATTTCATTGTATACCTGGAAGAATTCGTTTATACTATAATTATATGGTAACTATTCAGAACCTACTGTCTCGTAAGGTACTAAACAGTTACGTTATATGATATAACATGTTTATCCAAAAATGGAGGATCTTATAATGAAGAAACGTTTAGAGACATTACTAAAGCTTGGTATCTTTGCTGGCATTGTTATGTACTTTGCTAACAAGTTTGTTGAATCTTCCGCTTTACTTCGAAAATTATTAAAAATTAATTCTGGTTATTATTATAACTGGAAACATGGTTCGATTTATTATACAAAACAAGGACATGGTGATCCACTTCTGCTGATTCATGATCTTTATCCAAGTTCATCCAGCGCAGAGTGGAATGAGGTAATCGAGGATCTTTCTCAGTCTCATACTGTCTATGCTATTGATTTACCAGGATGTGGCCGTTCCGCAAAGCCTCACATCACCTATGTGAATTACTTTTATACACAACTGTTATCTGATTTTGTAACTGACGTTATACAGGAGCCGACCGCTGTCACGGCCACAGGTATCTCCTCATCCTTTGCTACTATGGCAGCACATTTATATCCGGACAACTTTACCAAATTAACCTTTATAAATCCTCATAGCCCATCACAGTTGGCAATGATTCCATCAAATACAGCCAAATTTACCAAATCCATTATGAATTGCCCTATTCTTGGTACTTTCCTGTATTATATTTTCTGTTCTGAGAATGAAATCGAATATAACTTTACTGAAGAATACTTTTATAATCCATTTTTGGTATCTTCTAAAGTTATGCATACTTACTATGAATCTGCGCACTGGAATCAGGGAAGCGGACGTTTTCTGCTCGCCAGCTTGCATGGAAATTATATAAATGCAAATGTGAATCTTGCATTTTCCAGTCTGACGCAAGATACTCAACTGATCTTTGGTAAAGAACTGGCAAATGCAGAAAATATTGCTGCATCTTACCAAAAGTTAAATCCAGTAACCAAAGTTTCTTATATTTCTAAGACGAAAATGCTGCCACATTTGGAAGCACCTGCGAAATTCTTATCATTACTTTGAAATCTAGTACAGCGTACAAAAATTAACTATACTAATAGCGCAGAATGAATTTTCATTCTGCAAAGAAAAAAGAGGAGAATCATAAAATTTATGATTCTCCTCTTTTTCATGGTATTTGTTTAAGACAATGGCTCTCTTGATGGCATTCCAGCTTTTCTTGGATATTTTTTTGCCGTTTTTTCATGTTTTTTTATGATTATCAGCGATCTTTCAATATCACTGCCTTCCAACTGGAATTTTACAGTATGATCCAGCTTACCTCCCAACAGGAAAATTGCTTTTTTTGCCTGTTCCAGTTCTTCTTCTATCTTTCCTGACTTATAGGAAACAAATATTCCATTCACTTTTGTATACGGTATACAATATTCGCTAAGAGAAGATAAATTAGCTACTGCTCTTGAAACAACCAGATCGAACCGCTCCCTGTATTCGGCTTCTTTCGCAAAATCTTCTGCTCTTCCATGTATTGCTGTAATATTGTCCAGCTGCAGTTCTTCTATGACATGATTTAAGAATTTTACACGCTTTCCAAGAGAATCCAGCAATACAATCTTCAAATGTGGAAAAGCAATCTTTAATGGTAATCCAGGGAATCCTGCCCCTGTTCCCACATCCATAACAGATGTTACAGCAGACAGATCTACCCCCCTTACCAAAGCAAGACTATCCTCAAAATGTTTTTGCAGAACTTCCTGAAAATCTGTAATACCAGTGAGATTCATAAAAGAATTCCATTCCACAAGCAATTCATAATAGCGTACGAACTGTTGCTGCTGCTCTGTGGATAAAGTCAGATTCATTTTTTCACAGTTTTCCAGAAATTTTGTCATATCGTATGATTCAAATTCCGACATAGTTACCTCATTTCTACTATTTTTGGGATCTATATATACATTACTTATATTGCAGACATTGTATCTATACGGATACAATGTCTGTCGTTATTTATCATTTTATGTATTTTTATAGATATATTTTTCGTCTTTGTATACAAAGTGCTTTGTATATACATTTTTATTTATTCTTCATGTCTCGGATGCCGATTCATCTGTTCCATATAGATCAAAAGGACAGAAATATCTGCCGGTGAAACTCCTGAGATTCTGGAAGCCTGTCCAACAGAAATTGGACGGAATAAATTCAATTTCTGCTGTGCTTCGATACGAAGTCCATGAATCTCTTCATAACAGATCGTTTCAGGGATCTTTTTGTTCTCCAGCTTCTTAAACTGCTCTACCTGCTTTAACTGGCGCTTGATATAACCTTCGTATTTGATATTAATATTCACCTGTTCATCCACACCACGATTTAGCAGTGGACGTTCCGGATCCAGTTCTGCCAGCATCTCATAATCCAGTTCCGGTCTGCGAATCAGTTCACCAAGTGTCGTTCCAGTCTTCAGAGGGGTACTGTTATGTGCCTCAAGAAATGCCTGAACCTTTGGATTAGCTCCAATATTGAGATGTTCTACACGTCTGGTCTCTTCTGCGATCTGTTTTTCCTTTTCCAAAAGCTGCTGATAAGTCTCATCATCAATCAGTCCTATCTTATGTCCCAGAGGCGTCAGACGCTGATCAGCATTATCCTGACGTAAAAGCAGACGATACTCAGACCGGGAAGTCATCATACGATATGGCTCTTTATTATCCTTTGTAACCAGATCATCAATCAATACTCCAATATAGGACTCTGAACGGTCAAATACCACCTGTTCCCGACCAAGCGTCTTCAGCGCAGCATTAATTCCTGCAGCCAGCCCCTGTGCGGCGGCTTCCTCATATCCTGAACTTCCATTAAACTGTCCTCCACTGAATAATCCCTGAATATTCTTAAATTCCAGCGTTGGCTTCAGCTGTCTTGCATTGATACAGTCATACTCAATGGCATAGGCATTACGCACAATCTCTGCATTCTCCAGTCCTGGCACAGAACGATACATCTCAATCTGCACATCCTCCGGCAGAGAACTGGACATTCCCCCTACATACATCTCATTCGTATAACGTCCCTCTGGCTCTATAAATACCTGATGTCGGTTTTTATCTGCAAACCTTACCACTTTATCTTCAATAGATGGGCAGTAGCGTGGCCCGGTTCCTTCAATCATGCCGGAATACAATGGGGAACGATCCAGATTGGCCCGAATGATCTCATGTGTCTTCTCATTAGTATAAGTCAGCCAACAGGATACCTGATCAATCTGTACCTCTTCCGGATCAGTAGAAAAAGAAAACGGCACTACCCTCTTATCGCCAAACTGCTCTTCCATCTTGGAGAAATCAATACTTCTTTTGTCAATACGCGCCGGTGTTCCCGTTTTAAACCGGTACATTTCAATTCCATGAGCCTTCAGAGAATCTGTCAGATGATTGGCCGCCTGAAGCCCGTTTGGACCGGTGTAATTACTGATATCTCCGTAAATACATCTGGCTTTCAGATAAGTACCTGTACACAATACACACGCCCTGCAGTGATATACTGCACCGGAAAATGTTTTCACACCGGTCAGAACACCGTCTTCCACAATGATCTCTGTTACTTCAGCCTGCTTGATGGTCAGATTGGGCGTATTTTCCAGAGTTTTTCTCATCCTGCTGCTATAGTCACGTTTATCTGCCTGTGCTCTCAATGAATGCACTGCAGGCCCTTTAGAGCCATTCAGCATCTTAGACTGAATAAATGTATGGTCAATATTTTTTCCCATTTCTCCACCCAGTGCATCAATCTCTCTGACCAGATGACCTTTGGAGCTTCCGCCTACATTGGGATTACATGGCATCAGTGCAATACTGTCTACGCTGACGGTAAACATCACCGTTTTCAGCCCCAGTCTTGCACAGGCAAGCGCAGCTTCACAGCCTGCATGTCCTGCCCCTACTACCACCACATCTGTAGTTACTTCTAAATGATTCATTTTTTTGTCCTCTTACTTACTTTCCCATACAGAATTTACTGAAAATCTCATTAACCAGATCTTCTCCTACTGATTCTCCGGTGATGCTGCCAAGTTCTTCATATGCATTCATCAGATCAATGGAGAAGAAATCTTCCGGCATCTGATCCTGAATGCTTGTCATTACCTGTTTCAGACTCTCCAGCGCTTCTGACAGCGCTGCTTTTTGTCTCATATTTGTAATATATATCTGATCATTAAAAGAGAGATTCCCATCATAAAACATATCTTTGATCGTCTGCTCCAGCCGGTCAATTCCCTGTTCCTCTTTTGCCGATATCGGTATCACCGGCTTATCCAGCCTCTCACGGATCATCTCTTCTGTCGTCACCAGATCCAGATCCATTTTATTCAAAAGCACAATTGCCTTTCTGTCACGGATCAGTTCCATAATCTCTTCATCGTTTTCATCCAGTTGCGTGGAGGAGTCTGCCACATAAATAACCAGATCTGCATCTTTTGCATAGGTCTTTGCCTTTTTTACACCAATCTTCTCTACTACATCTTCTGTTTCCCGGATACCTGCGGTATCGATAATATTCAGACTGATTCCAGACAGACTCATCTGCTCTTCCAGCACATCTCTGGTAGTTCCAGCAATATCCGTTACAATAGCTCGTTCTTCCCCAAGAAGAACATTCAACAGAGAGGATTTTCCGGCATTTGGCTTTCCTACAATGACGGTTCGTATCCCCTCTTTCATGCGTTTTCCATTCTCAGCAGAAGCAATCAGTGAGGTGATCTTTTCTATCCATTGCTCTGTCTGCTCTTCCAGCTGCTCCGGATATCCATCCAGACTGATATGTTCTGGATCATCCAGCGCTGATTCAATATAGGCAATATGGTAAATAATCTTTTCCCGTATCTCCCTGACCGCTTTCAACACAGATCCTTTTAACTGACTGACAGAGCTTTTCAGTGCATATTCATTCTTGGCATTGATCACATCGATCACAGCCTCTGCCTGAGACAGATCAATTCTGCCATTCAAGAATGCTCTCTTCGTGAATTCTCCTGGTTCAGCCAGTCTTGCACCCTTGCGGGTTACCAGATCCAGAATCCGATTCATGGCGTATACGCCTCCGTGGCAGTTGATCTCTACGGTATCCTCAGCGGTAAAGCTCCTCGGACCTCTCATAAGCATCACCAGGACCTCATCCAGAAACTCTTCTCCGTCTCTGATGTATCCATAATGTATCGTATGTGTCGGCATATCTGCCAGCTTCTTTCCATTTCTGGAATCATATATTTTATCTGCAATCTCTACCGCATCCGGTCCGCTGATACGTACAATACCGATACCGGAACTGGTCATTCCAGTCGAGATTGCTGCAATTGTGTCTGTGTGAAACATGAAGCACTCCTCCTAAAATATCTTAAACAGTATAGCAGATTTTATTTTATAATACAAACCACAAATCCTTATTTTTATTGCTTTTTCCGTATCTTCTGTGTTACACTGTTAACAACTCATTGAATTATTGTAACTATTCAGTACCTTCACAGTTACATATTATTATGATAAGGAGATTATACAAATGGGCACAACTGAAAATAATGAAAATATGGAAGAATTTGATACCGTCACTCTGGAGATGGATGACGGAAGCGAAGTAGAATTCGCAATCTTGGATGAATTCGAGATGGATTCTGAAAAGTTTGTATTACTTGGTGAAATCGAAGGGGACAGCGTAACAGATGATCCGGAACATATGTTATTCATGAGATCCGAAGCAGATGATACCTGTACCGATGAAGAGATCGTTCTCACCGTCATTGATGACGATGAAAAATACAACGCTGTTGTTGATTTCTATACCGAGCTTGACTAAGACAAAATGAGGGCGGGAACCATTGGTTCCCGCCCCATTGATTTAACGGTTATTATTTCTCTTTAATGTAACAACGACTTTACGGTAAGGTTCTTCTCCTTCACTGTGAGTAGTTACATAAGGATCGTTCTGCAGTGCAGAATGAATGATTCTTCTCTCGTAAGGATTCATCGGTTCAAGGAATACCGGTCTTCTTGTTCTCTTTACCTTGTATGCAATATTCTTTGCCAGGTTTTCCAGTGTTTCCTTTCTACGGCTTCTGTAGTTCTCAGTATCTACTTTCACACGTACATAACCAGATTTTCCTTTGTTGACTACCAGACTGGTCAGATATTGAAGGGAATCCAGTGTCTGTCCTCTCTTACCGATCAGGACACCCATATCCTCTCCGGACATCTCCACAGTCAATACTTCATCTTCAAATTCTGCATGTACTTCTACTTCCATCTCAATGGATGCAAATACATCTTTCAGGAATTTTACTGCCTTTTCCTTTGCTTCTTCCTTTTCTTCCGGAGTCAGCGGCACAACTTTACGTTCTTTTTTTACTTCAACTGGAGCTTCCTGCACCGGTTCTGCTGCTGGCTCTGCTGCAACGGTTGTTTCTTCCTTTACTGCAACAGGCTCTTCCTGACGGAATTCTTTTCGTTCAGGTCTTTCTTTCTTTTCCTTTTTGAATTCCTTCTTGTTTTCTTTGAACTCTTTTTTCTCTTTTTTAAATTCTCGTTTTTCTTTCTTTGCAGGTTTTTCTTCTTTTACTTCCTCTTTCAGAATATCTTCCACTGCAACTTTCTTTCTTGCCTTGATGATCGCTTTCTTGCTTCCGAATCCAAGGAATCCTGTACTTCCTTCTTCGATTACTTCGTATTCGATATTATCACGGAATGTTTCCAGCTTCAAAGATGCTTCCAGGATTGCATCTTTCACCGTTTTGGCGGTGACGGTAATATATTCTTCCATTGTTCGAATCTCCCTCTACTTTTTATAGCTTTTTGCGTTCTTGTTCGTCTTTTCATTGTACTGCTCTACCATTCTTGCTTTGGATGCAATACTTCCAGGTTTTGCAGCCTTGTTATAATATTCTGTAGAATCCTTCATACTCTGAAGTCTCTTTTCGTTTTTGTTGCGAATAGCCTCTTCATCTTCCACTACCGGATTCTGAAGGTTCTTCAGGTTCTTCTTTGCCTGGCCACTGATATTTTCTGGACGCAGCCCCTGTTTAACGCGCTTCTCATTGTATTTTTCCATGTTCTGTTTTACCATCTCTTCGATGTCTACTTTTTCCATACGCTTATTTACAATGAGCTGAATCACGCATCTTACTGCCGAACTTGCTACCCAATAGATACCGATACCAGTGGAAAATGTAAAGCAGAAAAATACAGACATCAATGGCATCATCGTATTCATGGTCTTCATAGAAGAATTCATTGCGCTGTTGGCATCATCTCCAGTTGTTTCCGGCTGAGGAATCAGCTTGGTATTCAGATACTGAGTCAGACCTGCAAGTACCGGAATCAGAATGGCAATGACAAGTGCCAGCCACTGATGATTTGCAAAACTGTTTTTAATAATAGCGAACGGTGAGTCTGTAATATTAATTGTTAAAAAGCTGTTTACATGTGCAGCCTGTGCTGCGGTCTGTTCGATTACAGTCTTATAATCCGGGAATTTATCTGCAAACGTAGCCCAGTTCGCCGGTGTCATACTATGCAGAATATCTACCACAGAATCACTGGTAAATCCCACTTTATCCAGATTCACTCTGGCATTGGTAGCAAAATCAGACAGAAATGTCTGCATCTGAGCAGATGCCAGTACATCATTTACCAGTGCGGTATACATCTCGTATACACTCTTTACATATGCAGGCACTTTCCAGATAACCTGATACATAGCGAACAGAATCGGCATCTGAATCAGCATTGGCAGGCAGCTTCCCATTGGTGAGATACCGTATTTTGCATACAGAGCCTGCTGTTCTTCCTGCATCTTCATCATAGAAGCCTGGTCTTTTTTGTTCTTATACTTCTTGGCAATTGCCTGAAGCTCTGGATTCATAACCTGTGTCAGCTTTGATGACTTCTGCTGTTTGATCGTCAGTGGAAGCATTAATACATTGATCACAATGGTAAATAAGATAATACACAGACCGATGTTCTGAATATTAAATGCCCCACTCAGGAATAAGTAAAGTGCATTAATGATAAAACCAAGAAGCGTGGCTACTGGTCCTATAATAAACACATTACTTTTGGTAAGTACTGTTGTTTTCAAATTTTTTTCCTCCTAAAAGATAAGAATTCATCCGGAACCGGATCGATTCCACCATGTGAAAAGGGATTACATCTTAATATTCTCCAGGCTGCCAGAATACTTCCTTTGATTGCACCGTGCTTCTGTATCGCTTCTAATCCATACTGCGAACAGGTTGGCACATACGGACATCTGGTTGTCTTCATCGGCGATAAATACTTCTGGTAAAATCTGATCAAAAGAATCAATAACTGTTTCATCTGATACCTAGTTTCCCTCCCAGGTGCAGTAATGCACTCTCTATTTCATGATAGCTTTTCTCCTTCGCGGAAGGTCTTACGATTACGACTAAATCGTACCCTGACTGAAATTGTTCTTCATTCAAACGGTAACTTTCTCTTACCAGTCTGGTAAGGTGATGTCTCACTACGCTGTTTCCTACTTTTTTGCTTACAGATATTCCCAGGCGATTCCTGGTTCCAGCATTCTGTAACGCATACATAATTAAATACTTATTTGCCTGCGATTTTCCCTGATGATATACCATCTGAAAATCACGATTCTTTTTTAAAGACTCTGAAAATTTCATATTTTCGTGTTTTTTCCCCTTAATATGAAGAAAAGGCCACAAAAATGCGGCCTATGCTGATAAAACTTTTCTTCCTTTTGCTCTTCTTGCAGCTAATACTTTTCTTCCGCCTGGAGTACTCATTCTGGATCTGAATCCGTGTACTTTAGATCTCTGTCTCTTCTTAGGCTGAAATGTCATCTTTGCCATAGTTCCGGGCACCTCCTTCTTCTAACCAAACATTTATCATTATTGGTAATTATTCTTCAATTTACGTAGAAAAACATCATTTCAATTATATTCATAAAAACAGGGTTCGTCAAGTAATTTATCTTGATTTATAAAAAAATTATCATAGCTTTCCAATCCGCCTGTGGTTGGGCGCACTCCTACTGGTTCTCCAGTTTTATGTGGATCGTGTGAATATTCCCCACAAAGTTATCCACATCGTGGGGATAACTTGTGAATAACTCGGTGATAATGTGTGTATAAATAAATCTTGTCCACGAAATGCCTTGTATTTACGCATGTGGATGATGTGTACAGCTCCATTCACAAATTCACATTTTCCACTTCACAATCCACATGAGCCACATTTTTTTGTAAATAATGTGTGTATAACCACCATTTTTCCATAAAAAAGGGGTTTTACACATAATTATACACATTCCTTTAAACTTTTGATTGCGCATTAATGGAATTTGGTTTAATATTATAAACAGAGATTTTATGTGCAAAAGGAGAATTTTCATGAATGTAATAGAAGAAAACTGGGATGCTATTCTGAATCATGTTATGGTCGAACATGAAGTGTCAAAGGTATCCTTTGATACCTGGTTACAACCGTTAAAAGTCCACAGTTTTGAGAATAATATTGTAACTATTCTGGTCGATGACCAGATGAAGATCAATTATATTCAGAAAAAATATACGCTTCCTATAAAAGTAGCCATCGCCGAACTGACCGGTCTTGACTGCTCTTTGGACTTTATTCTTCCTGAAAATATAAAGACACAGGAAACAAAAGCGAAAGATGTGGAAAAAACAAATCTGCTTTTAGAAAAGGCGAATTTGAACCCACGTTATACTTTTGATACATTTGTGGTAGGAAAAAATAACAATTTTGCACATGCAGCTTCCCTTGCAGTGGCAGAATCACCGGGTGAAGTATATAATCCGCTGTTTATTTACGGAGGTGTTGGACTGGGAAAAACCCATCTGATGCATTCCATCGCCCACTTTATTTTAGACCAGGATCCGGAAAAAAAGGTACTCTACGTGACCAGTGAGACCTTTACCAATGAGGTAATTGACAATATCCGAAGCGGTAACAGTGCTGCTATGTCCAAATTCCGCGACAAATACCGCAATATTGATGTTCTCCTTATAGATGATATTCAGTTTATTATAGGAAAAGAATCTACACAGGAAGAATTTTTCCATACTTTTAACGATCTTCACAGCGCAGGGAAACAGGTCATTATCTCCTCAGATAAGCCGCCAAAAGAGATGATCACCCTGGAAGACCGCCTGAAGTCCCGCTTTGAATGGGGCCTGATCGCCGATATTTCCTCTCCGGATTACGAAACACGTATGGCCATTTTGAAAAAACGGGAAGAACTGGATGGCTATACCATAGATAACTCCGTCATCGAATATATTGCGACCAATGTAAAGTCCAACATCCGTGAACTGGAGGGTGCTCTGAACATTGTCGTTGCTTTCGGTAATTTAAATAAGAGGGAAATCAATCTGGAACTGGCCAAAGAAGCCTTAAAAAACATCATTTCACCAGATGAAAAGAAGGTCATTACGCCAGAATATATTCTCGATACCGTCAGTGAGCACTTCCATGTCTCCAAAGATGACATCAAGGGCTCCAAGAGAAATGCAGAAATCGTTCTTCCAAGACAGATCGCCATGTATCTCTGCCGAAAAATGACACAGATTAAGTATAAAGAACTGGGAACACTCCTTGGCGGCAAGGATCATTCCACGATTATCCATGGCTGCAAGACCATTGAAGATGAGATTGCAACAAATGATAATATCCGTAATACGGTAGATATTTTAATAAAGAAGATTAACCCAAATTAGAGTTATCCACACTTATCCACCTTGAAAAAGGGGAGTTTTGTGAGTTTCTCACATAGTTATACCGTCGTTTTTTCCCTTAAATACGGGGGAAAAGGCACTTATCTACAAATCCACAGACCCTATGACGACGGCTACTAATCTTTTTTAATTACATACGCACTAAGCTGAAAGGAGCATCGGCTATGAAAATCGTTTGTTCTAAGTCCGAATTAATGAAAAGCATTAACATTGTGATGAAGGCTGTGCCTTCCAAAACCACAATGCCAATTCTGGAATGCATCCTGATTGATGCTTCCAAAGGAGAAATAAAATTTACCACCAATGATATGGAACTTGGTATTGAAACTATTGTAAAAGGAGAGATTGTGGAAAAAGGTGTGATTGCCCTGGAAGCAAAGCTTTTTTCTGAAATTATCCGTAAACTGGCTGACAGTGATATTACCATCTCGACAGATGACCGTTATCAGGCGTTGATAACCTGTGAAAATTCACAGTTCAACATTTCCGGTAAAGCAGGAGATGATTATCCATATCTTCCTTTTGTGGAAAAAGATCATTCTATCAGTGTGTCTCAGTTTACTCTGAAAGAAGTCATTCGTCAGACCATTTTCTCTATTGCACAGAATGAAAATAACAAGATGATGACCGGTGAGTTGTTTGAAATCACAGATAATATCCTGAAAGTCGTATCTCTGGACGGTCATCGCATCTCAATTCGTAAAATCGAATTGAAGGAGAACTATGAAAACCGCAAGGTTGTCGTTCCAGGAAAGACACTCATCGAAATCAGTAAAATCTTATCTGGCGAAGTAGATGATGTTGTCAACATTTACTTTACCAAGAATCATATTCTGTTTGAATTCGATGATACAATTGCAGTTTCCCGTCTGATCGAGGGAGACTATTTCCGCATTGATCAGATGCTGTCCAGTGATTATGAGACCAGGATCACTATTAACAAAAGAGAAATGCTGAATTGTATCGACCGTGCTACGCTGTTGATTAAAGAAAGTGACAAGAAACCAATTATCATTGGTATTGATGATACCAACATGGAACTGAAGATTAATTCTCAGATCGGTTCCATGAATGAACACATTGCCATTGAGAAAGAGGGTAAAGATATTCTGATTGGATTTAATCCAAGATTTCTGATTGATGCTCTTCGTGTTATTGACGATGAGAATATCCATATTTATCTGGTTAATTCCAAGGCACCATGTTTTATCAAGGATGAAAAAGAAAGTTATATTTACCTGATTTTACCGGTTAACTTTAATATATAATACCAGGGGAATAAATCAAAGACTACGATATCCGAATGTTTGATAGAATTGTGAGAGTGCGAAGCACGGAACAATTCGTGGTATTATAAACTGAGAAAGGAACAAAAATGGAAACCATAAAATTACGTGAGGAATATATCAAGCTTGGACAGGCTCTGAAGGCTGCCGGTTTGGCAGAATCCGGTGTGGATGCCAAGTTTGTCATACAGGATGGACTGGTGAAAGTCAATGGCCAGACAGAACTGCAGCGTGGTAAGAAGCTGTACGATGGTGATGAAGTGGAATTTGAAGGCAGCATCATCAAGATCGAAAAATAAGCTGGTGCATATATGATAATTGATTCTATAAAGCTTGAAAATTTCCGTAATTATCCATCGCTGAAGTTAAAATTCGATTCGGGGACCAATATTTTTTACGGAGATAACGCCCAGGGAAAGACCAATATTCTGGAGTCCGTCTATGTATGCGGGACGACCAAGTCACACCGCAGCAGTAAGGACAGGGAGATGATTCGGTTTGAACAGGAAGAATCTCATATCCGGATGAAGATCATCAGGGGAGGATCTCCGGTAAAGATTGATATGCACCTGCGAAAAAATAAAACCAAAGGGATTGCCATCAATGGTGTTCCGATCCGAAAAGCCAGCGAGCTGTTTGGTGTGGCGAATTTTGTGTTTTTCTCTCCGGAAGATCTGAATATTATCAAAAACGGGCCTGGGGAGAGAAGAAGATTTGTGGATATGGAGCTTTGCCAGTTAAGCAGAGTCTATATGCATAATCTGGCAAATTATAATAAAATAGTGAATCAGAGAAACAAATTATTAAAAGAGATAGGTTTCAGACCTGATTTTATGGATACACTGGATATATGGGATATGCAGATGGTGGAATATGGCAGAAAAGTGATCGAAGAGAGAGCTGTATTTATCAGCAGGCTCAACGAGATCATGAGAGAGATACATGGAAAGCTGTCTGGTAACCGGGAGGAGATTCTGGTTACCTATGATGCAAATGTACAGGCGGAAGCATTTGAAGAGACCCTGCGAAGAAACAGAGACCGGGATTTAAAGTTTAAGGTATCCCTGATCGGACCGCATCGGGATGATATCGGTTTTCAGATCAAACATGTGGATATCCGCAAGTTTGGCTCTCAGGGGCAGCAGAGAACCGCTGCATTGGCTCTGAAATTATCAGAAATTGAACTGGTCAGGCAGGAACTGGGGGATACTCCGATTCTATTGCTGGATGATGTGCTGTCTGAACTGGACAGTCACCGCCAGGGGTATTTGCTGGACAGTATCCATGATATTCAGACTCTGATCACCTGTACCGGTCTGGATGATTTTGTGGAAAACCGATTCCAGATCAATAAAGTGTTTCATGTAGTAGACGGAAAAGTGTTGGAATAGATAGGAGGATGTATGGGAACAGAAGTAAATCATGAATATGGAGCAGACCAGATTCAGATTCTGGAGGGGCTGGAAGCAGTCAGAAAGAGACCTGGTATGTACATCGGAAGTACTTCACTTCGTGGACTTCATCATCTGGTCTATGAAATTGTGGATAACGCAATTGATGAGGCCCTGGCTGGGTTTTGTAATACCATTGATGTAACGATCAATGAAGATAATTCTATTACGGTCATCGATAACGGACGTGGAATTCCGGTAGGAATTAATCATAAATCAGGAAAGCCGGCGGTAGAGGTTGTATTTACCATTTTGCATGCCGGAGGAAAATTTGGCGGTGGCGGATATAAGGTATCCGGTGGACTTCACGGGGTAGGAGCCTCAGTAGTAAACGCCCTTTCCGAATGGCTGGAGGTTACCATCTACAAAGAGGGAAAAGTCTACAACCAGCGTTATGAAAGAGGTCATGTCTGCTATCCGTTAAAAGTGATTGGAGAATGTGAAAAAGAAAAATCCGGCACTATGGTAACCTTTTTGCCGGATAAGCAGATTTTTGAAGATACGGTTTTTGACTATGACACCTTAAAACAGCGCCTTCGTGAAATGGCTTTTCTGACCAAGAATGTAAAGATTATTCTCAGGGATAAACGAGAAGGTCAGGAGATGGAAAAGACCTTCCACTATGAGGGAGGAATCAAGGAGTTCGTTACATACCTGAACAAAGGCAAGACTCCTCTGTATCCGGATATTATTTACTGTGAAGGAACCAGAGATGATGTATACGTAGAAGTATCCATGCAGCATAATGATTCTTACACAGAAGGATCCTACAGTTTTGTAAATAATATTACCACACCGGAGGGTGGTACTCATCTGACCGGTTTTAAGAATGCCTTAACAAAGACATTTAATGCTTATGCGAGATTAAATAAACTGATCAAGGAAAATGAGACGCTTTCCGGAGAAGATATCCGGGAAGGTCTGACTGCGATTGTCAGCATCAAGATTGGAGAGCCACAGTTTGAAGGCCAGACCAAGCAGAAGCTGGGTAACAGCGAGGCAAGAGGTGCGGTAGACAGTATCGTATCTGAGCAGTTGATGATTTATCTGGAACAGCACCCACAGGTGGCCAAGATCATTCTGGAGAAGTCCATTCTGGCTCAGAGGGCAAGGGAAGCAGCCAGAAAGGCCAGAGAGCTGACCAGAAGAAAATCAGCACTGGATGGACTTTCCCTTCCGGGAAAACTGGCAGACTGCTCAGATAAGGATCCGAAAAACTGTGAGATTTACATCGTAGAGGGAGACTCTGCGGGAGGTTCTGCAAAGACAGCCAGAACCCGTGCCACCCAGGCAATTCTACCGCTTCGTGGTAAGATCTTAAACGTAGAAAAGGCCAGACTGGACCGCATTTATTCTAATGCGGAGATCAAAGCCATGATTACCGCTTTTGGTACCGGTATTCATGATGACTTTGATATTTCCAAGCTGCGTTATCATAAAATTATTATTATGACTGATGCCGATGTAGACGGTGCTCATATCAGTACTTTGCTGCTGACCTTTATCTATCGGTTCATGCCGGAACTGATCAAGCAGGGACATGTCTATCTGGCACAGCCGCCTCTGTATAAGCTGGAGAAAAATAAAAAAGTATGGTATGCCTATTCTGATGAGGAACTGGATCAGATTCTTCAGGAAGTAGGACGTGACCAGAATAATAAAATCCAGCGATACAAAGGTCTGGGAGAAATGGATGCAGAACAGCTATGGGAGACTACTATGGATCCGGAAAAGAGAATTCTGCTGAGAGTCAATATGGACGAAGATTCTACTTCTGAGCTGGATCTGACTTTCACCACACTGATGGGAGACCAGGTAGAGCCAAGAAGAGAATTCATTGAAGAAAATGCAAAATATGCAAAAAATCTTGACATTTAGGAGGAACGATCGTGGAAGATAATATTTTTGACAAAGTACATGAAGTCGATCTGAAAAAGACCATGGAACAGTCTTACATCGAATATGCCATGAGCGTTATCGCATCCCGTGCGCTTCCTGATGTAAGAGATGGATTAAAGCCGGTTCAGCGAAGAGTGCTTTATTCCATGATAGAGTTAAATAACGGTCCTGACAAGCCGCACAGAAAATGTGCCCGTATTGTCGGCGATACCATGGGTAAATACCATCCTCATGGGGACAGTTCCATTTATGGAGCCCTGGTTAATATGGCACAGGACTGGTCTACCCGTTATCCGCTGGTAGACGGCCACGGTAACTTTGGTTCCGTGGATGGTGACGGTGCCGCAGCGATGCGATATACCGAAGCACGATTAAGCAAGATCTCCATGGAGATGCTGGCGGACATCAATAAAGATACGGTAGATTTTGCACCGAACTTTGATGAAACAGAAAAAGAACCAACCGTACTGCCATCCCGCTATCCGAATCTGTTGTGTAACGGAACTACCGGTATTGCAGTAGGTATGGCAACCAATATCCCTCCTCACAATCTTGGAGAGGTAGTCAATGCGGTCATTAAGATCATTGATAACCGTATTGAAGAAGGCAGAGATACTGAGATCGAAGAGATCCTGAAGATTGTGAAAGGACCGGACTTCCCAACTGGTGCCCAGATTCTTGGAACCAGAGGAATTGAAGAAGCATATCGTACCGGACGTGGCAAGATCCGTGTCCGTGCAGTGACCAATATGGAGACATTGCCAAATGGCAAGACCCGGATCATCGTTACAGAGCTGCCTTATCTGGTAAATAAAGCCAGATTGATTGAAAAGATTGCAGATCTGGTAAAAGAAAAGAAAATCGATGGTATCACAGCGCTGACAGATGAATCCAGCCGAGAAGGTATGCGGATCAATATCGAACTGCGCCGTGATGTAAATGCCAACGTAATTTTGAATCAGCTCTATAAGCATACCCAGCTGCAGGATACTTTTGGCGTGATTATGCTGGCTCTGTATAATAACCAGCCAGTGGTCATGAATCTTCTGCAGATGCTCACCTATTACCTGAAGCATCAGGAAGAAGTGGTAACCAGAAGAACCAGATATGATCTGAATAAAGCAGAAGAGCGTGCTCATATTTTACAGGGATTACTGATTGCACTGGATAACATTGACGAAGTCATCCGCATTATCCGCGGATCCAGAAGCGCGGCCAGTGCCAAGGAATCTCTGATGGAACGCTTTACTCTGACAGATGTACAGGCACAGGCTATCGTAGATATGCGTCTGCGTGCACTGACCGGACTGGAAAGAGAAAAGATCGAGAATGAGTATGCAGAGCTGCAGAAAAAGATCTCAGAATTAAAGGCTATTCTGGCAGATGAGAATCTGCTTCTTGGTGTGATTAAGAAAGAACTGGAAGAGATTCGTGACAAATATGCGGATCCCAGAAGAACATCCATTGGATACGATGAATCTGATTTTTCCATGGAAGATTTGATTCCACAGGAAGAAGTGGTAGTCACTATGACGAAGCTGGGTTATATCAAACGTATGACCAGAGATAATTTTAAGAGTCAGAATCGTGGTGGCAAAGGAATCAAGGGTATGCAGACGCTGGATGATGACTATATCGAAGAACTGATACTGACAAATACCCATGCGTCCATTATGTTCTTCACTAATAAAGGACGAGTCTATCGTCTGAAGACCTATGAGATTCCGGAAGCATCCAGAACTGCAAGAGGAACTGCAATCATTAATCTTCTGCAGCTTCAGCCGGAGGAGACGATTACTTCGATTGTGACTATGAAAGAGTATCGTGAGAATGCATATCTGTTCATGGCTACTAAAAATGGTATGGTGAAGAAGACTTCTCTGGATGAATACCAGAATATGAGAAAAACTGGTCTGACAGCCATTAATCTGCGGGAAGATGATGAACTGATTGAAGTAAAATATACCGATGGTGATCAGGATATATTCCTGGTAACCAAGTATGGACAGTGTATTCGTTTCCATGAATCAGATGTAAGAGCAACCGGTAGAGCTTCTATGGGTGTAATTGGAATCAATCTGATGGATACCGATGAGGTAGTGGGTATGCAGCTGTCCAGTCAGGGAGAATATATGCTGACGGTATCTGAGAATGGTATGGGTAAGCTGACAGATATCAATGAATTCACAGTTCAGAATCGTGGCGGAAAAGGTATTAAATGCTATAAGATCGTAGAAAAGACCGGTAATGTAGTTGGTATGAAGATCCTTAGCAGAGAAAATGAAGTCATGATGATCAATACGGATGGTATCATCATTCAGATGCCATGCAGTGATATTTCCATATTGGGAAGAGTGACATCTGGAGTAAAACTGATGGATCTGAAGAATGGAATTACAATTGCAAGTATTGCAAAAGTAAGAGAATCCTCTAAAAATGAAAATGAAGAAGAGGCATCAGAAGAAAGTCAGAACGAAACAGAAAATGCAGGAGAAGAGACTGAAGAATAAAAGATTCAGATAAGAAAAGGACAATAAGTACTCTGTTTCAGGGTACTTATTTCCTTAATCAAGCAAAGAAATGAAGAACGATAAAACCACAAAATGGAGATAGAATTATGAAGTTACGCAGAATGACTGCTGTCTTTGCCTCAAAATTTATTGCAAAGATCTGCAGAATGCTTGGAAAACAGGGGGTTACTTGGGCAGGAAAAATAGCCCTGATGATTGATCCTGCTATTTTATCGGAGCTGGCAGGAGATGTACGAGAAAAGATTTTTGTAGTCTGCGGAACAAATGGAAAGACAACAACGAATAATCTTTTATGTTCCACGCTGGAAGCACAGAATAAAAAAGTAGTGTGTAACCACACCGGATCCAATATGCTGAATGGCTGTGTGGCAGCCTTTGTTCTGGCAGCAGGATGGAATGGAAGACTGGATGCGGATTATGCATGTATTGAGGTAGATGAGGCTTCTGCACTTCGTATTTTTCCGCATTTTAAACCAGATTATTGTGTGCTGACCAATCTGTTCCGTGATCAGCTGGATCGTTATGGAGAGATCGACATTACCATGAATCTGGTAAAAGAGGCCATGAAGATGGCACCTGACATGAAAGTGATTGTCAATGCAGATGATGCATTGTCTACTTATGTTACCATGGAAAGTGGTAACGCTTATGCGACTTATGGAATTGGTGAGAAAGTATTCGAAGAATCGATCAATGAGATCAAAGAGGGACGGTTCTGTAAAAAATGTGGGGCAAAGATGAACTATCATTTTTATCATTTCAGCCAGCTGGGAGATTATTACTGCAGTAACTGTGATTTTAAACGTCCGGAGATTAAATACAATGCTTCTCATATTGAGACCGGAAAGCATCTTGCTTTTGATGTAGAGGGACGCCACATTGAAGCAAATTATCGGGGATTTTATAATATTTATAATATTCTGGCAGTCTATGCAGCAGCAAGAGAGGCTGGACTGGAAATACCGAATTTTGTAGAGGTACTGAAAAAATACAATCCGGAAAATGGCCGAAATGAGCATTTTTCCATCGATGGAACAGAAATTATCCTGAATCTTGCCAAGAATCCGGCAGGTTTTAATCAAAATATTTCAGCAGTTATGGAAGATACTTCAGAGAAAGATCTGATTATTCTCATCAATGATAATGACCAGGATGGAACAGATATATCCTGGCTGTGGGATGTGGACTTTGACCGTTTCCAGGCAGACAATATAAATAGCATTATTGTAAGCGGTATTCGTTGTCAGGATATGAGACTGAGATTAAAATACGTGGACATTTCATCCAGTCTGGAGCCGGATGTAGAAAAGGCAATCAGAGACCGGATTGAACATGGATGTAAGAATCTCTATGTGCTGGTTAACTATACCGGTCTTTACAGTACGCATAATATTCTGAAGAAAATAGAAGCAGAATATAGCGGAAAACAGGGGTGAAGAATATGAAGATAACAATTGGACATTTATATCCGGATCTGTTAAATCTGTATGGAGACAGAGGGAATATCCAGTGTCTCATGAAACGCTGCCAGTGGCGTGGAATAGAGGCAGAGACTATCTGTTATGAAATCAATGATGAGATAGACTTTTCTAAGCTGGATATTATACTTCTGGGAGGTGGATCAGACCGTGAGCAGATGCTTGTATGTGATAAACTAAAAAATATCAAAACGTCTTTTCAGACCTATGTAGAAGACAATGGGGTAGTGATCGCTATCTGTGGTGGTTTTCAGCTTCTTGGAAATTATTATGCGACAGCAGAAGGAAATATCGAAGGGCTGGGTATCATTGATCTGGATACAGACAGAGGTACAGACTACCGGCTGATTGATAATATTGTACTGGAAAGTGATCTGGTTTCTATGCCGGTAGTAGGATTTGAGAATCATGGCGGCAGAACCAATATCAAGAATAATAAGCCTTTTGGAAAAGTGATTTATGGAAGTGGTAATGATGGAAAAAGTGGTTATGAAGGTGTAGTATATAAAAACGTCATTGGTACGTATCTTCACGGACCACTTTTGCCAAAGAATCCGGAAGTAGCAGATTATCTGATCCAGAAAGCGCTGGAAAGAAAATATGGTGAGCCGGTGGTTTTAAAAGCATTGGATGATACTGAAGAGAAAGAAGCAAATGCTTATATCTATAACCGATTCAAAGGGAAAGTAAGCAAGCCACAGAATCAGGAACAGCTTGTATAGGCAATGAAAAAAAACTGTAAAAAACTTTCAAAAATGATATTGACAAATATAAATATATTTAGTATAATGACTCATGCGTCAGTGATTGATGCATATTTTGAATATCAATAATGAGAATTCAGAATCCGGAGAAATACTCAAGAGGCTGAAGAGGCGCCCCTGCTAAGGGTGTAGGTCGTTTGCGCGGCGCGAGGGTTCAAATCCCTCTTTCTCCGTTAGTCAGCTACAAAAATTTAAAAAAGTAGTTGACAAGCAAGAATAGATATGATAATATATAGAAGTTCGCTTGAAGAACTGAGACGAAAAAAGCAACTTAAAAAAAGTTAAAAAAGTAGTTGACAAAGTTCTGAAAAAGTGATAAGATATCAAAGTTGCTGCTGATAAGCAATGAGATAAAGAACCTTGATAATTGAACAGTGAAACAACCTTGAAAGATTCTAAAAAAGTTTTAACATTCAAGGAACTGACCTTATAAAACAGTAAAAGGGATAGATTAGCTAGT
>QUMM01000039.1 GCA_003435055.1 Lachnospiraceae bacterium OF09-6
ATAAGACCCCTTGAAGACGACGAGGTAGATAGGGCAGAGGTGGAAGTGCAGTAATGTATGGAGCTGACTGTCACTAATAGGTCGAAGGCTTGACCAAAAAGCTTAAGAGCGGCTGGACGAAGACGGCTGTGAAGGAAGAATGCTTGCATTCTGGGACACAGACGGTTTGCGGACAGACATTTGCGAAGCAAAAGGCACGAGGAAGAAGCGAAGCGAATTCCGAGTGACCGCGAGTAAGCGAGTATAGTCTGGGAAACACGGATGAAAAAAGTATTTACCGTATGCGGTTTTGAAGGTACAACCTTCATATTCCTCGATAGCTCAATGGTAGAGCACTCGGCTGTTAACCGAGGGGTTGTTGGTTCGAGCCCAACTCGGGGAGCTTTGCTAAGAGGAATATGATTTATTTAAAATACGGCTCCATGGTCAAGCGGTTAAGACACCGCCCTTTCACGGCGGTAACAGGGGTTCAAATCCCCTTGGAGTCATTATCGGGGTGTGGCTCAGCTTGGCTAGAGCGCCTGGTTTGGGACCAGGAGGTCGCAGGTTCGAATCCTGTCACCCCGATCCAATAAATATGCGGGTGTAGTTCAATGGTAGAACACCAGCCTTCCAAGCTGGATACGTGGGTTCGATTCCCATCACCCGCTTTGCTACAAATAATATAATGGCTATCGCCAAATGGTAAGGCAACGGACTCTGACTCCGTCATTTCAAGGTTCGAATCCTTGTAGCCCAGCTTGAAAGCAGTGGAAAATCCGCTGCTTTTATTTTTATGTTTTTATTTTAGAAATAAGTTGAATCTAAAGCTACAATGTTCTATAATTGGCAAGGTACCTCGATTGGAAATAAAAGGAGAAGGAAAATGCTCAGAGGAAAAACAGTTATTTTAGGCGTAACAGGCAGTATTGCAGCTTATAAAATCGCAACACTGGCAAGTATGTTAGTAAAGAAGCAAGCCAGTGTGCATGTAATCATGACGAAGAATGCAACGAATTTTATCAATCCTATTACCTTTGAGAGCCTGACTGGACATAAATGCCTCGTAGATACTTTTGATCGTAATTTTGAGTTTCAGGTAGAGCATGTATCTATAGCAAAGCAGGCGGATGTCGTGATGATTGCACCAGCCAGTGCCAATGTCATTGGAAAACTGGCACATGGCCTTGCAGATGATATGCTGACGACGACATTTTTGGCGTGTAAATGTCCAAAGATAGTTTCTCCAGCCATGAATACAGCGATGTTTGAGAATCCAATCGTGCAGGACAATCTGAAAATACTGGAAAAATATGGATATGAAGTCATACAGCCTGCCAGCGGCTATCTTGCCTGTGGGGACACGGGAGCAGGAAAGATGCCAGAAGCAGAGACATTGTATCAATATATAGAGAGAACACTGGCAGATCCGAAGGATCTGATTGGAAAAAAAGTATTGGTTACTGCGGGACCTACCCAGGAGAACATTGATCCGGTTCGTTATATCACGAATCATTCATCTGGCAAGATGGGATATGCGGTAGCCAAAGCCGCTATGCTCAGAGGCGCTGATGTGACGTTAGTCAGTGGCCAGACCGCACTGACTCCACCGATGTTTGTAAAGTATGTACAGATTACCACAGCTGAGGAAATGTACCAGGAAGTCACCAGCAGAAGTGATGAGCAGGACATTATTATCAAGGCAGCTGCGGTGGCAGATTATCGTCCGAAGACGGTCTATGAGAATAAAGTGAAAAAAAAGGAAGGCCAGATGGCAATCGAGTTGGAACGGACCAGAGACATACTGGCTTACCTGGGTGAACATAAAAAAGAAAATCAGTTTTTGTGTGGATTTTCTATGGAAACGGAGAACATGATAGGTAATTCCAGAGCCAAATTACAGAAGAAGAATCTGGATATGGTGGCAGCCAACAATGTAAAAGTAGATGGCGCCGGATTCCAGGGAGATACGAATGTAATGACTCTGATTACACAGGATCAGGAAATTGCCCTTCCATTAATGAGTAAGGAGGAGGCAGCGAATAAGATCCTGGATATAATAGCAACCCGTTAACCGGATTTTGGACAAAAACCTGTCCGTCCATCACCGTATTGTATCCCTGAAGGGAACAGTAACAAGGAGGAAATTATGAGAAACACCAAAACAAGTAACTTGACCATTATGGCACTGATGACAGCGGTATTACTGATCTTTGCCTGCACACCGATTGGTACCATCCCAATTGGACCATTATCCATATCAATGAATATGATACCGGTTGCGATCTGCGCTGTTGCAATGGGACCGGCAGGAGGAGCAGCAGCCGGAGCAATCTTTGGACTTTTAAGTTTTCTGCAGTGCTTTGGAATCGGTATCCCAAGTGGAATGGGCATCATCTTAGTGGGAATTAATCCATTTCTGGCATTTATTCAGAGATTTGTACCAAGACTGCTGGATGGATTACTGTTGGGCTATATTTTCCGTGCAGTAAGTAAGAAAAATGTATATCTGGCATGTGCAGTTACCGGATTTTTTTCTGCATTTTTAAATACCGTATTTTTCATGACAGCACTGGTTCTGTTATTTGGTAATACCGAATATGTACAGGGACTGATTGCAGGAAGAAATATTATCGTCTTTATCTGTGCCTTTGTAGGCGTAAATGCAGTAGTAGAAATGGTTGTAGCGACACTGATCACGGGAGCTGTGGGAAGTGCATTATTTAGAGCCAAAGTATTGAGCAGATAAAAGGAGAACGTCAATGATTCTGACCATAGATATCGGAAATACCAACATCGTGGTTGGTGGTATCGACAAAGATAAAACACATTTTATAGAGCGTATTTCAACGGTGCGAACCAAGACAGAATTGGAATATGCCATAGACATTAAGCTGCTTCTGGATATTAATAAGATTAAAGCAGATCAGATCGAAGGCGGAATTATCTCATCGGTAGTTCCACAGATTACGAACATTGTAAAGATCGCGGCAGAGAAGATTCTGAAAACGGAAGTCATGGTACTGGCTGCCGGAGTAAAGACCGGGCTGAACATCAAGATCGACAATCCAGCCCAGCTGGGTGCAGATCTGGTGGCCAATGCAGTAGCAGGGATTCACAATTATCCAGTACCATTGATTATCATTGATATGGGAACAGCCACTACACTTTCTGTAGTCGATGAGAAAAAACAGTACATAGGGGGCATGATTCTCCCGGGACCACGAATTTCGCTGGATGCACTGACGGCCAGAGCTTCACAGCTGAGCGGCATCAGTCTGGAGGCACCAAAGCATATCGTAGGAAAGAATACCATCGAATGTATGAAAAGTGGTATTGTATACAGCAATGCTGCAGCTATGGACGGAATGATTGAGCGAATCGAAGAAGAGATCGAATGCAAGGCAACGGTAGTAGCCACTGGTGGACTGGCCAAGAGCATTATTCCACATTGCAAACGGGAAGTGATTCTGGATGAAGAACTGATGCTGAAAGGGCTCTATATCATCTACGAGAAAAATAAACAGTAAAGAAATTCAACAGAAACGAAGAAAAGACTGTACATTCTTACATGAAATCATGTAAAAAATACAGTCTTTTTTCTTGTTTATAAAATGAAAAGTTGACAATTTTCTGATAACGTGTTATTGTTTCAAAAGTGAATAGTTCAATATTGAAATAAAAGGAGGGACTATGAATCAATTACTTTTTATGATCCACAATTCTCTGGAATTATATGAGAATCTCTGCCAGCCAGTGTGCAGGGAATGTGGAATAGCACAGACTGCATTGGATATTCTGATGTTTCTGGCCAATAATCCGGAGTATTATACCGCACGGGATATCTGCCGTGTCAGAGGAATCAAAGCAAATCTGGTTTCTTTTCATGTGGAGAAGCTGGTGCAGGAGGGATACCTGGAACGTGAGTCCATAACGGGAGACCGGAGACAGGTGAGATTGCAACTGACTGGAAAAAGTCAGAGAGTCATCGAACAGGGAAGATCGGTGCAGCAGCGTTATCGGGAGATTCTGGTTTCTAATATTGCACCGTCTGATTTTGAGACATTTCAGCGGTGTATGGATACCATTCGGCAAAATATCGAGCGGGCGAAAAAGATTAGTACAAAAGCAAAATCGACAGAAAAAGGGGATAAGAAAAGATGAATCTGTTTATAACTATCTTAGTGACATTTTTTGCAGGCATGGGTGCAGGTCTGGGAACTGGATTTGCCGGTATGAGTGCGGCGGCGGTGATCAGTCCGATGCTGATTACGTTTCTGCATATGGATCCATATATGGCAGTGGGAATTGCCCTGTCCTCTGATGTGCTGGCCAGCGCGGTTTCCGCTTATACCTATAGAAAAAATAAAAATCTGGACATTAAAAATGGCGTGATCATGATGTGCAGTGTGCTGGCATTTACCGTAGTAGGAAGTTTCATTGCCAGTCTTGTACCATCCAGAACCATGGGAGGATTTTCCACGGTCATGACATTTTTCCTTGGTGTGAAGTTTATTGTAAAACCAGTCATGACCACGAAAGAAAGTATGCAGGCGGTATCAGCGAAAAAGAGGGCTATTCAGTCCATCATTTGCGGTATACTGATCGGATTTATCTGTGGATTTGTTGGAGCAGGCGGTGGAATGATGATGCTTCTGATCCTGACCAGTGTATTGGGATATGAGCTGAAGACTGCAGTTGGAACCAGTGTGTTTATTATGACATTCACAGCCCTTACCGGAGCAGTATCTCATTTTGCCATTGGTGGTTCACCAGACTGGATGGTCTGGACATTGTGTGTAGTATTTACCTTTATCTGGGCGCGGATTGCAGCAGTCTTTGCCAATAAGGCAGAGCCGAAGACGTTGAATCGTGCTACTGGTGTGGTACTGGTCATTCTTGGTGCGGTAATTTTCGTTTTCTCCAGGCTTTCATAAAATACTTTTCATGCCGTTAGAATCGTGATAAAATGAATACGGTTCAGATTCAAATGTCAGAAAATGGAGCTGAACCGTACTTTTTGCATTGTGGAAAGGAAATAACATACATGAATGTATTTGATATTATAGGCCCGGTGATGATCGGTCCGTCGTCCAGCCATACTGCAGGAGCAGTGCGTCTGGGCCGTGTGGCATGGCAGATTCTGGAGGATCGTCCTGTAAAGGCAGTGATCGAGCTGTCGGGATCTTTCGCCCAGACCTACAAGGGACATGGAACGGATAAGGCACTGATTGCCGGCATCATGGGAATGGATTCTTATGATGAACGGATTCGCTGTTCACTGGAACTGGCCCGGGAACAGGGACTGGAGTATGAGTTTCATGAGGTAAATATACCGGATACCCACCCGAATACCGCACATATTTTTCTTTATGGAGAAAGTGGCAAGACGGCAGATATTCAGGGGGCTTCTGTGGGAGGCGGCAACATTCTGGTGGAGAAGATCAATGGAATGGATGTGGCCTACACAGGACAGAGTACCACCATTCTGGTTCGCCATTACGACCGACCGGGAGCGATCGCAGCGGTAACGAATTTTATGGCATATTCAGATGTGAATATTGGGAACTTCCGTCTGTCCAGACAGAAAAAGGGTGGAGAAGCCATTATGACTATTGAGATTGACGGAGCAGCACCGGAAGGACTGACTGAACAGCTAAAGGTACTGCCACATGTGATCAGTGCGATTATTCTGAAAGTGATATAGGAGCAGTTATGGAATATTTGACAATACAGGAATTGGTAGAGACAGCAGAGAAGAAGAAAATGAGCATCGGTGCTGTGGTACTGGAAGATCAGGCCGTGCAGATGGAGCAGAGCAAAGAAAAACTGCTCTCCCAGATGGAGGAGAATCTTCGTGTCATGGAAAAAGCAGTGGAGAGTGGAATGGATCCAGAACTTCGGTCTACTTCCGGACTGACCGGGGGTGATGCCTGGAAGATGATGCAGTATGCCCAAATGGGCGGCATCACAGGCAGTTTTATGACAAAAGCGATGGCCAGAGCACTGGCAGTATCTGAATATAATGCAGCCATGGGAAAGATCGTGGCTGCGCCAACTGCAGGCTCCTGCGGTATCATGCCGGGGTGTCTGGTGACTATGATGGAAGAGCATCAGATCCCGAGAGAAAAAATCATAGAAGGTATGTTTACGGCAGCAGGATTTGGTATTGTGATAGCCAAAAGAGCCAGCATTGCCGGAGCACAGGGCGGCTGTCAGGCAGAGTGTGGTTCCGCAGCAGCGATGACCGCAGCAGCATTGACAGAAATCATGGGTGGAACGCCAAAGCAGGCAGCAGATGCCTGTGCCATGGCTTTGAAAAATCAGCTGGGACTGGTGTGTGATCCGGTGGCCGGACTGGTGGAGATCCCGTGTATCAAACGAAATGTGGGTGGTATTATGATCGCATTTTCCGCAGCAGATATGGCACTGGCCGGAATGGAATCCAAGATTCCTGTGGATGAAGTCATTGATGCCATGAAGGAAGTGGGAGACAGTATGCCATGTGCCATGAAGGAGACGGCACAGGGAGGACTGGCGAATACACCGACGGCAAAGCAGATGAAAGAACAGGTCTTCGGAAAAAAAGAAGTATAAATATGATAGTAAGAAAGAATCGCAAGATTCAATATATAAAAAATGTCTGTCTGAGTATGTGTAATAACAATCTCACAGAGCACTTTTTTATTATAGACTTTCTTTTTTGCTGTACAGATCAATCAGGCGGAGCAGAATGTCCACATTCTTTTCCAGAGCCTGAATAGCTACCAGTTCAAAACGGCCATGTGCATTTTCATAACCGGCACTGATGTTCGGACAAGGAAGTCCTTTCTGGGACAGGCATGCACCATCTGTACCGCCACGCATCGGGATTGCATGCATCTCTACGCCACAATCAGCCATAGCCTGTTTTGCATAGTCGATCATGTAAGGAACTTTCATGATGGCATCATACATGCTGGAGTATTTTCCTGTATAAGAAGATTTTACCGTACCTTCACCATATTTTTCATTTAAAGCAGCCACGCATTTTTCCACATATTCATGTCTTTCCTGGAAACGCTTCTTGTCATGATCACGAATCAGGCAGCGAAGAAATGCTTTTTCCACAGTTCCTTCGAACTTAATCGGATGGAAATAACCCTCCCGATTTTCTGTATGCTGAGGACGTTCCAGTGCAGGAAGCATATTCATGAATTCACCACCGATTTCGATGGCATTTTTCATAATATTTTTCGCTGTTCCAGGATGTACATTTAAGCCGTGAATGTTCAGATGCACTTCTTCTCCGTTGAAGTTCTCATAAATAAAATCGCCGAGGCCATCACCATCCAGAGTATAGGCAATGTCTGCACCGAAGCGTTCAATGTCGAACTTGTGAGCACCCAGAAGACCGACCTCTTCATCGCAGGTGAATCCAATCTGGATTGGGCCGTGAGGAAGCTCCGGATGCCGGCAGAAATATTCAGCCATGGTCATAATAGAAGTAATAGCGGCCTTGTCATCGCCACCCAGCAGAGTTGTACCGTCTGTCAGGATCAGATCCTGTCCAACATACATGGCCAGACGAGGATATTTTGCTGCTTCCATAACAATATTCTGTTCTTTATTTAATACGATGTCTCCGCCTGGATAGTTTTCCAGAACCCATGGCTTTACATCGGTACCACTGGCATCCGGAGCGGTATCCATATGACCAAGGAATCCGATAGAAATGCCACCGCCATTTGGCAGGGTAGATGGAATAGTGCCGTATACATTACAGAAATCATCGTGAGTGACATTCTGAAGTCCGATGTTCTTCATTTCTTCTTCCAGCATATGAGCCAGATCCCACTGTTTTTCTGTACTTGGAACGGTAGCTGCGCCATTCTGAGACTGGGTATCTACTTTGGCGTAACGGATAAAACGTTCTTTTACCTGATCGTAAAACTGTGACATGATTGTCTCTCCTTTAGTAAATATAATTAGTATTGATATGCCACTTTTTATGACAAACAGATTGACAGAAAAGTGTCATATAATATAATTATACACCCCTGTGCTAAAAGCGCAAGAAGAAGTTATGGGGGCTGCTGGTCATGGAGTGAACAATAACGTTGTATTTGACAGAAAAACAGATGTATGACATTGACAGATGACACTTTAGTGTGTTAAAATTTATACAGTCCGCTTCATTTGCAAGCAAACATTATAAAGGAGGAGAAAAATGAGCAGAAAAGGACTTATGAGATTTTTAATCGCTGCAGCAGTATCTGCAACTGCGCTGTTCGGAAGTATGAGTGTTTCCGCAGCAGAGACTACCCAGGATACGCTGACTGTAGCAATGGGATCCGATGCAACCAGTATCGACCCGGTAGCTGTATGTAATGTATATTCATCCAACATTATGGCGCAGATCTATGACACACTGATTGATGTGGCAGAAGATGGTACCGTAACACCGAGACTTGCAGAGAGCTATGAAGTGTCAGATGATGGACTTACCTATACTTTTAAGATTCGTCAGGGCGTAAAGTTCCACAATGGAGATGAATTAAAGGCAAGTGATGTAGCATACTCACTGAAACGTGCACAGGCCAGTGCAGCAGTAGCTCACATCTTTGGAGACATCGATCCGGACAGCTTTGAAGTACCGGATGATTACACAGTATCTTTTAAACTTCAGCAGCAGAATACAGGTTTCATCGCAGGTCTTGCCAATACAGGTGCCAGCATTGTTCCAGAAGCTGTTGTAGAAGCAGAAGGCGATAACTTCGGAAGCAACCCAATCGGTACCGGCCCATTCAAGTTCGTAAGCTGGACAAAGAACGATACCATCGAACTGGAACGTAACGATGATTACTTCGGAGAAGAACCGGCACTGTCCAAGATCACATTCCGTATCATCACTGAAGCAACCAACCGTGCTATCGAACTGGAGAGCGGCGGTGTAGATATGGCATTTGATATTTCTACCAACGATATCAGCCGTGTAGAAGACAACAGCAATCTTCAGTTGATCCGTAAGGTAGATAACCAGACTACTTTCCTTGCATTCAACTGCGAGAAAGAACCATGGAGCAACCCGGATGTACGTCAGGCTATCTCTTATGCACTGGATACCACAGCAATCTGCAACGCAGTATGGCGTGGAGTTGGCGCACCAGCAGCAGGTCCGATCGCACCGAACGTAAAATATCACGATAACGATCTGACACCACATGAATACAATGTAGAAAAAGCAAAAGAACTGCTGGCAGCAGCAGGCATTCAGGAAGGTCAGAAGCTGGTGATCTCCACAAACGAACGTCAGGAAAGAATTGATATGGCTACGATCATTCAGAGCCAGTTAAAAGAAGTTGGCATTGATGTAGAAATTGAAGTTCTGGAATGGGGCGCACTTCTTGACAAGGCAGACAGACGTGAACAGGATGCGATTATGGTAGGATGGACCTGCCAGACTGCTGATCCGGATATGGCTGTTTACGCTGTATTCCATACACAGTCCAATGGACAGGTTGGTAATAACTACGCAAACTTCAGCAGTGAAAAAGTAGATGAACTGCTGGAAAAAGGAAGATCCATGCCAGACTCTGAGGACAGAGAAGCAGTTTACAAAGAACTGCAGGAAGAGCTTGCAGCAGAAGCACCATGGGTATTCCTGAACAATGGAGAAGTAGTTGTTGGTGCAAAGGCCAACATGAAGGGATTTGAACCTACAGCATATGGTTATCATCCATTATACAACATTTACTTTGAGTAAATGTTGCAGGAAAAGCGGATTTACAACGGGGGAAGCTGCCGCTTCCCCTTTTCCAATGAGAAAAACAGAAAGGAAAGACGTCTATGCTAAAATATGTAGGTAAGCGTTTATTAATGATGATCCCGGTATTACTGGGTGTTACCTTTATCATATTTTCTATGCTGTACATCACTCCTGGCGATCCGGCCAGACTGGTACTGGGCGATTCGGCTTCTCCGGAAGCAGTAGAGCAGTATCGGGAAGAACAGGGACTTAATGATCCATTCCTGGTACAGTATGGAAGATATATGAAGAACCTGATTCTCCATGGAGATCTGGGAACTTCTTATTCCACGAAGAAGCCGGTAATTGATCTGATCAAAGACTGTTTCCCGGCTACGGTAAAACTGGCATTTTGTTCTATGTTATTTGCATTGGTTCTGGGTATTCCAATTGGAATTATTTCTGCGATCAAGCAGTATTCGATTTTTGATATGTGTTCTATGGCGTTTGCATTGCTGGGGATTTCCATGCCGGTGTTCTGGCTGGGATTGCTGCTGACACTGTTGTTTTCTGTAAAATTGGGCTGGCTTCCGTCTTCTGGATTTAACACTCCATTACATCTGATTCTGCCAGCAGTATCACTGGGGGCTCAGTCTGTAGCAGTTATTACCCGTATGACCAGATCCAGTATGCTGGAAGTTATCAATATGGATTATATCAAGACAGCAAGAGCAAAAGGTCTCCATGAGAAAACTGTTATCATCAGACACGCACTGGGAAATGCTCTGATTCCGATTATTACATCTGCAGGTCTGCAGTTTGGTACTCTGCTGGGTGGAGCAGTTCTGACAGAGTCTATTTTTTCTATTCCTGGAATTGGACGACTGATGGTAGACTCCATCAAGATGCGTGACTTCCCTACGGTACAGGGCGGTGTGCTGATCATTGCACTGGCGTTCAGTATTGTAAACCTCCTGGTTGACCTGTTATATGCATTTGTAGATCCGCGTATCAAAGCGCAGTATAAGTAGGAGGAGAGTACATATGGAAAAGAAAAAGAAATTTGCCAGCTGGGCGATATATGGAAACGCCTTCGAAAAAACAAACTGGCGGTACTGGGACTGATTATTATCGTTATTATTTTCTTAGTAGCGATTTTTGCAAACTTTATTGCACCTTATAGTTTTGACCAACAGGATCTGTTGAGCTGCTTCCAGGGACCAAGTGCACAGCACTGGTTTGGAACAGATGAGTTTGGACGTGATATTTTCAGCCGTGTAGTATATGGAACGAGAATATCTCTGTTGATTGGTTTCGTAGCGGTAGCAATTGCCATGGTGATTGGTGTACTTCTTGGAGCATTTTCCGGTTACTATGGAGCAACCGTTGACAACATTATCATGCGACTAATGGATATTCTGTTATCTATTCCACAGATCATTTTAGCGATTGCCATTGTGGCAGTACTTGGAAATGGTCTGTTTAACCTGATGCTCGCAGTCGGTATTTCTTCGATTCCGCATTATGCCAGAATCGTGCGTGCATCAGTGCTTTCTGTAAAAGATCAGGAATTTATCGAGGCAGCTAAGGCAGCAGGATCATCGGATCTGCGTATTATTTTCAAACACATTATTCCGAACTGTCTGGCTCCGATTATCGTACAGGCCACATTGGGTGTAGCTATGGCGATCCTGACAGCGGCCGGACTTAGCTTTGTTGGACTGGGTATTTCCCCGCCAACTCCGGAATGGGGTTCTATGCTTTCTTCTGCAAGAAGTTATATTAGAGACTATGCTTATATGACCATGTTCCCAGGTCTTGCGATTATGATCACCATCTTTGCTCTGAATGTACTGGGTGACGGACTTCGTGACGCACTGGATCCAAAGCAGAAGAAATAGGAGGAGAGGAATATGGATAACGAGAAAAAGAATTTACTTGAGATCCGTGATCTGACTGTAGAATATCATACAAATGGCGGTGTGGTACATGCAGTTAACGGATTAAATCTGGAAGTTGCACCTAAGGAGACCCTTGGATTTGTAGGAGAAACTGGTGCAGGAAAGACAACAACCGCTCTGAGTATTTTGAATCTGCTGCCACATCCACAAGGAAAGGTAATCAGCGGATCCATCAAATATAATGGCGAAGAAATTTTAAACAAATCCAATAAAGACATGACTCGCATTCGTGGAGAAAAGATCTCTATGATCTTCCAGGATCCTATGACATCATTGAATCCGGTTATGACCGTCGGTGATCAGATTGCAGAAGGAATCCGTCTGCATGATCACCTGAGTAAAGCAGATGCTCATAAAAAAGCCCTGGAGATGCTGAAGACCGTTGGCATTCGTCCAGAACGAGCTTCAGATTATCCACATCAGTTCTCAGGTGGTATGAAGCAGCGTGTGGTTATTGCAATTGCGCTGGCCTGTAATCCGGAACTGCTGATTGCCGATGAACCGACCACTGCACTGGATGTAACGATTCAGGCACAGATGCTGGAACTGATGAAAGGACTGAAGGATCAGTATGATACTTCTATGATTATGATTACTCATGACCTGGGTATCGTGGCTGAGATCTGTGATAAAGTAGCAATTATGTATGCAGGAAATGTGGTAGAATATGGCGATAAAGTGGATATTTTCACACCAGAGAAGCCACACCACCCATATACTGTTGGATTGTTTGATTCCATTCCAGATATCTATCATGAACAGGAAGAACTGAAGATCATAAAAGGCCTCACACCGGATCCAACAGATCTGCCGTCTGGATGTACTTTCCATCCAAGATGTCCATATGCCTGTGAGAAATGCAGCAAGCAGATGCCAAAGCATCTGGAAGTAGAACCTGGACATACCATCAGTTGTCACAGATTTGATGATACTAAGGAGGTGAAGTAAATGGCAGAGACGATTCTTGAAGTAAAGAATCTGAAAAAATATTTCAAAACCAAAAAAGGAATGCTGCATGCATTAGATGATGTCAGTTTTTCTATCAATCAGGGAGAAACCCTTGGTCTTGTAGGAGAATCAGGCTGTGGTAAATCTACCACCGGTCGTGCCATTTTGAGACTTCATGAACCCACCAGCGGTGAAGTATTATTTCGTGGGACGGATGTGGTAAAACTGAATGCAGCACAGATGAAGGAAATGAGAAAGAAGATGCAGATCGTATTTCAGGATCCGTATTCTTCTCTGAATCCGCGTCTGAATATAGAAGAATTAATTTCAGAGCCATTACTGGTAAATAAGGTATATGATAATAAGAAAGATTTGTATAACCGTGTGCATGAGGTTATGGATATCGTAGGTCTGGAACGCAGACTTTCTACTTCTTATCCACATGAGCTGGACGGTGGAAGAAGACAGCGTATCGGTATTGCCCGTGCTCTGTCTATCAATCCGGAATTCATCGTTATGGATGAGCCGGTATCCGCACTGGATGTGAGTGTGCAGGCACAGATACTGAACCTGATGAATCAGTTGAAGAAGGATCTGGGACTGACCTATCTGTTTATTTCTCATAACCTGAGCGTAGTAAAGCATGTCAGTGACCGTATTGCAGTTATGTACCTTGGTAAGATCGTGGAAATGGCTGATTACAAAGATATCTTTGAAAATCCGCTGCATCCATATACTCAGGCGCTGCTGTCTGCGATTCCGATTCCAAGACTGGATGTGGAAAAACGCCAGCGTATCATTCTGGAAGGAGACGTACCGAGTCCGGTGAATCCACCGGAAGGCTGCCGTTTCTGCGGACGCTGCCGTTTCCGAAAAGAAGGATGCAATAAGAATGAACCGAAACTGGTAGATGTGGGGAATGGACACATGGTAGCGTGTCATCTGGTAGCAGACAAATAAAATATCGTGAAATCCAAAGCCGGAATACTTTTGTAAGATGCAGAGGTATTCCGGCTTTTTATCTTGTTTACAAATGCAGGTAGAATGTTATAGTATGGAAACAGAATATGATGATATGGAAGGACAATAAAAATGGACAGCAGATCAGATAGTGGATTTCTGAATGTACTGATTCAGATGGGAGAAGCGCTGCAGAACAGCGGGGCGGAGATTTACCGGGTGGAGGATACCCTGAACCGTATCGGTTATGCCTATGGGGCAGAAGAGATGAATGTGTTCGTGATTACCTCCAGCATTATCATTACCATGAAGATGCCTGGAAAGGAGCCATTGACCCAGACTAGACGGCTGAAGAAGTCCGGCGGCAATGATTTTGTGAAGCTGGAGGAGTTGAACGAACTGAGCAGACAGATCTGCAGCGGCCGGATATCGGTGGAAGAGTTCGAACAGCAGCTAGATCAGATCTTATCCACTGCCACCAGAGGGAAAATGCTGCTGCTGGGGAATGTGCTGGCAGCGGCCAGTTTTGCCGTATTCTATGGCGGCAGTATCTGGGATTTTCTGATTGCCGGATTGATGGGAGCAGTGATCTGGCTGCTGGAAACTTATATGGAACCGATCTGTCTGAATTCTGTGGCTTATCAGATTGCGGCATCGTTCTTAAGTGGTGTGGGAATCTGTGTGGTCAGCAAAATCTTTCCGATATTGCATATGGACAAGATCATGATTGGTGATATCATGTTGCTGATACCAGGACTGATGTTCACCAATGCCATACGGGATGTTCTGCTGGGGGATACCATATCAGCCAGTATGAGGCTGATCGAGGCGTTATTGCTGGCAGCGGCGCTGGCACTGGGATTTTTTGCGGCTATCTGGCTGGTAAGGGGGATCTAGTAAATGAATGTAATTATACAACTGCTCACAGGTGCGGCAGGTTCTGTGGGATTTGGACTCATCTTTCATATTAATAAAAGATATCTTCCAGCGGCAGCAGTAGGAGGCGCACTTGGCTGGCTGGCTTACTTGTTATTGTCCCATCATGGGAACCATATCTTTGTATCTATGTTGGTGGCCAGCTTTTGCGTGGCCATCTATGCAGAAATCCTGGCCCGGCTATACGGAGCACCATCCACACCGTTTTTTGTGACCTCCGCCATTCCGCTGATACCGGGAAGCACTCTGTATTACTGTATGAGTGCACTGGCAGAGGGCAATACCAGACTGGCGGAGGAATACGGAAGCCAGACCTTCCTGTGTGCACTGGGGATTGCCGGGGGAATGGCTATCGCCTGGTGTATCTGCGACCTGACCAGAAAAATAAAACGGTAGGACATTGGTGACGGTGTTTTCGGACTTTTTCCTGTTCCCTTTGCGATAGCCGGTATTTGCTCTTGCCATTTCCAGCCAGATGCGTTATGATTTAGACAGATGTAGAATATGTGATACAGAGAACTGAATACAGAAGAAAAGCAAATTTGGAAAGCAGAGCTGGAAGCATGCGGAACCCATGCACAGGTAAGAGCGATGCCGTATAGTCGGCGGCCGGCTGCTTTTTGTATAAGGTAGAAAAATTCGCTTATCTAATATCTATCAGGTGACAAAAGTAATGTACCTCTTCTCGAGTGGAAAAATCCATCGAGGGGGGGTACTATTTTGTTGCCTTTTTTCGTGCTTGGGAGAGGGGGAAAGCGAACGGAATCTGTCAGGAAAGGATCTGTGGCACAGGGAAACTACATCATGAAGTAAAGCGAAAAAACAAGGGAGGAAGAACATGCGAAGGAAGAAAATGGCAAATAAGATCGTCAGTATCCTGATGGCAGGTTTGATGCTGGTATCTACGCCGATGAGCGCACTGGCCACTGATGTGGAAGCACAGAGTGTGACACAGCAGATCGAAGTGCAGACGGAAGCAGAAACAGATGCCATAGCAGAAGCGGACAGCAGTCTGACCGAAGATAGTACGGAAGCTGACATCGAAGACGAAGAGATCCTGGCAGAAGAGGAAGCATCTTCTGATGAAACGATAGAACCATACAGTGAACCGGAAGAAGTGATTCTGGGTGATGAAGAGGAGACAGAATATCTGGATGGGGAAGATCTCATAGCCACTCAGGACGGCGAAGGTACGGATGGGGCTGTCACAGCAGAAAAGATCCATATCACAGATGATCTGTCCAATGAGGTGGTGGCAGAAGCTACTACACTGAAGCTACAGAACAGACCAAAAGTGTCCGGACAGAATGTGGCACCGGAAACGGTGACCATTTATAAAGCATCCATAGAGAAGATGGCAGATAAATTTACCTTTTCAGTAGAAGGGAAAGATAATCTGTATCTGTCGAATATGAAATATGAAACAAATAAGTCATTAAGTTATAGTTTTAGTACAGATACCTTAATATATTGGTATCAGGTCAGTGATGGAAGAGCAGCGGGACAGAAACAACTGACAGAATATTTTGGCGCAGATGTCCTGAACGATCTGAAGGATCCTGCCGATATCGTATACTATATGGAATTTTCTGAAAAATCAGGAGACATCTATACGGGTAATGGAACCGGATTGCTGCTGGAAATGACACATCAGTTCGGAGAAGAAGATGTACCTGGAAAACCAGATATCAGTTCGGATGTTGTAGCATCCAGATCCAAGGTATATACACTGCCGGAGGCATCCAGTGATATTGTATGGGTAGAGCTCTCCAGTGCGAAGACAGATGCAGATGGCAATCCGATGGGAAAACTGACCTCGAATGGTATAAGAATACGGAGAACAGCTATGAGGGAGCAACACTTCTGAAAGAAGGTGAGTATGAAAAGCTTTCTACATCAGGAAAGAACTCTACATTGACCCGAAAAGCCACCAGCGTGATCGGAACGACCTATTACTTCTGTAAGATTACCAACACACTGAGCAATGGGAAGAGTGAATCGGTGTATTCTTCCATTGGTTCTGTCACAGTCAATGCGCCGGAAAGGGACAGTGTGGGAATCATCACGGGAGAAGAAGCGGTAGGTAAGGTCTATATACAGGCAGAGGACAGTGTGCCGGTACGTACAGATCTGAAAGACGGCAGTGGCAATCCGGTGGAAGACCCTGGGCCGCTGGGCGTACTGTTTAACTATACAGCAGCCAGAAAAGGTATCTGGGTCTATCCTTCTGATACGATGACAACAGTCATTGCCAGGGCGTGCCTGCTGGCCAATGTGGAATTTGCCATTAACGGAAAACCGGGACAGGGTATGGGCTCATACTTCTATATGATCGGCAACCGGGAGGAGTTTGATCGTGGACAGTACAGTGGCTGGATGGGCAGCCTGAACGGATGGTATACCAATACCGGATTTGATAATTATAAGATCGCAGATGGAACCCTGCAGCCGGGAGATTATATCCATTTGAAGTATACAACGGATCTTGGAACTGATATCGGTGCCGGATTTCAAGATGCAGATACCTCCACAAAATTAAAGTCACTGACCGTATTGCCAATTAAAAATGATACTGTAAATAAAGCACCGGATTTCCTGGAAGGTGAATTTGACCCGGAGGTACATGAGTATGATATTTCGTTCCACTGTCAGAACAGGAGATGGACTGGCCTGCAGATTACACCGGAAGCGGAAAATCAGCAGAACAAAGTCCGTGTATTTGTGGGCGACAAAGAATACCGTGGATTCTTCCGGATTCCGGTTACAGAAGAGATAACAGTCATCACAGTAAAGGTAGAGACACCGGGAGCAGAAGAGGCAGCAGAAGTATACACGATCAGGGTTCATCAGGGGCATCAGCTATTGAAAGATGGTTCGGTAACTTTGACAGAAATGGCCAGCGATGGGCATCAGAACACGCCGAGTGTCACATACAATGTAGATGGTTCGGATACTATGACCGGTACATTTGGACATCCAGCCATTCCAAGCAACACCTTTACTGCAACGCTTCAGGAAGAAACAGCGGATGAAGCATACCGTACCAGAGACCTGACAGTGACACTGAATAATCTTCCGGAAGGTACCACGGCAGAACTGAAAAAGGGCACTAAGACCTGGACATTGGAAGAGGGAAGTGTCACCATTAAGGACGGAGCCATGTTCACAGGGATGCAGTATTACAGAATTTTGCTGACCACAGCAGAAGGCAGAAAAGAAATGTATTATCTGCAGCTGACGAAGAATGATGTCAGACCAGAAAAATACAGCTTTATTCCAATGTTTGGTACAGCAAAGGCTACTTATACAGAGAAGTTCAACGGAGCAGAAGAAGGTACCTGGTTCCAGCTGGATGAAAAAGGACAGGAAACCGGGAAGACAGGATTTGACAGTCAGGTGACGGATTACCGGATATATGTAGGCAGTGCAGTTGACGGCATCTCTTTTGACAGCAATAGTGGTGCGTTTGGCAATCTGTCTGGCAAGGCTGTAAGATGGATTGTCAATCTGACGTTAAATAACAGAGAGATCATAGATACCGGATCAGCAACTACCTGGAGCGCATTTTACATGCAACTGGATAAAGCAAAGAAACTGCCGCTCCCTTTGGCGGAAGGCGAGAATACCATAAGCCTGAAACTCAGCAAAAAAGACGCACCAAGAATTAACCATATCTACGCACTGCATATCATAAAGAAAAATATGACAATTGCAGATCTGCAGGAAAAGATCATGGCACTGCCGGGGCTGGAGGATCTGTCCTACAGCAGAGACAAAGAAACTGTAGACTACCTGAAGGTGTTATATGAGCGTCTGACAGAGGAAGAGAAAGCAGAAGTTTCACAGGAAGCAGCAGAAAAGCTGGAAGCCTCTGTAAAGCGCATTCAGGAACTGTATGACAATGGTATCCAGACAATCGAGGCACTGAAAACACTGATTGACAGTTATTCCGGCCAGGTAACGGAAGAAAATTATAAAGACTATGAAAAAGATGTTCTGGATTCAGACGAGCAATATCATGCTCTGATAGGCTGGATCTATGAAAAGTTCATGGCGGACTGTGAGACGCAGTATAATGCCATGAATAAAGCTCTGGAAATTGTCAAAAAAGGAAGAATCATATCCGGTGAGACCATGGGGGAACCAACGGATTATATTGATGATTTTATGGTATCGGCAAATGCCTTTAACCTGACACTTGGGGCAGGGGAAGAAGCATATCCGGTCAACTTTAAGGATTATATTGCATCCAATACGCGGAATGGAGAAGCCTGCCTGCCGTATAACACTCCGGGAAGACTGACGTTCAAGATCGAGGATAAGTCCATTTTCAAGATTACTTCTAAAGTGACAACCTATGAGGACAAGGGACTTGGCGGCGGTGGCAGCTATGAGAATGAGCTTTATTACATGGTGCCGCTGAAAGAGGGAACCACCACCTTTACTGTAACACTGACTGATGAGACCGGAAAATATTACGGACAGTCACCGAAGATGGTCGTCCATGTCAACAGCGCAGAGGAAGCGTCCATTGAGAAACTGGAAAATAAACTGACGAATATCAATTCCCTGCCATATACCACCAAGTATGACACCTGGTATTACTGGAAGGGAACCGAAGGGGCAGAATTCTCCTTCCATGTAAATGGAACGGATGCAAAGGTATCCGTGCTGGATTACAATGGTTCAGGGAAAACAGAATACCAGGTAAATGCCAATGGGGATGTGACCGTCATCTTAAAAGACGGATACAACCCGATTGAAGTCAGTGCCGTCTATGAAGGAAAGCAGGTAACACAGGTATACGGTCTGCGGGCCAAGGTGATCAGCTATATACTGAGCAATGAGACAAGACCTGGACAGCCGTTGAAGGCAGGGGATCAGGCCACCCTGCAGATTACGGGACTGAGTACACCGGTTTATAAGATCCTCAGAATTTATAACCCAAGCGGAGTACAGTTCTGGTTTGACACGGATATGCCATATCAGTCAGAATTAATATCTGGAGGAACACAGTATGCCTCCGGTGCTATGACCTTCACCGTAAGCGGGGCAGGAACCTTTACACTGAGCAATGGACGAATCTACCAGAGATGGTGGGGTTCGCCACTGTATTCTGAGACCGCCCAGGGAAATGCCGGAGAGATTGCACCACAGTCTGAAAATTTTTTCTCACATATTCCGGATATTACCTTTACGGCAGAGGAAAATCCAGACTACAGTGCTGATATGAAAGTAAATCCGGTCATCAGCAACGGGGATACGGTCAAACCGGGACAGATGGTTTCCATAAGACTGGATGATATGGATCTGTCAGAGATTACGGATGAATATCCGATCGATACATCCAGTACCTTTACAAAACTGCAGAGTGCAAAGACCATCTTTTTAACAGATATTCCGGGGGTTTCCCGCATTACTTCGGCAGAATATGACCGAAATGCGTCCGGAGCCAATGGAGATCTGAGCATTATTAAGACCGTGCAGTTCCAGGTGCCGAAAGATACACCGGATGGCACCTACACCATCAAGGGCGGCTATGTACGTCTGATGCATGGGGATCCATCCTACGGAATCTATGGAGCCAATATGTTCCAGATGCAGATCAATGACCTGAAGCTGACGGTAAAACATGAACACAGCTACACCGACTGGACGGTAACGAAAGAAGCCACCTGTACCACAGACGGAGAGCGCCAGGCAAAATGCGACCGTTGCGATGCCGTACAGACAGAGGCCATTCCGGCAACTGGACACCAGTACGATGCTGGAACGATTACCAAAGAAGCCACCTGTACAGACAATGGTGTAAAGACCTATACCTGCCAGAAGTGCCAGGGAACCAGAACAGAGAGCATCCCGGCAGCAGGACACAGATTTGGCAGCTGGAGCAAGGTATCCGATGCCACTATATCCGCACCGGCAGTGCAGAGCCATACCTGCTCCGTATGTGGAACCACAGAGACACAGAATGTGGGCAGTGCAGCACAGCCGACCATCAAGGTCAATGCCACCACCGTACCTCTGAAAGTAAAACAGAAGACCAGTGCATTCAAGGTAACTGGTCTGGCAAATGGTGACAGCGTACAGTCCTACAAGTCCAGCAACACCAAGATCTTCACCGTAACGAAGAGTGGTGTACTGAAAGCTGGAAAGAAGACTGGCAAGGCAACCCTGACCATTACCCTGGCCAGCGGCCTGCAGAAGAAAGTCACCGTCAAGGTACAAAAGAAGAAGGTAACCACCAGCAAGATCACCGGACTTCAGAAGAAGGTTACATTGAAGAAAGGCAAGAAGTTGACCCTGACTCCTTCCAGAACACCGATCACATCCAACCAGAAGTTTACCTACAAATCTTCCAATAAGAAGATTGCGACCGTAAGCAGCAAGGGCGTGATCACAGGCAAGAAGGCAGGAAAGACAAAGATCACCGTCAAATCCGGCAGCAAGAAATACACCGTGACAGTAACCGTAACAAAATAGGCAATTGAGGCCAATGGTGACGGTGTTTTGCGGTTTTATGACTGTCCCTTTTGGCAATTAAATTTTCAGAAAAGACTATAGGATTTCGGAAATGAGATCCTATGGTCTTTTTGCCAATGGTGACGGTGATTTCCGGCTTTTTTTCTGTCCCCTTTGGAAATGATATTGTTGAGTTTATGTTTTCATTTTAGGAAATTATTATTATACAACCATAAAAGCAACATAAAACAATAAAGAAATAAACAACAAAAAGATGCAAATAAATATACAAAAAGATACTTGATAAACGCACCAATATATGATAGTATAAGTTCACAAAAGCAGATATTATCATTCTCAGTGCACTGCACTGTCAGAGTCGCAACGTCATTTCAGAGATCTTATGCTTTTCGTTCTATTCAATGAAACATTCAGAAAGAAGCAGGAGACAGCAAATGACAGGGATGGACTCAGATACTGTCAGGGCTTTCCTGCGCGCAAAGAAGAGGAGGAGCCTATGGCAAAAAAGAAGAGAATGCAATACAAACCGAAGACAAAACGGGTAAAGGTAAAACGAGTGAGAGCCAATCGGAAGTACAAAGACACCGTATTTCGGATGCTGTTTTCAGATAAGGAGAATCTGCTTGCATTATACAATGCAGTATCAGGGAAATTATACACAGATCCGGAGCAGCTGCAGATTGTGACACTGGAGAATGCAGTCTACATGGGAATGAAGAACGATCTGGCGTTTATCATTGATACTAACCTATTTCTGTATGAACATCAATCTACCTATAGTGCAAATATGCCTTTACGGGATTTGTTCTATATCTCCAGTGAATATCAGAAGCTGGTAGATAAAAAGTCACTGTACTCGTCAAAGATTCAGAAGATTCCGGTACCGAAGTTTCTGGTCTTTTATAACGGAACAGAAGCGATGGAGGATTGTAGGACAGAATATCTGTCAGCAGCCTTTGAGAATCTGACTGGAGAACCTGATCTGGAGTTAAAAGTGCTGACATTGAATATTAACAGGGGACATAACTTGGAATTGATGGAGCAATGTAGAGCATTGAAGGAATATGCACAGTACGTGGAAAGGGTAAGAAGCTATGTAGGGAAAATGGGACTGGATGCAGCGGTGCACCGTGCAGTGGATGAATGCATACAGGAAGGAATCCTGGAAGAATTTCTGCGCCAGCGAAGAGCGGAGGTTGAAGCAGTGAGCATATTTGAATACGATAAAGAAGAGGAAGAGCGAAAGCTGCGTAAAGCAGAGTATGAAGCTGGACGAGAATCGGAACGTCAGGAGATACTAATTTTAATGGATAAATTAATGGAATCAGATCGCATAGATGATATGAAACGGGCTATTGTGGATGAGGAATACAGGGCGCAACTAATAAAGCAACTGGATATCTAAAGCATTAAGATTACACATCTCTCATCTGGAGTTCTGAAATAAGAAATTCCGAGATGGGAGATTTTGAAAAAAGTGAAAAAAGCTGTTGACAAATGCTGGAACGGGTGATAATATAATGAAGCTGTCTGAGAGAGACAGTAAGAAACACAAAGCTTCAATCGAAAGATTGAAAAATAAATAAAAAAAGTTGTTGACAAACTTAAAAAGCAGTGCTATGATATAAAAGTTGCTGCTGAGAACAAGAACAACAGCAAAGAACCTTGATAATTGAACAGTGAAACAACCTTGAAAGATTCTAAAAAAGTTTTAACATTCAAGGAACTGACCTTATAAAACAGTAAAAGGGATAGATTAGCTAGTATGTTGATTTTGATCCCGGAATCAAACATTTATTTTGAGAGTTTGATCCTGGCTCAGGATGAACGCTGGCGGCGTGCTTAACACATGCAAGTCGAGCGAAGCGCTTAAGAAAGATTCTTCGGATGAATTCTTTAGTGACTGAGCGGCGGACGGGTGAGTAACGCGTGGATAACCTGCCACATACAGGGGGATAACAGTTAGAAATGACTGCTAATACCGCATAAGCGCACAGTGCTGCATGGCACAGTGTGAAAAACTCCGGTGGTATGTGATGGATCCGCGTTGGATTAGGCAGTTGGCGGGGTAACGGCCCACCAAACCGACGATCCATAGCCGGCCTGAGAGGGTGAACGGCCACATTGGGACTGAGACACGGCCCAAACTCC
>QUMM01000004.1 GCA_003435055.1 Lachnospiraceae bacterium OF09-6
ATAAGACCCCTTGAAGACGACGAGGTAGATAGGGCAGAGGTGGAAGTGCAGTAATGTATGGAGCTGACTGTCACTAATAGGTCGAAGGCTTGACCAAAAAGCTTAAGAGCGGCTGGACGAAGACGGCTGTGAAGGAAGAATGCTTGCATTCTGGGACACAGACGGTTTGCGGACAGACATTTGCGAAGCAAAAGGCACGAGGAAGAAGCGAAGCGAATTCCGAGTGACCGCGAGTAAGCGAGTATAGTCTGGGAAACACGGATGAAAAAAGTATTTACCGTATGCGGTTTTGAAGGTATAACCTTCATATTCCTCGATAGCTCAATGGTAGAGCACTCGGCTGTTAACCGAGGGGTTGTTGGTTCGAGCCCAACTCGGGGAGTTTTTTCATATAAAGCTATATGAAAGATATCTTTTGGCTCCATGGTCAAGCGGTTAAGACACCGCCCTTTCACGGCGGTAACAGGGGTTCAAATCCCCTTGGAGTCATTAATCTATGAAAATAGATTGACAAACATAGCAGTATCTGCTATAATATATTTGTTACGGCGCAGTAGCCAAGTGGTAAGGCAATGGTCTGCAACACCAGTATCCACCGGTTCAAATCCGGTCTGCGCCTCTTAAGAGTTCGAAGAGATTCGAGCTCTTTTTTATTGTTATACCAGGAAGGCTTTTTCGGTGCCTTCCTATATGAAATAATATCGTTCAAATCGATTTGCCCATACAAAGACTTGAAAAAGGACATAAGTGGTTGGGCGTCTATGTATTCTAAGGTAAGAATTTTTTGTTTCAGCATCCGGTGACAAATAAAAAATATGTATTTCGTATCAATTATGGAAGCCAAATGCACATGGAAAATCAAATTGCCTACGAATTTGGAGCACTTCAGTTATTAAAAACATCTGGCAGAACACCAATACCGGTTTTTTTAGATGACAGCAAACATTTTTTTTACATGGAATTTTGGTGATGGAATTTATAGAAGGACGTCCGCTTTCTTATGAAACAGATTTAAAGAATGCAGCAATCTGTCTTGCGGATGTTCATGCAACGGAGATTAGCGAACCAGATAAACTTATTGAAATTAAGAATCCGATTATGGGCATTTTGAATGAATGCGAGGAAATGTTTAAGGTTTACAAAGAGTCTGACGTTTCCAACCCAAAAACAGTTCAGACAATTAAAAAACTGATGGAGCTCGCTTATGAAAAAGCAAAACTACTGGTTTTGTATCAATGATTGATTGGGAAAAGCCACTTTGGGGTGATCCGGCACAGGATCTTGGACATATGCTGGCACCAACGACAACTTTTTGGAAGACGGATGTGATTTTGGAAGATTGCATCGTGCAGGACTTTATCACAGAGTATCAGGTAGCCGTGAATGGAAGAATCAACATGGGAGACTTACGCACGCGGGTAAACATTTTTTTGCCAGTAACCTGCCTGCGAGGAATTACCTGGTGTGCTATGACGTATGTAGAGTACAGGAAACCTGGACGTGCAATTGCTAATCCAGAAACATTTGAAAAAATAAAAGCATATTTATCAGATGATTTCCTGGAGGAAATTCATTTATTTTTATTAAAATAATGCAGTATGCTATTTTGGTGATAGCTGATTAGAAATTAAATGTTCTTTTTGATGACGGGAAAGATGTTTAATGGCATATTCTCGGCGCATTGCTTCTTGCTTTGTAGCAAAAGCTTCATAATAAACAAGGGTAACCGGAAGACGGGGACGGGTGTATTTGGCACCCGTCCCTGCATTATGTGATTTGATACGTTTTTCCAGATCATTGGTCCAGCCGGTGTAGTAAGTACCATCGCTACACTGGACAATATAAGTGTAATTCATAACAAGCTCCTGAAATCTATCAGATTAAGCAATCGGGATTGCGGTATCTTGACTGGGAATCAGATAAAGAAGATTCGGATTGAAGAATGTAACACTGCCAGACGATTGCTAATGATATCTGATTTATTATACGCCATTTAGAGAAATTTGTGTGGAGAATTCTACTGTTCTAGGCCAGATAACAGAACATAAAAATATAATGGCACAGGCTGCCGCCCATCACGAACAGATGAAAGATCTCATGGGATCCGAAGTATGGATGCTTTGAATTAAAAATCGGCAGCTTCAGTGCATAGATCACACCTCCAATGGTGTAGATAATGCCGCCGGTCAGCAACCAGAAGAATGCACCAGGTGTCAGAGAGCGTACGATCGGCCCGAAAGCCAGAACGCAGGTCCATCCCATGCCAATGTATAATATAGAAGAAAACCATTTTGGACAATAAATCCAGAAAGCTTTGATCAGAATGCCAGTGATTGCCAGTCCCCAGACAATGCCAAGAAGGATCAGACCAAGACGGTCGTTCAGAACCAGCAGGCACACTGGCGTATAACTTCCTGCAATCAGGACAGATATCATCATATGATCCACCTTTTTCAGTAATTTGTTGACAGATGGTGAAACATCAAAAGTATGATAAGTGGTGCTGGCGGCATAGAGCAGAATCATACTGGCCATGAAGACTGCCATGGAAATCATATAAATCGGGCTGTCGTGGCGGCCTGCCCGGACAAGTAATGGGGCAGTTCCAAGAGCAGCCATAATTAATCCAATAAAATGGGTGATCGAACTTCCGGGATCTTTAATTGTCATTTTGCGAATCGGAGTAGATGGAATAGTCCGATATACGCTGGTTGATGTCATATCTTTCATGGAAAACCTCCTTACATGCAATCAATATTGATAACTATTACATGTAGTATTTAAAACTACATTATATAATACACAAATAATATCTCTTTTTGAACAGAATTGCAAGGGGAAAATCATGATTCATAAATATTTTGTAATTCATGCCGGATAAGTCCTGGTGCAAGAAAGCTAAGGTATTCTTGAAACCTGGTATGATTTGCGATATACTTGAAACTATAGCAAAACAGATAGAAAAGGCGGTAAACAATGTCAGATTCAAAATATAGCAACCTTGGCAGTGAGATCAGTGATATGGTGCAGAAGGCCATAGACAGTCAGGATTTCAGCCAGTTGAGTACAACAATACAGAATTCGGTCAGTCAGGTAGCCAATATCGTAGCAGATACGGTGGCTTCTTCTGTAGTGGATGAACCACAGAAAGATCATCGGCCAGATTATATGAAGAATGCACAGCACAAGATGGAAGCTGCGCAGAATCCATGGAAAAGCGCAGTAAAATCAGTGCCTGAGATGGCAGAGACAACTGCGGTATCAGAACGGGGGCTTTATTCACCGGGAGGAAGCGGACGATTAAAGGGATATTTTCTGTTTACCTTGGGACTGGCTGGAATTCTTGGGTGTGCAGCAGGCCTGCTGACCCTGGCGATTGCCAGCAAGATTACAGGCGTGTCACTGATGGTGCCGGAAGTGATATTGCTTATTGGAGCAGTTGGATTTGGGGTTATGAGTATAAAGGGCAGTGGAACCCTGAAGCAGATTCGCAAATTCAAGAATTATGTGAAAAAGATTGGAAAACGAGATCATATCTCTATAGAAGAACTGTCCTCTGCCAGTGGACGGAATGAAAAAGAGGTCTTAAAAGATATTCAGGATATGCTGCAGGAAAATATGTTTCTGCAGGGACATCTGGATCAGGAATCAAAGACACTGTATGTGACAGATCAGGGATATCAGACTTTTTTACGGGAGAAGAATCGGAGGCTGGAACAGCAGAACAGAGAAAAAGAAGAACAGGCCAGAATAGAGAGGGAAACACAGGAGCTTCCACCGGAAGTGAGAAAGCTGATTGCAGAGGGAAATGCTTATATTGAGAAGATCCGCAGAAGCAATGAAGCAATCAGTGATGAGACAGTATCCAGAAAATTATATGATCTGGAGACAGTCACCCGGAAGATCTTTGATTATGTAAAGACACATCCACAATGCGCAGATGATACCAAGAAAATGATGAAGTATTATCTTCCAACCACGATCAAGCTGCTGGATTCTTATGAAAAACTGACTGAAGAAGAACTGAGCGGACAACATCCGGATCAGCTGACCAATATTGCAAAGTCCAAGAAAGAGATCGAGGACACGCTGGATACTTTGAATCTGGCATTTGCGAAGTTGTTCGATAATCTGTATCAGGATACGTCTATGGATATTACAGCAGATATCTCTGTGCTTCACACATTGCTGGCACAGGAAGGTTTGACGGGTGAAGAGATCAGGGATGCCATGAAAGGCATAAAGTAAAAGAGGACATGAAAGCAGAAATTATTCGATGAAAAAGGAGAACAAAGATGAGTGATGAATTTGAAAAACTGGCAGGAACCGCACCGACTTTAACCTTGACTCCGTTTCCGGAGAAAAAAGAAGAACTGCCACAGAAGACAGAGGAACAGGCCGTGGCAGAAGTGAAGGAGAAGATGGAAGAAGAATCCAGATTTACAACGGAGGAGCAACAGCAGATTCAGGCATTTTCTCAGCAGATTAATATCTCTGACAGTAATATGATTCTTCAATATGGTGCCGGAGCACAGCAGAAGCTGGCAGATTTCTCAGAAAAAGCATTGGAGAATGTGAAATCCCAGGATCTCGGTGAAGTAGGAAATATGCTCACGGATGTGGTAGCAGAACTGAAGAACTTTGATGTGGACAATGAGAAAAAAGGGTTCTTTGGGCTTTTCCACAAAGGAGAAAATAAGCTGGATGCCATGAAGGCAAAGTACGATAAGACAGCTGTGAATGTGGACAAGATCTGTGATGCACTGGAAGAGCATCAGGTACGTCTGTTAAAGGACACTGCCATGCTGGATCAAATGTATGACCTGAACCTTACTTATTATAAAGAACTTTCCATGTATATTGCAGCAGGAAAGCAGAAACTGGAAGAGGTAAGATCTACACAGTTGAAGGAACTGATGGAAAAAGCACAGTCCGGCAATGACCAGGTATTGGCACAGGAGGCGAAGGATCTGGCCAGCTATTGTGACCGTTTTGAAAAGAAGCTGCATGACCTGGAACTGAGCCGGATGATTTCCATGCAGACCGCACCACAGATCCGCCTGATCCAGAATAATAATACTATGATGGTAGAAAAGATTCAGTCTACATTGGTGAATACCATCCGTTGTGGAAGAATCAGATGGTGATAGCACTGGGACTGGAGCATGCACAGAGAGCAGCAAAGGCGCAGAATGCAGTGACCGATATGACCAATGAACTGCTGAAGAAGAATGCAAATGCGCTTCATGAAGCAACTGTTTCTACGGCAAAAGCATCCGAGCGGGGCATTGTGGATATTGAAACACTAACCCAGACCAATGCAGAGCTGGTGAAGACCTTTGATGAGGTATTGCAGATCCAGAGTGAAGGACGTCAGAAACGTTTGCAGGCTGAGGCAGATATGGTCAGAATGGAAAACGAGTTAAAGCAGAAGCTGTTGGAGATTCGCAAATAGTGTGGTGACGAATGCAGGGAGAATTTGACGATCGTTCACAGATTGACAGTATTACCTGCAAAGTTATAATATTTGACGGTAAAGTGTAAGAAGAGACAAAGGGTCAGGGAAGATGAAGAACTTTATAGAAGAATTTAAGAAGTTTATTATGCGTGGCAATGTCATGGATCTGGCAGTCGGTGTTATCATCGGCGGTGCATTCCAGGCCATTATCAATTCACTGGTAAATGATGTGATTATGCCTCTGATCGGGCTGATTACCGGAGGACTGGATTTTTCCAATCTGTTTATTCAGCTCAGTGGTGAAAAATGCGCAACACTGGCAGAAGCACAGGAAGCTGGTGTGGCTGTATTTGCATATGGAAATTTTATTACAGCAGTATTGAATTTCCTGATCATTGCATTCGTGATTTTCCTTATGGTAAAAGGAATGAATCGTTTGGCGGAAGGCAGACAGAAGGATAAGAAGGAAGAAGAACCAGTGACTAAGATCTGTCCGTTTTGCCAGAGTGAGATTTCTATAAAGGCAACTCGCTGCCCACATTGTACTTCTGTGCTGGAAGAAAAAGCATAAGATAAAAGATGAAGAAGATTGGAGATATGTATGTGTGGAATAGTTGGATATGCAGGTGAGCGTCAGGCTGCACCGATTCTGTTAGACGGACTGGCAAAGCTGGAATACCGTGGTTATGATTCAGCGGGGCTGGCCGTACGTAACGGAGCGTCCGATCCGGAAATTGTAAAGGCAAAAGGAAGACTGAAGGCGTTGGCTGAGAAGACCAATGATGGAAAGTCTCTACTGGGAGACTGCGGTATCGGTCATACCAGATGGGCAACTCATGGAGAGCCGTCTGTAGAAAATGCACATCCGCATTGCAGTGATGATAAAAATGTGGTGGCAGTTCATAATGGAATTATTGAAAATTATCAGGAATTAAAAGATAAACTGATCCGTAAAGGATATCTGTTTTATTCGGAAACGGATACAGAAGTAGCAGTAAAACTGATCGATTATTACTACAAAAAATACGAAGGAACACCGGTGGATGCACTGAATCATGCCATGATTCGTATTCGTGGCTCTTATGCACTGGCGGTAATGTTCAAAGATTATCCAGAAGAGATCTATGTGGCAAGAAAAGACAGCCCGATGATTCTCGGCCTGGGAGATGGAGAAAGTTATCTGGCATCAGATGTACCGGCTATTTTAAAGTATACCAAGAAAGTGTACTATATTGGTAATCTGGAGATCGGACGCCTGCAGAAGGGAAATATTACCTTTTACAATCTGGATGGCGATGTGATCGAGAAAGAACTGGTAGAGATCAAGTGGGATGCCAAGGCCGCAGAAAAAGCAGGATATGAGCATTTCATGATGAAAGAGATTCAGGAACAGCCAAAGGCAGTATTGGATACCCTGAATTCTGTGATCAAAGATGGACAGATTGACTTAAGTGAACTGGGGCTGGATGAAGAGGAAATCAGGAAGATATCTCAGATCTATGTTGTAGCCTGTGGATCTGCCTATCATGTAGGTGTGGCCGCACAGTACGTGATAGAGGATCTGGCAAGGATTCCGGTTCGTGTAGAACTGGCATCTGAATTCCGTTACCGTAAGCCGATTCTGGATCCGAACGGACTGGTGATTATTATCAGTCAGTCTGGAGAGACTGCTGACAGTCTGGCTGCACTGCGTGAGGCCAAAAGCAAAGGAATCCGTACGCTGGCAATCGTCAATGTGGTAGGATCTTCCATTGCAAGAGAGGCGGATAATGTATTTTATACATTGGCCGGTCCGGAGATTTCTGTGGCAACCACCAAAGCTTACAGTACACAGCTGATAGCAGCATATTGCCTGGCAGTACAGTTTGCTCTGACAAGAGGAGAAATCACAGAAGAATATTACACTGAGCTGATTGCAGAGATGCAGACAATCCCGGATAAGATCAGAAAAGTACTGGCTGATAAAGAACGTATTCAGTGGTTTGCAGCAAAGCAGGCAAATGCAAAAGACATCTTCTTTATTGGAAGAGGACTGGATTATGCAATTTCCCTGGAAGGCAGTCTGAAGATGAAGGAGATCAGTTATATTCATTCCGAGGCCTATGCAGCAGGAGAACTGAAGCATGGAACGATTTCTCTTTTGGAGGATAATACTCTGGTTATTGGTGTACTGACTCAGGCAGACTTATACGAAAAGACACTGTCCAATATGGTAGAGTGTAAGAGCCGTGGCGCATATCTCTGCGCGGTAACCAGCTATGGCAACTACAGCATGGAAGATACAGCAGACTTTGTAACATACATTCCGAAGACAGATGCACATTTTGCAACTTCTCTGGCGGTGATCCCATTGCAGCTCATGGGATATTATGTCAGCGTTGCGAAGGGTCTGGATGTGGATAAACCGAGAAATCTGGCGAAGAGTGTGACGGTAGAATAAAGATCTGTAACCGTCCGGTCAGAATATGAAGTAAAGAGGACGGGTAGTATGCTGGACAGAGAGCAGTTTTTTAAAGAATATAAAGTGGAGCAGGAATTCCTCTATTCCGGTTTAAGCTGGGAAGTACTGGAGGAGATTTATGATGATTATTGCAGGCGCCAGCCAGAGCTGGAGGCCTGCTGTGATGCATTCGTAGATTATTTCCTGGAGGGAATGCCGATACCGATTCATTCCATCAGGACGCGGGCGAAAGATCCAAAACATCTGATAGAGAAGATCATCCGTAAGCGGGGAAAATATCAGAATAAAAAATATCTGAATATTAACGTGAACAATTATATGGATATTGTGCAGGATCTGGTGGGAGTCCGTGTATTGATCCTGGCAAAGGAAGAATGGGAAGGGGTCTTTGACTGGATCATGGAGAGATTCCAGACAAAAGCTACATCGGAAGCTTATCTGGCAGAGCCGCCGGTAGCCTATACCAGATACGGGGACCGGAATATTTTTGGGGATAAAATCTACCGGGAGCATACCGACCGGGGATATCGTTCCCAGCATTATATCATTCGTTTTCAGAAGTATTTCTGCGAAGTACAGGTGCGTACGCTGGCAGAAGAAGTCTATGGAGAGTTTGACCACAGAGTCAAATATCCATACCGCAATGAGAATCATTTTTTGCTGCGTTATACCAATACCGTAGCGCAGTTGGCAGATTCTATTGATGAGATTATTTCTACCTGTTTTGAAATGGGAGAGCAGGGATGGGAAAGCTGTGCACAGTATTACAGTGGAGATACTTATGCAGACTGGCGCCATATTTCTCAGTCGGGAACTACTGAGCGAAAGAAAGAGAAAGAACCGACAGACTCAAATGAGGAAACGGTGATCGATGCAGCGACTTATATTCATTCTGTGTTGCTGCGAAAGGGAAAGCAATATGCAAAGTAGGAAAAGTCAGGGACGTCAGAATCATTTTCGGAAATTGGTATCAGAGGCATTGAATGGGGAATATCCAATGGAGAAACTCCCAAGTCCGGCCTATGATTTCGCAGAAGAGCGACAGGCAGTGTATTATTCCAAGATGCGCTATAATATGGAGTCGGACATGAGTGTTATGGTGATGAAGCATCACCAGCAGCTTACGGAACTGGAGCTGATGAAAAAATGGAAAAAGGAAGCGTGAACACATGAATTCCGAGTACAGCTATGAAGATATGATTGAGAAAATCGGGGAAGACAGACTTCACGAAAAATATACAGAGGTACTGGCTTCCGCCAATCATTTTATTGAAGAAGCAGGGTATGAGTCTCATGTAGAATGTAATGAAAGAATCCTGTTCAGTCTGATTCTGGATTATTATGCAGATCTGTTTCGTTTGAAAGATTTTCATGGTATTGAATGGATTCGGACGGAGAAGAGTTTTGCCTATCTGATTGCCTGGATTGTACGAAGAAAGCCTCTTCAGTTTGTACATTACACAGAGGATGAAAAAGATATCTATATTAATGAACGATTTGCCACATTTTTGATGCTGAATGAATGTCTGTTGTGTGGTGAAAAACGATTTGTTGGAAGAGAGAATCAATCCAGACTGGATGAATACATCAATTTACTGTTTTATTATTTCAAATATCGGGAATGCAATCCGCAGGTGATTGAGCTTGCGATTGAATCCTTCAAAATGGGAACCCTGGTGTCTTAGAAAATGAAAGGCTGTTGCACAATATACTGTAGCAGTCTTTTTTATCATATAGGAGTATAAAAGAGATGAAATCACTGGTGATAGCAGAAAAGCCGTCTGTAGGACGGGACATTGCAAGAGTGCTGCATTGCAGCAAGCCTTCCGGGGGTGCACTGGAAGGGGATCAATATGTAGTTACCTGGCGCTGGGCCATCTGGTAACACTGGCGGATCCGGAGGAATACGATAAGAAGTATCAGAAGTGGGATATGGATACGTTGCCGATGATGCCGGAAAAAATGCAGCTGGTCGTGATCCGTCAGACTGGGAAGCAGTTTCAGACGGTGAAGACACAGCTGTATCGTAAGGATATCGGAGAGATCATCATTGCAACAGATGCAGGACGGGAAGGCGAACTGGTGGCCAGATGGATTCTGGAAAAAGCCAATTGCCATAAGCCAATCAGGCGGCTGTGGATCTCATCTGTAACAGATAAAGCCATTCGGGAAGGGTTTGCTCATCTGGAGGATGGGAGAAAGTACCAGCATCTGTACGAAGCAGCAGTATGCCGTGCGGAGGCAGACTGGCTGGTGGGTATGAACGGAACCAGAGCACTGACCTGCAAGCACAATGCACAGCTGTCCTGCGGAAGAGTGCAGACACCGACCCTTGCGATGATCGCAAAAAGAGAAGCACAGATAAGAGAATTTGTGCCACAGGAATATTATGGAATTTCCCTGCGTGACGGTCAGGTATGCTGGACCTGGCAGGATAAAAAAAGTGGTGGATATCGCAGCTTTGATAAAGAACGCATGGAAAAGATCTGCAGGGAATTAAAGGGAAAACAGCTTACAGTAACAGAAGTTAAAGAGAGTAAAAGCAGCGTACCGTCCCCGGGGCTGTATGACCTGACCGAGCTGCAGAGGGATGCCAGCCGTAAGTTTGGCTATTCAGCGAAACAGACACTGAATATTATGCAGCAGCTTTATGAACATCATAAAGTGCTGACTTATCCACGGACAGATTCCAGATATATCTCAGCAGATGTGGCAGAAACTCTGAAGGAGCGGCTTCGTGCCATCAGCATCGGACCATATAAGAAGCTGTCCGGCAGTCTGATTATGCAGCCACTGCGTCTGAACAAGAGCTTTGTGGATGATAAGAAAGTCAGTGACCACCATGCCATCATTCCTACAGAGCAATTTGTACAGATAGACAAGATGAGTACAGAGGAACGAAGAATTTATGATCTGGTAGTACGAAGATTTTTAAGTGTGCTGTATCCGCCGTGTGTCTATATGCAGACCTCTCTGAAGGGAGAAGCAGCAGGGGAGAACTTTGCAGCCAGAGGAAAAGTGATGCTGGAGCAGGGCTGGAGAGTGGTTTATGATCAGCAGGACAAAGAGGAAAACGAAGAAACAGAAGAGAGCCTGCGGGAACAGACGCTGCCGGTGATGAAAAAAGGCGAAACCAGAAACATCCAGAAGATGGAGCTGACGAAGGGAAAAACGAAGCCGCCAGCTTATTTCACAGAGGCTACCCTGCTGTCAGCAATGGAAAATCCGGTGAAATACATGGAAAGTCGGGATGCACAGGCTGTGAAGACTCTGGGAGAGACTGGAGGACTGGGAACCGTGGCCACCCGGGCTGATATCATCGAAAAGCTGTTCAACAGTTTCCTTATGGAAAAGCGTGGCAATGAGATTCATCTGACTGGAAAAGCACGCCAGCTGCTGACCCTGGTACCGGAAGATTTGAAAAAACCGGAACTGACGGCAGACTGGGAGATGAAGCTTTCCAGAATTGCAAAAGGCCAGATGAAGAGAGATGTCTTTATGAAAGAAATCGATGCCTATACCAGAGAGATTGTGGAAGAGATCAAGGCAGATGATGGAGTGTTCCGCCATGATAATCTGACCAGTCATAAATGTCCGGTATGTGGCAAGCGTATGCTGGCGGTGAATGGAAAACAGGCAAAGATGCTGGTCTGCCAGGATCGGGAATGTGGTCATCGAGAAGTGATCTCCAGAGTGACGAATGCCCGTTGTCCAAAATGTCATAAGAAAATGGAGATGTACGAAAAAGGCGGTGAGAAAACCTTTATCTGTAAGTGTGGATATAAGGAACGGCTCTCGGCATTCCAGGCCAGAAGAGAAAAAGAAGGCGTCGGAGTCAGCAAGAAGGATGTTCAGCGCTATTTAAATAAGCAGAAAAAAGAAGCTCAGGAACCGGTGAATAATGCGTTTGCTCAGGCGCTTGCCGGAATTCGACTGGATCAGAAATAGAAATGAGAATGAGGATAAGAATATGAAGAAAACAGCAGAAAAGCTGATTGCATTTATCAAGGAAAGCCCGGATGCTTTTCATGCGGCATCAGCGGTAAGTGAAAGACTGGAAGAAAAAGGATATCAGAAGCTGGCAGAAAAGGATCACTGGTCTCTGGAAGCAGGAAAAGGATATTATGTGACAAGAAACGAGTCCGCAGTGATTGCATTTCGTATGCCGGAAAAAGAGATTACCGGATATCAGATCATGGCCAGCCATAGTGACTCTCCTGCCTTTAAGATCAAGGAACGGCCAGAGATGGTGATAGATGGACATTATGTAAAGCTGAATGTAGAGAAATACGGCGGCATGCTGATGGCGCCATGGTTTGACCGTCCACTGTCAGTATCCGGAAGAGTGATGGTAAAAGAGACGACACCGGATGGCAGAAAGAAGATGGTATCTAAACTGGTAAATATTGACCGGGATCTTCTGCTGATCCCGAGTCTGGCTATTCATATGAACCGGGAAGTAAATGGAGGTTACAACTATAATGCACAAAAAGATATGCTGCCACTGATGTCCTGCGGATGTGAACCAGGACAGTTTCAGAAGCTGGTAGCAGAAGTAGCAGGTGTAAAAGAAGAGGACATCTGTGCACAGGAGTTATTCCTGTACAGTCGCTCTCAGGGAAGTATCTGGGGTGCTGAAGAGGAATTTATCTCCAGTGGAAGACTGGATGACCTTCAGTGTGCCTATGCGGGGCTGATGGGATTTTTGGAGTCAGGAGACCACAGGCTGAAAGAAATGGATGGATCAGTTTATGATATCTGGCAGGCAGGCGGTGTCGTACCGGTATATTGCATGCTGGATAACGAAGAGGTGGGAAGTGGTACCAAGCAGGGCGCGGCATCCACATTTTTGAAGGATGTACTGACCAGAATCAATCTGGCAGCAGGCGGCAGTGAAGAAGAATATCTGCGTGCGCTGGCAGGCAGCTTTATGGTATCTGCGGATAATGCCCATGCGCTGCATCCAAATTATGCAGATAAGACAGATCCGACTAATCATCCATTTATGAATCAGGGAATTGTAATCAAACACAGTGCCAATCAGAAATACACCACAGACGCTGTTTCAGCAGCAGTATATCGTTCTATTTGCGAGGCCGCAGAAGTACCGGTACAGGATTTCTTTAACCGGTCGGATATGCCAGGTGGCTCTACATTGGGCAATATTGCCAATACGCAGACTCCAATGAATACAGTAGACATTGGACTGCCACAGCTGGCAATGCACTCTGTTTATGAGACCGCAGGGGTAAAAGATACGGAGTATCTGATTCGCGCAACCACACTGTTCTACCTGAGTAATGTGGCGGAACTTTTACAGTAGGCGAAGGAGGAAGATTGATGATCACAACAATAACCCTGAATCCGGCCATTGACTGCATCATAAAAGTAAAGAAATTAAAACCAGGAACCTGAACCGGGCAGTGGAAGAAGCTGTATTTCCAGGGGGAAAGGGTGTCAATGTGTCTCTGGTACTGTCTGAACTGGGTATGGATACCTGTTGCTGTGGATTCCTGGCAGGAGCTACCGGAAAGGCTTATGAAGCCATGCTGGAAGAACGGGGGCTAAAGCAGCAGTTTCAGTTTGTGACAAATGGGTTTACCAGAATCAATACCAAGGTCAGTGCCATGGAAGAGACAGAGATCAACGGAGCAGGTCCGGTTCCTGGATGGGAAGATGTAGATCGTCTTTGTCAGGTGATACAGAGCCTGACGGATGGGGATTTCCTGGTGCTGTCTGGAAATGTACCATCCAGCATCAAAGGAGCATATGAATATATACTGAAAAATATGCCGGAAGGAAAAGTAAAGCCGGTGGTGGATGTGACCGGGGAGGAACTGAAAAAGACCCTGCCATATCATCCATTCCTGATCAAGCCCAATCTGGAAGAACTGGAAGATCTGTTTGGTGTCCGTATAAAAACAGAGGAAGAAGTCAAACACTATGCGGGAGAACTTCAGAGTGCAGGAGCCAGAAATGTGCTGGTTTCCATGGGGGCATTGGGCATGTTGCTGCTAACAGAAGATGCACAGGCTTTCTTTGCAGAAGGCGTAAAAGGTGAGGCTGCCAATACTGTAGGAGCCGGAGATTCAGCAGTGGCAGGATTTCTGGCAGGCTGGGAGCAGAGTCATGACTGGGAAAAAGCGCTTCGTCTGGCGGCTGCAGCAGGAACCGCTACTGCGTTTACGTATGGAACGGCAGGTGGCGCGGCGATCCGCAGGATGGAAGGACAGATACAGATTCGTATGTTAGAGGCTCTTGATTAGAGAACAAAGGCGGCATGCTTTATATCACATAAGAGATGGGGGAAATCATGAAAGAAAATGCAAAAAGAATCAGCATAGATGTGCTGGTGGATATTATAGGCGGCATTTTGCTGACCATAGCAACCTATAGCTTTGCTGTTCCGGCAGACTTCCCGATGACTGGGGTATCCGGTGTGGCACTGATCTTTTATCAGTCCTTTGGTCTGCCGGTAGGTGCACTGACAGTGATCCTGAATATTCCAATTATTATCTGCTGTTACAAGACACTGGGAAAGCAGTTTTATATAAAGTCCCTGCGATCTACACTGATTACATCAGCGGTGATGGATATTTTGGGACCGCAGCTGCCGCTGTATCAGGGCGATCTGATTCTGGCAGCTATCTGCACCGGTGTCCTGCTGGGAATCGGTTACGCAATTATCTTTATGAGGGGATCATCCACCGGAGGATTTGATTTTATTATGATGGCAATCAAATACTATCGTCCACATCTGTCTCTGGGTAAGATTGGATTCGCTCTGGATGCTATGGTTATCCTCATCGGAGCAGTCACTATCGGAAATGGTATGGACGGTGTGATCTATGGACTGGTGCTGAATTATCTTTATTCCACTGTGCTGGATCGGCTGATCAGTGGTACCAGTTCTGGAAAACTGACGCTGATCATATCGGATCATCCACGGGAAATTGTAGATGAGATCGATAAGCTGGTGGATCGGGGCTCCACACTTTTAAAGGCGATCGGCGGATATACCGGGGAAGAAAAAGAAGTGGTCATGTGTGCCAGCAGCAGTAAGGAAATGTATGCGATTCGTAAAAGGGTACATGAGATCGATGAACGGGCCTTTGTCATCGTGGTAGAATCCAATGAAGTGATCGGAGAAGGGTTCCGTTTGCCGGACGACACAAATTTGATGTAAAGAATATTTACAATGGTTATGAAACGTTATAAAATAAAAAGTAACGATTTATAACCATTTTTTGATGCATGAACATCTGAGAAAATACGGATTTTGTCAGAAAGGAGGAGCAGAAATGCCAAGTCCAAAAGAGAGGATTCAAGAGATTGATGTGATGTTAAGTCATGGGATGATATTGGAATGGAAAAAAAGGCGGGAACTAGTCAGAGAAAAAAGACGGTTAATAGCTTATATAAAGACCTTGACGGGTATATTGAACGAAAATCCATATCTGGATGCCAGTGTGGGGTGTGGATACCAAAATTTTCAGGATTTTGCCTGCGGCAGACAGTTCTATGTAGATAAGACGCACTTTATTGCAGAATGGTTGAAGAGCATAGCGAAAGTGACTTTGATTACAAGACCGAGGCGTTTTGGAAAAACAATTATGCTCAGTACAGTAGAGAATTTTCTGGATCCCAGATTCACCGGTCATCCGGAATATTTTGACAGGCTGAAGGTATGGAAGGATGAAAAAATCAAAAAATACTATGGAAAAATACCGGTAGCTTCTGTTACATTTGGCAACTGTAAGGGGAGGGACTACAGGCAGGCTATTCAGGGAATGACTGACAGCCTGGCTATACTTTATGAAGCACATAGATATTTACTTCATAGTACAAAGCTGGATGAATACGAGAAAAATGAGTATCGCTATATTCTAGACGGTTTGCGTAAAGGAGAGGAAGCGAACGTTGGAACTGCGATATCACGCTTGTGCCGTCTTCTTTATCGCCATTATGATGTAAAACCAATGATTCTGATTGATGAATATGATACGCCATTGCAGGAGGCATATACAGATGGTTACTGGGATGATATGATCGGAACATGCCGCCAGCTTTTTCATGGTACATTAAAGGAAAATCCTTATTATGACCGGGCCATTGTCACTGGTGTGACAAAAATTACACGGAATTCGCTGTTTTCGGATTTGAATAATGTGGAAGTGAATACAGTGACTTGCGAAGCATACAGTGACTGCTTTGGATTTACAGAAAAAGAAGTAATGGATGCACTAAAATGTCAGAACATGGACAACCTGCAGGAAGTGAAAGCCATGTACGATGGATTTATCTTTGGCAAACGAAAGGATATCTACAATCCATGGTCTATCTGTAATTATCTACGCCATGGGGAATTATTGTCTTACTGGACAAATACCAGCAGTAATAAGCTGATCGGGGATATTATCCGAAAATATCCGGTACGCAGTAAGTATGAGATCGAACAGCTCATGACAGGAAAGACAGTGCATAAAAAGATTAATGAGAATGTTGCATTTCAGTATCTGGATGGAAGTGAGAATAGTCTCTGGTCCTTACTGCTGGCAGTTGGTTATATTAAAGCAGATCATGTGAAGAAATATGGAGAGATTACGGAATGTGATGTGTCAGTAACCAATCGGGAAGTCATGGAGATGTTCCGATATGAGATCCTTGCCATGTTTGAAAATGGAAATGAGATCTATAGCAGCTTTATACAGGCTCTTTTATCCCATAATGTGGAAGAACTGGAAGAAATTCTGATGGACATTTCCTATACATCCATGAGCTATTTTGATGTGGGAAAGAGACCAGGCCAGGCACCGGAAAACTTTTACCATGGTCTGGTGCTGGGATTGATTGTGTCATTGAAAGACAGATATCGGATTGTGTCTAACCGGGAAAGTGGGCGTGGACGGTATGATATTGCCATGTATCCACTTCAGGCCGGGGAGGATGCATTTATCATCGAATTTAAAGTCTGTGATGGAAAGAAAGGGGAGACGCTGGAAAAAGCAGCAGAGAATGCTTTACAGCAGATAGAAGAAAAAAGATATGAAGCAGATCTCCTGGCAGAAGGAATTCTGAAGGAAAGGATCTATAAGCTTGGAATAGCGTTTTCGGGAAAGGATGTATATGTGAAGCAGGCAGCAGCGAGAGTATAGGATGAACAAAAGAACATGCGTATTTTGCATTGCTTTTTGCACAAATATACGATATCATGGGCTCATACGGATATAAGAAATATCGTAACTGTTCAGTATCTTCACAGTTACGAGTCAAAATCCGTTGAAAATCGCCTATGGCGATGGGATTTTGCCTTGCCTGTCTCGGGATTTTGGCATTTTCATGCCAAAACACCTCGCGGGACAGTGGGTTCTGAATAGTTACGAAATATCCAAAAATCTATAGTTTCTGGGAGGGAGAAAGCTATGAAGACAAAGAGAAACAACAAAAGATGGCTGCCGATGTTACTACTGAGCATGCTGATGGCAGTATTGTTTGGTATGAGTGCGCTGGCAGCGGGAAATGTAGTTGACATGAAGGATGAGGGAAAAGGAATATATTCTTATTCCGAATTCTCAGGGACCAATACCGGTGATGTATACCATAAGATTACAATTCCGTATTCAGGAGATGTGATTATAACCGGGAATGCAATCACTTCATTGGGTTCAACCTACTCTATGCGAGTCGTTCTCTGCAATACCAAGGGAACTGAGCTGACCGATGCTGCCTATGTAGACAGCAACAGAGAAAAAGCTATTCTTTATGGTGTAAAGAAAGGTACTTACTACATTAAGACAACCGGTAATAAATACTATGCTTTGGTTGCAAAGATCGAAAAACGTACGGATAAGGGCGGCACCAGGAAGAATAAAGCAACTACAATCAAGCATAAAAAGCAGATCATGGGTGTAATGCCGGCAGGCGAAAAAGCAAGTGCAGCAGACTGGTACAAGATCAAGATGCCAAAGAAGAAAAAGCTGGAATTATCTATTTCACAGGAAGGAAGCGGAGCATTCCAGTTCTATCTTTATGGTCCAAGTTATAAAAAGGGTATTCGGATTGACACATTAGAAAATGCATCTGGCAAATATACCAGCATTGATGCAAGAACAAGAAAGGCCTCTAAGATTAAAGGCGGTACATATTATATCAAAGTATGTCGTCCATCCTATGATAGAAAGGCAAATGGTATCTACACCATTAAATGGAGAGCAAAATAGAATCACGGAAAGCCAAAAAGGCCCCCGAAGTGTGAAAGCTTTGGGGGCTGTCTTGTTGGATACTGTTGTATTTTTAAACACGAAGATTTATATTTTACTGTTGACAAATCTGTTTAAGGATACTATACTGGTATCAATAACAGTAATAGTTATTATTTTAAAATTAGTTTTCAGAAAGGAAGGATCACATGAACTATAGTCGTCAGAGAGAATCCATCAAAGACTTCTTAAGTACACGGAAAGATCATCCTACTGCTGATACAATCTACATGAATATCAGAAAGCAATTTCCAAATATCAGCTTGGGAACAATTTATCGCAATTTAAACCTTTTATCTGATATTGGAGAAATCACCAGATTGACCACCGGAGATGGATGTGACCATTACGATTTCAATACTGCTCCACACAACCATTTTGTATGCACCAGATGTCACAGTGTACTCGATCTGGAGATGGACAGCATTGATGATATCGTAGAGGTAGCACGGAAGAACTTTCCGGGTAGGATCGACCGACATTGCACATATTTTTATGGAATTTGTGCAGAATGTATGGACACATCCGAAGAAGCAAGCTGACAGAGCAAGTTATTTGTCAAAAATAAAAACAAGAATAATTATTGATTTTACTTGACAGAAGCAAGAAGATGTGATAATCTAAAACCAGTAAACATTACTGATTTTAAAACAAAATAAAATATAAATTCAAAAAGAAAAGGAGAACAAAACAATGGCAAAATTTGTATGTAAAGTATGTGGTTATATTTATGAAGGCGAAGCAGCACCGGCTGAATGTCCAGTCTGTCATGCAAAATCCGACATGTTCCAGAAAGTAGAAGGAGAACTGGTTCTGGCTGCTGAACATGAATACGGTATCTATGCAAAAACTGTAAAAGACAACAAAGACATCAGCGATGAAGATAAGAAGTTCATCTTCGATCAGTTAAAAGCTAACTTCAATGGTGAATGCTCAGAAGTAGGTATGTACCTGTGCATGGCTCGCATCGCTCATCGTGAAGGATATCCGGAAATCGGTCTCTACTGGGAAAAAGCAGCTTACGAAGAAGCAGAACATGCAGCAAAATTCGCTGAGATGCTGGGCGAAGACCTCGAGCCAAACATGAAAGCTACTACAAAAGACAACCTGAAATGGAGAGTTGACTGCGAATTCGGTGCAACACAGGGTAAATTCGATCTCGCAAAATGTGCAAAGAAAAACAACCTGGATGCAATCCATGATACAGTACACGAAATGGCTAAAGACGAAGCCCGTCACGGACGTGCTCTGAAAGGCCTGTTAGAAAGATACTTTGGCTAAGCTACAAGCCATGCAAAATAGTGAAAATAAGGCTCTGCGAGTTTACTCGTAAGAGCCTTATTTTCACTATTTTGCATGGCGACAGCCGTCCATGAAATAGCCCGTAGGGCTATGAATGGAGCATGGCGTTGAGCAGGAGCCAAAAGAAGCAACAGGAATAGAACAGGAATATCTGGGCAATACTCCATACATAAATCGAGATAGAACAGGAGCAGCCCATGAAGACGAAAAGAAAGATCTGGCTGATCGCAGCCATATTTGTGATGACGGAAGCACTGGCATTTCCGGAGGCTTTATTCCCAGACTGTATCAGAGTCAAAGAAGTGCAGCAGGAAGAACAAAGTGTAGACGAAAGCCAGAAATGGATGCAAAAGCCAGAATTTAAATGGAAAATCTGGTTTTTGAAAAATATCAAAAAAGCCGGCTGATATAGGAGGCATACAAGATGCTTCCTGTCAGTCGGCTTTTCTCTTATTTCAATATAGTAATTTTACTGTGCGTTTTTCTTTGCGAATGCAGCACGTTTTCTCATGGTAGGATCCAGAATCTTTTTACGGATGCGTAAGGATTTCGGAGTAACCTCCAGGAGTTCATCGGTATCGATGAAGTCCAGAGCCTCTTCCAGGCTGAGTACCTTCGGTACCGTCAGCTTCAGGGCATCATCAGATCCTGATGCACGGGTGTTGGTCAGATGCTTGGTCTTGCAGACATTCAGTTCGATATCATCTGTCTTACCGTTCTGGCCGATGACCATTCCAGAATATACAGCTTCACCAGGTCCGATAAACAGAGTACCACGTTCCTGAGCATTGAATAGACCATAAGTAACGGATTCACCAGTTTCAAAGGAGATCAGGGAACCCTGCTTACGATACTGAATCTCACCCTTGAAAGGACCATATCCGTCAAAAGTAGTATTCAGAATACCATTTCCCTTGGTATCTGTCAGGAAATCTCCACGATAACCGATCAGACCACGGGATGGAATAGAGAATTCCAATCTGGTGTAACCGCCGGTAGTCTGGCTCATTCCCTGGAGCTCACCTTTACGCATACTCAGTTTATTGATTACCGTACCGGAAAATTCATCTGGAACATCCACGTAAGCGATCTCCATTGGCTCCAGCTTCTTGCCACGTTCATCCTGCTTATAGATAACTTCAGCTTTGCTGACTGCGAATTCATATCCCTCACGACGCATATTCTCAATCAGAACAGACAGATGCAGTTCGCCTCGTCCGGATACTTTGAAACAGTCCATATCATCAGTCTCTTCCACACGAAGGCTGACATCGGTATTCAGCTCACGGAACAGACGGTCACGCAGATGACGGGAAGTAACAAACTTACCTTCACGGCCTGCCAGTGGGCTGTCATTGACACGGAACTGCATGGAGATTGTCGGCTCGGAAATCTTCTGGAATGGAATCGCTTCTACTTTTTCCGGAGAACACAGAGTATCACCAATGTGAAGATCTGCGATACCGGAGATCGCTACGATAGAACCAGTTCCGGCTTCGTTGACATCTACTTTATTCAGTCCGTCGAACTCATATAATTTGCTGATCTTTACTTTCTGGAACTTGTCCGGATCATGATGGTTCACCAGAACCACATCCTGATTCACACGAATAGAACCATTATCAATTTTACCAACACCGATACGGCCAACATATTCGTTATAATCAATGGTACTGATCAGAACCTGAAGCGGTGCATTTTCATCTCCTTTAGGAGCAGGAATGTAATTGATAATAGTCTCAAACAGAGGAGTCATATCCCTGTGTTCATCGCTCAGTTCCAGAACTGCATAACCTGCCTTGGCAGATGCATAGACGAATGGGCAGTCCAGCTGTTCGTCAGAAGCGTTCAGATCAATGAACAGCTCCAGAATCTCATCAATGACTTCTTCCGGGCGTGCTTCCGGACGGTCGATCTTATTGATACATACGATAACCGGAAGATCCAGATCCAGTGCTTTTCTCAAAACGAACTTTGTCTGAGGCATAGAACCTTCAAAGGCATCTACCACCAGAATAACGCCGTCTACCATCTTCAGTACACGTTCTACTTCGCCTCCGAAGTCAGCGTGTCCAGGGGTGTCTACAATATTGATCTTATAGTCTTTATAATAAACTGCTGTGTTTTTAGATAAAATAGTGATTCCGCGTTCACGTTCGATATCATTAGAATCCATGACACGTTCCGCTACTTCCTGATTGGCACGGAATACACCGCTTTGCTTTAATAATTCATCAACGAGAGTCGTCTTACCGTGGTCAACGTGTGCGATAATCGCAATATTACGGATGTTTTCTCGATTCATACAGTACCTTCTTTCCTTCATTCTCCGAATTATTCTACCACATATTATTCATTTTACAAGATTTTTTCTGTCAAACTCTTCTTAATAAGAAGGATTTTGTCAGATAAGCATAAAAAAATGCCAAAAAACCGCAGATTCTGCGATATTTTCCTCATAAAACCGAGGACTGCTTCGTTCTAAAGAGTATGCGCAGGGAATAAACATATGTATGTAACGCAATACGAATAAATACTTTGCGATGAAGAAGGGAGCATGCATACATATGTCTGACAAAATTATTGAAAATAACCAGGTATCAATCATAGGAGAAATCGTGTCTGAATTCGTATTCAGTCATGAAGTGTTCGGAGAGGGATTTTATCTCGTGGATGTACAGGTAAAGAGACTCAGTGAGTCCTGTGACCGAATTCCGGTCATGGTATCCGAGCGGCTCATCGATGTAAATGAAGATTACAGAGGGGAATTCGTGAAGGTGACGGGACAGTTCCGTTCCTATAACCGACATGAAGAAAAACGGAACAGACTGGTGCTGTCCGTATTCGCAAGAGAAATCTGTTTTACGGAGGAGGAGACAGATAAGGTAAAAACCAATCAGATCTTCCTGGATGGCTATATTTGCAAGGTGCCGGTGTATCGGAAAACCCCTCTCGGAAGAGAAATCTCTGATATGCTGATTGCTGTGAACAGACCGTATGGAAAATCAGACTATATCCCGTGCATCTGCTGGGGAAGAAATGCAAGATTTACTGCCGGGTTTGAGGTGGGGAGTCATATCCAGATCTGGGGAAGAATCCAGAGCAGAGAATATGTGAAAAAGACAGAGGGAGACTGTGCAGAAAAAAGAACAGCCTATGAAGTATCAGTAAGTAAACTGGAATGGCTGAGATAGCTTGCATTTTGAAACAAAATGTGATAAAGTGTCTTGGCAACTGAGGTATAATATGAGAATTCGTAGCTGCCAGGGAAGTGCGATCTGCGCAGGACGGAACAGATATGAGGGAGAAATACGAGCAATCGTAAGTAATGTACAAATGATAAAAGGTCATACAATGATATTTTGTGGAGATGGAAAAGGAAAAAGTATGGCAGCGCTGGGCAAGGCTATGCTGGCGGCCAGCCATGGAAAGAGTGTCATGATCATTCAGTTCCTGAAAGAGAAAGAAATCGAGAATATGGAGTATTTTCGACGCCTGGAACCGGAGATCAAATTATTCCGTTTTGAAAGATCCGAAAAATGTTATCTGGATATGAATGAAGAAGAACGGGAAGAAGAAAAACTGAATATTCGCAATGGATTGAATTTTGCCAGAAAAGTTCTGGGAACACAGGGGTGTGATGTATTGATCCTGGATGAAGTGCTGGGACTTCTGGATACGGAGATCGTTTCAGAAGAAAATATTCTGGAACTGATGGATCAGAAAGCAGATGAGATGGATCTGATCCTGACAGGTCTGTATCAGGCACCGGAACTCTGGGACAAAGCAGATGAAGTGACTGTCATGCAGAAAAAGAAGCCTTAAGAGGGGAATGCGGCGAAAGGAAAAACGCATTGACAAGGCATTTCAATGATGTTATGATGAAAAAAAGCTGGGGCAAGGTCGGTGGGCCTGGCCCCATTATCATATGAAGAAATTTTCCATATGATAATGAAAAGCAGATTGTCAGGATACGATGGACGAATAACAAGGAGGATGTTATGGCTATTTTTAAGGGAGCAGGTGTAGCGATCGTTACGCCAATGTTTGAAAATGGTGAGGTAAATTACGATAAACTTGGTGAATTACTGGATTATCAGATCGAGAACAGCACAGATGCGATCATTATCTGCGGAACGACAGGAGAAGCAGCAACACTGTCACATGAAGAACATCTGGATGTGATTAAATATGCAGTGGATAAAGTAGCAAAGAGAGTTCCAGTGATTGCGGGAACAGGATCCAACTGTACAGAGACCGCAATCTATCTGTCACAGGAGGCAGAAAAAAGAGGCGCAGATGCTCTGCTTCAGGTAACACCATATTACAATAAGGCAACACAGAAAGGACTGATCCGTCATTTCACAGCAGTAGCTGAATCGGTAAATCTGCCGATCATTCTGTATAATGTACCAGGAAGAACAGGATGTAATATTCAGCCTGAGACAGCGGTTTATCTGGCAAAGAATGTGAAGAACATTGTAGCCATTAAAGAAGCATCCGGTAATATTGCACAGGTTGCCAAGATGATGAGTCTGGCAGACGGATGCATTGATCTGTATTCCGGAGAAGACGGACAGGTAGTACCGGCACTGTCACTGGGCGGAATCGGAGTCATCTCCGTACTTTCCAATGTGGCACCAAAGGAGACACACGACATGGTAATGTCTTATCTGAATGGAGACGTGGAGACCAGCCGTAAGATTCAGCTGAAGGCCATTCCACTGGTGGATGCGCTGTTCTGTGAAGTAAATCCAATTCCGGTAAAGACTGCTTTGAATCTGATGGGCATGAATGCAGGAGCTTTTCGTGGACCGATGTGTGAGATGGAAGAAGAGAACAAACAGAAGCTGATTCAGGCAATGAAAGACTTTGGAATTAAGTGCTGTGAATAATGTGCACAGGAAGGATGGCGGCGAAACCTGAGAGGGTCACGCCGCCTTTCATAGTTGATGACTTTTGACCTAATTTAATAAGTTTCAGGAGGATAAAAGAATGGTAAAAGTAATTATGCATGGCTGCAATGGTCATATGGGACAGGTAATCACAGATTTAATCGCAAAAGATGAAAATGCACAGATCGTGGCAGGAATCGATATGGTAGATAACCGTGATAACGGATATCCGGTATTTACCGATATCAAGGCCTGCGATGTGGAAGCAGATGTCATGATTGATTTTTCTTCTTTTAAAGCAACAGATGGTGTACTGGATTACTGTGTAGAGAGACAGCTTCCACTGGTTCTGTGTACCACAGGCCTGACAGAGGAACAGCTGGCGAAGATGAAAGAATGCAGCAAGAAAACAGCGATCCTCAAATCTGCCAATATGTCTCTGGGGATTAACACGCTGATGAAGCTGCTTCAGGATGCAGCAAAGGTACTGGCTACAGCAGGTTTTGATATGGAAATTGTAGAGAAGCACCACAGACTGAAATGCGATGCACCGAGTGGAACGGCACTGGCGTTGGCAGATTCTTTGAATGAAGCAATGGATCATCAGTATCATTATGTATATGACAGAAGTCAGGTACATCAGCAGCGAGATGACAAAGAAATTGGTATTTCGGCAGTCAGAGGAGGAACGATTGTGGGAGACCACGATGTGATTTTTGCCGGACCGGATGAGGTGATTACGTTCAGTCATCGGGCTTATTCCAAGGCTGTTTTTGGTAAGGGAGCAGTAGAAGCAGCGAAATATCTGGCAGGCAAACCGGCAGGTTTATACGATATGCAGGATGTGATAGGTTAAATCTTAGGATTTACTTAATGGTATTGATTTCTTTTTTACCAGAAGATATAATTTGTGTAATTACAGAGTAAAAGGCTCTGTATTACCTGCATTGGCACAAGAATGTGGCAGAGAACATAAATGAATTCATGTATAAAAATGGAAAAATGGGGAATATAAGTAACAGGAGGTAATCACATGAAGAAGAAAAGTTTTATCATACCAGCGCTTCTTGCATGCATGATTTTCACAGGATGTGGAAAGAAGGCAGCTGAGACAGAAGCTCCCACAGAAGCACCGACTGAGGCTGTGACTACAGAAGCAGCTACGGAAACGGAACCGGTGACGGAAGCACAGACAGAGACCGAAACAGAAAAAGAAGACAGCATGAACCGTACAAGATCCCTGAAAGGCCTGGTTGTATCCTCAGATGCCAGCCAGCTGACGATTCAGACCGAGAGGGGCAAGCAGCTGCAGTTTTCTCTGACCGGAGCAGATATTCAGGTAACCGGCGGTATCGCAGCAGGCAACAATGTAACAGTTCTGTATAAGGGGGCTGTCGATGGCACCGATACAGCAAATGCAAAAGTACTGATGGTAAAAGATCTGGCACAGGGTGAGACACCGGTGACAGAAGGAGAGCCGATGACAGAAGCAGAAGAAGCCAATCCAGCGGCAGGAGCAGGCACGCTGGAAGGAACGATTTCTGATATCAACCCGGACAGAATCGTGATCCTGGCTAATGATGGAGATTCTTACTACTTCTCCATTTACGAAGCAGATATCAATCTGACGAATGGTACCCAGGTGGGCAATTATGTAACCGTATCTTACAATGGAGACATTTATGGACCGGAACTGGTGCCGGCTACTTCCATTACGGATGCTCAGGACGAAGCAGATAAAGCACCTTATGGTGGATCCGAGGGAGAAGATTATTCTTACATCGGTGGATCTGTAACAGACTGCACAGCAACTACCATTACGATATACACTGACAACGAAGAAGAGATTACACTGGATACCTCCAGTGCAAGACAGGTATATCGCAGTGGTCTGACCTATGGTACCTATATTATTGCAGAGTACAAGGGGGACGATCCAACAACTGCACAGATGACAGCCGTTTATGATTATACAGGAGAAAGCTCTTCTGATGGAAGTGAAGATCAGCAGAGCGTCTCTGACGAAGGAGCAGATAATGCCGACGCTGCAGCAGAGGAAGGACAGTCAGCTGTACAGGTTGAAAGTCAGGAAAACGGACAGTCAGCATAAAGAAAAGGTATTTATAAAAAGGCGATACATGGGGTATCGTCTTTTTTGCTTGTATTATCCAGGGAATTATTTTAAAATAGAGGGAAGATAACTGATCAGGCACAGAACAGTTAGAAAAGAGTTAGATACATGTGAGGTTAGATATATGAAGAAGATAGCAGTCGTAACAGACAGTAACAGCGGAATTACACAGCAGGCAGCGAAAGAATTAGGTGTGTTTGTGCTGCCGATGCCTTTTTATATTAATGAAGAATTGTTTCTGGAAGATATTACCCTGACACAGGAGGAGTTCTATAAAAAGCTTCTGGAGGATGCAGATATCAGTACTTCTCAGCCCACTCCACTGGATGTGACAGAATTGTGGGACAAGGTGTTGGAGGGTCACGATGAACTGGTGTATATTCCAATGTCCAGCGGCCTGAGCAATGCCTGTGAGACAGCAATGGCATTGGCCAGAGATTACGAGGGCAAAGTCTTCGTGGTAGATAATCAGCGTATTTCCGTAACACAGAGACAGTCGGTGCTGGATGCTCTGAAGCTGATCTCAGAGGGCAAAGATGGAGCAGAGGTGAAACAGATTCTGGAAGAGACGAAGATGTCAGCCAGCATTTATATCACCCTTGAGACTTTGAAATATCTGAAAAAGGGTGGTCGTATTACCCCGGCTGCAGCTGCTGTTGGAACCATTCTGAATCTGAAGCCAGTATTGCAGATTCAGGGAGAGAAGCTGGATGCTTATTCCAAGTCCAGAGGAAAGATGAAAGCAAAGAAGATTATGCTGGAGGCCATTCATCATGACCTGGAGACACGATTTGTAGAAGAATGGAAAGCTGGAAAGATGACGATTCAGGCAGCGTATACGGGCAATCTGGAAGAAGCAGAGCAGTGGAAGAAAGAGATCGAAGCAGAATTCCCAGGCGTAGACGTACATATGGATCCATTGTCTCTCAGCGTGTCATGCCATATCGGACACGGTGCGCTGGCCATTACATGCTGTCTGGTACTGTAGGAAGACAGTTTATAGAATGAGGGGGATGAGCATGAAGACATTCAGAAGGTTTGGAGCAATTCTAATGTTGATGATGCTGGTTGTGCTGATACCGGTGCAGGGAGTGCTGGCAAAGACAACCAAAGCGAAGGATACTCCGTTAAAAGATGTCCGTAAGGCTGTGGAGGCAGAAGGACAGTGGGAGACAAATTCTAAGGGTGTGCGTTTCCTTACGGTTTCCGGAAAGTATATCAAATCCAGCTGGATCAGATCCGATGGCAATATTTATTATCTGAACAGTCAGGGCTATCGTGCCAGAGGATGGGTACTCTATCGAAAGAACTATTATTATATGGACAAAAACGGTAAAATGTATACCGGATGGTTGAAGAATCAATACTATCTGAAGAGAAATGGCATCCGGGCAAAGAGCCTGACGAAGATCGGAAAGAATACGTACTTTTTCAACAGTAAAACCGGGAAGAAACAGACCGGCTGGATCACAGTCAAAAAGAAAAAGTATTATTTTCTTCAGGCAACCGGACGAATGGCCAGAGGTGTGTGGGTAAAGGCCGGAACAGACTGGCTGTATGTGAATGCAGAAGGCGTCTTGCAGAAGAACAGATGGATTACGCTGGGAACCAAGACCTATTACCTGAATAGCAAAGGAGCCAGGCTGACCGGAGAACAATATATCAAGGGCAAGTGGTATTATTTTGACAGCAGGGGTGTATACGATCCAAAAGTAAAGCCGACATCAGCGGTGGATCCTTCTAAGAAGATGGTAGCGCTGACATTTGATGATGGACCGAGTCCCTATACAGACCGATTACTGAGCTGTCTGAAGAAGAACAATGCCAGAGCAACCTTTTTTATGGTGGGAACCAGTGTAGATCGGTATAAGAGCACGATTAAGAAGATGGTAAAACAGAAATGTGAACTGGGAAATCATTCTTTTGATCATGCAAATCTGACACAGATATCTACGGCTGCGGTTCAGTCTGAGATGACCAGAACCAGCCAGAAGATAAAGGCAGCCTGTGGAAAGGTGCCAACAGTAGCCAGACTTCCTTATGGAGCGGGAAATAATAACAGCAGTGTGCTGAATGCGCTTGGACTTCCATCGATCTACTGGTCGATTGATACCAGAGACTGGGCCAATACCGGTAATCCGCAGCATACAGTAAATGAAGTGCTGAACAATGTACAGGATGGAGATATTATTTTGATGCATGATATTCATCAATCATCTGTACAGGCAGCAGAGACGATCATTCCGGCTTTGAAGAAAAAGGGGTATCAACTGGTAACAGTCAGCGAACTGGCAAAATATAAAGGAAAGACAAGTCTGAGAACAGGAAAGACTTATTATAATTTTAGATGAGGACAGGAACATGGAACAGAAAAGAACGATAAATAATAAACTGAGCTGGGTATTTACGATCCTCTCCATTGGAGAACTGGCGGCAGCCTGGCTATTGTGGCCTATGGGCTTTTGAAGGGGCATATGTCAGGGCTGACCTGTAATGTGATTATGGGGGCTGCACTTGGCATTTACTGGCTGCTGGCAGATGTGGCAGAGCCATTTGCCGTACATCGTTTTGATGGAATTACCCAGGCACAGAAAGAGGCCTATGTGAAGTATATTTTGCTGGATCTGGTGGGCTTTGCAGGGATCGCTTATTTCCTTTTTGGAGTAGGAGGCAGTACATCCGGCAGCAGTGGTGGAATCTTAGGAGCAGTAGTTTATGTAGTTGTGATGAAGCCAAAACGCACTAACCAGCAGATTTTTTATGGATATATTGATCCGGAAGCAGAGCAGACAGATGAGGAAGAGTCTGAAGAAGCAGTGGAGAATACACTGGAAGAACCGGAGAAAGAACAGGAGTAGAGTCTGGGAAGTAATCGGTACGAATAAGAAAAAGAAAAGTGGCATATCATGGGAGTAAGGGATCTCAGGGGAATGCCATATGAAGAAGAAAACATGCCGGCAGATTTTATATTGTATTTTTCTTGCAGTGCTGATTTTGATGGGGCTTTTTCTGAAAAAAAAGTCAGATCGGACACAGGCTGTGAACAGTCAGAGTGTATTGGCAATGCAGGCGGAAGAGCTTCCGCCAAGAGTGGCGCTTACCTTTGATGATGGCCCGCATCGAATTTATACGAGAAATCTTCTGGATGGATTAAGAGAACGTGGTGTAAAAGCCACGTTCTTTGTAGTAGGCGAAAATATTCCTGGTAACGAAGAACTGATCCGGCAAATGGAAGAAGATGGACATCTGATTGGGAATCATACCTATGATCATGCAGATATCAGTAAAATGAGCGATGAGGAAAATTGCAGAGAACTGCGAAAGACCAGTGAACTGGTAAAGCAGATCACCGGTCATCAGACGGCCTATGTACGGCCGCCCTTTGGGAACTGGAAGGAAAGCATGGACTGCCGGATATCGATGATTGCTGTGAAGTGGACCATTGATACATTGGACTGGAAAAGCAAAAATGTAGAAGAGATTATCAGGAAAGTAATGCAGCAGGTATCCGATCATGATATCATATTGATGCATGATTATTATGCCACATCAGTAGAAGCTGCACTTCAGATCATTGACAGACTGAAGGCAGAAGGATATGAATTTGTGACAGTGGAAGACCTGATATTGACGTAGTAAAATATGATTCGCGAATGAGGAAAGGAGAAGAGTACTCATGGATTTATTTGATTATATGAGAAGCAATACAATGGAAAAAGAAGCACCTCTGGCATCCAGACTTCGACCAAGAACGCTGGAAGAAGTAGTGGGACAGCAGGAGATCATCGGAAAAGGCAAGCTGCTTTATCGTGCGATCAAGGCCGATAAGCTGGGTTCTATCATCTTTTATGGACCGCCAGGAACCGGAAAGACCACGCTGGCAAAGGTGATTGCCAATACCACCAGTGCAGAATTTACCCAGATTAATGCTACCGTAGCCGGGAAAAAAGACATGGAAGAAGTGGTGCAGAAAGCGAAAGACAGCATGGGAATGTACGGCAAACGGACGATTCTGTTCGTAGATGAGATCCATCGTTTTAATAAAGGTCAGCAGGACTACCTGCTTCCGTTTGTGGAAGATGGTACCTTGATTCTGATTGGAGCAACCACAGAAAATCCCTATTTTGAAGTCAACGGAGCGTTGCTTTCCAGATCTGTTGTATTTGAGCTGAAGCCATTGTCCAAAGAGGACATCAAGATATTGATATCAAGGGCTGTTTATGATGTAGAACGAGGCATGGGATCTTATGATGCAGTGATTGATGAGACGGCAGTGGACTTCCTGGCAGATATGGCAGATGGAGATGCCAGATCCGCATTAAATGCAGTAGAACTGGGTGTATTGACTACCGAACGCAGTGAGGACGGCAAGATTCATCTGACTCTGGATGTGGCGGCGGAATGCATTCAGAAACGAGTGGTACGGTACGATAAAACAGGGGACAACCATTACGATACCATCTCTGCTTTTATCAAAAGTATGCGTGGTTCGGATCCGGATGCAGCGGTGTATTATCTGGCCCGGATGCTGTATGCGGGGGAAAGTGTCACCTTTATCAGCCGCCGTATTATGATCTGTGCAGCAGAAGATGTGGGAAATGCAGATCCGCAGGCACTTCAGGTAGCGGTAGCAGCGGCTCAGGCAGTAGAACGGGTTGGTATGCCGGAGGCACAGATCATTCTGTCGCAGGCAGTTCTCTACGTGGCGACTGCTCCAAAGAGCAATTCTGCTACGAATGCTATCTTTGAAGCAACTCAGGCAGTTAAGGAATATAAGGCAACCGTACCGGTACATCTTCAGGACTCTCACTATAAGGGAGCGGCCAAACTGGGACATGGAATCGGATACGAATACGCCCATGATTTTCCGAAGCACTTTTCCAGACAGCAGTATCTGCCGGATGAGATCAAAGACAAGGTCTTTTATCGTGCCTCAGATAACGGATACGAGAAGCAAATCAAAAAGCATATGGAATGGCTGCACTCGGAAGAGTGAGCCATTGGGGACGTGTAAAAGTGGCTTTTTCAGTCTACAGCTTTAAGATAAATACCGGAATGGGTGGATTGTTTGGACGATTATAGTAACAGGACAGCAGTACCATATACTGCTTTGGATCCAGCTGCTTTAAATAATCCAAAATGGCATCCCGTTCCTCAAATCCGGTATCGCCACCACTGTAGATACACAGGCTCATCATGCCCTGTTTTTTCAGAAGCGTAAGGCCATCATGGATAGCTGCAAGACTGGTATCTGCATGAGTGCAGAGCTGATGATTACCGCCTGGAAGATAGCCGAAGTTAAACATAATACAGTCTACCGTACCTGCTTCGGCATAGAGATGCATATTGGCATGGCTCTCCAGAATGGCTGTCCCGATGTCAGAAAATCCGGCGGCAAAGAGCCGTTCATTGGTGGCATCTATGGCAGCCTGCTGAATGTCAAAGGCCAGAACCCGGCCACGGCTGCCTGTAAGCTGACATAAAAATTCTGTGTCATTGCCCTTGCCAGCAGTGGCATCGATACAAAAATCTCCCGGGTGAACATGCTGTTCGAGGAAGTGGTGGCAGAATTCAGTGATCTGGTAATTTTTCAAAAAAGGCACCTTCTTTCAAAAAATGGTATAATACACGTATGCAAATATATCACGCTTGCAAGAAAGGGTCAAATACTATATACTCAAAATAGTGACGTAAATTTTCTGATATGTAGCGTTCTATATAAGGAGAGTATTTATGCAGAAAATCTGGGGCGAGAAGCCTTATCGTTCGCTGGACTGGCAACTGAAGAACCAGTTTGGTGAAAAAGTCTATAAACTGGCCTTGAATGGCGGCATGAGCTGTCCGAACAGGGATGGTAAAGTCGGCAGAGGAGGCTGTATTTTCTGCAGTGAAGGTGGAAGTGGCGATTTTGCAGCGGATGGGCATCTGTCCGTAACAGAGCAGATTGCATTCCAGAAAGAGTCCCTTCGGAAGAAGAAGCCGGCAAAGAAATACATTGCTTATTTTCAAGCCTACACCAATACGTATGCACCGGTAGAATATCTGAGAAAGATATTCACAGAGGCGATCGCAGATCCGGAAGTAGTCATCCTGTCGGTGGCGACCAGACCAGATTGTCTGCCGGAGGAGGTACTGGATCTGCTGGCTGAGCTAAATGAACAGAAGCCGGTTTGGATCGAACTGGGTTTGCAGACCATGCATGAAGAGACGGCACAGATGATTCACAGAGGCTATGATCTGCCTGCTTTGAACAGGCGGTAAAAGAACTTCGAAGACGAGATATCGATGTGATTGTCCATACGATTCTGGGACTGCCGATGGAGGGCACAAAGGAAGTACTGGAGACAGTCACATATCTGAATCAGATGGATATTCAGGGTATAAAACTGCAATTGTTACATATTCTGAAAGGAACAGAGTTGGGCCGTATTTATCTGGAGCAGGAAAAGGAAACAGAAGTCATTCGTCCAATGACGATGGAAGAATATATTGATCTGGTGATCGCATGTGTGGAACATCTGTCACCGGAGATTACGATACACCGGTTGACCGGAGACGGACCGAAGGATCTTCTGATTGCTCCCTTATGGAGCAGCAGAAAGCGGACGGTTCTGAATGAAATACACAGCGAACTGAAGAAAAGAAATGTCTGGCAGGGAAAGATGCTGGGAAGGAGCGTATTATGAAAGAAGTCCATACACTTTACAAACTGATTTTCTTATATTTACTGGACAGAGTAGAGTTCCCTCTGACCAATGGACAGATTTGTGCATTTGTGGCAGAAGAACAGTATACGGATTATTTTACGGTTCAGGAGACTCTGGCAGATATGGTGGAATCAAAGCTTCTGGAGACGGAACTTGTGAGAAACAGTACATTTTACAGCCTGACAGATAGTGGAAAAGAGACTCTGAGCTACTTTAAGGATGATATTTCCACTGCTATTCGGAAAGATATTGAGAATTACCTGAAAAAGAATAAAATGAAGCTGCGCGATGAAAATGCAGTTCTGGCAGATTACAGCAATCTGGATGAAGGCAGATTCAGTGTGAAGCTTCAGATCAAAGAAAAAGATAACTACATTGTAGATATGACATTGGTAGTGCCGGATGAACGGCAGGCGATTATGCTTTGTGACAACTGGAAGAAAAAGAGTTCAGAGATTTACCGTCATCTGATGAAAGAACTGATGTAGGAGAACGGGATAACAAAAAATGAAAGTATTACTGACAGCAGTGAATGCAAAATATATTCATTCCAATCCGGCAGTTTACAGTCTGCAGAAGTTTGTGACAGCCTATGCACCGGAGTATGGAAAGAATGTGGAACTGGCAGAATTTACCATCAATCATTATGCAGACGATATTTTGCAGGAGATTTATCGCAGAAGGCCGGATGTCGTGGCCTTTTCCTGTTATATCTGGAATCTGCAGATGATAGAACGTGTACTGGAAGATCTGCCAAGGGTACTGCCGGAGGTGCAGATCTGGGCTGGTGGACCGGAGGTCAGTTATGATGCTCCGGAGTTTTTGAAAAAACATGATTGTATGACCGGTGTTATGATGGGAGAGGGAGAAGAGACATTTCTGGAATTGATGGAATACTGGCATGGAAAGAAGAAGCTGAATGAGATTCCAGGGATTACCTGGAGAGATGGCGAAGGGGAGATAAAAGTCCAGCCTGGGCGTCCGCTTCTGGACATGAACCGGATCCCATTCCTGTATGATGAGCTGGATGACTTTGAGCATCGGATTATCTATTATGAAAGTAGCAGAGGCTGTCCTTTTTCCTGTAGCTACTGCCTGTCTTCGATTGATAAAAGTGTGCGCTTCCGTGATGCGCAGACAGTGGTGAAGGAACTTCAATTCTTTCTGGACAGAAAGGTACCACAGGTAAAGTTTGTAGATCGTACCTTTAACTGCCGTCACAGCCATGCACTGACGATCTGGAATTATATCCGGGAACATGATAATGGGATTACCAATTTCCATTTTGAGATAGCAGCAGATTTGCTGAATGAGGAGGAACTGACGCTTTTGAATACCATGCGGCCTGGACTGGTGCAGCTGGAGATCGGAGTGCAGTCGACCAACCAGAAGACCATAGAGGCGATTGATCGTGTAATGGATTTTTCACATTTGTGCAGTGTGGTGAAACGTGTGCAGTCGGGACACAATATTCATCAGCATCTGGACTTGATCGCCGGACTGCCATGGGAGAACTTCGACAGTTTCCGACAGTCTTTTAATGACGTTTATCATCTGTACCCGGATCAGCTTCAGCTGGGATTTCTGAAGGTTCTGAAAGGTTCCAGGATGCAGGAAAAGGCAGAAGAATATGGTATAGTTTATCATAGTGATCCGGTGTATGAAGTCTTTTATACGAACTGGATCTCCTACCAGGAGATTCTGGAACTGAAGCAGATAGAAGATATGGTGGAGGTCTACTACAATAGTGGACAGTTTCCGAATACCATACGGCATCTGGAAAAAGAATTCTGTGATCCGTTTACCATGTATCAGCAGATGGCCGCATTTTACGGGCAGCAGGGTTGGTGGGGACAGAGCCATTCCAGAATGCAGAGATTTGAGATGCTGCGGGAATTTATCCACAGTATCAGTGAAAACGGGATATATGATGAATTATTACTTTTGGATCTGTATCTGAGAGAGAACAGTAAAAGTCGGCCGAAATGGGCACCGGATCTTCAGAATGAGAAAAAGCAGTTTTTGGACTGGTTCAGACAGGAAGAACAGGAACATCAGGTATTGAAAGGCTATGAAGGATTCAGCGCAAGGCAGATGATGAATATGGTACATCTGGAGCGCTTTTCGATTGAAACAGCACAGCTGTGCGGCTGGGAACAGCAGAAGGAGGATACACAGGAATGCTGGGTACTGTTTGATTACCGGAATCGGAATGCACTGGATCAGAATGCAGGGATATACTTCATAAAAAGTTCACTTGCCAGCTTGTAAAAAATGGCATAGAATAAATAAGAATATGAAAATACGAGGTGAATATTATGTTAGATATGAGAAATACAAAAACAAAACGTACAATTGCGGCAGTGGTTGCCATCTTACTTATCGTGGCTATGGTCGTTACTATGATCATTGGCGCATTTATGTAATCGAACAATCGGGGAGACAGTTCGGGAGGTAAATATGATATTTGGGAAAAGAATCCTGGCGGCTGCAGCCGCAGTAGTCTGCATTGGGACTGCGGGAAGTCTTGTACAGGCGGAAGACCAGATCGGTCAGGGGATTTCGATTGAAGGCATTGACGTATCTGGAATGACTTATGACGAAGCGAAGTCTGTGGTACAGCAGAAGGTTTCAGATATGATGAATTCTACGATTAAGGTTCAGATCAATGACGAGAGTGTGGATGCCAGCGCAGTGGATTTTGGACTGCAGTGGAAGAACCGGAATGTAGTGCAGGAGGCAGTCGATATCGGGAATTCCGGCAATGCGATCAAGCGCTATAAGGATAGCAAGGATCTGATGCAGGAAAAAAAAGATCTTCAGCTGGAATTTGCAGTGAATGACAGCTCTGTGAAGGAGTTTGTGGAAAAGTGCAAACAATATGATCAGGATCCGGTGGAGGCATCCATTGAATCAGACGGCAGCGGTGGCATTAATATGCAGCCCGGACAGGCAGGTATTGTGGTAAATGTGGATGAATCCGTTCAGATTCTGGAGGACTACATAGCGAATAACTGGACCGGTGCAGCAGATTCCAGCGTGGAACTGTCTGTTCAGGTGCAGGAGCCGAGCGCCAGTGAGAAGGATCTGGAGTCCATCACAGATGTACTTGGTACCTATACCACTTATTACGGATCCACTTATGGACGCAATACCAACGTAGAACGTGGAGCGGAATTGATCAACGGACATCTGATTCGTCCGGGCGAAAGCTTTTCCGTGTGTGATCACCTGGTTCCATTTAGTGCAGAGAATGGCTATGAACTTGGCGGTGCTTATGAGAATGGCCGTGTTGTACAGGAGTACGGCGGCGGTATCTGTCAGGTATCTACCACTCTATATAATGCCCTGCTCCTGGCAGAGATCGAGATTGACGAGAGACATAATCATACGATGAGTGTACATTATGTTCCACCATCTATGGATGCAGCGATTGCAGAAGGAAGTATGGATCTGGTATTTACGAATAATCTGGATACACCGATTTTCATTTCCGGATATGCCTATGGCGGTGTGTTGACGTTCACTGTATGGGGCAAGGAGTATCGTCCGGAGGACCGTTATGTGTCCTATGAAGGTGTGGAGACCAGTACGATTCCGGCACCGACTACCACACTTCTGTATGCAGATAATGAACAGAATGTGGGATACTTTAACCAGGTGCAGACAGCATCTCCTGGAAGTACCGCGGTATGCTATAAATACGTAACTTATAATGGAGAGACCACACAGGAGCAGATCAATTCCAGTACCTATGAGGCAGCTTCTAATATCTATGAAGTGGGAACCATTGGTGCATCTGATGCACTCTTAACAGCGATTGCCAATGGGGATCTGGCAGCAGCACAGCTGGCGGCTACCGGTACGGTGACCATTGATACCAATGCCACAGAAGCTGATGACACACAGCAGAGTGAGTCCTCAGCACAGACTGACGGCTCCACAGATACCAGTGGCGGTAGCGATATGGATACCACGGATGGAGAAGTATGGATAGATAATGGTGGAACAACCGATGATGGCGTTGTTTCATGGGAGTAAGTACATGAAGACCGGAAAAATATCAGAGAATGTATTAAAGCGTTCTGTTCTAAAAAGATGTAAGTCCGGAAGAGAGGAAGTGGCGCAGGGACCAGGAATCGGTCAGGACTGCGCCATTGTCCGCTCAGAAGGACAGAAGTTCTGTGTTCTGCATACGCAGGCTTTTACAGTAGAACGGATGGAAAAAATCAAATATCAGGTTTACTGTGGCGTGAATAACCTGTGTTGTTCTGGCGGAGAAGCGGTGGCTTTGATGATGGCGGTGATGATGCCGGAGCAGGGAGAAGAAGATCTGCTGCGCAGCATAATGGACAGCACAGATACAGTCTGCCGGGAATGTGGGATTCAGCTGTCAGGAGGTCACACGGAGATCTCTGGGGCAGTGCAGGTACCAGTAGTGACGATGACCCTGATGGGCTATGCAAAAGAACCACATCTGACAAAGGATATCCGTCAGGATCTGGAACTGGTGATGGCCGGGTATCCGGCTTTGACTGGAACGGCGCTTCTGGCCAGAGAAAAAGAAGAAGAATTAAAGCTGCGTTTTCCACTGGAACTGGTGGAGACCGCAAAAGAATTTGACCAGCTGATGGTGGGAAAAGAGGCGGCACAGATTGGCTGGGATTGTGGGGCTGTGGCCATGCATGATATCTCCCAGGGTGGTATCTTTGGTGCGTTGTGGGAGTTCTGTGAAAGTAATGGGATCGGTATGGATGCAGACCTGAGAAAAATTCCAATTCGTCAGGAGACGATTGAGATCTGTGAACAGTATGGATGGAATCCGTATCAGTTACTGAGTGGCGGCAGTTTTTTGATGGCAGTGCCGGATGGACAGAAGACTGTGGCACAGCTGAAGCAGGCAGGAATCTGCAGTGCTGTGATAGGAAGAACTACGGATAAGAGAGAAAAGGTACTACATAACGGAGAAGAGATGCGTTATCTGGACAAACCGGCTCAGGATGAGATCGAGAAGCTGGTTTATCGGGATGCAAGGCAGGAGAGTGAATAGAATATATGTCAAAGCTGAATATTGTATTATTTGAGCCGGAGATTCCGGCCAATACCGGTAATATCGGGAGAACCTGTGTGGCGACCGGCACCAGGTTGCACCTGATTGAGCCATTGGGCTTTCGGCTCAATGAGAAGTCGGTAAAGCGGGCAGGAATGGATTACTGGGAACATCTGGATGTGACCAGATATATTAATTATGAGGATTTCCTGGCGAAGAATCCAGGAGCAAAGATTTATATGGCAAGCACCAAGGCTCCAAGATGCTATACAGAAGTACAGTATGAGCCAGACTGTTTTATTATGTTCGGAAAAGAAAGTGCAGGGATTCCAGAGGAGATTTTGCTGGAAAATCAGGAGACGGCAGTGCGGATCCCGATGATGAGTGAGATCCGTTCTCTAAACCTTGGAAATTCAGTGGCGATTGTCTTGTATGAGGCACTGCGTCAGAATCAGTTTTCTCAGATGCAGCTGGAAGGTCATTTGACCAAATATGACTGGAAGTAAAGATAAGGCGCACATAGGATATATGCAAAAAGGCATAGCGAGATCATCTGCTATGCCTTTACTTCAAACTTATAGCCCACACCCCAGACGGTGGACAAAGACCATGTTTCATGGTCTTTTATTTTTTCACGGAGACGTTTGATGTGGACATCGACCGTGCGTGGATCTCCCATATAGTCATAGCCCCAGACATAGTCCAGAAGCTGTTCTCTGGTGAATACCCGATTGGGAGATGCTGCCAGACAGTAAAGCAGTTCCAGTTCCTTTGGAGGAAGAGCCAGAGGCTCGCCGTCCAGCTTTACAGTATAACTGGTCTGACTGATAAACAGACCAGGATATTCTACATAGTCACCGATCGCATCGTCCGGGGAACCAAAATTCATCTCTGGATGGTAGCGGCGGAGAACTGCATGGATGCGCGCTTTCAATTCGTCTGGGTCAAATGGTTTTTCTATATAATCATCGGCGCCAAGTTCCAGCATACGGATCTTGTCTGAGGTTTGAGTATTGCCTGACAGGACAATCATTGGGGTATCAGAGATTTTTCGCATACTGATGCATACTTCCGGGGCATTCATACCGGGAAGGAAATAATCCAGCAGAACAAGATCCGGGGAGTAGGAGGTAAAATCAGCCAAAGCCGATTCTCCATCCAGATAGACTTTGGTCTCATAACCGTCATTCCCCAGAAAAGTAGAGATCTGCCGGGCTGTCACCATATTATCCTCAATAATCATTAATTTTTGTTTCAATATAAACAGCCTCTCTTTGATGTCAATTTATTTTTTAAAGGTTACAATTGTAACACCGGCATCACCTTCACCGAATTCTCCAAGGCGGTAAGATTCTACATGTTTTTGTTTACGCAGGTAGTTATGAACAGCCTTACGAAGTGCACCGGTACCCTTTCCATGAACTACCCGGACACTTGGCATATGGGAGATATAGGCATCATCCAGATACTTATCCAGTTCAGCCAGTGCTTCATCTACCGTCTTGCCAAGAAGATTGATCTCAGTGCTGACGGATGCCGACTTAGACATTTTGATCTTGCCGGTTCCGGTACGTGTGGTTCTTGGGTTCACAGTTTCCACATCTGGAATCAGTTCCAGATCCCTGATATTGACCTGTGAACGCATAATACCCATCTGTACAAACAGATCTCCTTTTGCATTAGGCAGGGTGCTGACGGTTCCTTTTAGATTCAGGCTGAGCACCTTTACACTGTCACCGATATGCAGATCTTTCGGCTGCAGCTGCTTTGCAGCTTTTGCCTTGGATGGTTTGATTGCCAGCTTCTTCTCTACGCCAGATATTTTTTCACGGAGACGGTTACGTTCCTGTTCCATGGCACGGGAGTCGATGCTGGCTTTTCCAAATTTATTAAAGTTCTTGATGGTGGTATCCGCATATTCCTTGGCATCCCGAAGAATCTTATGGGCCTGTTCATTGGCTTCCCGTAAAATGCGTTCCCGACTGGCATCCAGAGATTCCTGCTTCTGTTCCAGACGACTCTTCAGCTGCTCAATCTCCTGTTTGTAATGATTGATCTCATCCTGTTCTTTGGCAATAGTTACACGGCTGTTTTCCAGATCAGCCAGGAGAGATTCAAAGTCTTCATCCTGCTGGCTCAGATTGCCTTTTGCCTCTTCAATGATATAGTCATCCAGACCAAGCTTGGAGGAAATGGCAAATGCATTACTTTTTCCTGGAATACCGATCAGCAGATGATAGGTCGGGCTTAAAGTCTCTACATTGAATTCACAGCATCCGTTTTCCACACCCGGAGTGGTGAGGGCAAAGACTTTCAGTTCACTGTAATGGGTAGTGGCCATCGTTCGGATCCCCTGCCGGTGCAGGTTGGATAAAATGGCGATGGCCAGAGCAGCCCCCTCGGTTGGATCGGTTCCGGCACAAAGCTCATCAAAGAGTACCAGAGAACGAGGCGTTGCTTTTGCCAGAATGTTGACAATATTTGTCATATGAGAAGAAAAGGTACTCAGACTCTGTTCAATGCTCTGTTCGTCTCCGATATCAGCAAATACATCATCAAAAACAGCCAGTTCAGACTGATCAAAAGCCGGAATGTGAAGTCCGGACTGCCCCATCAGGGTAAAGAGTCCCACCGTTTTCAGGGAAACGGTCTTACCACCGGTATTTGGACCAGTGATGATCAGAAGTTCAAATTCTTTTCCAAGACGAATATCGATCGGTACCGCTTTTTTCTTATCCAGCAGAGGATGGCGGCCTTTTTTGATGTTGATGATGCCTTTTTGGTTAAAAATCGGTTCACTTCCGTTATAAGAACGGGACAGCTGAGCCCGGGCAAAGATAAAATCCAGACGGGTAAGAAGCTCCAGATTGGTTTCCAGTGGTTCCAGCTCGGCAGCGGCACGACTGCTTAAGGTAGAAAGAATCACTTCGATTTCTTTTTCTTCTTTCAGCTCCAGTTCATGTAATTCATTATTCAGTTTTAAAACAGCCATTGGCTCAATAAACAATGTAGAGCCAGTGGAGGACTGGTCATGGATCATACCCTGTACCTGACTGCGGTATTCTGCTTTTACCGGAAGACAGTAGCGGTCGTTTCGCATAGTGATCACGGCATCCTGAAGATAAGTTCTGGCAGAGCCATTCACCATGGAAGTCAGCTGGGCATGGACTTTATCGTTCATCTGTCCGATGGAACGGCGGATACTCTTCAGAGTCGGACTGGCATCATCGCTGATCTCATCTTCGGATAAAATACAGCGGCGGATCTCGCCAGCCAGAGGCGCCAGAGGCTGCAGTGCCTGAAACATCACATCCAGTGTATCAGATTCAGCTTCGTCATTGTCTTTACGGTCATAGGATTTGGCACGGCTGCACACATCCAGCATCTTACTGATATGAAGCAGCTCCTGGGTACTTAAAATGCTGCCCACTTCCAGTCTCTTTAGAGAACCGCGGATGTCATAGACACCAGAAAAAGAAAGACTGCCCTTCTGATAAATACGTGCCAGCGCCAGAGAAGTCTCATGCTGCATGGTGCGGATCTCTTCAATATCAGAGGAAGGAACCAGATGCTTACACAACTCCTTTCCCAGAAGAGAACCGGCACAATTCACCAGCTGGTCGATAATTTTTTCATATTCTAAAGTTTTTAAAACCTTACTGTTCATGTAAATCTCCTAAATCAATTATTTGGTAGGGTTACGGCTCACCTCGCGAAACATTGACCGTGAACAGTAACTTAGCGGGTACATTATACCACAAAAAGATTGAAATTCCCATAGAAGATGTTGTATCATTTAGAGTGAAGTTGAAGTAGAAAAGAGGAAAATGATTTATGAAATTTATCGGACAGCTCCATGAGGGAGACCGTATCAGTGATATTTATCTCTGCAAGCACAGACAGGCCGCTGTGACAAAGAATGGCAAGTCCTATGAGAATGTGATTCTGCAGGATAAGACAGGAACCATCGACGCCAAAATCTGGGATCCGAATTCCAGTGGAATTGATGATTTTGACGTATTGGATTATATTGATGTAGTGGGTGATGTGAGCAATTTCCAGGGCTCGCTGCAGGTATCGATCAAGCGGGTACGCAAGGCCCATGAAGGAGAGTACGATCCTGCAGATTATCTCCCGGTGACAGAAAAAGATGTGGATGAGATGTATCAGGAACTGCTGAACATTCTGGGCAGTGTAAAGAATCCATATCTGACTCAGTTAAATGACATGTATTTCCGGAACAATGAGTCTTTTGCGAAAGCATTCAAGTTCCATTCAGCAGCAAAGTCGGTACATCATGGTTTTGTAGGTGGTCTTCTTGAGCATACCTTAAGCGTGGTGAAGCTGTGCGACTATTATTGCACTTGCTATCCGGAGATGAACCGGGATCTGCTGTTGACAGCGGCGGCCTTTCATGATGTGGGAAAATTAAAGGAATTGTCCACATTCCCGGAAAATGATTATACGGATGACGGTCAGCTGCTGGGACATATCTATATGGGGACAGAACTGATCCGTGCCAGCATCCGCCGGATTTCGGATTTCCCGAAGAAGCTGGCCAGTGAACTGTGCCACTGTATTCTGGCTCATCATGGGGAACTGGAATATGGATCTCCGAAGAAGCCGGCGCTGATGGAAGCAGTAGCACTGAATATGGCTGATAATACGGATGCGAAGCTGGAGTCCTTCAGGGAAGTACTGAAGTCTGCCAAAGAAAATGACGGCTGGCTGGGATATAACAGACTGTTTGAAAGCAATCTGCGTAAAAGCAGTAACGAATAACTAGTGGAGTGAAGATGAAAAAAGACGATTTGATACAGGTACAGATAGAAGATATCGGCTCAGACGGACAGGGAATCGGAAAAGTGGATGGGATGACTATTTTTGTCAAGGATGCCATCACAGGTGATCTGGTGGAAGCCAGGATCATGAAGATGAAAAAGACCTATGGATTTGCCAGACTGATGAAGGTGCTGCAGCCGTCTCCTTATCGTGTGGAACCGAAATGTCCGGTGGCGAAGCAGTGCGGCGGATGTCAGATCCAGGAAATGGATTATGCAGAGCAGCTGGCGTTTAAGGAGAATAAAGTCAAAAACAATCTCATGCGTATCGGAGGGTTTGCAGAAGAAGAGATCCCAATGGAGCCAGTGGTTGGCATGGAGGATCCGTGGCGCTATCGTAATAAAGCGCAGTTTCCTATTGGAAGAGATAAAAATGGCAATATTGTGGCAGGATTCTATGCAGGAAGAACGCACAATATCATCAGTAACCGGAACTGTTATCTGGGGGTAGAACAGAATCAGAAGATTCTGGACATCGTGATTGCCCATATGGAGCAGTATGATATCGATCCGTATAATGAAGTGACGGGCAAAGGGCTGGTGCGTCATGTGCTGATTCGTTATGGGTTCACCACCAAAGAGATCATGGTGTGTCTGGTGTGTAATGGATCCCATATCCCATATGCAGAATTATTGTGCGAGACACTGAGCCATATTCCTGGTATGACCAGCATTTCGCTGAATATCAACCGTGAAAAGACGAATGTCATTCTTGGAAATAAAGTGAAGACGTTGTGGGGACAAAGCTACATTGAAGATTATATCGGCAATGTAAAATATCAGATTTCTCCATTATCTTTCTTCCAGGTAAATCCAGTGCAGACTGAAAAACTGTATGGACTGGCACTGGAGTATGCAGATCTGAGGAGAGAAGAGACTGTCTGGGATCTATACTGTGGGATTGGAACCATCTCGCTGTTTCTGGCACAGAAGGCAAAACAGGTCTATGGAGTGGAGATCATTCCACAGGCGATTGAAGATGCGAAAAACAATGCCAGAATCAATGACATTACCAATGCAGAGTTTTATGTAGGAAAATCCGAAGAAATCCTGCCGCAGAAATACCAGAACGAAGGCGCTTATGCCGATGTGATCGTAGTCGATCCGCCAAGAAAAGGCTGCGATGAAGCATTGCTGTCAACCATCTTGCAGATTGCACCGAAGAGAGTGGTCTATGTCAGCTGCGACAGTGCCACACTGGCCAGAGATCTGAAGTTCCTGTGCAACCAGGGATATAAGCTGGAACGCTGCCGGGCTGTTGACCAATTCCCAATGAGCGTGCATGTGGAGACGGTTGTTCTTTTGTCCCAACTGAAACAAAAGCCGGCATGAAGGTTTCCAATCTGTATATCTCACAGGTAAAGAGAAAATGCGGAATTGAGGTTGGAAAGAATTTGCGCGTTGCAACGAGGAGAATGGACTGCTTGCAGGGCAATTCGACGACTGCCGCGACAGACTTGGAACTTGTTCCAAGTCCTAATTTACCTAAAAATGAAGATAGCAGGCAACCGCAGTGTCCAGAAGATAAAGAGAGTGCAATTGTGGAGGCATTGAAGCATTTTAAGATGAATAGTTAATAAAGAGAGGTGCAGATGCTATGCCAGGTATACTCGTGGTTGAAGATGATGAAAATTTAAATCGTGGAATTACATTTTCACTGAAAAAATCCGGATATGAGGTTTTTTCAGCAGAATCAGTGAAAAAAGCGAAAAGAATTGCAAGTGATAATAATGTGGATGTTACCATTTGTGATGTGAATCTTCCGGATGGGAATGGACTGGAATTTGTAAGGTGGATGAGATGCAATTATAATACATACATTATTTGTCTTACAGCACTAGATCAGGAGATGGATCAGGTCATGGGATATGAAGCAGGGGCAGATGATTATATTACAAAGCCGTTTAGTCTTTCGGTACTTCTTTTGAAAATAGAAGCACATTTCCGCCGCAGACAGGAGAAAACGGAAGCCGGAAAGATAATTTCGGGAGATATCGTATTTATCGCAGGAGAAATGAAAGTCCTGATAAAGAGTCGTGAAATCAGTCTGACAAAAACGGAGTTGAAAATGCTGACTTTTTTTCTTCAGAATCCGAAACAGATTCTTTCAAAAACACAAATATTGGAAAATGTGTTTGATCTGGAAGGGGATTTTGTGGATGAAAATACAATCGCTGTCAATATCAGAAGACTCCGTGAGAAAATCGAAGACAATCCGGCTGCACCGGTCTATATAAAGAATATCAGAGGTCTTGGGTATATATGGAATCAGGAGGTAAGGCAGTGACAAAGAGATATCGCAAGAAGATTACAGTAGTGCTCTCCTTGGTATTACCTGTCATATTATTGTTTGCAATATTAAATTGCTTTACCACGTATGTGTTTTATGAAGATTATAAATATAAAATGAATCTTATGACAGAGATTGCTGCAAAGGAAGAATTTTCCGGGCTGGATGCTGTTTCGGAATTGCTTAAGGATAAGGATATTGAAACTAACGAACAGGGAAGGCGATTATTGGAGCAATATGGATACTGGGGGAATAAAGGGAATGCATTTTATTCGCAATTCCGGCATCAGGTTATGGTGACCGATGCTGTAAGCACTGTGATATGCGTGCTTCTTTTGACTTTTTTACTTTATTGGAAGAAAAAAGAAGATGCGTGTCATCAGAAAATTTTAGACCAGTTGGAAGAAATTCTGATCAGATTCCGTGAAAATAAATTTGATGATTTACTGAAAACGGAAAATCATGCAGAACTGGAAAAATTGAATGACCAGCTTGAAGCAATCGGACATCATATTCAGTTGATAAAGGAAGAAGCAAGGGCAGAAAAGGAAAACACGAAAGAAATGGTTTCTGATATTTCTCACCAGTTAAAGACACCGGTTGCAGCTTTGGATACATGTTTTAGTGTGCTGATGCAGAATGACTTAAGTGCCACAGAGCAGGAGGAGTTTCGTATCCGTTGTCGGAGTGCTCTGGATGGCCTGGAGACATTATTGCAGTCGCTTCTTGAAATATCTAAGATGGAAACTGGACTGATTCAGATTAATAAGAAAAAACTTCCGCTTATGGATACTGTCATATCTGCTGTGAACCGCACTTATCCTAAAGCGGATGAGAAAGAAATTGAATTCGTTTTTGACTATGAAAAAGAGCTGGAAACATGCACGATTATGCAGGATAAAAGGTGGCTTGGTGAAGCTGTGATCAACGTTCTGGATAATGCGGTCAAGTACAGTCCGTGTGGTTCAAAAATATTTATCCGGTTACAAAAAAGAAACGATCTTGTAAGAATGGAAATTGAGGATCAGGGAATTGGTATTCCGCAGAATGAGTATCACAAAATTTTTCAACGATTTTACAGAGGAAGTTCCAAGGAGGTCATGGAAAAGAGTGGTACAGGAATCGGACTTTTTCTATCGAGAGAAATTATCGAAAAACACGCAGGTACGATTACGGTAACCTCCGGCAAAAAGAAAAAAGGAAGCACGTTTGTGATTCAATTACCATATGTTGGTTAAATTTTAAGTGAGCAGAAATCTTACAATTCTGTAAGACTTCTGCTCGTTTTTTGAAAGTGAAATGAAAGATTGCCCTGATACAATTTGGATGTAAGATGAAAAGGAGGCAACACATGAGTGTGATATTAGAAACCAAGCAGCTTTGTAAATTTTATGGCGCAGGTGAGAATCAGGTCAAAGCGGTCAATCAGGTGGACATTCAGATTCAGCAGGGAGAATTTGTCGCAATTGTTGGAAAGTCAGGTTCCGGTAAAAGTACATTACTTCATATGCTTGGAGGGCTAGACACCCCGACAAAAGGCAGTGTTACTTTAGCAGGGAAAGATTTATACAGGATGAAGGAAAATGCCCTTGCTGTTTTCCGCAGAAGAAAAATCGGATTTGTTTTTCAGGCATTTAATCTGGTTTCATCTGTTAATGTCTGGGAAAATATTGTACTGCCACTGGGGCTGGATGGAAGAAAAGTGGATGAAGCGTATGTAAATGATATTATTGCAACTCTGGGGATTGAAAACCGGATTTATAATCTGCCAAATCAGTTATCCGGAGGACAGCAGCAGAGAGTAGCAATTGCAAGAGCACTGGTGAATCGTCCGGAAATTATATTTGCAGATGAGCCGACAGGAAATCTTGATTCTAAGACCAGTGATGAGGTAATCGCTCTGCTTAAGATGACAGCAAAAAAATATGGACAGACAATTGTAATGATTACCCATGATGACGAAATTGCACAGGTCGCTGACCGTATTCTGGCGATTGAGGACGGACAGGTGGTGGATTTCAGATGAAGACAATAAGCAGGATTGCATATAGCAATGACAAAAGGAACAGGACAAGAAGTATACTGATCATGATGGCAATCTGTCTGACCACGATGCTGCTTGTTATCATCAGTACTGTGGGAAATGGGGTAATTCATTTACAGAAAAGTCAGGCGGCAGGATCATATGGAAGCAATTATGGTCTGTTTGTTTCCGCAGACGGATCGCAGTTAAAAGAAGTAAACCGCCGTGCGGAAATAGATGCTACAGGCACTATGTGCACCGAAGGTATCATAAAAGGCAATGAAAAAGGCGGGTTTGTCTGCATGGATGAGACTGCAAGAAAAATGCTCCCTTATAATAAAGAATATGAGTTGAAGGAAGGCAAGTATCCGGAAAAAATGCAGGAAATTGCCGCAGAAAGAGCATTTTTTCGTGCAATGGGGTATGGTGATGTAAAGATCGGAGATACGGTTACACTGGATTACCGCGCAGGGATGCAGTCAGAATATAAGCCGGAAGAATTTGTTGTCAGCGGAATCCTATATGATCGGGATGAATATACCATCGAGGCTTCCTATGTTGTATTCGGTTCGCAGGATTTTTATAATGAGCGTGTTGCGGAGGGTGACAGGCAATATAATATCTATTTTACCTTGAGCGATTCTGCAAATGTATCTATGAATAATGTTGCGCCTGTTATAAAAGAAATCGCGGATTCCTGCGGCATTGACCAGAAAAACGTGATCATCAATGACCTCTACCTGCAGTGGGTATTGCAGCCGAGCTATGAAATGATTGTGGTTTGTGGAACCCTGATCCTCGGAATCGTGCTGTTTTCCGTTGTGGTCATTTATAATATCTTCCAGGTCGGGATCGTCCAGAAGGTTCAGGAGTACGGAAAAATCAAGGCGCTGGGTGCAACCAGAAAGCAGATGAAGCAGTTGATCTTTCGTGAGGGCATTCTTCTGGCGGTTCCTTCGATACCGCTGGGGCTGCTGTTTGGTTTCCTGATTGCAAAAGTCAGCTTCAACTGGCTGGTGGAGCAGGGGAATCTGGTATCGTCCGGAATCAAGAACCATCAGGTGCCTCTGTTTTCACTGACAATTATGCTCATCTGCATTTTTGTATCGTTTCTTACGGTCGTTTTGGCTCTGCGCAAACCCATGAAAATTGTTTCCCGGATTTCACCCATCGAAGCGACACGGTATCTTGACGGCTCCAAAACGCAAAAACAGGGCAGACGAAAAGGCAGAAAAGATGTCACCGTTTTCTCCATGGCAGTGGCAAATGTGACAGGCAATCCGAAAAGAACCATTGCTACGATTCTTACCATGGGGCTTTCCTGTGTATTGTTTGTAATTATCTCTAATTATGTTGGGAATATTGACACGGAGCACGAGGCGCGGATTGCAATCAACCATGGACAATTTGAGTTGCAGCTGGATTATTCCCAGAATTATGATGAAGCCTATTCGGAGAATAATCTGGACACAATCCTACAGAACAACCCACTGAATGATTCAATGATTGAAGAAATCAAAAGTATTCCAGGAGTGACAGATGTCATGACGAGAGAGATTGTCTCTGTAAATCTGAACGGAACAAGATTTCCGGCTGATATTGTGAGTGAAAATGATTTTGATTTTATGCGCCAAGACGGGGATATTGGCTCTATGGACTATGATCAGGCGGTAAAGAATGGTGAAATTTTCTTTGGCTGGTCGGCGTGGATGGAACAAGATGGATATGCTCCGGGTGAATCTATTGTATTTGACTTTGAGAATGGAAGTGAAACCTATACCTATCAGGGAAAGATTGCAGGATCCTTTGTAAGCGCGGACACTTATCTTGTCATTCCGGAAGGTGTATACCGTTCCATGAATCCGAGGGGAACAGCCTATGGCTATCTGTGGGTGGACTGTGATAAAAAAGATGTTGCATCTGTGGAACAGAGTCTGAATACTTTGATTTCTAATACTTCGCATATAAAAATGGATACCTATCATGCACAGTTACAATCTGCAGAATACGCAAGCCGTATGATGAAGCTTGGCTGCTATCTGTTCATGGCAATTGTCGGTCTCATTGGGTTTATGAATCTGGCAAACACCATGATCATCAATATCACCACGAAGAAGCAGGAATACGGTGTGCTGCAAGCGGTAGGCATGACCAATAAGCAGTTGAATCTGAGCTTACAAATACAGGGTTTGATTTTTACGGTTGGCACCATCTGCGTCGCACTTGCTGCCGGTCTTCCCCTTGGCTATGCACTGTTTTCCTATGCGAAGCATAATGGGATTTTTGGAATGAACGTTTATCACGTTCCTCTTATCCCGATTCTTGTTATGATTCTTCTGGTTGGTATTCTACAAATTGTGCTTTCCTGTGTTTTAAGCAGTAATCTGAAAAAGGAAACGCTGGTAGAAAGAATAAGGTATCAGGGATAGCAAGTATTGCTGGGATATCCTCAGTATCATAACAGGACTTAAAACAGTAGTAACCGCAATCGGCGCAGGTGTGGGTGTATGGGGCGTTATCAATCTTCTTGAAGGATACGGAAATGATAATCCCGGTGCAAATGCTCATGTGCGGTAAAGTAACACACAAGAATTTGATAGACAGCCACTCACTTTTCCGAATGTATTTACATCTTTTCTCTTGACAGGTTCACACAAATCGCCTATACTGTGCTTATCGAATAAGTACGCTTATTACGATAAGTACGCATGGTGAGGTGAGCAAGTGGAGATTATCATAAGTAATAGCAGTGATAAGCCTATTTACGAACAAATCTGTATGCAAGTAAAAAGTTTTATTATGGACGGCACATTATCTGCTGGCGAAGCCCTCCCTTCTATGAGAGCTTTAGCAAAAGATTTACATATCAGTGTTATTACCGTTCAGAGAGCATATGAAGATTTAGCGAGAGATGGATTTATAGAAACTGTATCTGGAAAAGGCAGTTTTGTAGCATCACAGAATAGGGAATTTATTCAAGAGGAACAGTTACGAATTGCTGAAGAACTTTTACAAAAGGTCGCAGAAATTGGTCGAGCACATGGCATTAGTCTTGGGCAAATGACGAATATTCTAAAACTATTTTACGAGGAATAGCGAGAGGTGACAGGCATGGATAACAACATTTTGGTGCAGAATTTATGCAAGCAATTCGAGGATTTCTCTTTGGACAATGTTTCGTTCAAAGTCCCTAAAGGCAGGATTGTAGGTTTTATTGGCGAGAATGGTGCAGGAAAAAGCACTACTATCAATCTGATATTAAATGAACTAAGCAAAGATAGCGGACAGATACAAGTCTTTGGAATAGACCATACAATTCCAACTGTCAAAGAAAATATTGGCGTCGTTTTTGATGAATGTAATTTTCATGATGTGTTTACAGCCGCAGATATTGAAAAAATCTTGAAAGGAGTTTATAAGACATGGGATAGTAACCTTTTTTCACAATACTTGAAAAAATTCAAAATCCCGATCAAGAAAACGATTGGCACATTTTCTAAAGGCATGAAAATGAAGTTGTCTATCATTTGTGCTATGGCACATAGACCTAAACTGTTGATTTTATGGACGAAGCAACAACAGGTCTTGACCCCGTTGTGCGTGATGAAGTATTAGACCTATTTTTGGAATTTATCCAAGATGAAGATTGCTCTATCTTCTTTTCGTCGCATATTACTTCGGATATACAAAAAATTGCAGACTATGTGATTTTAATTCATCAGGGAAAAATCATTTTCGAGGAACAGAAAGATAATCTTGTTTATAATTATGGCGTGGCAAAGTGCGGAAAAGAAAAATTTGCACAGCTTTCCTCTGATGATTATATCATACACCGAACTACAAATATGAGCGTGGAGTGTCTTGTTCATGACAAGGAAGCATTCAAACGAAAATACAAAAACATCATTGTGGATAATGCCACATTAGAAGATATTATGCTTTTCTATGTTAAAGGAGGTACATCATGCGAGGATTGATATATAAAGACATATCCATTTTCTTCAAGAGTATTGATAAGAAACTTATTCTGATTGCAGCAGCAGCTATTGTTCTGCTTATTTTCAATGCTGGAATTTATGCTGGCTTATTTGCTTCCGTTATGTTTGCCATGACAATCGGTATGCAAAATATTATGAGTTTCGCAAGTGATGAAAAGGCAAGCTGGAAAAAATATCAATTAGCTATGCCGATAAGCAATTTTACTGTTGTTGCAAGTAAATATGTTTCCGTAATATATACTGTTGCAATCAGCATTTTGGGAAGCATTGTGTTCAATAGTTTATCCAGCATAATTTTTCAAAACTTTGATATGCTTATCTGGTTATTTTCGATTGCAGCAGCAATTATTATCCCATTATTATGGACAGGAATTTGCTTGCCATTAACTTATTGGTTTGGTTTTCGTTCTGCGCAAACTATGGGATTGATTGTGGTAATTCCAATGTTTTACTTTGTAAAATATTTTGAAGATGGGCCGGGAATGGCTGCTATGGTAAATTCTGTTCATTCATATGTGCTAATCACAGGGATAGCGGCAATTTTGATTTTTGGAATTTCCCTCATGATAAGCACCATTGGATATAGTCGCAAGAATTAAATCTGCAATTACCATTCAAAAATAGCAAACCCAGCCGAGCCACACTAGATGAAAATTTCAAGAACGATATGGATTCTGCTTCGAGCATTGAGCACCGTATCGCTGCTATGAAGCAGGTATATGAGGCAGGTATCCGTACAGTCTGTTTCGTATCCCCGGTATTCCCCGGTATCACGAATTTTGAAGCAATCTTTGAGTGGGTAAAGGATCAGTGCGATCTGTTCTGGCTCGAAAATCTCAATCATAACCGCAGCTACTTTGAAGCACTTGAAGTAAAAGCTGAGAAAATGGCTAAGAAGTATGATTGTGCTTTTGTGGATAATGAAATGCCTTATGGCAGAGTCCCGCAGGGGCATCCGGTGATCGTAGATTATTTCTATCATGAGGAAATCCGTGGGACAGATGCAAAGCAGAGGCGGTAACTATTGATAAGTTCCCGCAAACCGATGAGGCACTGGACATGTTTCCACAAACCGATGAGGTAAAAAAGAGAGCAGTTCAGACGTCTCAACGCATGTGGAGACGGTTGCCTTGCTTTCCAAGGGTGAGGTTGACTCGAAAAAGATTCGGGTTGAGTTCTCTTTGGAAGATATGGATATGTCCGAATTTCAAGATGGGGCGACCTATACCCAGATTAAGGACTATGTGCTGGAGCATAGTGGGTTAAAGGTATCCAACCTGTATATCTCACAAATTAAGCGAAAATGTGGTGATCTAACATCCTGCAGAATAGGACTATCTGATCTACAATGATCCGATTGGATATGCAGACCTTGTTTTGAACGGAAGCCCCGAAACCTATTTAAAAACTGTGACGGAATATAAACCCGTAGAGTCAAGCGGATATTCGCAATCCGCATTCGCTACTTGCTCATAACCGAATAACTGCTTCGCAGTTTATCAGGAGGAGCTTGTACTCCTCTGATACAGCAAGTCCCCACCCACTGCTTATTGCTTTTCGCAACCCCGCAGAGGACTTCCTTGATTCGGTTAAATTTCAGCCCTCTGCCTTTTCATTGGCAGAGGGCCGTTTTTGCTTAACAGTTATTGAGCATCCCTTAATTGCTCTACAACGCTGCATTTCGCTGCGTTGTCATACATCATGCAAGGAATCAGCCACCCCAGCAGAAGAAATACCGGAATTGTCAGCAGGACAGGCAGAATGGTAAATCGATACTCAAAGAACCAGAACATACTGCCCAGCATTTTTCCTGCAAGAGGGCCCACCACCAGCGACAGCATAAAGGCCGCAACTACGGAAGACATTGCGTAAAACAATCCCTCGTAGATCAGCATGGTTTTGAGCTGTCGGTTCGTCATTCCTACAGCCTGAAGAACAGCAAATTCACGGCGGCGGGAAAGAATACCGGTCATCATGGCGTTGAAGAAATTCAAGAGTCCCACCAGCCCGATGATAGCACAGAGGATACCACCTATCAGAAGGAACATCTGCCGGAACTGAGCAAACTCAGAGCGAGCCGTGGCCTTGCTTTCATACATCAAGGGCGAAAACTCACCGGCAGTGAGCTTCGATAGATATTGCTCTGCTTCGGTCTCGTCAGCGTCGTCCGCGGTGTCGAACAGGTAGAGCATCGGAATGGCTGCACCACCGCTGCCCCTTTGTGCGGTGTCCACAGACAAAACTGCGTCATATCCAATACCACCATAACGATAACTCATGGAATACGGAAGATCTACCAAGGCGCAAACCGTGTACTCTACATCTCTGGCTCCATACAATTTTGCCTGAAGGTACTCCTCCGGAGTATCTTCGGTGCAGAGTTCTCCGGTGCGGCTGTCGATATATTTCACATCATCCGCATAGGTAGCAGTGATCGTGTCTCCAACCTCGGGGTAGTATTCAGGATTGGGCAGATTACCGTAATCATCCAAAGAAACCGCAATGGCAATGGCGTTATTGTCCGGCTCCAACATAGGAGAAATATCTCCGTCAAGCACCTGCAGCTTGTCAAACAGGCTGTTATCCAGAGCCTCGATTCTGGTCTTTCCCATCACCATATTGCCCCGGTGCTCCATGCGGCTCATATGGCTGTCCAACTGCTCAGCACTTTCGTACCTTGCATAGTCCTGCCGCAGAGCATCCTCCGTCATCCACAGGTAGGCGATTTTTCGCACAGCATATCCCGTGCCGGAAAGACTGGCCTTTGTGTTTGCGGAGATATCCTCTATTTGCTCCTGGGTGATAAATTCATCTGCACTCAAGTTATAACGAAAATAGTCGGGAGTGCTGACGATAAAATCGGCGCAGGTCCTGGAAGATACATACTTCTCCATGCTGAAGCCGCCCACAAAGGCACACAGCGCATTGAACAGTGTCACCGACAGTGCCAGAGACACCACCACCAGCACCGTCTTTTTCTTGTTTCGTCCCAGATTGGCAAAGGCCATCTGATGGAGCTTGGCTCCCCGGGTGCTGCGCTGTTTTTTCTTAGTCTGCATCGCATCCGTATATTTGGTAGCCTCCACCGGAGAAACCCTGGCTGCCATTTTTCCGGGCTTGGAGCAGGACAGGAGCACCGTCAGCAGGGCAAACAGCATAGAACCAAGGAAGATCACAGGCGAAGTGCTGATGGTCGTGATGCCCGCATCCAACTGGGTGGAGCGCAAGACAACAGGTACCAGAACAGCGCCGATGCCGTAGCCCAGCAGCAGCCCCACCGGAATGCCGATCAGACAAAGCAGAAGTGCCTGCTGGCGAATGATGCGTTTGAGCTGTCGGGGCGTTGTGCCAATGGTTTTCAGAAGTCCGTAAAACCGGATATCCCCCGCAACAGAGATCTGGAAAATGTTATAGATGATAAGATACCCGGTGAAAATCACCAGCAGCAAAAAAGCTGATATGGCGATCATCAGCTCTGGATCGAGCTGCGACTCCAGCTGGGATGAGGTATATCCCCAATTGACGCCGATTCGGACGCTGTTGGGATCGGTATAGCTGTCCCATGTGTAGCCAAGATCGGTATCCACCTGCTCCATCTGCCCTTGAATGTTTGTGCCGGAGGCAGCATGACATTCAAATCGGTGCGGAAAGGCTGTAAACCTGTTTTCACTGCCTGCGCTTCGATGTCATCTGCGTAATCACGGCTGATGTTGATGTAATGAACAGGCATTAGTTCATCATAGTCCCAATAGCCCACCAGCGTAAAGGTATCTGTTACAGTAAAGGCGGTTTGATCCTTGTCCGTAATGGAATAGGAAACCGTGACCTCGGCGCCCAGCTCCGGTGTTACGCCAAGCAGCTGCAACGCTGCCGTATCCATGGCTACCTCTTTGCCGCTTTCGGGCATCCGTCCGGTAGTAGGGGTGGCATAGCTCCATTTAGTGCAATTGGCATCCATGTAGCTGATCTCTGCCGGTATTTTGGCAAAGACCCCCTCCGCAGTGATACCGATTGCCTTCCGTGCCCCCGTAGCCTTCACCTTTGGGTGGGCAGCGATGCGTTCCGCCTGCTCGGGGGAAACATCCTTAAAGGTGCCATGCGCATAGCCGCCCAGCTGCCGGAACTGGTAGGTTTCATAGCTGGCGTTCAGAGACAGAACAATGGTGAACATGGAAGTAAATAGCAACGTTGTCAGCGCAATGGCAGAAATAGCGATCAGATTGCGGCGACGGTTTGCATAAAGAGATTTTAAGCTGAGCTTTCGAATACATTTTCTGTTTTTGACATTCATCGTAGCCACCTCCCGTTAGTTCTGGGAGACGATCCGACCATCTTCGATACGGATAATGCGGTCTGCCATCTGCGCAATTTCTTCGTTGTGAGTGATCATTACGATTGTCTGGGCGAACTTTTGACTGGTGACTTTCAAAAGGCTCAATACATCCTGACTGGTTTTGGAATCCAGATTGCCGGTGGGTTCATCTGCCAGAATGATAGCGGGTGCTGCCGCCAGCGCACGGGCAATGGCTACTCGCTGCTGTTGGCCGCCTGAGAGCTGATTGGGCAGCGCATCCAGACGGTCGCTCAGTCCAAGCGTCTGCACGATCTGCTGCACAAAAGCCTTGTTTACCTTTCCACCATCCAGTTCAGTGGGTAGAACGATATTTTCATACACATTCAGTACCGGAACAAGATTGTAGCTCTGAAATACAAAGCCAATTTTCCTGCGGCGGAAGATGGTCAGCGCTTCCTCCTTCAGGGAGAAAATATCCTGTCCGTCCACCATGACCGTGCCGCTTGTAGGGCGATCCAGCCCGCCCAGCATGTGCAGCAGCGTGGATTTGCCGGAGCCGGATGTGCCGACAATTGCAACAAATTCGCCCTTCTTTACACTTAAATCAACTCCATCCAGTGCATGAACTGCGTTATTGCCGGAGCCATAAATTTTTCTCAGGTTTTTTGCCTGTAAAACCTCCATAAATGAGTACCTCCATGAAAAAATCTGTATGTATGAAAGGAAATGATCCTTTGATATATACAGATTATCGCATAGGATTCTTTCCACATTCTTTCTGGCGGAAAATGAAATCTAACAATTTTGATAGAATTGTTGTTATTTCGGCAGAAATATGGAAAACGTACTTCCTTTTCCCGGAACGGAAGCAACCTTGATATAACCGCCCTCGCCGGATATAATCTGTCGGGCAAGGTATAAGCCGATGCCGACCCCTTCCTGCTCCTGAACCGCCTTTGAACGATAAAAACGGGCAAAGATCTTTGCTTGCTCACTTTCCGAAATGCCTGTGCCAGTATCCGATATATCGATCCTTGCAAACATTTCATAGCTTACGGCAGAAATAGTAATGGTGCCATGCTCCGTATATTTGATGGCGTTGTCTAGGATATTAGCCAGCGCTTCCGCTGTCCATTTGAAGTCGAATACAGCAAAAGCATCGGTATCCTGCATTTGCAAAGACAACCCTTTTTCAGAAACCTTGGCGGCATATTGTTCTACTACGCTTTCAAGCAGCGGCTGTAGCGTTGCTCGCTGAGGGGCGAGTGAAATGATCCCGTTTTCCAGTCTGGAAAGCTTTACGAGAGAATCGATCAAAAATCGCAGCTTTTCCGATTGTTTGTACAGCGCCTCCACATTTGCCTTCACCGATGCAGGCAGAGTTTCCTCCATCAAAAGCTCGCTGTATAACAGCAGGTTTGCAATTGGCGTTTTTGTCTGGTGGGAGATGTCCGCAATCAAGATTTTGATTTTGTCTTTTTCCTGCGCTATATTTTGAGAAGATGCTTCTGCGGCAGAAAGATAGTGTGCAAACTTTGTTTCCAAAGCAGACAGCTGGCTTTCATCAAAATTGGTTTCAGAAAAGGAGCCGGTCATGGCAGCGTCCAGCATCTTTTCGATTTCTTCCAGCGTTTTTCTGACCTTTCGCCGCTCCCATAACACAACAGCTGCCGCCACCAGAAAACACAGCAGTATGATCACAATGCCGGTTCTATTCATCTTTTATCACCCAGCTATAACCAATTCCATAGACGGTTTTAATATATTTCTGTGCACCAAGCTTATCCCTCAGACGCTTGATCGTAACAGATAAAGCATTTTCATCCACATATTCTGCGCCATCTGTCCAGATCCGGTCTACAAGGTCTCCACGGGTCATGGTTCGACCTCGGTTTTCAACAAGCAGGCGCAGTAATTTTTGCTCTGTTTTGCTCAATTCTACTTTTGAATCTCCCGCATAAAAGGTCATAGCCTCAAAGTCAAAGTGAAATAGATCAATACAGATCGGCGCATTTTTATGGTTTAACGCTTGCTTTCGCAGTTGGGTATTCACCCTTGCCCGCAAAACCGAAAGAGAAAAGGGCTTGGTAATGTAATCATCAGCGCCCCGCTCCAGTCCGTCTACGATGTCCAGATCGGTGTCATTGGCAGTCAGCAGAATAACAGGAATCCCGGGCATGTTTTCCTTGATCTCCCGGAGCAGCTCAAGCCCACTGCCATCCGGCAGATTGATATCCAACAGGATCAGGGATACACAGCCGCAAAGTAGCTGCTCCTTCGCCGTTTTTAGGTCTTGGCAGGAAATGATCTGCCGAGCATCTGTTTTCAGTGCTTTGCATAAGCCTTGATTCAAACCGATATCATCTTCAACAATCAGTAATTGCTCCATATATCTTACTCCTTCGTTATTCAAATGCCACCATGCCTTGCCGTTCTGAAAATCCAATGATATTTCGTCCCATTCGCCATCGCAGTCTGCTTGGTATTCGTAGATTGCGGCGGCTCCGGTTCCAGTTGGAAGATGCACAAAAGAAATATGTCATGCTTTGCATGACGCGCATCTCGCAGCAAGAATGCCGAGGCATTCTTGAACCCATGAAAAATCATTCGGCATAGCGCACCTCCCTTCATCTCGAAATTTCGAATTTACTTCTTTTTCTTTGGCGCAGGAAGATCGTTATACATAGCATGAAATAGCCTTGTAGGAGAACGGCGGCGTTTCGCTGAGAATATCTGGCATCGCCAGAGCAGCTCCCCTTGCCATAGGAAAGAGTGCGGAAGCATCCTGTCCTTTTTTTTCATTTTTCTAATTATATCATGTGAATGTGAAGAAATCTACGTCCTCAGATAAGTTGTCCTGTCATGAGCCTGGTTTTTGAACGCAGATAAGCATTCCCCCGCTTCAAGTGCGCGGAGCGCAAAGCGACTGCGTTCATGAGATAGCTTGGAAGTGTTCTAAGACTAAAATGGAAACATAAATCATGATGTTGATACATGGTATATGTGTGAGTATAATTATTTTAGAATTAATGAAAAAATGATGAATGATTTATACAAAAATTTAAATAAATAACGAGGAGGCATACCATGAAAAAAGTATTAAATGCAGATGTTACCAATGTTGTAGAAGAGAGTCTTACAGGTTATCTTCTTGCGTATAAAAATACTACAAAAAATTGGGGATTTCAATGCATTTTCTTACAGAGGCGCAAGACAGAATAAGGTTGCCCTTGTAATTGGTGGACGCATTAGTTCCTGTTCAGGTGTAATACAGGAGGAAGGTATATGTGGATTTTATATGCGGCAGGATCCTCTTTTTTTGCCGGAATTACAGCAATTCTTGCAAAATGTGGAATCCGGAAAACGGATTCGGATGTGGCAACGGCACTGAGAACCGTTGTGGTATTTGTGTTTTCATGGATCATGGTACTTTTAACCGGAACAATATCCGAATGGAAGAATATAAGTGGACAGACATTGTTATTTCTTGTGCTGTCCGGACTTGCTACAGGAGCCTCCTGGTTATGTTATTTTCATGCACTTCAGAAAGGTGATATTAACAAAGTTGTTCCAATTGATAAATCCAGTACGATTTTGACGATACTTCTTGCTCTTATTTTTCTTCATGAGGGACTGACGTGGAAAAAAGCAGGATGTGTCTGTCTGATTGGGATTGGAACAGCATTGATGATTACCAAAAAAGAAGTAACGGAGGATAGAGAACCGCATAGCGGAAGCTGGTTTATCTATGCTGTATTATCTGCGGTATTTGCCAGTCTGACTGCAATTTTAGGAAAAATAGGTATCTCTGGCATTGACTCAAATCTGGGAAACGCAATTCGTACAACTGTGGTGCTGGCTATGGCATGGTTTATGGTGATGATCAAAAGAAAAACACATGAAGTTGGAAAAATCGATAAAAAGGAATTGCTGTTCATGGTTCTTTCAGGAATCGCAACAGGAGCCTCATGGCTTTGTTACTACAAAGCATTGCAGGATGGTCCGGCAAGTGTGGTCGTGCCGATGGATAAATTGAGTATTTTGCTCACGATTGCATTTTCATGGATCGTTTTTCATGAAAACTGACACGGAAATCTGCCGCGGGAACAGTTCTGATCACAGTGGGAACAGTTCTGCTGGCAATGATATAAAAATTGTAGTATCTGAAAAACAGGGTTGACGAGGGATAATACTTACTATATAATCGTTCTAAATAGAACGATAGAGAGGAGAAGCAAGATGCATTTCTGGGACAAGCACAAGACAATTACCAGCTACTATGAATTGCTGGCAAGAGAAGTATGTGAGAAATATCAGCTGACGCAGATGGAATATGATATACTCATGTTTTTATATAGCAATCCACAGTATAATACTGCGGCGGATATTGTAAAGGTTCGAAAATCGACCAAATCTCATGTTTCGACTTCCATAAAAGAGTTGGAAAACAAAGGAATGATCGAAAGAATTCAGAGTGCCCACAATAAAAAACATATCGAGATTGTTTTATTAGATAAGGCCGGATCGGTTGTAGAAGCCGGAATGGATGCTCAGAAGCAATTTGCAAAAAATGTGTTAAGTGGGCTGACCGAGGAAGAAATGCAGATATGCAGAGAGATATTTGACAAGATTTGCAATAATGCGGATAAGTATTTAAAAAATTATGGGGAGGAGAAGTAAAAAGTATGAAAGAAAAAACTATAAACCGCTGATGCCGGATCTTATGGAGGCAATATTTGATGCAGGATATCTGATCTTTGATTTGATTGCAGGGATTTTATTTTTCGCATTTTCAAAAGGAAATACGTTATTCGTTCTTTATGGTATATTGACATTGACACTTTGCGGCGGAGACGCATTTCATCTGGTTCCGAGAATTATCAGAGCTTTGCGTGGAAGTAATGATAAAATAAAGAAAATGCTTGGGAGAGGACTGCAGATTTCATCCATTACCATGACAGCATTTTACATTATTTTAATGTATGTCTGGAAGCTGACTTTCCCGGAGCTGAGTGCACCTGTTGCAGTAGAAGTAATGGTATGGATCTCAGCACTGATCAGAATCATGATCTGTATTTTACCGCAGAATAACTGGTGTACAGAGGATGGAAACATGAAACTGTCAGTACTCAGAAATGCAGTGTTTGCAGTTACCGGTATAGGTGTGATAATTCTTTATGCCATGTCAGGTAATACGAACGGATATCATCTGACAAGAATGGTTGCAGCAATTATTATTTCTTTCGGATGTTATATTCCGGTAACCTTGTTCAGCAAAACAAAACCAAAAGTCGGATTATTGATGATCCCAAAGACCTGTGCATATATGTGGATCATTGCAATGGGACTGGAACTGTTATTTTAACCGAATCGGGCAGGTAACGAATGCGGATTGCGAAGATCCGCCTGACAGGAATCAGATAAGCTCTGTGCATGAGATGCATGGAGCTTTTTTTGCGAAACAGATAAAGACTGTGCAGGAAAAGACGAATAAAACGGAAAAAAACAGACAAAACAGAAGATAATTGTGGTATAATCAATTCTTACGTAATACAAAATGATTTTGAACTACGGGAGGAGAAGAGAAGTGGAACATCATGAAAAACGAAGTACATTTTCCGGTAAACTGGGATTTGTACTGTCAGCAGCAGGTGCGTCTGTCGGACTGGGAAATATTTGGAGATTTCCATATCTGGCAGCAAAATACGGAGGAGGAATTTTTCTTCTGATTTATATCATACTGGCATTGACCTTTGGCTATACCATGATCGTAGCAGAGAGTGCACTGGGACGTATGACGAAGAAAAGTCCGGTGGGAGCGTATCATTCTTTTGGTAAATCAAAATGGTTGTCTTTTGGTGGCTGGATCAACGCGATCATTCCGGTGCTGATTGTACCATATTATTCCGTTATCGGCGGCTGGGTCATCAAATACCTGGCAGGATATGTTTTGGGACAGGGAACGGAACTGGCCGCAGATGGATATTTTGGAGCATTTATTTCCAATGGAGTATCCACAGAGATTTGTTTTGCTGTCTTTACTTTGTTTACAGTAGCGATTATTTATGCAGGAGTGCAAAATGGAGTAGAGCGTGTATCTAAGCTGATGATGCCGGTACTGGTGTACTTTCTGTGATTATCTGTGTTTATTCTGTTACCCGTCCGGGAGCAATGGAAGGTGTAAAATATTTCCTGGTTCCGAATCTGGCGAATTTTTCCTGGATGACAGTAGTGGCAGCTATGGGACAGATGTTTTATTCTCTGTCAATTGCTATGGGTATTCTGGTAACATTCGGTTCCTATATGAAGAAAGATGTGCCGATCGAGGAATCAACCAGAAACGTAGAGATTTTTGATACAGCTATTGCGATTATGGCTGGCTTAATGATTATTCCGGCAGTATTCGCTTTTTCAGGTGGAACACCGGAGACACTGCAGGCAGGACCGTCACTGATGTTTATTACCATTCCAAAAGTATTTGAAAGTATGGGAATGGGAACGATCGTAGGGATTATGTTTTTCCTGTTGGTATTGTGTGCGGCAGTCACCAGCTCCATTGCTCTGACAGAAAGTGCAGTGTCCACATTTCAGGATGAGCTGAAATGGAGTAGAAAAAAAGCAACGATTATTACAGGTATTGTTATGCTTCTGTTGGGAACGCTATCTTCACTGGGCTATGGACCATTGGCCGGCGTGAAGATCATTGGTATGCAATTCCTGGATTTCTTTGATTTCCTGACAAACTCTGTGATGATGCCAATAGCAGCAATCGCTACCTGTCTTCTGGTGGCAAGAGTTATGGGAGTTCACAAAATAGAAGAGGAGATGCTGCAGGAAAACGGAACATTCCACAGAAAAAAAGTGTTTAATTTTATGATCCGTTATCTGTGCCCGATCTTTGCAGCGATCATTCTGGCCAGTTCCGTGGCAAACGCATTTGGGCTGATCTCTATGTAGAGAAAGGATAAGAGGCTTTGTATGGCATACAAGTATGAAAAAGTAGACCAGAAACTGCTGGTTCCACAGATTGAGGATCAGCTGATGATGTATGTGCATCAGGAGCAGATGGAAAAAGGTGCCAGACTGCCTAGTGAACACAAGTTGGGAGAACTTTTCGGTGTGGGAAGAAGTACCATCCGGGAAGCAGTAAAGAGTCTGGTATCAAAAGGCATTTTAGAGGTCAAAAGAGGTTCCGGGACTTATGTGAAAAATACGGAAATCACCGTAGACGATCCATTGGGATTTTCTCAGTTTGAAGATAAATACAGATTGGCGATGGAACTGTTTGATGTCCGTATACTTCTGGAGCCGGAAGTAGCGGCGACTGCATGCCAGAAGGCTTCAGAAGAAGATAAGAAGCATATAAAAGAACTGTGCGATGAAGTAGAACAGCTCTACTTATTAGGAAAGAATCATATTCAGAAGGATATGGAATTTCATTCAGCAATTGCAAAAGCCAGTGGCAATCATGTAGTGGAGATATTACTTCCGGTGATTTTTACTGCGATTACGACCTTTGCAAATCTGACACACAGAAAGCTGCAGCAGGAAACGATCGAAACCCACAGAGAAGTCACCAATGCCATTCTGCGTGGAGACAGTATGGGAGCAAAATGTGCCATGATCATGCATCTTACTTATAATCGTCAGACATTGCTTCAGATGTCAGATACACGAAAAAATTTGTCTGACAAGTTGTAATAACAAATTATGAAAATTGAATATAATTCACGAAAAATCCGGTCTTATAGATGTGGTAAGACCGGATTTTTTGTTGTATTTATAGAAAAAATAGGTAGATTTGAAACAACTTGATGTGGGAATACTGATATTATATACTGAAATCAGGATACAGAAGACGTCAGATGTATAAAGCAAAAACTGGAAAAACAATTGGAGGGTTATCAATGAGTGAGACCGTAGTATTAGATCCAACGCGCCTGGTGATAGCTGCATTAGTTGGATTAGCATTATTGTTGGTATTAATTATTAAATTTAAGATTCATGCGATGATTTCTATTTTGATCGGAGCAATTACCATAGGACTGGTAGCCGGTATGCCGTTTTCAGAGATCGTTCTGGCAGTAAATGATGGAATCGGGAATACTTTGAAGGGTATTGCATTACTGGTTGGACTTGGTTCTATGTTTGGAGCTATATTGGAAGCATCTGGCGGTGCTCAGACACTGGCCGTAACCATGGTCAGAAAGTTTGGGGATGAAAAGGCAGCATGGGCGCTGGGCTTAACCGGGCTGGTCATTGCCATGCCGGTATTCTTTGATGCAGGATTAATCATTCTGATCCCACTGGCATTCTCTCTGGCAAAGAAAACAAAACGTTCCACCTTATTTTATGTCATTCCACTGCTGGCCGGACTGGCAGTAGGACATGCATTTATTCCACCTACACCTGGACCGGTACTGGTAGCAACCATGTTGAATGTAGATCTTGGATGGGTAATTTTAGTAGGTATTTTATGTGGAACGGTAGCCATGATCGTGGCAGGACCGATCTGGGGATCCATTTGTGGAAAGAAATATATGGTTCCAGTTCCGGAACATGTGGCAAATCAGGAAGACTTTGATGAATCCAAGCTTCCAAAGTTCGGCACGATTGTACTGATCATTTTGATTCCACTGGTACTGATCATTCTGAAGTCACTGGCAGGCGTCGTTCCGGCTATGGCACCGGTAGCGTCCATATTCACATTTTTGGGAGAACCGTTTGTAGCATTATTAATTGCAACAGTAGTGGCAATGTTTGTGCTTGGAACAAAGCATGGATATAGTCTGGAAGAACTGGAAAAAATCATGACCAAGTCTCTGGAACCAACCGGACTGATTCTGTTAGTAACCGCCTGCGGTGGAGTTCTTCGTTATGTGCTGCAGTATTCCGGACTGGGAGACTTAATTGGTAATGCGGTCGCTTCTATCAATATGCCAATCGTAGTAGTAGCATTTGTTGTGGCAGCTCTGGTAAGAATCTGCGTTGGTTCTTCTACCGTAGCGATGACTATGGCAGCCGGCATTATTGCTGCAATGCCTGGAATCGCTGATTTATCTCCGTTATATCTTGCATGTACCGTAGCAGCAGTAGCAGGTGGAGCCACCGTATGCTCCCACTTTAATGATTCTGGCTTCTGGCTGGTAAAATCATTGGTTGGCATTGATGAAAAGACAACTTTAAAAACATGGACAATTATGGAAACATTAGTTGGCGTGACCGGATTTGTAGTAGCTTTTATTATTTCATGTTTTGTATAGGAAATTGACAGGAGGACATTATGCTTAGAAGTGAAGAAGTTAGAAAACTGGCACCGGAGATGGATCCCCTTCGTATGGGAATGGGATGGAAAGTGGGTGACTTGTCTAAACCACAGGTTATGGTGGAAAGTTCTTATGGAGACAGCCATCCAGGTTCTGCGCATCTGAATATATTTGTAGAGGAAGCAGTAAAAGCAGTCGATGAAAATGGTGGCAAAGCAGCCAGATATTTTGCAACAGATATGTGTGATGGAATCGCACAGGGGCATGACGGAATCAACTATTCACTGCCGCATCGTGATGCCATGGTCAATCTGATCGAGGCACAGGCAAATGCAACGGTGTTTGACGGTGGCGTATTTATTGCAAGCTGCGATAAATCTATGCCGGCCATGCTGATGAGCATCGGACGACTGAAAGATATGAGTGCAATTGTTGTGACTGGTGGCGTGATGGAGGCCCATGAGCTGCCTGAAAAATATATTGTGAACGATCCAGCCTGTAAAATCAATGAACTCCTGACACTGGAACAGATCGGTAAGTTTGATGCATGGGAAAAGACTGGTGTGATTCCAAATGAACAGCTGGATTACTATAAACAGCATGCCTGCCCGAGCTGTGGAGCCTGCTCCTTTATGGGTACTGCTTCAACCATGCAGATTATGGCAGAAGCACTGGGACTTATGCTTCCGGGAACTGCCTTGATGCCATCCACAGCGCCGGAATTAAAAGAAGCATCCTATCAGGCTGGAAAACAGCTGATGGATCTGATCGCAAAAGGAATCAAAGCGTCAGATATCGTGACAAAAGAAAGCTTTGAAAATGCCATCATGGTTCATGCAGCCATATCCGGTTCTACCAATGCGACCATGCATATTCCGGCCATTGCTCATGAGTTTGGGGTGGAGATTGATGCAGATACATTTGACCGGTTACACAGAGGAGCACATTATTTATTAAATATTCGTCCTTCCGGAGACTGGCCGGCACAGTATTTCTATTATGCTGGCGGTGTGCCTCGTGTCATGGAAGAGATCAAGAGTATGCTTCACCTGGATGTGATGACCGTAACAGGCAAAACTTTGGGAGAGAATCTGGAAGAACTGAAAAAGAATGGATTTTATGAGCATTGCGATGAAATTCTTCAGAAAAAAGCAAAACAGTTTGGAAAAGAGATTGACAGAGAAGATATTATCCATTCTTTTGATCATGCCAAGGGAACAGACGGAAGTATCGCAATTCTGAAAGGAAATCTTGCACCGGAAGGCTGTGTCATTAAACATACCGCCTGCCCGAAAAATATGTTTAAAGCGGTGTTAAACGCCAGACCATTTAACAGTGAGGAAGCGTGCATTGATGCAGTGCTCCATGGAAAAGTAAAACCGGGAGATGCCATCTTCATTCGTTATGAAGGACCAAGAGGAAGCGGAATGCCAGAGATGTTCTACACAGGAGAAGCTATCTGCGCCAATCCGGAACTGGCATCCAGTGTGGCGCTGATCACAGATGGACGATTCTCAGGTGCCTCCAGAGGTCCGGTAATCGGTCATGTTTCACCGGAAGCTGCAGCAGGAGGCCCGATTGCCTTAGTGGAAGAAGGCGACCTGATTGAGCTGGATGTAGCAAACAGAAAGATTGCCATTGTCGGTATCAGAGGAGAAAGAAAAACGCCAGAAGAGATCGATGCCATCTTAAAAGAAAGAAAGGCAAACTGGAAAGGATTCGAGAGTAAATATAAGCACGGACTTTTAAAATTATATGCACAGCATGCAGTAAGTTCCATGAAAGGAGCTTACATGGAATAAACCATTGGGGACGAAACCATTGGCTTTATCCCCCAATATATTCAGTAATTACTGCTGTCAGTGCCGGCAATATTTGCTGTTTTCGTGAAAGCAGATTATCCTGAAAGGCATGTTCTGTGCCATCTGGATCCGGGAAAGCTTCCGCTGCCCACGGTGCACGACTGCCACCGGCGTAGATGACAGAACCGTTTTCCAGAATGCTGGTAAAGACCAGTACAGCCAGGTCAATACGCTTTTTCTGGGCAAAACGATCCAGTGCAGCAGTGATCTCCCGGGCATCGATTCTGGTATCAGCTGCGGATGGCACAATAACCTGTGAAATAGACAGCTTGCAGGAATGGATATCGTAGACCTTCAGATCCTGATTGATCATGTCAGAATAGCTGACGTTTTCCTGGTTGGAAGTAATACTGAACATCTCTTCGGCAAAGGTATCGATATACAGATCTGCAATGGCTGCCAGAATATTAGCAGTAGAGATATCCTTTTCTGTGGTAGTCGGTGAGTGAAAGTCCATGGTATCGGACAGGACAGCACCAAGAAGAAGACCGGCCAGATTCGTTGGAATCGGGATCTGATTCTCACGGAAGATGGTTGCCACAATAGTGGCAGTAGAGCCAACGATCTCATTACGAAAAGCCACTGGCTGTGAGGTGGAAAAATCATTAATCCGGTGATGGTCAATAACTTCCAGAACCTCTGCTTTTTCGATGGCATTTACGGACTGGGAAAATTCGTTGTGATCCACCAGAATCAGTTTCCGCCGTGGAGCATCCATGATGTGATATCTGGCCACGTAGCCCACCAGCTGTTCATTCTGGTCTACCACAGGATAAGCACGGTAACGGTTGCGCAGCATCTTTATACCAACGTCTTCTGCCAGTTCATTGGTATGAAAATAAATTGGATTGCGCTTCATGATTCGTTCCACCGATGGCGCAAAGTAAAGATAGCGGGAGGTATTCATGGTGCCATGTCCTGAGAGAATGATTGGACAATGGTGTGCTCTGGCTTCTTCAATTACCGCATCCTCGACACTGTCTGCCCAGACAATAATCAGCATACCAGCGCCCAGCAGGATGCATTTTTTCTGCGCCATAGTATCAGCACCTACGATCACAATTCGTTTTTCCACCTCATAATGATCCAGCCGTTCTGGTCTTGTCATGGCAATGACACTGACTTTTCCATTGATAACGGCCTGGTCATCGTCATAAAGAATGGTTCCGTTAATGGTTTTTCTGATATTTTCGGAAGAGGTGTGAGCCAGAATATCAATAGATCTGGCTGTATCATCCAGTCCAACGACAGAGATATCAGACTTTGTCACCATACCAAGAAGATGATTCTGTTCGTCCACCACACCACAGTAGGCTCGATTGGTCTTCTGCATAATCTGCAGAGTATCATAGATAGTAGTATCCGGTGTGATAGAAACCGGAGAATCCATATCAATTTCAGAAAGCTTCATACGGGCATCCTGAAGAAGCTGTGGAGCCTGAAAGCCGAAACGGTCCAGAAGATAGCTGGTCTCCGCATTCAAAGAACCCAGACGGCATGGAATCGTCGGAATCCCCATGGATTTTTTGAAAAAAGCATATGCGATAGAAGAAGCAATGGAATCCGTATCAGGATGACGATGACCAGTGATATATACAGAGCTTTTCTTTTTCATATATAGCAATCCTTTCTGAATAAATACATATTCTCAGATAAGTCAGTTTGGTATAAAAAGTTTATTTGATTGCGTCCAATGCGTTGGAGATATCGGCAATCAAATCTTCTTTATCCTCCAGACCCAGGCTGATACGGATCAGTTCAGCCGGAACGCCGGCTTCGATCAGCTGCTCGTCTGTCATCTGACGATGGGTAGAAGTAGCCGGATTCAGGCAACAGGTGCGGGCATCGGCAACATGAGTTTCGATAGCGCCAAGCTTTAAGTTCTGCATAAAGACAGAAGCAGCTTCACGGCCGCCTTTGAGTCCAAAGGAGACAACTCCACAGCCACCGTTCGGCAGATACTTCTGAGCACGTTCATAATATTTGCTGGATGGAAGTCCAGAGTAATTCACATAAGCAACCTTCGGATGCGCTTCCAGGAATTCTGCAACAGCCTGGCCGTTTTCTACATGCTTTGGCATACGTACATGAAGAGATTCCAGTCCAAGATTCAGGATAAATGCATTTTGTGGAGACTGCATACAGCCCAGGTCACGCATCAGCTGGGAGGTACATTTGGTAATAAATGCGCCCTCTTTGCCAAATTTTTCAGCATAAGTAATACCGTGATAGCTTTCATCCGGGGTACAGAGTCCCGGATATTTCTCAGCATGAGCCATCCAGTCAAAACGGCCACTGTCTATGATCGCGCCGCCCAGTGCAGCTCCATGTCCATCCATATATTTTGTGGTGGAGTGAGTGACGATATCTGCACCCCATTCGAATGGACGGCAGTTCACCGGAGTAGGAAAGGTATTATCCACAATCAGCGGTACATCGTGTGCATGAGCAACCTTTGCAAACAATTCAATATCCAGAACTGTCAGTGCCGGATTGGCAATGGTCTCACCAAACATCAGCTTCGTATTTGGCTGGAATGCCGCATTCAGTTCATCTTCCGTAGCATCCGGAGAAACAAACGTGGCAGAGATTCCCATCTTCTTCAGGGTCACTGCAATCAGGTTAAAAGTGCCGCCGTAGATCGAAGAAGAAGCTACGATGTGATCACCACATTCACAGATATTAAACAATGCAAAAAAGTTGGCCGCCTGACCGGAGGAAGTCAGCATGGCAGCAGTGCCACCCTCCATGGCAGCAATCTTGGCAGCCACATAATCATTTGTCGGATTCTGAAGTCTGGAATAAAAATATCCAGATGCCTCCAGATCGAAAAGTTTTCCCATGTCTTCACTGGTACTGTACTTAAACGTGGTGGACTGGACAATTGGGATTTGTCTCGGTTCACCATTTCCAGGTGTATAGCCGGCCTGTACACATTTGGTGCCCATCTTATAGTCATTCATAGCAATCTCCTTAAATCATATTAATTTTATAGTAATAGTAGAAATATCGTAGCATTTTATGATGAAAATTTTCAAGATAAGCAGAATTTCTTCCTGAAGATATAAAAGACTAATTATTCTGACAATTTGAAAGAAAATAAAAAAAGATCAGAAATATAATTGACAAACAAAAAGTATTGTGATATTATCTAACTATCAAAAGAAAAGACAAATAAAACAAATCAAAAGAAAGAGGTACAGTCCAATGAAGTAAGAATCTTTCGCCAAAGAAAATCCTGAGAGGATAACAAAAAATCTGAAGGAAGATGATAAAGATGAAAGGCAGAGATCCATAACGAATGGACAAAGAAGCAAAATTCTAAGACAGGAGGTATAGTCCAAAAGGAACATAAGGTACCAAATTCGCAGACAATGAAAGTTGAAGGTGTAGACAATGAAATTGCTGGAAATCATTAAGAGCCCGGTCGAGAGAAAAAAGAATCGATCGGGCTTCCTTTGTGCCCTGAGACAAAACAGGTTTTGCAGGTTGAGTCAGTGTATGTTATATTAAAAGTAATCTTCTCTGCCATTTAAAGGAAATGAACTGGCGTGGAAAATAAGAGATGTCCGACAGGCATATGACAGATCTGCCGGTCAGAAAGGATAAGTAATGGATGCAAGAACATTAATTGATACACTGGCAGTAGCCGGCAGACTGAAGGACACGACAAGGCATTGCTATACACCGGGCGGAAGACATGAAAGCGTGGCAGAACATTCCTGGAGAATTACGCTGATGGCCTATTGGATCAGTGACGAATTCCCGGAGGCTAATCTTGAAAAACTTCTGAAAATGTGCCTGATCCATGATCTGGGTGAAGCTTTTACCGGAGATATTCCTTCTTTTGAGAAAACAGAGGTCAATGAAGAACGGGAAGCAGAGCTGTTATTTAAATGGATGAAGTCACTTCCGGAGCCGTTTGCCACAGAGATGATGGAACTTTACAGAGAAATGGAAGAGCGCAAGACTCTGGAGGCACGGATCTATAAAGCACTGGACAATATGGAGGCTCTGATTTCTCATAATGAGTCCGATATTCAGACCTGGCTTCCACTGGAATATGATTTACAGATGACTTATGGGAATGATAAAGTGGCGTTTTCAGAATATCTGACAGAATTGCGGGATATGATAAGGGAAGACAGCAGGGAGAAAATAGCCAGAGAAGCATAAGAAGCAATAAGTACGGATCTGACATTTGAAAAAATAAAAAAACTGGTTCTTTTAAAAATTGTTTTTTTCTTCTATTATAAGACCACGCAGAAAAGAATACTGCAACAATGCCGATAGATCCGGCCGGAAGGAGAAACATTATGAAAGAAAACACAGCAAAATATGTAACCGTCAATGCACTCGCAATTGCATTAGTCTGTATTGCAACTATGGCGATTCAGATTCCGATTCCACTGGGATATATGCATCTTGGCAACACCTGTATTTTACTGGTGGCAGTCTTATTCGGACAGACCACGGGACTGCTGGCAGGCGGTATAGGTTCTGCACTGGCGGATCTGCTAACAGGGTATACACAGTGGGTGCTTCCGACTCTGATCATTAAAAGTATCATGGGATTTGCGATTGGTGCTATTGCACACAGGAAGGGTACCGGATTTCATATGGTGAACATACGTACATTCCTTGGATCTGCTGCAGGAATCGTGATTATGATTTTTGGATACTTTGCAGCAGGTGCCATTATGAATGGCAGTATCTACACCGGATGGACGCAGGTGCCAGGACTGACTCTTGAAGGAATTATCGGTATGGTAGTGTTCTATGCCATTGGACTGGTGATGGAAAAAGCCCATGTAGTAAAAATTCTCAATCTCGAGAGCTGATAAGTCCATATTTTATAAAATAATAAGCAAAAAGAAAATGTCTATGCTATAATGAAAATACAACAGATCTGAGATAGATGAGAAAATGGGGCGGTTCAGTAAAGAAGTGGAGAACAGGAACTTTGCAACGGATTGAGAAAAGAGGAACACCAGTATAAAAAGCAGGTAAAACATGGAAGTGAGATGGAACAGGTGAATGCAGCCGACAGAGAATGGAAAGATGACAATGTCATAACACAGTATGATAGTAAAAGAACAAAACTGTCATCGCCATGACGGCCAATGCATTTGCGGAGGATGTGGTGAAGGCCAAAAAGGCAGGAATGAATGATCATATTGCAAAGCCGCTGGATCGGAAAAAGATGCGGGCAGTGCTGGCGAAATATATCGAAAAATAATAAGAAAACCGCAGGTTATCAGTAGCTGATCTGTGGTTTTCTGTCGTTTTGCACAAAAGTGGAGAGAAAAGAAGAAATTTGTGGATAAGACAAAAGATCAGCATAAAGACCGGTGACAACACGCCGATAGGTATGTTTGCAGGTATGCTGGCAGCATCCATGACAGTGATTTGTGTATACTTGAAACGACGCAGAAAGAATCAGAAATAGTACGGCGAAAATACCATGATGGAGAGATCTGTCATGGTATTTTACTGCCCGAGAGGACGTTGACTTTGCCGGGAGGCAAGGCTATACTGGATAGTAATGATGGCAGGGAAACAAAGAATCTTCCGTCATCCATAGTGATTTACGTGAAAGAACAGGAGATGGAGAAATGAGGGTATTTGTATACAGTTGCAGAACATTTGATGAAGATCCATATTTTGAACAGTTTTCCAGGGAATTTGGAATTGAACTTGGAATTTGCCGGGAGGCACCAACATTGGAAAATGCACATCTGGCAAAAGGGTATGATGCGATCAGCGTCATCACAACAAAAGTGGATGGTGCGCTTGTGGAGAAGTTTCATGAAATGGGTGTGAAAATGATCTCCACCAGAACGATTGGCTATGATCATATTGATCTGGAAAGGGCAAAAGAGCTTGGTGTGCATGTGGGAAATGCTACTTATTCACCGAATTGTGTGGCAGATTATGCCATGATGTTGATGCTGATGTCGATCCGCAAAATGAAGCGTATCATGCAGAGAGCGGAAATCAATGATTTTTCACTGCCAGGTATCCAGGGCGGTGAAATGGCAAACTTTACAGTGGGCGTCATCGGAACCGGCCGAATTGGACAGGCTGTGATCAGAGATCTTTCTGGTTTTGGATGTAAGATCTACGCACATGATCTGTATGAGAATGAAACCGTTAAGAAATATGCAGAATATGTCTCGCTGGATAAGTTATATCAGGAATGTGATCTGATTACGCTGCATATGCCACTGACAGAAGAAAATCATCACATGATCAATGCAGAGAGTTTGGCAAAGATGAAGGACAAAGTGGTGATTGTGAATACGGCCAGAGGCGGCCTGATTGATACAAAGGCCATGATTGATGCGATAGAATCTGGTAAGATTGGAGCAGCAGGCCTGGATGTAATCGAAGATGAATTCGGTATGTATTATTTTGACCGAAAGTCAGATGTGATGAGCAAAAGGGATCTGTATATCCTGCGTGGCTTCCCGAATGTCATCGTAACACCACATATGGCATTCTATACCGATCAGGCCATCAGTGATATGGTAAAACATTCACTACAAAGCTGCATGCTGGAAGAAAGCGGACAGGAAGATCCGTGGAGAGTAGCATAGCACACGGAAGAACAAGAGGTGGTACTGGTATATATGCAAAATAAATAAAGATGGGAACATATGTCCGATAAAAGAAAAGGATGTACGTTTCCCATTTTTGAGATTTAAATAGAAAAAGACATACTAAAGAAAAAGCATATTATTTCAGCTCAAGGTGCGCAGCACTATCTGAATTCTTCATACATTTCAGGAATCTTATGCTTTCAAAAATAAAAAGTGAATAGGGACTGGGATGTATCACAGAATGAGGAGGCTGTAGACTTCTCAATAAGAATCCGGCATACAGGAACATGGATCAGAAAGCAATTCGTGTGATAGAAGCAGTAGCGAATACGAAAATACAGGTAAACGAAAAGGCGGAGAAGGGTAACGTGTGCGAAGGTTTACAGGGAATCATTGATGATGCAATTCACGAAGAAAAGAAAAAAGCCACTTTCCCCCGTCCCTAATGGCCTACGAATCGTACATATTTCGGAATTCTGTCGGGGTACACATATTCAGCTGTTTGAACATCCGCAGGAATGCGGACAGACTGGAGAAGCCGCATTGCAGTGCAACATCCAGCACTGGCAGGTTCGGATCCAGCAGCAGGGTCTTGGCGTAGTCGATACGCTTCTGATTCAGATATTTGTAAAATGAGGTATCGGTGTATTGTTTGAACAGCCTGGTAAAGTGGTATTTACTGAAGCCGGCCAGGTCGGCAATCTGCTCCAGGGACAGATCCTCCGCAAAGTGTTCGTTGATATAGTTGGTGATGTAGAGAAATTTATCCAGATAGTCTTTTTGCCGGCTGTTGGAGGCATCAGCAGAAGGATGCTTCAGGGCACCGTGAAGCCGCCCGATATCCACGAGGATTCGTAAGAAATGGGAGTAGATGGCAGTCTCGTAGTATGGCTCGCAGCGAAAGTATTCCTCTTTGATCTCCAGCATAAGCTGATGGGCGGTCGGGTGAAAGGTGGGATATTTCTCCGGCGTGATCAGCACAGCCGGCCGGATCAGGGAGATCAGCAGTTCCAGTTCACGGATCTGAACCTGGGACAGCCCTGGCTGGAAGATGATCCGTTCTCCGGTCTCAGGTGCAAACAGTTCATGAACGATGCCGGGACAGATAACCAGAATATCTCCTTCTCGCAGAACATAGTGCTTTTCCCCGACATCCACGGTATAGATATTCTTTACCGGCATGATTACCTCGAATGGTGTATGCCAGTGCGGCGGATAATTTTCATTTTCATCGTTATAATACAGACAGATCTGGGTATCGGTACGATAATCTGCCGTTTCGTGAATTCCGCTGAGATGATGAATCATAGAGGGCTCCTTTTTATATGTGAAATCTGGTTGACTGGGTGCGATTATTCGATGAAACGTTATGAATTATTGCTGAGAAACAACGAATAGTTGCGAATGAACTTGTAAAATAAATATATCAAAATAACGTAAAAAATACAATATAGGAAATGATAATTGTGTATATTTTTTGCAAAATATAAAATATTATAGAAAAAGTGCATAAAAATTAAAAAAATAAATTGTATAAATTATCTATACGAATAATAGAGGAAAAATGAAAGAGCAATAATTAATAACTGAAAAGCAAGAATTGTAGTGAAAGCTGTCAGCCCCTTTGCTATGATTTGAGTATCAAGATCGTGAACAAAAAATAAAAAAGGGGGATTTACAAAATGAAGAAAAAATTACTTTCTGTATTACTTTCCACAGCTATGGTAGCTGGTCTGTTCGCTGCAGTGCCACTGACCGCATCTGCGGAAGGAGATGTAGAAGAGATCACATGGATGTTCTGGGATGATCTGGAAGCAACAGAAGACCTGATTTCCAAGGGCTATGCAGATGTTATCGATCGCTTTAATGAGACCTATGACGGACAGTATCATGTGACTCCGATTACTACGAATCTGGAAGAATACGATGGCAAGTTAAATGCGCTGATCGCAGCTGGCCAAACACCAGACTGTTTCATCTGCAACCCTGGTCCGAACATGGATGTATATGTAAATGCACAGGCAGCAGCTCCTCTGACAGACATTCTGGAAAATCAGGAAAAAGAATGGTATGACGGATTTACTGATGGTATTTTTGAAAGAATGACTTATGACGGAGAGATCTATGCAGTACCTACCAACTTTGCAGCAGCACTTTGCTTCTACAATACCGAGATTTTTGATGAGGTTGGAGTAGAAGTTCCGACTACTTATGACGAACTGCTGGATGTATGCCAGAAGATCAAAGATGCAGGCTATACACCGATCAGCTGTTCTGCAGGAACGGCATGGTGCTTATCCATGGTAGCCGGTTATCTGTGTGACCGCCAGGGCGTTGACCTTGCAGCAATCGCATCTCACGAAGCAAACTGGACCGATGAGAACTGTGTAGAAGCTGGAACAAAATTAAAAGAACTGTCCCAGTACTTCCAGGAAACGGCAGCAGGCGATTCCAATGATCAGGCAACTGCAGGCTTCTACAATGGCGAAGCAGCTATGCTGATCCAGGGCTCCTGGGCTATCGCTCAGATCAATGGTAACAATCCTGACTTCGAAAGCAAATGTGGTGTATTCCAGTTTCCGGCAATCGAAGGAGCAAATGACCCGAACCGTATGATCGTTAAGACAGATAACCTTCTGATGAGCGCAACGACAGAACATCAGGATGCAGTCATTGCACTGATGAAGATGTTCACAGATGAGACTGCTCAGAAGTACACCGCAGAAGTTGGTGGAAAGATTCCGATCATCAAAGATATCGACATCGACTATGATGCAGCACCTGCACAGCTGAAATATGTCACAGACATTCTGGCTAATGCAACAGGTACATTTGGATTCTACAACGAATCTCTGGCTTCTGTAGAAGCTGGCGACTGCTTCGACAATGCAATGGTTGACATCTTCCTTGGCAACCAGACACCAGAAGAAGCATTCCAGACTGTTCAGACATTCTATGAAGACAATGTTTGGGAATAAATGATAATCTGAAGGCACATGGCTGCTGCGGAACAAAAAGGCATGTTCCGCAGCAGCCTTTTCTATCATCTGAGAAACATAAAACTACGAGGAGGATGTTATGGATAAGATTTTAAAAGACAAAAAAGCCATTTTCATCTTTATAGCACCGGCACTTCTGATGTTTGTTCTGGTACTTGTGATACCGATCTGTCAGATGCTGTATTATTCACTATGTGACTATGCAGCACTTACGCCGCCGAAGTTTGTTGGCCTTGCCAATTATAAAAAATTATTTTTCAAAGATTCTACATTCCGTTTTGCATTGAAAAACTCTGTCTTTTTCATGCTGTTTTCTGCAGTCAGCCAGCAGATCGTGGGTCTGGGACTGGCGGTATTCCTTACGAATATTCCAAAGGGCAGGAACTTTTTTAAGAATATATATTATCTGCATGTGTATTGTCATCCGCAGCGCTGGGACTGTTATGGGCATTCTTATTTAATCCAAAGATCGGTATCAATGCCCTTCTGGCAAAGTTTGGTATTCAGGGCCCGTTATGGCTGATGGATACCAAAGGATTCATTATCCTGCCGATGTGGGTGATTGCGTTTGTAGCATTGTGGCAATATGCAGGACAGAATATGATGCTGTATATGGCACAGATTACTGGCATCTCCAGAGATATTTATGAGGCATCCTACATAGACGGAGCATCAAAGGCCAAGTCTTTCCGTTATATTACACTGCCGTTGATCAAGCCGATGATGATCACATCCCTGTCTCTGAACTGTATCGGATCGCTAAAGTTCTTTGATCTGATTTACAATATGACACAGGGAGGACCAAACCATCGTACCGAAGTACTTGCTACAGAATTGTACGCAGAAGGGTTTAACTACTTCAAATATGGTTATGCCAGCGCAATTTCTGTGGTACTGCTGGTGATGTGTCTGCTCGTGACACTGCTGATCAAGCGCGTTATCAAAGTAGAAAATTATGAAAGCTAGGAGGTTGGGAGAATGAAAGCTACAGCAAAGAAAAAACCGCTATCTCCGGTTGTTGTAATCATTTATATTGTTCTGGCACTTCTGGTTGTGATTTACGTTGCGCCACTTTTATGGATGCTGTGTGTATCCTTAAAAGATAATGCCGGAGTCATGGCGGATCCATTTGGACTGCCGAAGGTATTGCATCCTGAGAACTATGCACAGGCATGGAGTATGGGAAAGCTGGGGGCAGCACTTGTGAACTCGGCACTGGTCTGTGGTGTCAGCCTGGTAGTCAGCCTGTTCTTCGGGTCCATGGCAGCCTTTGCCATTGCCAGAATGAAATGGAAATTATCAGAAGCAGCACATACCTTTTTCCTGATTGGTATGATGGTACCGGTACACTGTATTCTGATCCCACTGTTCGTACGATTTGCTCATCTGGGACTGACCAACAGCCGGTTTGGTCTGATGATACCATATATCACTTTTTCCCTGCCAATGACGATTTTCCTGATGACAGGATTCTTTAAAAGTATGCCTGGAGAATTATTTGAATCTGCAGCGATTGACGGATGTGGTATCTATGGATTTTTCTTTAAGATCGCATTTCCACTGGCCCGTACCGGATTTTTTGTATCTGGACTGATGACATTTGTAGGTAACTGGAATGAACTGCTTTTGGCGATGGTATTTATCTCAGATCCGATGAAGAAGACTCTTCCGGTTACACTGACTTACTTTGTAGGACCATATGCAACCAATTATGTACAGATGTTTGCGGCAATCATCATTGCCATTGCACCAACGGTTGTCGTGTACTGTATGTTCAGTAATCAGATCGTAGAAGGCCTGACCGCAGGCGCGGTAAAGGGATAAAGGAGAAGCAGATGAACAGAGAAGAAGCAAGAAAAAGAGCAGAAGCACTGGTGGGACAGATGACGCTGGAGGAAAAAGCCGGCCAGCTTCGCTATGATGCTCCTGCGATTCCGCGACTGGGAATACCGGCCTATAACTGGTGGAATGAGGGACTTCATGGCGTGGCAAGAGCGGGTCAGGCAACCATGTTCCCGCAGGCCATTGGGATGGCAGCTACTTTTGACACGGAGCTGGCAGGAGCAATGGCTGATACGGTAGCGGTGGAAGGACGTGCCAAATACAACGCTTATTCGGCGGAAAATGACCGTGATATCTACAAGGGACTCACATTCTGGTCACCAAATGTGAATATTTTCCGGGATCCAAGATGGGGACGCGGACATGAAACATACGGGGAAGATCCGTATCTGACCAGCCGTCTGGGAGTCGCCTTTGTAAAAGCAATGCAGGGGAACGGAGAAACGATGAAAGCAGCAGCCTGCGCCAAGCATTTTGCAGTGCATTCCGGACCGGAAGCGATTCGCCATGAATTCGATGCAATAGCCAGTGAAAAGGATATGGAAGAGACTTATCTTCCGGCTTTTGAGGCTCTGGTCAAAGAAGCCGGGGTAGAAGCGGTAATGGGGGCATATAACCGTACTAATGGAGATCCATGCTGTGCCCATCGTGCACTTATGAAAAAGCTTCGCACGGACTGGGGATTTCAGGGACATTTTGTTTCAGACTGCTGGGCCATCAAAGACTTTCATGAAAGCCATATGGTAACCAATACCCCGGCTGAGTCAGCAGCGCTGGCGATCAACCGTGGTTGCGATCTGAATTGCGGGAATACCTACCTTCACATATTGAAGGCTGTACAGGATGGACTGGTGACGGAAGAGACGATTACCGAATCGGCCGTTCGTCTGTATACTACACGATTCTTACTTGGCCTGTTTGACGGATCGGAATATGATCAGATTTCTTATTATGAGATTGAATCAAGAGAGCATCTGGCGTTGTCGCAAAAAGCGGCAGAAGAAAGCTTTGTGTTATTAAAAAATAATGGAATTCTGCCATTACAAAAAGAAAAGCTGCATACCATCGGCATCATTGGACCAAATGCAGACAGCCGGGCAGCACTGGCAGGAAATTACCATGGTACGGCTTCCAGATATGTGACGATCCAGGAAGGAATACAGGATTATGCAGGGGAAGATGTACGGGTGCTGACCAGTGTGGGATGTGATCTGTTCCGTGACCGGACGGAGCATCTGGCATTGACACTGGATCGTCTGGCAGAGGCAAAGGAAGTAGCGAAGCACAGTGATGTGGTGATTTTGTGTGTAGGATTGGATGAGACACTGGAAGGAGAAGAAGGGGATACCGGCAACAGTTATGCATCAGGGGATAAAGAGTCCTTGCTTCTTCCGGAGGTGCAAAGAGATCTGATGGAAGCAATGGCAGAATCGGGCAAACCGGTTGTGCTGTGTCTGATGGCAGGAAGCGATATCGATTTAAGTTTTGCCAGAGAGCATTTTGATGCCATACTGGATCTGTGGTATCCAGGCTCCCAGGGCGGTGTGGCAGCAGCAAGGGTGCTGTTTGGTGAGGTGTCTCCGTCAGGTAAGCTGCCGGTTACTTTCTATGAGACGCTGGAAGAACTGCCAGAGTTCACGGATTATAGTATGAAAGGCAGAACTTATCGTTATATGACAGAAAAAGCCCAGTATCCATTTGGATATGGTCTGACTTATGGGGATGTGCAGGTAGAAGAAGCAAATATCTGTATAGAAGGAAGCGGGGACGATATCACAGAACTGTCTGTAAAAGCAATTGTGAAAAATCGTGACCGAACAGCTACAGATGAAGTGCTGCAGATCTATGTGCAGTATCTGGAAAAAGAAAATACCATCCCGCACCCGCAGCTTTGTGGATTTATCCGGGTACATCTGGAAGGCGGAGAAGAAAAAGAAGTGACTGTTCCAGTGGCAGCCAGGGCATTTACGATCGTAACAGAAAGTGGGGAACGAAAAGCTGTAACAGGAAGATTTGCTCTGTATGCAGGATGCAGCCAGCCGGATGAGAAAAGTGTGGAACTGACCGGAAAACGGCCGATTCGCATGGATTATGTGAGGAAACTATGATATGAAGATTTGGAAAAATCCAATACTGGAAGGGTTCTATCCGGATCCTTCCATCTGCAAGGTGGGAGCCGATATTATCTGGTGAATTCCACTTTTGCCTTTTATCCGGGAATACCGATATGGAGCAGTACAGATCTCCAGAACTGGAAACAGATTGGAAATGTACTGGAGCGTCCGTCTCAGCTGCAGCTGAGAGAATGTGCGCATTCACAGGGGATCTATGCACCGACGATCCGGTATCATGATGGAAGATATTATCTGGTGAGCACCAATGTAGGGGGCTGTGGGAATTTCCTGGTGACAGCAGAACAGCCGGAGGGACCATGGTCGGACCCTTACATGCTGGATGCAGAGGGGATTGATCCAAGTCTGTTTTTTGAGGATGATGGAACCTGCTATTATATTGGAACCAGAGAACGGACAGGCGGCGGATCCTATTTCGGAGATAATGAGATCTGGATGCAGAGACTGAACCTGGAGACGAAGAAACTGGAAGGAGAGGCGGTACCGATCTGGTATGGCTTTATGGAGCATTCCATCTGGCCGGAAGGACCACATCTCTATAGAAAAGATGGATGGTATTATCTGCTTTATGCAGAAAGTGGGACGGAACAGCATCATTGTATTGCTGCGGCACGAAGCCGCCAGCTTACCGGTCCATACGAGGGCTGCCCGGATAATCCGATTTTTACCCATCGTCATCTGGGGAAGCATTATCCGGTGACTTGTGTGGGACACGGAGATCTGGTGGAAGATCATCAGGGAAACTGGTATATGGTATTGCTTGCCTGCCGTCCGAAGGATGGTTACACATTGAAAGGCCGGGAAACTTTTCTGGCTAAGGTGGTCTGGGAGGATGGATGGCCGGTGGTAAATCCGGGAATAGGACATCTGGAAGTGCCGGAGCCGGAGAAAAATGTGAAAAAGAAGTATGGTTTTCAGAAAGATCACTGGGAACCGGATTTGCTGAGACTGAGAAATCCAGGAAAAATGCAGATGCTGGATGGAACCTTACGTATGTGGCTGATGCCGGGAACCTTATCAGAACGAAAAGAAACCGCATTTGTGGCGCTTCGCCAGCAACATGACCAGTTTTATTTGGAGACAACAATGGAGATACCGACAGATCTGAAGCCTCACGAATGTGTGGGATTAGCTTATCTGCAGAATGAAGAGAATCAGATCAGGCTCGAACTGTATTTAGAAGAAAATCAAAATACTTTGAAAATGAATTGCTTCCAGACGGGAAAGGATGTACAAACAAGAGAATTGGAATTGCCTCTGGAATCCGTATCAGAGAAGGATTTTACGGGGGTAAAAGGCCGATATGTGGTGCGGCTTCGTATGGAAGTAACCTATCTGCAGGTATCTTTTGAAATGATGACCCAAAACGGATGGAGAAAAGCAGGCGATTACGTAGACACCAGACATTTATCCACAGAAGTGGCAGGCGGATTCACAGGATGTGTGGCCGGAGTATATGGATCATCCAATGGGAAAGATAGTGATCAGTATATAGAGATACATAATCTGGAGTATGGAGAACTGGTATGATAAGAATCTTGACAAAGAAATTAAAAGATCATTTTTATCGTTTTGAGGAATATGGCGGACCGAATCAGGTGCACGCCTATCTGATCTGTGGAACAGAAAAGGCGCTGATGATAGATGGACTGTGGCTGGCAGAAGGATTGCTGGCAGAGGCAGAAAAGGTTTTACGGACAGAGTATGAAGACTATACACCCCAAAACAGGGCTAAAAAGCTGGAGATGTTGATGACTCACGGACACGAAGATCATGCCGGAAAAGGAATGGAAGAGTTTCTGGAGGCAGGATGTGTGGTGTATTTGTCGGAGAAAGACTGGCTGATGCTTGCTGAAAAATACAAAGACAGAAAGCCACAAATCACATTTCTTACAGAAAAAATGTGTGACAGTTTCACAGATTCAGGAGAGTTGGTGCCCGGGCAGGCAGGCGGAAGAATGGATCTTGGCAGTATCACTGTGCAGATCGTAAAGATGCCGGGCCATACACCCGGATCACTTTTGGTTTGGGTGCCAGAGTGGAATACTCTGCTTACTTCAGATGCTATTGGCGCAGGAGTATTGTGGATGCAGCTTCCGGAATGCAGACCACTTTCTGAGTATGAAATGCAGGTACGAAGGCTGCTGGTATTTCTGGAAAACGAGAAAGCGAGGACTGGAATAGAAGTCAAGATCTATCCGGGACATGCACAGCAGATAGTCGCGGATGGAAATGGGGTATCGAAAGACAGTTTGGCAGAAGATGGGGAGCAGGAGATACTTACTTATCACTATGTCAGAGAAGTACTGGAGCTTACAGAAAAGATACAGGATAATCCCCAGATTGGACAGACGAAGCAGATAGACTATCCAGGGTTGGAGCATGTCAGAGTAAGAAGCGTTGGGGAAAGACTGTTGTATGATTATTGCTATGATGAAGATCGTGCCAGATAAGTAAAAAAGATCCTTGGAGAGGAATGTGATGTCTCCACGGATCTTTTTTTGTTCTGTTACAGTTTCGTACTCCATTCCTGGCAGTTCCATACTTTTGTCACCACATCCTGATAGAATTCTGGTTCATGACAGATGAGAAGAATACTGCCCTTGTATTCTTTCAGGGCGCGTTTCAGCTCCTCCTTGGCATCTATATCCAGATGGTTGGTTGGCTCGTCCAGAAGGAGGATGTTGGTTGGTTTATTCAGAATCTTGCATAGCCGAACCTTGGCCTGCTCGCCACCGGAAAGTACACGTACCTGACTTTCAATGTGTTCGGTAGTCAGACCACATTTGGCCAGAGCAGAGCGCACTTCAAACTGATTAAAAGCAGGGAATTCCTGCCAGATCTCTTCAATGCAGGTAGTAGTATTTCCTGCCGGGGTTTCCTGTTCAAAGTATCCGATATACTGATAGTCGCCCAGTGTAACTGAACCGGAGAATGGTTTGATCAGACCAAGTATACTCTTCAACAGAGTCGTCTTACCAATTCCGTTGGCACCCACCAGTGCAATCCGCTCGCCACGTTCCATGGAGATATTCAACGGACGGGTCAGAGGATCATCGTACCCGATCACCAGATCTTTTGTCTCGAAAATCATTTTTCCGGAAGCACGGGCTGCCTGAAAATGGAACTCTGGCTTCGGCTTTTCTTTGGCCAGTTCGATCACATCCATTTTATCCAGCTTTTTCTGACGGGACATGGCCATGTTACGGGTGGCCACACTGGCCTTATTGCGGGCTACGAAGTCCTTCAGGTCACGGATTTCCTGCTGCTGGCGGTTGTAGGCAGCCTCCAGCTGCGCTTTTTTCATAGCATAGACTTCCTGGAATTTGTCATAGTCTCCCGGATAACGGTCCAGAGATTTATTTTCCATATGATAGATCAGGTTGATGACACTGTTCAGGAACGGAATGTCATGTGAGATCAGAATAAATGCATTCTCGTAATCATTCAGATAGCGCTTCAGCCATTCGATATGCTGTTCATCCAGGTAGTTGGTCGGCTCATCCAGAAGCAGAATATCTGGTTTTTCCAGAAGCAGTTTTCCCATCAGTACTTTGGTACGCTGACCGCCGGACAGATCCGTAACATCCCGATCCAGCCCGATATCCACCAGACCGAGGGCACGGCCGATCTCTTCTACCTTTGCATCAATCATATAAAAATCGTGATGCTCCAGAAGCTCCTGAATGGTACCGGTCTCTTCCAGCAGCTTTTCCATTTCTTCAGGGGAGGCTTCTCCCATCTGCTCGAACATCCGGTTCATGTCGGTTTCCATATCAAAAAGATAAGAAAAAGCAGACTTCAGAACGTTCCGGATAGTCATGCCCTTTTCCAGAACGGCATGCTGGTCCAGATATCCCACACGGACATTTTTCGCCCACTCTACCGTTCCTTCATCTGGCATCAGATGCCCGGTAATAATATTCATAAAGGTAGACTTTCCTTCTCCGTTGGCACCGATCAGTCCAATGTGTTCTCCTTTTAAGAGCCGGAAAGATACATTTTCAAAAATCGCACGGTCACCAAAACCGTGGCTCAGATTCTTTACCTCTAAAATCATAAAAATCTCCTTAAATACAGGTGTTTTACAACAGACTCCTGACCATCATATAAGAAAACCGTAAATTTGGCAACAGATTTTTGGCAATTCCCTTGACACTTTAATAAGGACTGGGCTAAAATGCTAATACTATTAGATAACAATATGAGGGACAAGAGGAAAAAACATGGATTTTGAAGAACTGGCACGTGAATTTTTAGAAGATTTTTTTAGACTGGGACGATATCATCGCAGCAGAGAGATCAGCAGTTCGATGAAGGGAGAAGCGTTCCTGCTGATGTATCTCTGGAAAAAACAGGATACTGCGACGCCGGGGGAACTGGGAAAAGCAATGAAGACCAGCTCTGCGCGTGTGGCGGCAGCTCTGAATAATCTGGAACGCAAGGGGATGATCGTTCGAAAGGCAGAGGAGAAAGATCGAAGAAAAATACGGGTAGAACTGACTGGAAAAGGAGAAGAACAGGCAAAACAGTGGCAGAAGATGTCGCTTTGCATGGTGACCAGGCTGATGGAACAGCTGGGAGAAGAGGATGCAAAGCAGATGCTGCATATACTGAAGCGGATCAATGAGATTATGCCACAGATAGATTGCTGTGACAGTGTAAATGAGGGAGAAAAAGACAACAGGGGAGGCAAAGATGATATCGAAGTTTAGTGTAAAGAAGCCGTATACCGTTCTGGTGGGAGTGGTACTGGTTCTGGTGCTTGGTTATGTATCTTTTACCAGCATGCAGACAGATCTCCTGCCGGATATGAATCTGCCGTATGCGATTGTGTATACCACTTACATCGGGGCAAGTCCGGAGGAAGTAGAGAGTACGGTAACCAGACCAGTGGAACAGGCGATGGCAACCATCAGTAATATTGAAAATATCAGTTCTACATCCGCAGAGAATCTGTCTATGGTGGTCCTGGAATTTGCTCAGACAGCAGATATGGATTCCATTACGGTAGATATGCGGGAGAAGCTGAACCAGATCGAGGGAACCTGGAGTGATTCGGTGGGCAATCCGATTATTATGAAGCTGAATCCGGATATGATGCCGGTTATGGTGGCAGCATTGGAAGGCGGCGACCTGAGTCAGAGTGAATTGACTGATCTGGTGGAAAATAATATCCTGCCGGAGCTGGAAAGCATAGAGGGTGTAGCTTCTGTTTCTTCCACCGGAACCATTGAGGAACAGGTGCAGGTTGTCCTTAGAGAGGACAAAATCAAAGAAGTCAATCAAAAAGTCCGTAAAGCACTGGATAAGAAGTTCGATGATGCACAGGCAGAGCTGGACGAAAACAAGGCGAAGCTGGAGAGCGGGGAAAGCGCTTTAAAGAGCGGACAGGAACAGCTGAAAGAGCAGACAGGAAAAGCACAGGAGAAGATCAGTTCCGGTTCCACTCAGATGATTACAGGAAGTGTCCAGTTAAGTGAGAAACAGAAAGAGGTAGAGTCTGCTTTAAGTGAACTGGATAAATCGGAAACAGAATTAAACAATCAGGAAAAACAGCTGGAAGACGGAGAAAAAGCACTTCTGGCACTTCCGGCTCAGAAGATAGCATTGGAGACGCAGAAAGATTCCATAGATCAGGCACTGGCAGCGGTAAGCACTCTGACTGCCGGACAGGTAGAACAGTTGAATCAGGCGATTGCACAATTGGAGCAGGTGCTGGGGCTTGGTCAGATCCAGGAAGATGCTTCAGATACAGAAGTGACAGAAGCAGATCAGACACAGGATGAGACAGCGGGTCTGATCGAAAATCAGCAGAATCTGACGAAGGCAGCTCAGGACAGCGCACAGGAGGCAGATGTGCAGATGCCAGATTCGGTGGATACCCAGCCAGAGATTGCAGATGGAGAAGTGCTGGCGGGGCTGGGAAGCAGTCAGAGTACCGGTGCGGAACAGATTCTGGATGAATCAGGAAGTGTGAATGTGCCGGATTATGGAGGGCTGGCAGGGGATGCCAGTCAGATGGCTCAGAGCATGGAAGCGGTCAAAGCACAGTACGATCAGCTGGTGGAACAGAGAAATCAGCTGATTGCCCTTGGAATCGATATTACATTGTCTGGTGACGAGCTGGAGACCAATATTTCCAGTGTAAAGGCAACCTTGCAGGATACTGATAAGCAGCTTTCAGATGGTATTGCAACAATTCAGGATCAGATTGACAAGACTCCGGAACAGATGGAGACCATTCAGAAGGGAAAAGACGCTGTTGCACAGGGCAAATCCCAGATTACAGAGGGCAGAGCCCAGCTAAATGCGGCAAAAGAACAGCTGGCAGCAGCTCAGAAAAAGATGACCGATGGACAGAGCCAGCTGTCCGGTGCGCAGAGTAAGATAGACGGGGCCAAGATCGATGCCACCATTGAGATGGCAGTGGGAAAAGCCCAGCTGCAGTCCGGAAAGCAGCAGATTGAAGCAGCACTGGATCAGATCGAGGAGCAGAAGGAATCTGCCTATGATCAGGCAGATGTGACGGAACTGGTAACTACAGATCTGATCAGGAATATCCTGGCAGCCCAGAACTTTATGATGCCGGCAGGCTATGTGACAGAAGATGGCATTGATTTCCTGGTGCGAGTAGGAAACAAATTCAGCAGTATGGAAGACATGAATGATCTCGTGGTGCTGGATCTGCATATGGATGACCTGGATCCGATTACGCTTTCTGATGTGGCAGATGTGGTGATGACGGATAACAGTAATGAGATCTATGCAACGGTCAATGACCATCTGGGTGTGATGCTGACGATGCAGAAGCAGTCAGGCTATTCCACTGGAACGGTGTCGAATAAGATCAAAGACAAGTTCGCAGAACTGGAAGAAAACAACGGAGATATTCGTTTTATCAAGATGATGGATCAGGGTGTCTACATTGATATGGTAGTAGATTCTGTCATCCAGAATATGCTATCCGGAGCAGTGCTTGCAATCCTGGTACTGCTGATATTCCTGGAAGCTTTCGACCGACGCTGGTGATTGCATGCTCTATCCCAATCAGTATTATGACGGCGATTGTTTGTATGTATTTCAGTCATATTACTCTGAATATTATTTCCCTGTCCGGTCTGGCACTGGGAATCGGTATGCTGGTAGACAACTCCATTGTAGTAATTGAGAATATCTATCGTCTGCGAAGCGAAGGATATTCCGTGAAAAAAGCAGCTGTAGAGGGCGCAAGCCAGGTGGCAGGCGCGATTGTGGCATCTACCCTGACAACCATATGTGTATTTGCACCGATTTTGTTTACAGAAGGAATCACAAGACAGCTGTTTGTGGATATGGGACTTACCATTGCATATTCACTGATAGCCAGTCTGGTCGTAGCACTGACACTGGTGCCGGCTATGGCGGCGGGGCTTCTGAAAAAAGGAACGGATAAGAAACACCGTATTTTTGATAAAATTCAAAATGCTTATGCATGGACATTGAAAGGGGCTTTGAAGGTGAAGCCTCTGGTTATTCTCCTGGCAGCAGGAATCCTGGTATTGTCTGCCAAGCTGACAGTTTCCAGGGGAACCGAATTTATGGGTGACATGGAAAGTACACAGATGTCTGCTACCCTGACAGCACCGGAGGGCAGTTCACTGGCCGACACATCAAAAGTGTCCGATGAGGCAATTGAGCGCATTCGCACGATTGAGGATGTGGAAGATGTGGGCGCCATGGTATCCGGAAACAGTATGATGAGTATGATGGGATCTGGATCGGGAAATAACCGGGAAGTTTCTATGTACATTATGCTGAAAGAGAATAAGAAGCAGAGTGATGCGGAAGTGGCTAGCCAGATTATGGAGAAAACAAAGGATCTGGACTGTGAAATAAATGTACAGACTTCGAATATGGATATGTCATCCCTGGGTGGTTCTGGTATCAGCGTCATGATCAAAGGCAGGGAACTGGATACCTTAAAACAGATCGCAGGAGATGTGGCAGAGATTCTTTCTTCTGTGGATGGAACGAAAAATGTATCAGATGGTATTGAAGAAAAGACGGTGGAAATGCGCCTGGTGGTGGACAAAAATAAAGCCATGAGCTATCAGCTGACCACCGCACAGATCTATCAGTTCCTCCAGCAGAAGCTGGCAGAAGCAAGCAGTGCCACAACGTTAAGTACCGAGTCGTCTGATTATGACGTCCTGGTAATCAGTGATGCAGATGAGACACTGACCAGAGATAAAATAAAAGAACTGACAATAGAAGGAACCAATGCGGATCAGAAAAAAGAAGACATTCCATTATCTGACCTGGTGGAATTCGTAGATACAGAAGGATTTTCTTCCATTAAGCGTGATGCACAGAACCGTTACGTCAGTGCAACGGCAGAGCTGGAAGATGGCTATAATATTGGACTGGTTTCCGCAGAAGCAGAAAAGAAGCTGGCAGAATATAAGGTGCCGAAGGGATATAGTGTATCCATGCAGGGAGAAGATGAGACCATCAATGAGGCAATGGGGCAGGTAGTCAAAATGCTGATTCTGGCAATTGTATTCATGTATCTGATCATGGTGGCCCAGTTCCAGTCCCTGTTGTCACCGTTTGTCATTATCTTTACGATTCCATTGGCCTTTACCGGTGGATTCCTGGCATTATATCTGACCGATAAGCCAGTCAGTGTCATTGCCATGATCGGCTTTGTTATGCTGGCAGGTATTATTGTAAACAATGGTATTGTTCTGGTGGATTATATTAACCAGCTGCGAAGAGGCGGAATGGAAAAGAAACCTGCCATTGTGGAGGCTGGACGTTCCAGGCTGCGGCCGGTTATCATGACAGCACTGACGACCATTCTGGGATTGTGTACAATGGCAGCCGGAAATGGTATGGGGGCAGATATGGTGCAGCCAATGGCGATTGTAACAATTGGTGGCCTGATCTATGGTACGCTGATGACCTTGTTTGTCATTCCATGTGTATATGACATTTTTAACCGGAAAAAAGATCTGACAGAACGGGAAGAATAGGAAATATAAAAAGGCTGAATCTATGTCTGAAAACAGATATTGGATTCAGCCTTAATCTGACTAAAAATAAGAAAAAACGAGCATGGATGATTAAAATAATAAATAAAAAGAAGCGGGAGGATTCGTTTTATGAAAGCAGAAAGACTGATAAAGCTGTTAGGTATATGCAGCTGTTGTGTACTACTGAATGGCTGCACAGGTGTCAGGGCACGGGTGCAGAATACGGAAACCGTTCTGGAAGAAACAGAACTTCCTGGTTCTGATGGAATGGAAGATACCGAAATGGAATCGGATGTAGAAGCCTCTTCCGCGGAAGTGACATCAGGAACAGGTGCAGAGGAAGAACAGGTTCTGGATCAGTCAGCTGAGATCAAAATGGCAAATGTCAATCCGGCAGCAGAAGAACGTGTTTTGGCAACGGAGGTTGCTGAGGAGACAGAAATCGACACACAAGCCGAGACAGAAGCAGATTCTGAAAATCAGACAGAAGGCGAGGAAGCAGAGAATCTGCGGAAACTGACATATCAGGTGGAAGATCAGAAACTGGAGATCGGAAAATGCTTTGGTGCGATTGTGGTTCCAGAATATGCAACGGACGAAGATGGCAGTCAGGTAAGAGGAAAAGTGGAATGGAGAAAGCCTGGAAAGGATCGTGTTTTGGATGAAGATATGGAACTGACAGGTGTGGCTGGTGATAAACGAATCTTGGAATGGACCTTTGTGCCAGAGGAAGCTGGATATGAGAAAGTGACTGGAACTGCAGAGATCACCATGCAGGAAATGACGGCAGAAGAAGGCGGCAGTATGATGGAAATGGCCGGTCTGTGGCCGGAGAAGATCACAGATGAGACATCGAAAGCCTCCAGTTCATCGGGAAGCAGCGCAGGTGCTTCAAATATTATCGAAGCATCCGATATAACCGAGGCACTGAAGTGGATGAGTGCACATATGACAGGCACAAATCGATTGGGTGGACGGAAAGAAAACACCGCTCGTGATGCCGGAAAAGAAAACTTTACGGTAGCACATGGAACGGTTGTCCATGAGGAAAATGAAAATCAGGAAGAACTGGAAAACAGATCTTTGGAAACAGAAAAGACTGTAGAAGGTGAAGCAGAAACGAAAACAACCGCTTATCGCACAGCAGAAAGTGCAGTGAAAGCTTTGAAATATGTGCCAGAAAGAAAAAATACAGCGCCTGGAGCAGAGAAAAACCTGACGTATACAGATCAGCATGAAGAGAGTCTGACCTGTGCAGATGTGTTGGAATATGGAAGAGTTGGTATGACAGTATTTATTGTTTCTCAGGGCTGGTATCTCAGATAGTACACGGAAATGACTTGTAATAACAGAAAAAATGGCATAAAATAAAGAAAGTCGGGGGACGGAGAAGGTTTCGTCCCCTTATTTATCATAAAATAATAAAGTGAGGGATAATATGGCAGAGAATTCAACATGCAGCAGTGCATCCAGCTGCTCAAAATCAAGTTGTGAGGGATGTCCAAGTAAACAGAATCCACAGAGTTTCCTGGTGGATATGAATGCATTTTCAGATATAAAACATGTAATTGGTGTAGTCAGTGGAAAAGGTGGCGTTGGTAAATCTATGGTGACTGCGTCTCTGGCCAATCAGCTGGCGTCCAGGGGATATCGTGTCGGCATTATGGATGCAGATATCACCGGCCCATCCATTCCGAAAATGTATGGGCTGCATCAGCGTGCGGTGGCAGATGACCAGGGAATTTATCCGGCTATCACAGACAATGATATCAAAGTGATTTCTATCAATCTGTTAATGCCAAATGAGGAATCTCCAGTTATCTGGAGAGGACCGGTGATTGCGGGAATGGTCAAACAGTTCTGGAGTGATGTAATCTGGGGCGAACTGGATTATCTTCTGGTGGATATGCCTCCAGGAACCGGTGATGTTCCGTTGACAGTATTCCAGTCTCTTCCTGTAGAAGGAATTGTGATTGTATCTTCGCCTCAGGATCTGGTACGCATGATCGTGAAGAAAGCCTATAATATGGCGGTAACTATGAATATTCCGGTACTGGGAATTGTGGAGAACTACAGCTATCTGCCTGTCCGGATTGTGGAAAGAAGATCTCTGTTTTTGGAGAAAGCCATATTGATGAGATTGCAAAAGAACTTGGAACGCAGGTGCTTGGCAAGATGCCAATTGATCCGGAATTTGCACGGATGGCAGATGGAAGCTTCGCCCAGGCTGTGAATCCATATATCGATGATGCAGTGATGGCTTTGCGTAGACTGAAATAGAAAAAGAAGTCCATGGCCGAAGGTCATGGACTTTTTCTTTGACTTCTGAGATCAGGGCTCGACATAATAGCGCAGCACATGCTCTACATATTCCGGATCTCCGTAGCTGCTCCATCCCAGAGCTTCCTGCATCATCAGGGAGAATTCTGTGGCATTTTCTACGGTATAGCTTCCGTAATTTTCCAGAACCCAGGCTGCATAGCTGTTACCAAAATTATAATCTTGCAGAGCGATTTTTAACCGCTCTGTATTTTTTATTCTTTTACATCCGGCTTCCTTCAGACAGTAGGCAAAATATTCAGCACCCACCTGAATAGAATATTCTGGATCGGTGATAGCATTTGGACTGTTGTCATATTCCGTATTAAACGGACATTCGGAACACTGTAAAACATCCGTACCCAGACCGGAACTTTCCTGTTGCATCATAGCCAGCATAACAGTGGAAAACTGAGAAATGCCTGCAGCCTTGCAGGCTTTTTCCATGGAAGCCTGGTATTGTAGAACCTCGTCACTGACACCGTTCAGAGACCCTTTGTTGATGGGAAAGAGAAGACGGTGTATCAGCAGACCGCCGACGATCAGGACGGCAGCAGTGACAGCAGCGATCAATATCTTCAGGCGTTTGACTTCCTGCGCCCGGGAAAGCTGGGAGCGTTTCCTGTGGGAAGCAGATGATTGGCTGCCGGAGCGTTGGCGTTTCTTTGAGCTGCCGGCATCTGTTGCAGCATCGGCTGATTTTCGGGTGCTGCGGCGGGTATTCGTTTTCGAATTATTACTGGCAGAAGTGCCTGATGTTTTTTTCTTTTGTTCTGGCATATAAGATCCTTGTATAGATGATAGTTGTAAATGATCGGATACTGGTATGGTCGTTAGTCTCGATAATTCTCGGCGCATTTGCTGCAGGCAGAATTGCGGCTGCAGACAAAGTTGGTCATGATATCCTCCGGATATCGGCTGCAGCTGCCTTTCGTGAAGGTGACAGTATGCTTTACCTTTGAAGCATCGGTCGGACAACGGTAATCAAAAACCTTCGTATATTCCATAAGGAAACACACTCCCTTTCTGACGTTTGATTTTAGTATCAGGTTCATTATAAATTCTGAATCGGATAGCGTCAAGATTTCTGTGCATTGAGAATCATGCAGCCTTGTATGGAGTGAACAGGAATGTTGGATGAAAGCAAACAAAAGGAAAAACGATTAGATTTGTGAAAAGTGCATAGAAAGATAATAAGAAAACTGTTATAAAAGACGAAATATATAAAAGAGATTTACATTAGAGAGAAAAAGTGATATGATCAGTGCATGGATAGGTAAAACGATTAACTAAAAGAAAGAAATAATGAAAAAAAAATGATTTTATCATTCAAAAAACATAGAAAATACAATGATTAAATCGTTTAACAATCTACCATAACACGGCGGAGGGGATCATGAGACAGGAAAGAGAAAAAATCAGATGGAAGGATATTCGCATTACAGATAGCCTGTTTGGATCTTATGTAAAGCGAGTCAGCGAAAAGGTTATTCCACATCAGTGGAAGATACTGAATGACCAGCTGGAAGATTCAGAGAAGACTTACTGCATTCAGAATTTTCGCGTTGCTGCAGGAGAACTCACCGGAGAAAGAAAGGGTGTAGTATTCCAGGATACTGACCTTTACAAGTGGCTGGAATCTGTGGCCTACACCATTGCAGCAGGGCAGGGACTGGAATACGAGCCACTTGCAGATGAAGTGATTGATCTGATCGGCAGGGCACAGGAACCAGATGGTTATCTGAACACTTATTTTACGGTGAATGCACCGCATAGAAAGTGGAAGAACCTGATGGAAGGACATGAACTTTACACAGCAGGACATATGATTGAAGCTGCGGTAGCTTACTACGAAGCAACCGGAAAGACAAAGTTTCTGGATATTGCCAGAAAGAATGCAGACCTGATCGGTCAGGTATTTGGCAGAGGAGAAGGGCAGAAGAGAGGTTATCCGGGACATCAGGAGATTGAGCTGGCACTGGTGAAGCTCTATCGGGTGACTGGTGAGAGAAGATATCTGGAAACTGCCAGATACTTTATTGAAGAAAGAGGAAGCTGTCCAAGTTATTTTGAACAGGAAGTAGCGGAGCGGGGCGGATTTGAATTCTTCCCGGATTTTCAGGATTATGATCTGGCTTATTCCCAGGCTGATATTCCACCGGTACAGCAGACAAAGGCAGAAGGACATTCTGTAAGAGATATGTATATGTGTGCTGCGATGGCAGACCTGGCAGGTGAATATGAAGACGAAGCAATGCTCCAGGCCTGCAGGCGGATCTGGGATAACATGACGCAGAAGCAGATGTATATTACCGGAGGAATTGGATCCAGTGGATTCAGGGAACGGTTTACCACAGATTATGATCTGCCGAATGCAACCAATTATTCCGAAACCTGTGCATCCATTGGACTGATGATGTTTGGTCAGAGGATGTCAGCGGTGACCGGAGAGGCATTCTATTATGACAGCGTAGAACTGGCATTATATAATACCGTACTGGCAGGCATCAATATCGAAGGTGACCGATATTTTTACGTAAATCCACTGGAAGTGGTACCAGAGTTCTGTACTGCACATACATATATGAATCATGTCAAGCCGATTCGGCAAAAGTGGTTCTCCATTGCCTGTTGTCCACCAAATGTGGCGAGGACACTGGCATCTCTGGGACAGTACATCTATGCCAGAGATGGGGAAGAACTGGTGATCCATCAGTTTATATCTTCTGAAGTGCAAACAGAAGCAGGGGGGCATAACGTGGAACTTCGTATGGATTCCACCTTGATGCAGGATGGAAAAGTAAAGATCAGTATCAGGAGCGAGGCTGATACAAAACTGAAAATACGAATCCCGGGTTATGCCGTAAACTGGACCATCCGGGCAGGTGAAGCAGATCTGGATCCTGTGGTGGAAAAAGGATATCTGAAGGTAACGGCAAAGGCCGGGGAACAGACCCTGGTTCTGGATCTGGATATTCACCCACACTGGGTGGCAGCAAATGATCTGGTCAGAGCAGATGCAGGAAAAGCAGCACTGATGAAGGGACCATTTGTATATTGCCTGGAAGAAAAGGACAATGGGAACCTGCTTTCTCAGGTCTGCGTGGAAGCTAATCAGAAGATTCAGGAAGCTGCACCGGCAGAAGGACTGGTGGGAGAGATCCCGACACTTTCCTATCCAGGAGTCAGAGTAAAAAATGTGGGGTTGGGAGACAACCTGTACGGGGCTTTACAGATTGAAAAAGAAAAAACACAGTTGACTGCGATTCCGTATTGCTTGTGGAATAACCGCGGGGAAGGCGAGATGCTGGTATGGCACAGGGTATTGATTTGATAACGAAATTGGCATATATAGAAAAACTGACCGGAGAAAAATATGCACTTGAGATTCCAATGAATCAACTGGATGATCATACTTATAGTGGATCATCGGAAATTGACCTGGATGGGTATAAAATAATAATTCAGGAAGAATGGAAAAGCTGTAAAAAAGAAACCAGAATAAAAAGAAAAATGGTGGGAATCTGTCAAGGAAAAAGGTCAGAAAAAGAAACAGTACAGGGAATCAGGATTTGGATGACCTTACCTGGAATGAAGTATGGTAACGAAGCGGTCAGGATTGTAATTCCTTCCATGGTATATACCAGAGATGTAGAAGACAATGTACCAGACCATCAGACATTCATGGAAGATCGACTGACGGATCCTATGATTTTATTATATGAAAAAAAGAAACAGGAATATGTACATTTTTCCCTGCAGTCACAATCTAATATGGTGACAGAGATGGTACGGGAAAAGGGGCAGAGCAGATACCTTCATAAAACACAAAACGTATCAGTTGGATATCGAAAAGGACAGGCCACAATAGATTTTGAAGTTTCCTGGCCATATGAGGAAGCGGATAAAAGTTCAGCTTTGAATATATCTGAAAGTCCAGCGACAGCATTTTACCCTTTGGATGGAGATGATTTTGAAAAAGAAATCACAATAAAAATAAAAAAGGGATATGGAGAAGGCTTTGCTCACACACTTTACGAAGCATATGAACAGGATGCCAGGGAAAAGAATGCAGAGTTGATTCATCTGGAATTTACAAAAGAAGAGTCCAGGCAATATAGAATGCATTCACTTGGAAAAAGCTACCGAGAATTTGAAAATGATGGCGCGGGATTCTTCTTTCATTTTGATCCCAAATATGGATATGATTCCAGACCATCTGGTTTTAGTACCTGCTATGATACAATTCCACATAATTCATATACACATATTTTGGAATATGGATTTACAGGCAGACAAATCAATGCAGCATATATTATGGCAACTGAAAAAGGCGGTATATGGCTGGAACGGGGAGAAAAGGTTATTGAATTTTTCCTGAAACATTGCCAGAAAGAAAATGGATGGTTATATTCACTGTTTGATTTGAACACAGGACAGCCGTTTTACTCGTTTGGAGATCCAGATGCCCCAAAACTTCACTATATTTCCAAAACCAGTCAAAAGGGAAATTATCTTCGTACTATGACCGAACCAATGAATGACTGCCTGGAGTGCTATCAGTGGTATAAAAAGGCTGGACGTATTCATAAAAAATGGAAGGAAGCCTGTTTAAAATTTGCAGATTTCCTAAAAGAATGTCAGAATAAAGATGGTTCGTGGTACCGTGCATATTGTCCGGATGGAACGGGAACAGATTCAGTTGACCGGCCAGACATGGAGCCAACAGAAAGAGAAAAAGGACAGAAAGCAGTTACCGCAATTCCGTTGGTATTTCTCTGTAATCTTTGCAGGATGCTTGAACAGGAAGGAGAGGATTTTAGCGAATACCTGAACATGGCAAAGCGTGGTGGTGATTATGTATGTAATGCAATTGTAAAAGAAGAGCATTATCAGGGCGCTACATTGGACAATCCGAACCAGGTGGATAAAGAAGCTTCACAGTATGTGATGGCTGGATTGTGGCATTTATATAGCCTGACAAAGGAAGAAAAATACTTAAACGGAGCAGAAAATGCAGCATATATTTTTATGACATGGAATTATATCTGGAATGCACCGATGCAGTCAGGAAATATATTATGCGAAAAAGGGTTTAAAACAAAAGGAATGGGTGCCATTAATTCTGTGTGGGGCGGTGGAGTGGTAGATATTTATTCGCTGTTCCATATCAGGGAATTGTATCTGATTGGACAGGAAAGAAATCATTCGTTCATGTGTGAAATGGCAGAATGGATTGCAACGGCGACTGCACAGATTCTATCGTATCCAAAAGATGATATGGGATTCGCAGATATAGGAATGCAGCCAGAAGGATTTGGAATATGTCCACAGGGAATAGATGAGGAAATGATTCATAAGGGCGATATTTGGGGAACACTTGGCTGGATTTATTCAGCTGGAATATATGGATTAAAAAACTATTTAATGACAAGGGAGGAAAAGGAACATGAAGAAAAGAATAGCTAGTGTAATCATTGGAATGAACGCAATTGCAGCGATTATGGCAGGGGGAGCGACTGTAGCAGCTGCTGATCAGCCAGTAGAGTTGAATTTGTACCACAGTTGGAGTACAGAGACAACTCGAGGAGAAGTACTTACAAAATTGATTGATGAATTTAATCAGGAGCATGATGGAGAAATTAAGGTAAATGTAGAAACGAATTCTGATTTCCCAGCATATCAGGAAAAAGTAAAGACGATGCTCAGTACTGATACAGCACCTGATATTTTCCATTATAATTACAATCCAAATGATCTTTCTTACTTTGAATCAGGAAAATTAATGGATTTCTCTTCTTTCATGGATGATGAGTGGAAAGCGCGTTTTGAGGAAAGTGATCTGGAAACATTGACTTATAATGATCAGCTTTTGTCGATTCCATTTGAAAGCGCAGGTGCAGTACTCTGGTATAACAAAGATGCTTTCGCAGAAGTGGGATATAATGAATTCCCGGCAACCTGGAGTGAACTTCTGGATGCATGCCAGAAATTAAAAGATGCAGGTTATGGAGGATTTTCACTGTATACAGGGGATGACGCATGGTATTCTATTAATCTCATTACAGATCTTTGGGTAGCAAATGACGGTGCTGCAGCTGTGAACACAGCGACAAGTTTTAATACACAGGGGCTGATAGATGCATTAAATACTTATAAAGAATTTTATCAGTATTCTACAAGTGATGTAATCGGTGGAAATTATTCGGTGGCTGGAGCAAACTTTTCTTCCCAAAAAACGACGATGGCAATTGATGGAAGTTGGTTTACTGGTTATATAGATGAATCAATTCTTCCGTCTGTTGCTGTAGCATCTACACCAACGAATGGGGATGATGTGGCACAGCCTGGCTATCTGGTAACAGATGCGCAGACACCATGGGCAGCTGCAGCGACTGATGATCCAGATAAAGAAGCGGCAATTGTGGAATTTATGAAGTATATTACATCAGAAGATGCAACAAAAACTTTGACAATGGATGGTTCTGTAATCCTTTCTGCAAAACTGGAACTGACAGATGAAGATCTGGCAAATTGTACAGATCAGATGAGACAGTATCTGGAAGTAAATGCAAAAGCGCCATCAAGAACCACGAACTTGGAAAGAAATCTGTCAACAGAAGCAGCAGCAGAACTTCCGACTTTACTGGAATCGTTCTTATTAGACCAGATTACAGCAGAACAGTTTTGCGAACAGCTGGATTCTTTAAATTAGCAGAAAGAAGAAAGATGGCCTCCGGCAGAATTAGTTAAGATGCATAAAGGAATGAACAGCATCCTAAGTAAGAATGCCAGAGGCATTCTTGAATGGAGGAGTTTTATGACAAAAAAAAGATGGATTATACTATATCTGGCACCTGCGTTATTTTTTGCAGTGATATTTTTCATTATTCCATTGATCTATATTCTGTATGTAAGCTTTTTTGAATGGAATGGATTGAATCACATGACATTGGTTGGAATACAGAATTACCTGGATGTTTTAAAGGACGTAAATTTCCGCCTGGCATTTAAAAATACGATATTGTGGATATTAGCTGCGGTATGCATTCATGTACCATTTGGCCTGCTTCTTGCATTATTACTGAATAGAAAAGTGTTTGGATGGAAAATATTTCGTGTATTATTCTTTTTGCCAAATGTTATTTCGATTACGGCACTGGCCTTTTTGTGGTATTTCATTTATCACCAGGATATGGGACTTTTAAACTGGGGACTGCGCGCGGCAGGGCTATCTTCGGTAACAAGAGGGTGGTTAACAGATCTTGGAACGGCGCTTCCTGCTACAATGGTTCCGTTTGTTTTATACGTAGGTCTTACTACAGTCATATTCCTGACACAGCTGGCAACAGTTTCAGATGAAATGAGAGAAGCAGCAATATTAGATGGTGCAACCGGATGGCAGATGGACCGTTATGTATATATTCCGTTGGTAAAACCAGCCATAGCTACTAATCTGATGCTGAATGTGGCATTTTGCCTGAAAAACTTCGAATATCCATTTGTTATGACCAGTGGTGGGCCGATTAATTCGACGACAACATTATCTCTGTATGTTTACAAAAAAATGATGAATGCAAATCAGTATGGAATTTCTATGGTGGGTAGTGTATTTACCATATTGTTAGGATTTATACTGATGATCTTGGTAAATAGAATGCAAAAAGACAGGAAGGATGCATGACATGAAGAAAAGAAAGAAAAAAAATCGGATGATATTTATTTTTCTGGTAATTGTTGCAATTTTAATGTTGCTACCTTTTGCATGGTTGATCCTGTCATCATTTCGTGAAAACATGGATCTGCTTTCAATCCGTTTGGAACACCTAAGAGCTTAAGCATACAGAATTATGTGGATGTATTCCGGCGCCAGCCAATGCTGAGATATTTGTTCAATACCTGTCTGGTAGCAGTGATAGCAGTAGTATTGGATGTGTTTGTATCTATGTTGACTGGATATGCAATGCTCCATAGATTCCGGTTTCGAAAAACATTGTCGGTCATGTTTTATGTAGGGCTGTTTATACCGGCAAATGCATTTATGGTTCCTTATTATATTATGATTACGAAGGCTGGGCTGTATGATAAAATAGCAGGTCTTGGGATGGTTTATGCGGCAATTAATCTGCCATTTAGTATTATGATTATACGTGGATTTCTGGAAACTCTGCCAAAGCAGGTGATGGAATCGGGAAGAATAGATGGAGCTACCACGAACCAGCTTTTATGGAAAATTGTATTTCCGATGTCAAAGCCAGGGATTGTTACTGTCTGTATTTTCATTATTATTAATTCCTGGAATGAATTATTCTTTGCCAATCTTTTAACGCAAAGTGCAAAATCTCAGACCATTACGGTAGCAATTAAATCATTTTTATCAGCATTTGAAGCAAATTATGGATATGCATTTGCTGCAATGATGATATCCATTTTACCAACTATCATTGTATATGTTTTCCTGACAAATAAAATCATAGGTGGAATGACTGCCGGTGCAGTGAAAGAGTAAGTAATGGCATTAGAGAATGGAAAAAGGAGAAGATGATATACTCATAGACATTACATCAGGATTGGAGTATAATCAAAAGTAATTGACGGATAATAGACAGGCAGCAGTACCATACATGATAAATGGCAGGTATTTGCTGCCTTTTAAGATGAAAAGTGCATTTATGCAAAAGTAAAAAGAGATAAGGAGAATGCAGGATGCCTACGATAAAGGAAATAGCTAAGATAAGCGGAGTATCCGTGGCAACTGTCTCGAATATCATCAACGAGAAGGGAAAGGTCAGTGAAGAAACGCGAATCCGGGTACAGAAAGTGATCGAAGAGATGAATTATACCCCGAATTCTGTGGCAAAGAATCTGAAAACAAAGAATAGCCGGTGTATCGGAGTGATTGCAGAAGATATGACGGTTTTTGCTCTGCCAGATATCATTGATGGCATCACAGAGTACTGTGAGAAAGAAGATTATCAGATTCTGCTGGTGAATCTGAGACTTTATAAAAAATTTGAGGATACCTACTATCAAAGTGACCGATATGGAGCTATTGTACAGAGAGAAATATACAAGCTTCTGTCCAAACAGGTGGAAGGGATTATTTATGTAGCCGCTCATGAGCGGCTGATTAACGTTCTGCCACAACAGCTTCCGGTGCCAATGGTGGTAGCTTACAGTTATACGACGCAAAAAGGGATTCCGTCTGTGATGGTATCCGATGAGCAGGGAGCCAGGGAGCTGGTGAAGTATCTGATCTCTATGGGACATCGCAGGATTGGAGTCATTGCGGGAAAAAAAGACAGTATGCATACCCGTTCCAGACTGGAGGGCTATCAAAGAGCATTGTTTGAAGGCAATGTACTGTATGATCCTGATCTGGTAGTCTATGGAGACTGGGAGAGACCAAGTGGGTATCGTAATACGGACTATCTACTGGAAAAAAATGTGACGGCAATTTTCTGCATGAATGACTTTATGGCTGGTGGAGCCTATGACCGGCTGGATGAGCGAAAACGAAAAGTCGGAAAAGATATTGCAGTAGTGGGATATGATAACCGGGAAATGGCCGGATACGAGAAGCCTCCGCTGACTACGATGGGACTGCCACTACATGATATTGGTTACCGTTCCAGTGAGATTATCATTGAACTGATGAAGCAGGATGAAAAAGCAGAGGCAGAGAGCAGTATTGCCTATGTGGACTGTAAAGCTTTTATCCGTGATTCAGTAAACCGGATATAAAACGACTATTGAAAATCCTCACATTTACCAGTATAATCGTAACTGTTCAGTATCTTCACAGTGGGTTCTGAACAGTTACGTATAATAATTAATAACAAAACGTGTAAATTGAGAAGTAAGAAACGAGGAAGTTGAGATGAAAAAACTGTTAGATCTGATTGCCCAGGAGCTGGTTCCGGCATTTGAAAAAGCCGGATACGATGCATCCCTTGCAAGAGTGTCCCTGTCCAATCGCCCGGACCTGTGTGAGTACCAGTGCAACGGCGCCATGGCGGCTGCGAAGCAGTATAAAAAAGCGCCGATTATGATTGCCAATGATGTTGTAGCGAATCTGGCAGAAAGCACTATGTTTGAGGAAGTCACAGCCGTGAATCCGGGATTTATCAATATGAAACTGTCAGGTGCTTATCTGGCAGATTATCTGCGTAAGATGCAGGCGGATGAAGATTTGTCTGTGGAAAAGGCAAAAGAACCTAAGACCATCGTGATCGATTACGGCGGAGCCAATGTGGCCAAGCCGCTTCACGTAGGACATTTACGTTCTGCAATCATTGGTGAAAGCTTAAAGAGAATGGGACGTTTCATGGGACATAAAGTCATCGGGGATGTGCATCTGGGAGACTGGGGTCTGCAGATGGGACTGATCATTACGGAATTACAGAAGCGTCAGCCGGATCTGGTCTATTTCCAGGATGATTATACTGGAGAATATCCAGAAGAAGCGCCATTTACCATCAGTGATCTGGAAGAGATCTATCCGACCGCCAGCAAGAAGTCCAAAGAGGATGAAAGTTATAAGGAAGAGGCACTGGAAGCAACACGCCAGCTGCAGATTGGAAAACCTGGATATCGTGCCCTCTGGGATCACATTATGAAGGTTTCTGTAACAGACCTGAAGAAGAACTATGGTAAGCTGGATGTATCTTTTGATCTGTGGAAGGGAGAATCAGATGCACAGCCTTATATCCCGGACATGGTTCAGAAGATGAAGGATGAGGGTTTTGCCCATGAGGATCAGGGTGCCTATGTCGTAGATGTCAAAGAAGATACAGATACCAAGGAGATCCCACCTTGTATTATAGTGAAGTCAGATGGAGCATCCCTGTATGCTACTACCGATCTGGCTACGATCGTAGAACGTATGAAGCTGTATCATCCGGAGCAGATTCAGTATGTCACTGACAAACGTCAGGAGATGCATTTTATTCAGGTATTCCGTTGCGCCAAAAAGACAGGTCTGGTAAGCGATGATACGAAGTTGTCCTGGCTGGGATTTGGCACCATGAACGGAAAGGACGGTAAGCCGTTCAAGACCCGTGACGGTGGAGTAATGCGTCTGGAAAATCTGATCAAAGAGATCAATGATGAAATGTATCAGAAGATCATGGATAACCATGAGATTGATCCGGAAGAGGCAAAGGAAACGGCGAGAATTGTAGGACTGGCAGCTATCAAGTATGGTGACCTGTCCAACCAGGCTTCCAAGGATTATGTATTTGATATTGATCGTTTTACCTCTTTTGAGGGAAATACCGGACCTTATATTCTGTATACTATCGTACGTATCAAGTCAATTCTGAACAAATATCAGGCATCAGGTGAAGATAGTCAGGCCGGTCAGATCGGTGTGGCAGCCAATGCCAGTGAAAAGGCACTGATGCTGGAACTGAGCAAGTTTAACAGCGTGATGGAAGGTGCATTTGAAGAAATGGCACCGCATAAGATCTGCTCTTATATTTATGATCTGTCCAATGCATTCAACAGATTTTATCATGAGACCAAGATCTTATCAGAAGAGGATGCACAGCAGAAAGCATCCTGGATCAAATTACTGGTACTGACCCGCGATGTGCTGGAAAGCTGCATCGGCGTGCTGGGATTTGATGCACCGGAGAGAATGTAAAAACTGCCCCCGTGTTGTAGGACACGGGGATTTTTATACAAGAAATCCAACAATCAGATACAATAAAAAATATTGTGCAACATTTACAATGGACAAATGTTGCATCCTGTAGTACAATGAATTCAATTCAAATCTGTGAATCATATCATGGCGTTCGCCAATTGATTCCATCTATGAAGAAAATATTGTTCAGAGTCATTGCTGCTTATGGAAGGGGCGGTAACTCAGGATTTTCTGGACACATTTATGACAAGTAAATAACCAGAAGGGAGGAATTGGTCTGGAACCGGGAACCTGGATTGACGACAGATACAAGATTCTGCGTTTACTGGGAAAGGGACAGGAAGGCAGTGTTTATCTGGCTTTTCAGGAGACGTTATTTCGTTTTTATGCAATAAAAGAAGTGAAAAAAGAGGGAGTCTGTTTCTCCAGAGAAAGCGTAGAAGTATGGAAGACTCTGCATTGTCCCGGGTTTCCGGAGGTGGCAGATATTCTGGAGACGGAGGATACTGTGATGATCGTGTCAGAATATATTGAGGGCATGAATTTGCAGGCCTACATGGAAAATGGCGGAAAAATAACACTGAAAATGGCGATGTGCTGGTGCAGGCAGATTGGAGAGATACTGGAGTATCTTCATCGTCAGAATCCGCCGATTGCCTATGGGGATCTGAAACCTGACAATCTGATGCTGCAAAGAGAGCAAATTGTGCTGGTGGATATGGGATCTCTGATTCGGCAGGGCAGTGCCGGAAAATATACCGGAACAAAGGAGTACACCAGAGAGAAAAGCGAATTACAGAAGATGGATCCGGAAGAACGGGATGGCTATAGCTATGGAAGAGTGATGCAATTGCTGGCGGAGGCCTGTGGAAGCAGAAAATTAAGGAAGCTGGCCCTAAAGCTGATGGACAAAGGAAAGAAGCGGATCTCCATCAAAAAAGCCGAAAAGGAATTGAAAAAAATGAGTCTGCAAAGTTGGTTTTATGCAGTTATGCTGATCCTGACAGGAAGCCTGCTGACTGGAATGGGCATAAAAGAAGTCCGTGCCTTACAGTGGAATACCAAAGAACAGGAGTATCACAGTGAGCTGGAGGCGGCCAGTCTGTTAAGTGCAGAAGAACAGCAGCAGGCGTTTGTTCAGCTGATTATGAAATATCCGGAACGAAAAGAGGGGTATTTGAAACTGCTGGAACAGTTTCAGCAGGATATGGAAATGGATGAACAGGAGGATCTGTATTATCGAAAACTATGGAAACAGATACCGGGAGGTATGGAAGCTAACTGCAGAGAGATTTTAAAGCAGAGTCCGGCAGACTGGCAGGAGGTGGCCTATGAAAGTGGAATTACCTACTGGTATTTTTATACCGGACTGGAGGGAAAACGCTATGCATCCAGATGGTTTGCCGAAGTAACGCAGATGTCGGAAGAGACTGGAACAGACTCGGAACTATGGAGAAAAAGCCAGTTATATAAAAAGATGGGAGAATACTGGGAGAAATGGAAAAAATATGATGAAACAGGAGAAGGACAACAGCTATTTTCAGACTATTGGGAGGATTGTGAACAGCTTCTTATCTTTCACAAGGGGCAGATTACGATGACAAGGCTGATGCTCTGGTCGGAGATGCTCTCTTCCTGGAAACATTATATGGTGGAATTGAAAGAATGTGGCATACAAAGTGCACAATTAGAAGAAAAACTGCTACAGGCAGAAAAAGAACAAAGTCAGATCCAGAACAGACACGGTCGTATGCAGGAACTTGGAAAAGAACTGGATCAGGATATCAGTGAGATTCGAAAAATGATAAAGCGGGTATATCAGATGTGAGATGACTCCCACCTTTAGGTGACGAGGAGCAAATTAGTATCAGTGGTGGGAGTCAATCCCCCATCTGATATAGCCTCCGGCAGGATTGCAGAGATGCGCAAAAGAAATATGTCATGCTTTGCATGACGCGCATCTCGCAGCAAGAATGCCGAGGCATTCTTGAAACAGATGAACATGGATGGACTGAAAGATGCGGTTGTAAAGATGCCGGCAGGTATTACCTATGACCGGGATAGTAAGCAGCATACATGTGTGATAGAAAAAATGATAAAAGAATAAGTGACGGAATTATGAAAAACAGAAAAAAGCTAACTTATATTTCACGGGCAGCGCTGATGATACTGACCTGTGTTCTGATTATATTATTTTTCGGTATCATGTCTCTGGTGAGCAGGATCCAGGGAACGGCACGGGTAGTGAATTATGCCGGGCTGGTGCGTGGCAAGACCCAGAGGATTATCAAGCTGGAGGATGCCGGGCAGCCACAGGATGGCATGATAGCAGATATTGATGCATTTATCGAAGGACTTCGTTATGGCAGCAGGGATCTGGATCTGGTACGGTTAAATGATACGGATTTCCAGAATAAAATGACCGATCTGGCCGGCCAGTTTGAAGAACTGAAAAAAGAAATCCAGAAAGTAAGAGCGCAGGGATACGAGCATACACAGATCATTGAGAAGAGTGAAACGTTCTTTAATACCTGTGATGAGGCTACCGGTTTTGCAGAGAAGTATTCTCAGAAGAAAGCTACGGATCTGAGTCATCTGGAGAATATCGTCATGGCAGATATTGTGGGGCTTTTGCTGATCATCGGATGGGAACTGGTGAAGGCCTTGCGCTATGCAGCACAGAATGCAGCGCTGCGCAAAAAAGTGTATCTGGATGAGGCTACCGGGTTGCCCAATAAGAATAAATGTGAAGAATTACTAAATGCACCAGAGCCAGTGTCGGAGAATGCGCCAGTGGCGGTCTGTGTCTTTGATCTGAACAATCTGCGGACGATCAACAACAATCTGGGACATGATAAAGGAGACGAATACATCCGTTCTTTTGCACAGCAGCTGCGTCTGGCAGTTCCAGAGGAGCATTTTGTGGGCAGGGATGGCGGTGACGAGTTTCTGGCATTGCTTCATGGATTGAATCATGAGGAAACGAATGCCTGTCTCAGACAGGTGAGAGAGAGCATCGCAAAGTATTCTGAAAAGCATCCGGAGATGCCGATCAGTTATGCAGTGGGATATGCATTATCCACAGATTTTGAAGGAACTACTATGAGGGAACTTTTCCGACTGGCAGATAAGAATATGTATGTGGATAAGAACCGTGCCAAGATGGAAGAAGCAGCGGAGGTACAGAGACAGAATTACCAGCTGCTGGATGAGATCAAGGGGAAAGGCTATCAGTTTACAGATTGTATTTATTGTGATGCGCTGCTGGATGAATACCGCGTGCTTCGCGCCAGTTCCACATTTTTCCTGGCGGAGGATGGCAGTTATTCCGGCGCAGTGGAGCAGATCGTACAGGAATTATCTAATCATGAAACCAGAAAAGAGCTTTGGAAAAATCTGCAGCTGTCCAGTCTGAAACAGAATCTGTCCGAACAGCAAAGAAAGATCGAACTCACTTATCACGGTGCGGAACATGCTGGGGATCAGGAGCAGCATGGACGGATCACGATTCTATTTGTAAATGAAACGGAAGACCAGAAGCTGCATCATTTTATCCTGGGATTTGACGTATATCATGATGTGAACAATGGTGCATCGAATGAAAAAATGCAGCTGACTCAGTATTACGATCAGATGAAACAGTCGATTTTGGAAAATGGTAAGTATGTGGATGCGTTGCTGGAAACTGCGGAGGCGGTCTATACGGTAAATCTGACGGATGATAAGCTGGAAGCAGTTTATTTTCACGGGATGGATCGCAGTATAGAGGCAGAGATGGAGATACCGTGTTCCTATAATGAATATTGTGAAGAAAGAAGTTCCCGTATCACAGAAGATACCCTGGAGAATTTCCGCATCGTGGATACTTCTGAGAAGCTGATCGGACGTTTCACAGATGGTGATAAACAGGTAGTGGTGGAATATCAGGAAAAAGGGAAAGATGATAAGCTGATATGGCTGCAGAAGACGGTACTCATGACGCAGAATACCTGGTATGACAACCAGACGCAGAAAGCAAAATCTGTGATTCACGGAATTATCCTGTTTAAAAATACTTCTGCATTTCATGAAAAGGATCAGGAGGAAAAAGAGAGGCTGAAGGTAGCCATTGAAGAGGCAAATTCAGTCAGTCAGGCCAAGACGGACTTCCTGAACCGGATGAGCCATGATATCCGTACACCGATCAACGGAATTATGGGAATGGTAGATATTACCCGTAAGTACCGCAATGATCCACAGAAGCTGGAAGAGTGTCTGGATAAGATTCAATTGTCTTCCAGGCATTTGCAGGAGCTGGTCAATGATGTGTTGGATATGAGTAAACTGGAGTCTGAGCAGACAGTATTGGAACAGATTCCATTTGATCTGGAGAAAATGATGAATGAAGTATCCTCTCTGGTGAATGCGCAGCTGATTCAGAGCAACATTACTCATCGGATTCACAGGGAAAATATGCAGCATATGGCACTGATCGGCAGTCCGTTACATTTGAGACAGATCATGCTGAATCTGTTCAGCAATGCGATTAAGTATAACAAACCTGGTGGAACGATTGATACTTATGCAAAAGAATTAGCCTGTGATGGCACAACGGCATGGTTTGAATTCAAGATTATCGATACCGGAATAGGGATGAGTGAAAAATTCGTGAGAGAAGAACTGTTTAAGCCATTTACACAGGAACAGTCCGGAGCTCGAACTCGTTATAAGGGAACCGGACTGGGTATGTCCATCGTTGGCCGGCTGGTAGAGCTGATGTGCGGAACTATTGAAGCTGCCAGTGTGAAAGACGAGGGAACAACGATCTGTTTCCGGGTACCGCTTCAGATAGATCAGAAAGGTCAGCAGGTTATCTCAGAGCAGAAAACAGAGGTGGAAACGGAACTGCGTCTCAAAGGATACCATATACTCCTTGTAGAAGACAATGAGATCAACATGGAGATCGCCCAGTTCTATCTGGAAGAAAATGGAGCAACAGTGTACAGGCATGGAATGGACAGGAAGCAGTCGATCAGGTGAAAACTGCAGATCCTGGAACGTTTGATGCGATACTGATGGATATTATGATGCCAGTGATGGATGGAATGGAAGCAGCCAGACAGATTCGAATCTGGGAAAGCAGTACGATATCCATACGCCGATCATTGCAATGACCGCCCAGGCTTCTCTGGACAGTGCACAGAAATGCAGAGAGGCAGGCATGGACGATTATGTGACCAAGCCGGTCGATCAGGTAATGCTTGTAAATCGGATAAGCCATTGGAGACGAAGCTGACCATTGGCTCAAACTGACTGAATAAAGACATCGGTATAGTATAAGGCGACGCTGATAGCTGGCATCGACCACCAGATTCATACCTGTATTATTTATGATGGTTTCATATAATAAATAAACAAAGTGTTTTAGGAAACTTATTATGAATAATCAGGTATTGGATACGCAGCTTAATCTGGCTTTTGACGCTACGCTGGAGGAATTGGAAAAATCGCTGGATCTGGATGTGGGATATGACAGTCAGACCGGACAGTGGGAGGCAATCGTAAGATACGCAGGGGCTGGAAAGGGTGCTGAGGATCGAAGCCAGTCAGAGATGCAGGGATTGTCAGTAACCTGGCTGTCGGGTGGCTATGGAATCATAAGGGGAACGAAAGCTGCAATTGATGCATTTAGTGAAGATCCATTTGTAGAATATATTGAGAAACCGAAACGGTTGTACTTTGCTACAGAGCAGGGAAAACTTGCTTCCTGTATGGAGCCATTACAGACCGGTTTCGGTTTTTCTTTATTTGGAAAAGGAATCCTGATTGCAGTGCTGGATTCTGGTATTGATTATACGCATCCGGAATTTCGAAATGCGGATGGCTCATCCAGAATACTGGCGATCTGGGATCAGACTGGAAATGGAAATCCGCCGAAAGGGTTTACGGTGGGGACAGAGTACGGTCAGGAGGAGATAAACGAGTCATTAGGTAGCACACCACTCCCAATCAGAGATCTCAGTGGTCATGGAACAGCAGTAGCAGCCATTGCAGCAGGAAATAGTGGGGTGGCGCCACAGGCGCAGCTACTGGTGGTAAAATTGGGAAATCTGTCAGCAAGCACATTTTCAAAGACCACGGAATTGATGATGGCCGTGGAATATGCCTATCAGAAAGCACTGGAGGTGCAGATGCCGCTGGTGATCAATCTCAGCTTTGGAACGGTATATGGTCCACACAATGGTACCGGACTTCTGGAAACTTATCTGGATGAAATGATGGGGCGGTGGAAATCTGTGATTGTAGTGGGAACCGGAAATGAAGGAAATGCAGCGGGACATGTGCATAGTACGCTTCAAGGGGGCACGGATACAGTCATTCCATTCAGTGTGGCAGCAGGAGAGACGGGACTGAATGTGCAGGTATGGAAAAGCTATACGGATCAGTTCGACATTTCTTTGCAGGCACCGGACGGTACACAGATTGGACCGTTGTATGAAAATCTGGGACCACAGAGATATCGAATGAGCTCCACCAATCTGCTGATATATTATGGAAAACCATCGCCATTTATGATTTCGCAGGAGATTTATTTTGATTTTATACCAGATGGAGACTATGTAACGGCAGGCATCTGGAGACTGATTCTAAAGCCGCAACGTCTGGCGGAGGGAGCTGTGGATCTGTGGCTTCCGGCTGTTGGAAGTCTGAATCCGGGAACCCGTTTCCTTCAGCCGATACCGGAGAATACGCTGACAGTGCCATCTACCGCAAGAAAGGTGATCTCAGTAGGGGCATATGATTCCAGGAGCAGGATTTACGCTTCGTTTTCCGGTCGGGGAAATCCACCCGGAGCCTATCCTCTCCCTGCTTTGTCTCAGGTAAAACCAGATCTGGTGGCACCTGGGGTAGACATCCAGACAGCGGCAGTCGGCGGTGGCTATATTTCTGTGACGGGAACCTCTTTTGCCACACCATTTGTATCCGGTGCAGCAGCCATGTTGATGGAATGGGGACTGGTGGATGGCAATGATCCTTATCTGCATGGGGAAAAAGTGCGGGCATATCTGCAGAGAGGAGCACAGAGACTGCCGGGGTATCGGCAGTGGCCAAATGCAAGTGTGGGGTATGGGCGATTATGCCTTTCAGAGAGCATACCGAAATGAAGATGATAGATGTTGTAATAAATGAAAAAATATGCTACGATACATACACAATGTGTAAATGAAAAGAGGAGAAAATGGAAATAAAAGAATTACGAGAAAGTACCGGAATGAACAGAAAGGAATTTTGTGAATATTTTGAAATCCCATACAGAACAGTAACAGAGTGGGAACGAGGAACCAGAAAGATGCCAGATTATGTGTTACGCTTATTAGCATATAAAGCAAAGATGGAAAAACTCATCATAAAGGAAGATGTGAATGAAGAATAAAATAATTGAGGTGCAAAATGTGCAGATTTCTATTTCGAAACAGGAGTTAGATGATTATATTTGTATTACAGATATTGCTAAGGCTAAATCAGATTCTGTCAGGGCAGCAGATGTGGTAAGAAATTGGTTAAGAAATCGTGGTACTTTGGAATATTTGTCTGTATGGGAACAGATATATAATCCCAATTTTAAAGTGTTCGAATCCGAACACTTTAAAAAGCAAGCAGGGTTATTGACTTTTACACCTAGTGTTTCGGAATGGGTAAATGAAACAAATGCCATTGGATTATATGTAAAACGTGGAAAATATGGTGGCACATATGCACACAAAGATATTGCATTTGAATTTGCATCTGCAATCAGTCCGGTATTTAAACTATATCTGATAAAAGAATTTCAACGGTTAAAGGAAGAAGAAAACAATTCTGAACAAAAGGAATGGGATGCAAAACGTTTTTTAAGTAAAAATAATTATCTGATCCAGACGGATGCTGTAAAAAGATACTTGCTTCCTCAAATGAATTACAGAGAAAACCTTCAATGGCTGGCATATGCGGAAGAAGCAGACATATTAAATGTAGCATTATTTGGATTTACGGCGAAAGCATGGAGAGAGGCAAATCCTGAACTTGCGAAGAAAAACAATGTCAGAGATTTTGCAACTATCAATGAATTAACAGTTCTATCCAATCTGGAATCACATAATGCACAGATGCTGCGGGAAGGAAAAGGAGAAGAAGAAAGATTTAAAATATTGCAAGAGATTGCTGAATATCAGCTGAATGTCTTGAATGCAGCTGAAGAGATTAAAATGATAGAGAGTGATGGAGGAATGCCAGAGGTATGAATTTGAGGAGAATTTTGTAAAGTATTTTTCCTATATCATAATATTTGATGTAGGATATAACAGCCAAGGAAGAGGAAAAATATGGATTACGTTTATAACTATAATGATATGCAATTTTTTGCCGAAACAAAAAATGATATAGAAGAAAGAATGCAGAGAAGGCTTACTTATTACAGAATGTACTTATATGCGTATATGGTTGGGAAAATCAGCAAAGAAAAGACGGAAGGCTGTGTAAAGAAAAGCAAGATGTCTTCGTTCTGGGACAAAGAAAGTTGTTTAGAGCAGAAAATATATAGGATGATGACAAAATGGAAGGTAAGACATCCTATAATGGGGATTGTTCTTTGCACGATATTAGGAAGTGTGCTTCTTAGTTTGGTGACGGAAATTATTATAGATGCAATTATTATGATGCTATAAAAAGCCGCATATTTTTGCGGCGATTTGATCTTATTTTATGTATCGATATTACACAGGAAAAGGGGCGGCAGCATGGATATAATTAAGTTAAAAGAAACGATACTCCAGGATAAGGTATTTCTAATTCAGATATTCAAAAAATATTCGGTTTGGGAGAAAAAGAGAAGGCCAAGGCATCGAGACTTCTTACCAGTGCTGTTGAAGGTGGATATATTAAAGTAATGGACCCGGATACAACACCAAGATATAAAAAGTATATTCCATATTGGGCATAATTTAAGTTTCGCTAAGCTTGATTTGATAGGCTGGCTATAGTGGTAATAATATGACATTTGTTGCTGGATAAATGTGACAATGACGTTACATCCTCCCCACCTATTTTGTGACAATTATATAACGTCCTCTATACAGAAATATGCGGTTTTAAGCCATTTTCGTGGCAAAAAAGCCGCATATTTTTTGTAGCAATGACTTGACATCCTCGGGAGCATTATGTACAGCACAAAGTATCCCGCAGGAGTTGCAGAGAATATCGCTCATATATTGAATACGAAGAAGTAAGAAAAAAAGTTTATAGATTGATTTGAAAAATGCAAAATTTTTACAACTACTATTAGATGTGGGATGATATAATAAGTACAGTGAAATTAGTTGAATTACCAGTTATCAAAAACTGAAAAAGAATACAAGCTTTTCGAAATCAGAAAGGGGCAAGATTTTGTCAATATGAAAATGCTTTTATGTGATTGACGGAGGCCATAGCAGTGAATATTAGATAAATTCAGAAGTAAAGTTAAAGGGAAAATTGGGCAGGCATATATTTATATACAAAAAGATGTTCTTGTAAAAGAAGAAGTGATACATCTTCCGCTGTACATGGCGATGTTTTTGTAATAATTATAGAAAAAAGGTAACTATTCAGAACCCACTGTCCCGCGAGGTGTTTTGGCATGAAAATGCCAAAATCCCGAGACAGGCAAGGCAAAATCCCATCGCCGTAGGCGATTTTCAATGGATTTTGACTCGTAACTGTGAAGGTACTGAACGGTTACGAAAAAAGATTTTAATGGAGGATATGGTAATGATCAATTTAGGAATTATTGGGGCTGGAAGAATCGGAAAAGTGCATATAGAAAGCATCAGTACACAGATTCCGAATGCAAAAGTGAAGATGCTGGCAGATCCATTTATGGATGAAGAAAAAGAAGCATGGGCAAAAGGTAAAGGTGTGGAACAGGTGACGAAGGATTATCATGAAATCCTGAATAATCCGGAGATTGATGCGGTCTTGATCTGTTCCTCCACTGATACCCATGCTTCCATTTCTATAGAAGCAATTGAGTCAGACAAGCATGTATTCTGTGAGAAACCGGTAGATCATAGCATAGAAAAAATCAGGCAGGTACAGGAAGCGTTGAAGAAACATCCGGTGAAATATCAGGTAGGATTTAACCGTAGATTTGATCACAATTTTGAAGCAGTACAAAAAGCGGTAGCAGCCGGAAAGATTGGAACTTCTCATATTATTCGTATCACCTCCAGAGATCCGGAACCGCCAGCTCTGGCGTACATAAAAGTATCTGGCGGTATGTTCCTGGATATGACGATTCATGACTTTGACATGGCACGTTTCCTCGCAGGATGCAATGCAGAAGAGATTTATGTGCAGGCCGCAGTGCTGGTAGATCCGGCTATCGGAGAGGCTGGAGATGTAGATACGGCAATCATCACGATGAGAATGGAAAATGGCAGTCTGGTGACGATAGACAACTCCAGAAAAGCAGTTTATGGCTATGATCAGAGAGTGGAAGTATTTGGATCAGAAGGTATGATATCTGTGGGCAACGATACTACATCTTCAGCAGTAATCAGTACCGCAGAAGGCGTAACCGGAGAAAAACCATTATATTTCTTTCTGGAACGGTATATGCAGTCCTATGCAAAAGAAATACAGTGTTTCCTACAGGCAGTTGAACAGGATACGGATACGCCTCTTGGAATCATAGACGGACTGGAGGCGGTACGTATGGGACTGGCAGCCAGAAAATCATTGGAAGAACATCGTCCTGTGAAGATATCCGAGATAATAACAAATGTGGAAGAACAGGAGTAAAGCCTTCCTATAAATTCAGATAGAAAGGTGCGGAGATTTTACATATGAAAAAAAACAAGAAAAAGGGATTTACACTGGCAGAGTTGTTGATTGTTGTTGCAATTATTGCGGTACTGGTTGCCATATCAATTCCAATATTTAACAGTCAGCTGGAAAAGGCACGAAAAGCGGTAGACATGCAGAATGCGCGGAACATTGAGTCAGCATTGATGGCTGCTTTCACGGATGGAACAATACAGGTTCCAGAAACAGTAGACCAAAAAGGAGATGGAAACGGAGCATGGGTAACGATTTGCCGTGATTCACAAAGTGTACCAAAGGACTATGGGTTTATGGGAAGCAGAACAACATTTTGTGGTGCTAATAAAGGGATAACAGTAAATGGAAATCTGGCGGGAGAGTGGAATCAATATAATAATGATATTGCCAAAGTATTATCAGAAGCCGGAATAAATGTCTCGAATTTGAAGATCAGGAGCAATGGAAAAAGTGATGGATGGGATTGGATTATTATAGAAGTTGGATATAACAGCAATGGATTCTATTCCCGCATGTATAGTGGATTCAAAGGTGAGGCATCAGGGGCGGATCGTGCAGGTGTCACAAACATTGAAAAACAGATCGGTTAGTATCGTTTTTTACAATACAACTCCCTTCAAAACGATTATGATATGAATAAATCAAAACAAAATTAATTACAAATCGAAAAAACTGATAAGTCAGCCGAGGATGTCTGCACATAATCGCAGATGTCCCCGGCTGTTTTTATTCAATGGGTGCCAGTGGGGACGGTGTTTTCTGGCTCTCAGGCTTCAAATTTCTGGCTCAGGAAAGGGTTCTTCCGCAATTATCCGTTCATGGCACTTGAACAGATAAGTTTTGCAGCCAGAAGATCCTTTCCAAAGCGGCCATACATAGTACGCTTTATCATTTTTAATTTACTGTTTGTTCCTTCCACAAATCCATTTGATAATGGACTTGCTACAGCATTTTCTACTGCTGGTAAATCTCTTTCAAGACCGGAAGCAAAACGGGAAATCTCTTTTAAACTACTATTTTTATATTTTTCAATAAACAGATACAAATATGGTATACTCTTTCGTTCAAAAATTTCCCGGAATTCCCGAATACAGGATGTTAAGATTCTTATCTGGGGATAATTGTCCAACAAATAAGATTTGTGCTCATTTGTTATCTCGCTGTTCATCCAAAGGAAACGAAATACCCCGGATCTTGATATATGATCATATTTCTGAAGTTTTTTCTTTTTTTGAATGGCTTCGGATGAAGAGCTTTTGTACATAGCAACATCCATATGAAAACGTTTTATGATTTTGTTCATATAATCATACGCTGCCGTCTGCTTTCCTGTGTATCCTTTTGAAATGAGGCTATGATAAATATCTTTCCTGCATACACCGGCAGATAGTTCTTTGATGATGTAATCGTAAAATTGAACCATTCCACTGCGGAAGTTTCTACGGCACAACGAATCATAATCACCTTCAAGGTATTTTGCCACCGTATTTCTACTACAGTGAAGAATTTTCGATATTGCGCGATAACTATATCCAGCTTCAAAATACTCATGAATTGATACATATAACTGTACACTTTTGGGATTATAATCAAGCGATTTATCCACATCGCAATGCATTTTTTTTACCATCAACAGATTTTTCATTCGTCTTCTGCATATCGTAATCTTTTGGTATTTTAATATCTACAGGAAGTACAGCATTAACGGTGTTTTTAATAGCTTCCAGCAGATTTTGATGAAGATGGAATCTATCAGCTATCTGCATTGCGTCTGGCAATACTTCTTGAATAGCAGAGGAATAAGCACTTGCTCTGTCGCGTGTAACTGCTTTAATGTGTTTGTTGTTTTTAAGCCATTCTTTAAGAGAATTTCCATCGCGGCCATCCAGTATGGCAACTGGTTTATGCGTTGATTGATCAACAATAATTGTTCCATAGGTATGACGCTTTTTAAATGCAAAATCATCAACGCCAACAATATTTCCGCATTCAACTACAGGTTGCACACGATATTGTTTTGTTAAAAGACGTATGACGCTGTCTCCGCTAATTTGAAGATTCATAGCACGACAGATACGGGCGCATCCTTCACAACTGGTTTCCATTGCTAATGTACAAATGAAATCAGCACAACGCTCTGTCATACGACCATAGTAACTTAAAAATCCATCAAAATCTTCAACAAATGTTGTTTTAGAACAAGCATCATTGTTGCAAATATATTCATGGGCTGTTATGGAAAGGCGTGTTGTTTTTCCAAGAATTGGAAGATCCTGTACTTTCCGTAAATAAGTACCGTGATAATTCGTTGTTTCATAACCGCATTCTGGACATTTACATGAATGTGTCCTAGATCGCAGTTTTATGTGGACAGTACAATTATCCTGCTTAATAGATTCTATTGCCATTAATTCATTGGGGAAAAATGTATTCATTTGTAGTAGTGAATCATTCATTTGTATATATTCCTCTCTGTTAATGACATAAGTTTATCATACTTATGAATTAATTAAAAGTGCAAAAACGGATAATTGCGGAAGAACCCAGGAAAGCCAGAAAACACCGTCCCCACTGGTAGAAAGGAGAAAGGATATGGGAACACGTATTACAGAACATCCGATTTTGGGAGTACCGCAGAAGGGCAGTCTGGTCAGCTTTACCTATGATGGCAAGAAGATTCAGGGCTATGAGGGAGAACCGATTGCGGCGGCTTTGAAAGCAGCAGGTATTCAGATTCACCGGTATACAAAAAAAGAACATACACCGCGCGGCATCTTCTGTGCGATTGGACGATGCACGGACTGTGTCATGGTAGTGGATGGCGTGCCGAATGTGCGAACCTGTGTGACGCCATTGAAGGCAGGAATGAAGATTCAGACCCAATATGGCGTATCAGCAGAACCTTTTGAAAAACAATAGCAGGAGATGAGATGATGAAAAGATATGATTTGATCGTGGTAGGAGCCGGTCCATCCGGATTATCAGCTGCTATTGAAGCAGCCAAAAGAGGTCTGAAGGTAGTGGTATTTGATGAAAATGAAAAACCGGGCGGACAGTTATTTAAGCAGATTCATAAATTTTTTGGCTCTAAAGAACACAAGGCAAAGGTGAGAGGCTTTGTCATCGGAGAGGAGCTTCTTGCAGAAGCAGATAAATCCGGTGTGGAGGTAGAATTAAATGCCACGGTAGTTGGGATGTATCAGGATAAGGAGATTGTAGTCCGAAAGGGAGAAGAAGTTTTTCATTATAAAGGAAATGCGATCATTATTGCTACCGGTGCGGCAGAAAATATGGTTACCTTCGATGGATGGACACTGCCGGGTGTCATCGGAGCCGGAGCAGCCCAGACGATGATGAACTTACATGGAGTCAAACCAGGAAACAGAATCCTGATGCTGGGAAGTGGAAATGTGGGACTGGTAGTCAGTTTTCAGTTAAAGCAGTGCGGATGTGACGTAGTAGCACTGGTGGATGCAGCACCGAGAATTGGTGGATACGGTGTACATGCTGCAAAAGTGGCCAGAACCGGAATACCATTTTATCTGTCCCATACGATTGTAAAAGCAGAAGGAACCGATCGTGTGACAGGTGTAACCATTGCTGAAGTGGACAGTCATTTCCAGTTCCTGCCGGGTACTGAGAAACATTTTGATGTAGATACCATCTGTCTGGCTGTGGGGTTATCCCCAATGTCCCAGCTTTTGAAAATGGCAGGCTGTGAGATGGAAGACAATCCAAAGCGAGGTGGTCAGGTGCCGCTCGTAGATGAATATGGAGAAACTTCGATCAAAGGAATTTTCGTAGCCGGAGATGTATCTGGAATTGAAGAAGCCAGCTCAGCGATGATCGAAGGCCGGATTGCCGGAATCGCAGCAGCGAAATACCTGGGGTACATCGAAGAAGCAGAATTGGAAGAAGATGTACAGAAAAATGAAGCAGCACTGGAAGGCCTGCGTCAGGGGATGTTCGCACCAAAGAACAGAGGAAAACTCATTGAGAAAACAGAGGAAGGCATCGACATCTCCATGAACCTGCTAAAACACGGATTTGTGGCAGATGAGGAAATCGAACGGTTCCCAGGTGTTACACACAGAGTTGGTGTACATCCTGTGATGGAATGTACACAGAATATTCCATGCAACCCATGTCAGGACGCATGTCCAAAGCATTGCATCAAGATCGGAGAGCACATTACATCCCTCCCGGCGGTGGATGAAGCGGCAGACTGCATTGGCTGTGGTATGTGCGTGGCGTCCTGCTCCGGTCAGGCCATTTTCCTGGTGGATGAAACGTATGAACCTGGATTTGCCACAGTCACCATTCCATATGAATTCCTTCCACTTCCGGAACCGGGAGAAAAGGGATATGGGCTGGGCAGAAATGGTCAGAAGATCTGTGAGGCAGAAGTAGTATCTGTGAAGAGCACCAAAGCATTTGACCATACGAATCTGCTGACCATCAAAGTTCCGGCAGACTATGCTATGAAAGCCAGATTCTTTCTTAGCCGGGGATAAAATTTTTTGAAAACGGATAGATATTCCAATCCAGATGCGGAGGAAAAAGATGGATAACATATATGACAGAACCATAGATTTGGGAGAATATAAACCAGAACCGGATGATGACCGGATCATATGCAGATGCGAAGAAGTCACCAAAGGAGAGATTCGCAGAGCCGTTCATGACGGTATGTATACTATTACAGAGATTCGCAGATATCTTCGTTGTGGCATGGGACTCTGCCAGGGACAGACCTGTGCAAAGCTGGTAAAAGGAATTGTGGCCAGAGAACTGGGAGTATCTCCGGCAGTACTGACACCGGCCACATCCAGAGCCCCGATGAGACCTCTGGAAATGAAGATTTTTGCAAAGGAAGGTGAGGAAGATGAGTAGAACGGCAGATGTGATTATCATAGGAAGTGGCGTCATTGGATGTGCTGCAGCTTACTATCTTGCAAAAAAGGGAACTTCCGTCATCGTCCTGGATAAAGATGAGAATATCGGAAATGGTGGATCAGCCAGAAATGGCGGTGGGGTCCGCCAGTCTGGACGAGATCCGAGGGAGCTGCCACTGGCTATGTATGCAGTAAACAATTTGTGGCCGACCCTTTCGGAAGAACTGGGAGTAAACGTAGAGTATCACAAAGAGGGAAACTTACGACTGGGGAAGACAGAGCATCACCTGGAGATTCTTCAGGGACTGACAGATCGTGCTACGGCCTGTGGACTGGATGTGCGGATGATCGATGGTGCAGAAGTCCGCGCCATTAACCCCTATTTAAGTGATGAAGTCATCGGAGCCAGCTGGTGTGCCACGGATGGTCATGCTAATCCGCTGATGACCACCCTTGGTTATTATCGGGCGGCGAGAAGGCTGGGTGTACAGTTCTATACAGGAGAAGAGGTGACTGAGCTTCAAATCATAAAAGGAAAAGCCCGGAGAGTCATTACAAAAAAGAATGTATTTGAGGGTGAGAAGATCATTGTAGCCGCAGGCTATGAAAGCCGCTGGATTTTGGAAAGTGCGGGAATCGATATTCCAATGTCCAAAGATCTGATCGAAGCGCTGGTAACAGAAGCGGAACCGAAGATGTTTCCACAGATGCTGGGAACTGCGGATGCAGACTTTTACGGACATCAGACCGATCATGGCTCCTTCGTATTTGGAGGTGCTTCCGGATTCGAGACCGTGAATAAAGATAATGGTCATAACATGACTTCCAGTATTACAGCACCGTGTATCTGCCGGGGGATCATGAAATACATTCCGAAGCTGGCAGATGCCAAGATCGTCCGTACCTGGGCCGGATATGAAGATGTATCTGTAGACGGTGTACCGGTGATTGGCGAGATCAGAGAAGTCCCGGGACTCATCGTAGCCTGTGCCTTTACCGGACATGGATTCGGTATTTCTCCAATCGTGGGAACGTTGTTAGCCGAAATTGCCAGAGAAGAAAAGACCACTCTGGATCTGTCAGCGTTCCGCTACGACCGGTTCAAGGCAGTAATCTAAGAAATGCATAAATAACTCCACTTATTTCAGTGTGACACATAATATTCAGCGTGATATACTCAGCAAAGGAGACATTCAAATGGATGCAAAAATTGATTTTTTATATTTAAGTGAAGAAGATATGATCAAAGCCGGTGTCAAGGACATGGCATCCTGTGTGGAAGTAATGGAAGACCTGCTCATTACCCTGTATAAAGGGGATTATGTCATGGGCGGAGCCAATCACAACTCCCACGGCTGTATGATCATGTTTCCGGATGATCCGCAGTTTGAAGGTATGCCCAAGAATGCAGATGACCGCAGATTCATGGCTATGCCGGCTTACCTTGGCGGAAGATATCAGATGGCAGGCATGAAATGGTATGGATCCAACGTAGACAACAAGAAAAAAGGCCTGCCACGTTCCATTCTGATGATGATGTTAAATGACAAAGATACCGGAGCACCACTTGCCTGATGTCAGCGAATCTGGTAAGTGCTTACCGTACCGGTGGCATTCCTGGTGTGGGTGCCAAATATCTGGCGAAAAAAGATGCAAAAGTGGTATCAATTATCGGTCCTGGTGTTATGGGAAAGACCTCTCTGGCTGCATTTGTCAGTGTCTGCCCGCAGGTGGATACAGTGAAGATCAAAGGCAGAAGTCAGAGATCCATGGATGCTTTTGTGAAGTTCGTAAAAGAAGAACTGCCACAGATAAAGCATATTGAAATCTGCGATACGGTCGAGGAAGCAGTACGGGAAAGTGATATTATCAGTTTCACCACAACTGTAAGGGATGACGTAGCTTCTTTCCCATATATCAGTGGAGACTGGATCAAGAAAGGTGCACTGATCAGTATGCCGTCTGCAGCCAGATTCGATGATGAGTTTCTGGCAGGCTGCAAGCTGGTGGTGGATAATTCCAAGTTATATGAGGCATGGGAAGAAGAGTATCCATATCCGACTTATCCACAGGTACAGATCATTGGAACAAAATTCACAGATTTGAAACACGACGGAAAAATCAAGGCAGAAGATATTATAGATATCACAGATATCATTGAAAAACGGCGTCCGGGACGGGAAAGTGACGATGAGATTATCGTTTACTCCGTAGGCGGCATGCCGGTAGAAGACATTGCATGGGGCGGCACGGTATACCGCAATGCAGTAAAAATGGGAATCGGAATCAAGCTGCCATTATGGGATAAACCAGAGATGGCATAGAACAGACAATCCCGGAGCATGCTGCAAATCATGCACAGGAGAAGGGATTATGGACGAAAAGAAGGTTGTCACTCCGGTTCAGCCATACCTCAGGCTGGATGCAGAAGATTACAAAGAGATTTTGAATAAACGGATGGGGATTTCCAGCTTTTATGAATTTCAGGTAAAAGATCCGGCACAAAGCTGTTTTAAGGCTGTGCCGGATGGAAGTACAGATCTGATCTTTGGAATCGGAGAAAAAAATGTAAAGGTACTGATCGGCGGCACGGTTCTGAAAGCAAAAAACTGGGATTTTGATGACGGAAGATACTATTTCGGAGCCAGATTCCTGCCGGGAAAATGCGTTCTTCCGAAAGATCTTTCGATTCAGGACATCGTGAACAACGATGTGGAGATCGATCAGAATGATTACGGGGCAGGGCTGACAGACAGAATTGCTGAGGCAGAAGATGTGGGGCAGCGTGCCCAGATATTGATGACCTATCTGTCAGAACATCAGAAAAGCAGTTGCCGGGATGGAGTCCATACGCTGGAAGAATATATGAGGCAGCGCATTTACGCTACAAAGGGCAACATCACCATCGGAATGCTTAGCAGAGAAACAGGGTATTCCGAATGCTATATCCGCAGAATTTTCAAACAGATTCACGGAATCTCACCAAAAGAATTCGAACGGTTCATTCGGTTTCAGGCGTTTTTAAATGAGATCACAGCCGCACCGAAAACTGCTGACAGTGAAGAGACTGCACTGAATTGTGGCTATTATGATCAGTCCCATATGTTAAAAGACTTCCGGGTGTTCGCAGGAACCACGCCGGAGAAGTATAAAAAGAGAATTCAAAAGAAGGAGAACTCACATGGAATTATCAAGAATTGAAATTATTACAGGAATGTCAAAGTTCAATGGTCTGAAATCAGCTTTGAGTAAAGCAGGTGTTCGTGGTATGACGGTAACACAGGTGCTGGGCTGTGGCATTGAAAAAGGCACGAAAGAATATGAAGTAGAAGAAAACTATGAAATGGAACTCCTTCCGAAGCAGCAGATTGCTGTAGTAGTAGAAAAATCTAAAGTTCCGGCTATCGTAGAACTGATCAAGCAGGAACTGTACACCGGACATATCGGTGACGGCAAGATTTTTGTATACGATATCACCAATGTGATTCGTGTACGTACTGGCGATGAAGGAATTGATGCTCTGTAGAGTGGCAGAAAAATATGCTTGTATAATATTCGGATTTGACAGAATCGTCAGCAGGTACATTCGATAAATGAGGAGTGAGTACATATGGAAGAAAAAGACAGAACTCTGGGACTGCGAAGCGTTGTCTCGATTTCCGTAGGGTTGGTCATCGCCACCAGCTGTCTGGTATCAGTCGGTCATTTTTTGCGGACAGTTCAATACATGCCTGTCTGTTTCGCTCCCTGCTCCTGCGTTTGCTCTCGTTTGATTTCTCCCTCTGTATCTTCTTGGCACAAGCAGGACAATACTTCGATATGCCAGAGCGGGGAACATATTCAACACCGCACACCGTACAATTCTTAGGCTTTAACGCAGTCCACCGCTTTGTCGGTGTGATATGTAATTCACCGACAAAGCCGATGAATTTATAATAAATCTTGATTTCCTGCCGCACCATTCCGTCTGTAAGTTTCTCACGTTCCGAAACAAGTATCTTGTCTATAAGTGCGTTTATGATGGTTGCGTCCAGTTCCTTAATGCCTTGATAGTTGCGGATTAGGGAGAGGAAATCACGGACACCCTGCGTCTTCTCATAGCTGTCGCTGAGCGTTTCCGTTACCTCTTTCAGCCTTGCTTCAATTTCAAGCTGTTCTTTCTGGTATTTTCCCGACATCATCTCAAAATTCCGCTCGGTAATACGCTCCATCACCTTATCTTCATAGAGTGAGGAAAACAGCCTGTCCAGTTCTGCAAGGCGTTTGTTCAGTTTTCTTTGCTCCTTTTCCAGTGCCTTTGCCTTGCTCTGGTCTGTTTCCGTGAGCCGCTTTTCAATCGCCCTCACTGCCTTTTCATCATTGACTGCCATATCCGCAAATCGGTTGATGTCGGTGAGGACAGCGTTGAACAAGTCCCTCGCTTCAATGCTGTGTGCGGTACACATGATATTACCGTATCTGCCATAATTATTGCAGGAATATTGTACGCAGTCGATGATGTCGGGGCGTTTCCTCCTGTTGGCACTCATAGCCCGCATCGCATAGCCGCAGTCCGCACACTTAATAACGCCTGCAAAGATGTTCTCAAAGCCGCCCTTGTTTTCTGGTAATCTGCGGCTTGTAATAAGCTGCTGTACGGTATCAAATTCCTCCTGCGTGACTATCCCCTCATGGGTGTCTGGTATCACTTCCCATTCTTCGGGCAGCTTAGAGGGGCGTTTCTTGCTTTTCATGTTGGCGGCAATCCGCTTGTAGCCTGCAAGGTTTCCCGCATATATCGGGCTTCTTAAAATGCCCCTTACGCTGTTCTCGCTCCAAATATAACGGTTCTCCTCATTCTCCTCAAAATACCTCTCATAGCCTGTTGCCCCCTGCTCCGCCGCATAAGCGGCGGGGCGTAAGATATGCTGTTTGTTGATGTGCTTGCGGATTTTGGCGATTCCGTTGCCCGCTAACGCAAGGTCAAATATTTCCCTTACCACATGGGCAACTTTGTCATCTATCAGCAGATGGTTGTGGTCGGCGGGGTCTTTGACGTAACCGTATGGTGCTGTCGTCCCCATGAATTTCCCCTGCTGAAACCTCGCTCGGTACGCCGATTTTATCTTGACCGACACATCGGCGGAATACATTTCGTTTAGGATGTTGCGGAAAGGCGTGATGTCCATAGCGGATTTATTGAGCGTGTCCACGCCGTCATTGACCGCTATATACCTCACATTATGCTCTGGGAAAAACACTTCCAGATACAGTCCGCAATCAAGATAGTTCCTCCCCAGACGAGATAAATCTTTCGTGATAACGCAGTTTATCAGACCGCTTTCAATGTCCTTAATCATGTTCTGGAAACTTGGTCTTTGGAAATTTGTACCAGAGTAACCGTCGTCCACATACGTTTTTGCTAAGTGCCATCCCTGCTTTTTCACATAATCCGTGAGGATGGATTTCTGTGTCGCAATGCTCGCACTCTCGTTATCCGTGCCATCGTCTTTTGACAAGCGGCAGTACATGCCGACTTCATAAATCTTGTTCTCCATTCTTATTCCTGCCATACTGTAAAACCTCCATATCTGTCCTATCTGTTTTCATGTTCCATTGCGTACATTCTAAGCGGACAGCCCCTCATTGTCGAAGGTGTCGCCCTCGGCAATCTTCTTCCGAATATCCTCGGAAATAATCGGGATAAACGCTTCTGTGACTGTCTGCGTGCCGACATATTCACGGCTGATTATCATCTGAACTGGTGCTTTCGGCACGATACGCTTTCTCTTTTTATCTGCTTTCTTATCCTCGCCCATACTTAAATCTTCCTTTCCAGACAGGGCAGGAGAACGTCTGGAAACGCCCCGCCCTGTCAATCAGATACCATCAATCCCCGCTGTTTACTTCTTTCTGTAATGCTTCAAGGAGTGCTGCTGCTTCATCAGCGTTCAACGTGATACCCTTTCCGCACTTCTCACGGTTCGGGGAAAAGCTGCGGATGTCATATTTCGGCTCTCTTCCGTTCCATGAGATAAGATTGATTTCTTTTGTGTAGCCGCTGTCGCCCTTAGACAATACGGCGATTTCCTTTACAATCTCATACTGGATTTCTTTCATTCTTCATACCTCAATTTTCTGCATTTACCTCCCGAAAAGAGAAGATTAGCGGCTGTCCCTGCCCCGTTTCCTCTGCAATTCACGCTCCAAAAGTTTAATGATGGTTTCCTCCATCTGCTTCGGCGTTGTGTTCTTCGGAAAATACTTTTTCAGCTTGCTTGTGTTGATTTTCAAGGTTTCTTTCTGGTTTCCCTTTTCCTCCGTCATAATTGCAAATATCGTATCCATGTCAAGCCGCCCGCTCTGGCTTAGGCTTTTCATCCGCTGTGCCTGTGAGAGTGAGGGCGTTGCTTCTTCGCTCTCCATCGTGGCAAAGAGGTTTTCCTGCTCGTCTTTCTTCAAAAAGGACAGTTCCACCGCAGGCGTGAGGGCGATTTTCCCCTCGTCCACCATCCGCAAAATCGGCGGTATCAGTTCCGTCAAACGGATAAATCTTTGTACGGTCATCCTGCCTACGCCGAAGCCCTGTGCCACCTTGTCGTCCGTCCGCAACTTCGTCACAACTTGTGACGAGGTTAAGTCTGTGCGGAAACCCTGCCGCTTCATGGCTTCGGATTTCATCTTGTAGGCAAACGCCCGCTCTGATGGCAGGATATTCTCACGCTGTAAATTACTGTCTACAAGGGTGATGATGGCTCGGTCACGGTCTAAGGGCAGGACAAACGCAGGCACGGTATTTATCCCTGCAAGTTCAGACGCACGGACACGCCGCTGCCCTGCAATCACTTCATAGCCGTTCCCGTCCTCTTTCGGGCGTGTGATTATCGGCGTGACAATGCCAAATTCCTTGATGCTTTCCGCTAATTCTGACAGCGTTTCATCCTCTGCCACATGAAACGGATTGTCGGGAAACGGGTACAAGTCTTTGGTCTTTAACACCTTAAAATCCTGTTTCTTCATTCACATATCTACCTTTCTTTCGCTCTGCTTTTATGGTTTTTCTGCAATTCTTCCAACACTTCGGGCGGTATCTTTGAGAGCAGCCGCCCCATCTGCTCGTTGGTTCTCTGCAACTCAAATATCTTCTGGTTCGCTTTCTGCACCTTTAGTTCCTGCTCATACTTTTCATCACGCATACGCCCCGCATAGTCTGATTCCTGCCCGATTTGCTCCTTTAGGCTATTGATATAGGCACTCTGCTTACTGATTTCCTTTGAGAATTTCTCCACGTCTGGGAGCCATGCCGCAATCAGTTCCAGAGCCTTGTCACGCTTCTTCCCTGCATTAAAGGCGTTGATGTCGGACAGTGCAGACACAATTTCCTCATACTGTTTATCAAGCCTGCCGCCCAACTTATAGAGCCATGTGGGGACATGTTTCCGCTTCGTTTCCATTGAGGACTGACCTCTTTCAAGCTGATTCCACCGTGAGGACATCCGCTCATGGTAGGCGGTCTGCCATTCGGACAGGCTCTTTTGATTGCCTAAAATTGTTTTGGCAGACAGCTTATTGTCTGGTGTAATCGGCACAAAACAGAGGTGCATATGCGGCGTTCTCTCGTCCATGTGGACGACTGCGGAGAGGATATTTTTCTCCCCGACACGCTCTGAAATGAAATCCAGAGCCATCGTAAAATACGCTTTCTGTTCTTTGGGCGGCAGGCTGTTCATAAATTCTGGCGAAGCCGTGATAAGCGTTTCCACCATCATCACGCTATCTTTCCTCGTCCTGCACCCTGCTTCGGCTACCATGCGGTTAATCTCTTTCTTGTAGGTGTACCTCGGCGGATTCACAAGATGGTAGTTATCTTTCGAGCGTTCCATATCTATATCTGGATTGCTTTTATAGGCTTCTTTTTTACGCTCGTTGTGGCGTTCGCAAGCCGCAACGCCGCCCGCTTTGCGTTTCTGGAAACGCAGGATTGCATAGGGCATAATTCATCATCTTCCTTTCTTCGGCGGGTAAACTGCCCTTTGGGTGACAGCGGTGACGGCGGTGACAGCAGTTTTGGGATACCCCCTACCGACTGCCTCAACTGTCACCCTTATTCCCTGCATGACGGTCATGTCGATGATGACGGTGTTTTTGGAATACCCCCTCGCAAGAGCCGTCACCGTCATGCTGCCATTCTTTTATCCGAAGCGTGGAGCGTAGGATAAGCAGGGCGTAAGACCTGCCATAAGGGAGTCCAGAGGGAACGTCTGGCACACGACTTTGCAGGGCAAAGTGTAGTGTGTTACACCCTGTAAACGCAGTCGGAAAAATCGGAAGGATTTTTCTGACCGCAGGGGTGGTTTTACACGCCGAAAAGGGCGGGTAAATCCTACGCCTGCACTTTGCGTTTACGGGGTGTTCTCCCGCAGGGATGACAGCGGCAGGGTATCCTAAAATCACTGTCACCGCCGTCACCGCTGTCACCCGCAGGGCAGAGTCGCCAGCTTTACACGGCTTTAAGCGTCAATGACAGTAACAGGGGGTATCCCAATATCGCTGTCACCACCGTCACCGCTGTCACCCGCCCGCTTTGCAAGCGAAATCTGCCTGCCGTGTTTTTTGCGGCTGTACTGATAAACGATATGGTTCTCATTTAAAAATGTGGTGCGGTATTCATTGAGCCATTTCGTAATCACCGTGGGTATGGTTTCCGTTTCCCTCATAGCGGCTAACAGCTCCGTTGCCGTGCCTGCCCATTCTTCCTTATCCCTCATAAAATCCACCAACCGAAAAAGGACGTCTGGTATCGTTTCTTTCGCAAGCTGCTCCTGCGTTTTTCTCTCCACAAGTTCCCAACTGCAATCACGGAAACGCAGCGTGTATTCCTGATAGGGCGTGTCCCTGCCCGTCACATACAGCTTGGCGGTGTCGGATGCCCGTTTCTCCTTTTCCAGAACAAAGGTAGCGTTCGCACTCCCCGTTAAGCCTGTCGTCCCAGACACCTTGTTGAACACATCGCTGTCATTCTGCTTTCGGATGTGGTGTACGACAATGACCGCCAATGAATGCCTGTCGGCAAAGTCTTTGATTAGTGAGATGTCCCCATAGTCGCTTGCGTAGGCATTGTCTTTTGAAGCTGTACGGACTTTCTGCAAAGTGTCAATGACAATAAGCCTGCTGTTTGGGTAATCTTTCAGATAATCTTCAAGCTGCACGATAAGACCGTCTGACAGCTTGCAGCTTGCCACGGCAAAGTGAAGCCGCCTGCTCGCTTCGTTCGTCAATCGGAACAGCCTGTCCTGTATACGGCAGAACGTGTCCTCAAGGCAGAGGTAAAGCACGTCGCCTCCATTGTCGGCATATCCCACAAGGGAAGTCCCTGCGACACGCATAAACATAGCTTCAGCATGAGCCAGCTCTTTCCTATCTTCTGTGAGCCGCAGAACAGCGACAAGCCTGTGGGGATAAGGCTGTCCACCACAAAGGACGGCTTCTCAAGCGGTTCATAAAGGAGCGTTTCGGCGTTGACTGTCTGTAACTTCTGCATGGCTTTCCTCCTTTCGGGCGGTGTTTTTGTTTTCGTTGCACATAGGCGTTGACCTCCTTAAAAATAGATTTACTCCCACGAAGAAAAAGTGAGAGTATGTAATGCCGCCAATCCCACACAAATAAAAAACAGATTTCTTTTTCGGGCGGTGTCGGTCACGGTTGGAGATACTTCCTCATTTCCGCCTTTACTTTCTCCTTTGCAATCGCAACAGATTTCTGTATTGCCGAAGCGGTGCAATGCTCCATAGCGGCGATTTGGTAAAAATTGAACTCATACTCGTAGTAGAGCAGGAAACGCCGCCTTTGTATCTCTGGCAGTCCGTCAACCGCCTTACAGAGCAGTTCTGCCCGTTCTGCCTCAATCATTTGTTCCTCTATGCTCTTAGGCAGCTTCAACGCCCGCCTGTTCAGCGTTTCGTCCCATACTTCCGAAAACTCCCTGTGCCGCTCGTCCCATTGGAGGAGATTCCTGTTCCTGCGTTCCATCTGCCGAAACTCCATAAAGAACTGTTCCGACACTTCCAACTCGTGGGATTTGCCCTGCCCGTCCTTAAAGCTGATAAAATACCTTGTGCCGCTTTCCGTGGATTCCTCCCGAAGCGTGTACGCCTTAACTCTGTATGCCATCCCGCTTGCCTCCTGCAAAAAATAAGTGAGGGGATTTCCATCCCTCACCCAGTAGCCCGCAGGACGGCAGGCTGTTTTAGACGCTATAAAATTTTCGTAGCTTCTTCCGCAGATGGTCTAACCTCGCATAGATGGCACCAGTCGTCAAATGCACGAGCGGGGCAATCTCCTTTGTGGAATACCCCTGCATTTTCAGCAGGACGATTTTCAAGGTACGCCCGTCCACCGCGACTAATACTTGATAGAGATTTTCGCTCTCAATCTCGTCCAGTAACTCCGCAACCGTACCCACTTCCGTCTGCCGCTCCCTGTCTGCCATGTCCTCAAGGTATTCCGCAATGTCATTCGTCCATCGGTAAAACCGCCTGTTGGAATTGAAGTCTGCCCTGTCCGCAATGCGTATCTGCTCAATGGTCGCTTCATCAACGCCGCACTCACGCAGCAGCTTTTCCTCCGCTTCTTTCCAGATACGCCATTTCCTGTCCTCCCGTCCGTGGTTATATGCCATGCTTCTTTTCCTCCAATCAGAATTGATTGAGAGGGCAGAGAAAAACCCCCTCATTTTCCCAAAGGAAAAAACAAGGGGGCTGAACGCCTTAAATTTTAATTTTCTATTATCTTTCTTAGTTTTCTTAGGATTCTGGCTTTGCGTTTGTTCACAACGCTCTGGGTTATGCCGAACCTCGCCCCGACTTCACGCTCAGAAAGTCCGTCAAAAAAGATTGCCTGTATCAATTCCTGTTCACTATCCGACAGCAAAGGCAGGGCGGCTTTCAGCCTGTCCACCATAACCGCATTGACAACGGTTTCCGCAATGTCTGCCGCTTCATCAGCGATAAAGTCTAAAGGCTTCCCCTCGCTGTCCGTAAATCCATCCAGAGAAAGCAGGCTGTTCTTCGTATCTAATTTTTTCAGATAACGCCACCGTTCCTTATCTCGGTAGAAGTCCGTGTATTGCTCCCTCACGACTTCAAGCAGACAGCCTTGAATGGGGATAAACAGCTTGTCCATATAGGTCTGGTCGGATTCCCTGCGGCGGCAGAAATCCGTATAGGACAGTTCCACATATCTGCCGCTTTCCTTGATATATACCTTTCTCGGTGCGTATTTCACTGTAAGTACCTCCCATCTGAATTTTTGAAATGTTCAAAATCCAGATGGAGAGGTGGCGAACGACACCTAACACCACTAATAGCCCTATGGCACTTTCCAACAAAAATCGACAAAAGAAAAACCGCAAAGGCTCTATGACCTTTACGGTTATGGGAAATATTAATTCTGTTGTATGGAGATTGTACTTCTACATTCAAGGCAGGAAGTGCCGTTGCATAGGCAGAAATTTTTTTAACTGGTTTCCTGCCGTTCTCTGATATGCTATGTATTGATAAATTTTGCTTCGTATGAGCAGATAGATAACTGCCCGAAAAAAGGACATAAAAAAATCCCTCCAAATTTAAAAACAAATTCAGAGGGTAATTTAGGGTATAACAAAATAACCCACCCGAATATCGTTTTTTTTATTTGGTGAGTTTGTTCTTTCAAATACGAAACAAAAAGAGCCGATGATTCGTGAATTGTTCCACAATTTCATCGGCTCTGCGTCTTAAGCGTCTGGCTCTTTGATGACAGTTATCTTCAAGTTGTCAACTTTAATCAATCTTTCTTGTCTGCATTTTGGACAATAAAGGGGATAATTCTCCAAAACAGTGTCCTTCCTAATTTTATTACGGGTTTTGTTCCCACAAACAGGACACAATATCCATTCGCATTTCATCATAATTAGTCTCTAATCCTTTCAAATCTCATTTTATATGACTTTTGCAAGCTGTTAAGCTAACTTGTGGAACATATGCCGAACCTTATCTATACGGCTATTCGGGCGGCGGGGTTGGCAAATAAATTTACCAATAGCTGGCTGGTATCCTTTTAACTCTGTCAAGCAGACTCCCTGCCCATTTGTGAAATAAGTTAAATCGTTCCTGTATTCTTGAATACATCTAGCAGGGATTTCTCCTTTCAGAATGACCTCGTCATTCTTTATCTGAGTACTTACAATATCTGCACAATACCTTGGAGCATCATGATACGCCCGTGAGAGATATTCCTGCGGTGCATAAATTTCAAAGTGGAGATATGGCTCTAATAGTTCTGTCCCTGCTTTTTTTAAAGCCTGCTCCAATACGATAGGGGAAAGCAGCCGAAAGTCTGCGGGGGTACTTACAGGACTATAATACAATCCATATTCAAAACAGATTTTACAGTCTGTCACTTTCCATCCATACAGCCCCTGCTCGCAGCCATAAAGAACCCCCTCCATAACCGCATTTTGGAACGATTGATTTAAATATCCAAGTGAAACTCTGCTTTCATACTGCACTCCGCTTCCAATAGGGAGCGGCTCTATGGACAACCCGACAGAAGCCCAGAAAGGATTTGGCGGGACTTCTATGTGGATGGTATATTCTGCTTTTCTAAGCGGTCTTTCCATATATATAACAGTAGGCTCTTTTATTTCTGCCTCCACATGATATTTTTCCTCAAGGATGGCACAAATGACTTCCATCTGCACTTTCCCCAAAAAAGAAAGTATAATCTCATGCGTTGTAGTATCCACATAATATTTTAAAAGAGGGTCGCCATCTGAAATTTCTGTAAGTGCCCCAAGCAATATTTCCCGCTGTTCAGATTTCTTTACTGCAATCGTTGTTTGGAGCATAGGGAGAGGATTTTCAATAAATTTTCTCTGCGGCAACAGTATTCCGTTCCCCAAAATACTGTTTAGCTGCAAAACATCATTTGGTAAAATTACAATATCACCAGAGCAGGCTGTATCGGATGAATATAATTCACCGTTTGTCGGAACACACATCTCTGTGATTTTTATTTTCTCTTTTTCAGATATTCTAATAACATCCCTCAAATGCAATGTTCCGCTATATATACGCACATAAACAAAACGCCGCCTTTTCTCTGAATATTCAATCTTAAAAACCTGCCCGCATAGTTCAGATTGACCTTCAGGCGTTGATGAATAAAATTTACTGGCAATCACTTCTATAAGCTGCCGAATCCCCAGATTGTTTTTAGCGCTTCCGTGATAAACGGGAAATAACGTTCCGTTTTGGAATCTCCTGTTTTCTTCCTGTTCCAGTTCTGACATTTTAAACGGTTTCCCTGACATATATTTCTCTAATAGTTCATCGTTTCCCATAATTACCGCATCCCACTGTTCCATATCGTCATTGTCCGTTACATTTATATGGGGATGCTGCCCAACCTTTTGCTTCACTATAATTTCCGAAGAAAGCTTTGCTTTCATTTCTCGATATACCATTGGCAAATCAATCCCCTCTTGGTCAATTTTATTGATGAAAAAAATTGTCGGAATCTTCATTGTCTGTAGTGCATGAAACAGTATACGGGTCTGTGCCTGTATGCCATCCTTTGCAGAAACTAATAATACTGCTCCGTCTAATACGGATAAAGAACGGTATACTTCCGCCAAAAAATCCATATGGCCTGGCGTATCTATAATGTTGACTTTTACATCCTCCCACTGAAAAGATGTCACTGCTGTCTGGATAGTGATTCCCCTTTGACGCTCCAAATTCATTGTATCTGTCCTTGTTGTGCCTTCATCTACGCTCCCTAGTTCTGCAATTGCACCACTGGTATACAATAAACTTTCCGTTAATGTTGTCTTTCCTGCGTCAACGTGAGCCAGAATGCCTAAGTTAATTATTTTCATGTGATTTTCCTCCTATCAACACCCAAAAAAGGGCATAAAAATACCCAGTGATAAATACTCCTATCACTGGGTAAATAACTCCAATAGCCCCAAAACACTTATATGTTTTCGGGCATATAAAATTACATGATAAAAGTATTCTTAAACTGGGTACAAAAAACTAAGCCCCATATTAAAAGTGAAACGAGACTGCTACTTTTTGTTCCCACTATCAAATTGACAGTTTATTTAAGAATACCTTGCCGCATATTTATTAACTCCTTGTATAATACTGAATCTAATTATATTCCTTAACCCTTTATTTGTCAAGCTGACAAACTAAAGCAGAAAAAGCGGCAGGATTTCCCCCTGCCACTAATCATCTGTTTATGCAAAAATAATTTCCTTTTCCACAATCTCCCTCGCACAAGCCCTTATGTTATTGAGGCATCCTGTCCATTCTAAGGCGTTTTCTGCCTTTAGCTGTTCCGTTATGCCCTGTGCCTGTTTCATACCCTCTATGAGCCTTTCAAAGCGTTCCTGTGCCTGTCTGTTGATGTCGGCAAGGTAGGCGTTTAGCCTGCCGCTTGTAAGAAGATTGGTGTATGTAACTTTACGGTACTGTTTTAGATAATCTAAATGCCGTTGCCCCCAGATGCCTATTGCCTGTTCTTCTTCGGCGGGTACAGTTAAGCACGGTATCAAATAATCCCCTTGCCTTTCGTATTTGCCGCCCAGTTCCTCAAATAATGATTTTGCCATTGTCTGTTACCTCCACATTCTTTTTTATTTTGAATGTCCGCAAAATCCGTCCTACATCGCTTGGACAGGGAGCCGGAAGTATTGGCGTCGTATTTATTGGAGCCATGGTGATCGCCTGCCTCCTGAATATGACCACAGTTGCATCCCTTTCGGAATTAAATGCACTGATGCCAAATACCACAGGTGGTCTGGCTCAGTATACACTGGCCTGTCTGGGACCGTTTCCCACATTGATTTCCATGGTAGGCGGCTATCTGATCTGTAATATTATGTCATCCGGTGTAGAAGCTTCTATTTTCTCTTATGCGATGGCATCTACGATCCATTTGCCAATACCCAGTATTCTGTATACACTGGTTATGACCATTGTGGTGATGATTGCCAATCTCTATGGTGTAGATATGTTTGCAAAAATACAGGATCTGGTGGCATTTCTGTTGGTGGGTTCCATGCTGATTATGGGAATCATCGGAATGTTTGGGTTGGGAACTGGTGCGATGGTGCAGCAGCCATACAGTATGGTTAGCAGCTGGAAAGAAGTCGTATCCATGGTGGCTGTAGCATTCTGGCTTTTTATTGGAGCAGAATATGTCATCCCAGTATCTAAGAACGTAAAGAATGCGAAACGAAATGTGCCTCTTGGCATGATGATTGGCCTGGCACTGATCTGTCTGATACAGTCCATTATGGTACTGGGCTTTCACAACTATACACCATGGGGCGAACTGGAAGCTTCCGCAGCACCGCACTTGCTGTACGGTGAAAATCTGCTGGGATCGGCCGGCAAGATCTGGATGACCTTTGTAGCAGCACTGGCTGTAGTCAGTACTCAGAATTCCACCGTCAATGGTCTGGCAGGGATCTGTCAGGGCATGGCTAAAATGAATATGATGCAAGAATCTTTGCAAAGACCAATAAACACGGTGTTCCATTCTTCGGAGTGATTTTTGTCAGCGTTTTCATTTTCGTATTTGCAGCACTCAGTGATGGATCTTCCGAAGCCATCTCTTTCCTGATTCTGGTAGGCTCGGTGTTCTGGATGATCTCATACATCTTTGCACATCTGGATGTATTGATTCTGCGTCATCGTCTGCCAAAGGCACCGCGCTCCTTCAAAGTGCCGTGTGGACCATTATTCCCGTGCATCGGCATTGCGGGAACTGTATACATGATACTGAACATCTCCACCGATCCGACCGAGCGCATGATGATCTGGCTGGTCACCGGCATCACCTTCCTGATACTTGGTATCTATTCTTTCTTCTGGATCCGCATCAAGATGAAAATGCCAGTCTTCAAAAGCGTGCCAATTCAGAAAGTCATGGCCATGGAAAACAGCATGTATTATACGATTCGCAAGCGAAGAGGCTTGTGGAGATAGAAACCAATGGGGTAGAAACCAATGGGGACGGTGTTTTCTGGCTTTTTTGAACCAGAAAACTCCGTCCCTGTTGGTTTTGTGCTATACTATATACACATAAACGAGGAGGATAAATCATGCAGGCATTTACACAATATACACCAACCAGAATTGTATTTGGAAAAGACACAGAACAGCAGGCGGGCAGCCTGGCAAAGCAGATGGGAGCCACAAAAGTATTTGTCATATATGGCGGAGGAAGCGTAGTCAGAAGCGGTTTGCTGGAACGCGTAACCACATCTCTTTCGAAAGCGGGACTTGAATGGGTGGCAGTGGGCGGTGTGAAACCGAATCCGCGTCTGGCGTTTGCAAGAGAATGTGTGGAAAAATCAAAAGTATTCGGTACAGACTTTGTGCTTGCCATTGGCGGAGGCAGTGTAATTGACACCGGAAAAGCCATTGCCCACGGAACGGCGAATCCGGATACCGATATCTGGGATTTCTGGACAGGAAAGCAGAAAGTAACCAGATCCTTGCCGGTGGGAATGGTGCTGACTTTATCAGCAGCAGGAAGTGAGACCAGTGATTCAGCTGTTCTGACGAATGAAGAAACTCATATCAAGCGTGGATTATCCACAGATTTTAACCGTCCGGCATTTGCGATTATGAACCCGGAACTGACATTCACCTTACCAAAGTATCAGGTAGGATGCGGAATCGTGGACATCTGTATGCACACACTGGATCGTTATTTTACAAAATCAGAACACAATGAGCTGACAGATGAGATTGCAGAAGGTCTGCTTCGCACAGTAATCCGTAATGGAAAGACTGCCATAAAAGATGCCCGTAATTATGATGCTATGAGTGAACTGATGTGGGCAGGAAGCCTTTCTCACAATGGTCTGACAGGTCTGGGCGCACAGAAAGATTTCGCAGTGCATCAGTTAGGACATGAGTTGAGCTCCAGATTTGATCTGGCACATGGAGCAAGCCTCTCCGCAGTATGGGAATCCTGGGCTTTGTATGTATACCAGGAAAAACCGGAGCGATTCGCTCAGTATGCCAGAAAGGTATGGAATGTAAAAGAAAACGATACGGAAAAAGCTGCATTAGAGGGAATCTGGCAGACCGTAGATTACTTCAGATCACTGGATATGCCAACCAGTTTCGGTGAGGCAGAAGGAGTCGGAGTGCAGAGTGACGAGACGCTTCACGCCATGGCACATAGCTGCACCTATGAAGGCAGCAGGACAATAGGATCCTTCCATGTGTGCGATGAAGAGGATATCTACAAGATCTATAAAATGGCGAATAAGATATAATATTCATACCATAGTGAAGCAGGGGTTACGAGGAACACTTTGTCTCACTTTCATGGAAAATCTGGATTACCTGGACGAAGAGACTCTGGCAGCGTTGAATCGGAAGCTGGGACGGGAAAATGATTCCTTTGGGTCTTCCAATGAAAAGAAAGGCGGTATTGCACTTTAACGGACAGGGCATGATGGCTCTCTTAAAACTGCTGCAGGTGAATCTGCCATTGTATGACGATTATATTTATTATAATGGAGAGCTGGAGAATTCCTGGAAGGAATTCTCCAGAACGCATAATCGAAATGGAGATGACAGCGGAGACGAAGGTGGAGAGACTGACGGTGTTTCAGCGAATTATTGTGGAACTTCTCCGTTCGGTGGTAGCTGGCAATCATCTGATCGTACTGGAAGAGATTGGCGCACTGATCAGTGACCGGGAACTGGAACAACTGCATCAGATCCTGCATCATTATGCCGAAAATGAATTTTCCTTTCTGTACATCAGCCCTCACTTTGAAGAGGAGAACAATTTCTGTGACAGGGTGTCATTTCTGACTAACGGACGGATCTGGAAAGTCATTCTCAAAGAGATGATGAAAAACCAGACCTAGGAGATTTACGATTGCAACCACTACAATATGGAATATAATCAGATGGTGCGTTCCATCTGGAAAAAAGAGAACGGGAAGGTACTGAGCGAGAATTATACACTGTTTGGCGTTTTTTCAGTGAGGCGATCAGCAGAAACATTGAGTTCCCTGTCTACAAGGGAGAATATCTGGCTATTCAGATTCATGAGAACAAGATTCTCCAGGAAATGATTGAAAAATTGCAGACCGATATCATAAAAGATGAGAAAGCGGCAATTATTCAGGAATCACCCACGTCCAGTATGATTTTCCATGGACTAAGCTACATGGATAATCTGTGTATGTCTCTTTCCAGAAGAATGGGAAATATCTGGAAAAACAACAGTATACGGGGAAGCATCCGCAGAGAATACGAAGACATTCTGGGGGAAGAGGTGTTTGACATGAAAGTGGAAAACTTAAGTGAAAAACAGAAATATCAGTTGATCTATAGTCGTGTGATGCTGCAGAATCCACAGATTGTATACTGTATTAAGCCGTTCAAAGGAGCAGATCTGGCACACCGCATACATATCTGGAAGTTGCTGGAGATGCTGCTGGATCGTGGAATCACAGTAGTGGATATTTCACTGAATCTTTCTGACTCCCTGTCTCTGGCAGACCGTTTATTGATGATAGAGCATGATGGAACTGTCCGGGAGATCCCAAAAGAAAACTTTGCATTTGTGCCACGGAATGTTCCGTGGGGAACCTTCTACAGAGTGGGAACCCCTCTGTAAAATGGTAGATATGAGAACCCCGGATGAATTCATCGGGGGAGATTTATGAAACCAGATCACAGCATCTTGTCTGCAATGACTCTGGAAGTCAGCTTTTTGTTATTTTCAGCATCTGTGCCCATAGCTTGATAAACCTTGGCATACAGGAGATCCATCATAAAGAGCTGGGAAGTTTTGGCGGTAATGGAGCCACCTGCAAAAGGACCCTCAGCAGCGCCACTGAGCAGTACGACATCACTGTATTCAGCTGCTGGTGTCTCTGAAAATTCGGTAATAAAAATTACTTTTGCGCCTCGCATATGAGATAACTTCGCAATAGTAATGGCATCTTTGGTTATGCCAGAATTACTATAAATCACAGATACATACCCTTCTTTCACCAGACTGGCTTTTGTCAGCTGCTGGTGCAAATCAGCATCAAATCCAACATTTGGTATAATTTTTGAAAATTTCAGATGTGTTTCTTCAGCGGAAAGTGCAGAACCGCCGGCTCCGAAAAAATAAATAAAGTCTGCATGCAACAGGATATTCACGGCTTTGTCAATGGCTGAGTAATCCAGAGAGCTATAGGTTTTCTGAATTGCAGCACGGTAGATGGACATGACCTGATGAGCCAGATCCTCTTCATTATGAGGAAGGTCAGACACATCTGTTCCAATGGAAGCAGTATTATTCAGAGCCAGAGAAATACGAAATTCCTGATAACCATTGAAATCGAGCGTTTTGCAGAAGCGAAAGACACTGGTTTCCCCCACCTTGCATAATTTTGCCATGTCAGTAATCGTTGAGTTTAATGCAATCTGTGGAGAACTCAAAACAAAATCCGCAACCTTTTTTTCAGCATTTGTCATTTCATCATATTTTGAGGTGATAACAGTGGTAAGATTCGGTGCGTTCATAATAAAAATCTCCTTAAATCAATTTGGAAAGATAAATCCCTGTCTCTATTGTATTTATTTTAGAGTAAAAAAACAATAGAAAAAGAAATTTTTTTTCAAAAACGGAAAATGCGAAAAATATATTCCAGAAAAGTAAAGAGAAAATGAAAATTATTTCAGAAAACATGAAATACAGAAAGTAAAAATGCATAAAACAAATTAGTTTCATTGTGAAAATCTAGCAAAAATGGTGCGCTAATGGTAAAAAAGTATTGACAATATAAACAGAATGGGGCATAATCCAGATATCGAAAAAAATTTTTTCCATATCAAGAAGGAGGAAAAAGGAATGAGAAAAAAATTTGTCAGTGCGTTACTTTGTACAACCATGATTGCTTCACTTGGCACCTTTGCATTTGCTGATGATGCATCTGCAGAGAAACCATTTGAAGGCCAGAAGCTTACCGTATTGTATATGTCAGGTGTCTATGCGGATGCTGCGAACTCCATGGTAGATGAATTTGAGGAGGCAACAGGAGCAACGGTAGAAGTGATCGATATGCCGTATTCTGAATTGCATGAAAAGATTTTGCTGGATTTGACCAGCCAGGCGGGTACATATGATGTGATCGATGTAGCAAGCCAGTGGGATGGAGAATTTGCTCCATATCTGACAGATCTTCAGGAGAACATCGACAAAGATGGATTTGATATGTCAGAGTACATTGACAATGTACTGGCGAACAGTGGAGAATGGCAGGGACATTACTATGGTATTCCAAATGCCAGTACACCACAGCTTTTCGCATACAGAACAGACCTTCTGCCGGATGGACTTGCTGATACATGGGAAGGTTTCAGAGAGCAGCTTGCATCTGTAAATGATCCAGACAATGGAGTTTACGGTGATTCTATTTCCGGTATTGCCGGACAGCTGGGCGGTGTATTTGATTATGTACTTTGGTCCATGGGCGGTGCCTGGGCTGATGAAGACTGGAACGTGACCATTGATTCTGAAGCAACGAGAAATGCGTTGGAACATCTGATGGCAGTTCAGGAATATTGTGATCCGAACTGGCTGAACTGGGGAACTGATCAGTCAATTCAGGCATTCCTGGATGGTAGCGCAGCAGTATGTGAGACATGGCCAACATTAGGTTTGACACAGGCAGCAGATGATCCAGAACAGTCTAAGGTTGTTGGTAAGTGGGCATTATCTACGATCCCATATGACCAGACAGGTACAACACTTTTGAGTGCATGGGATTGCTCTATTCCTGCATTCTCCAAGAATCAGGAACTGGCCTGGGAATGGATTAAGATGTACACAAGTATGGACAAGCAGAATGAGTTCTATGAAAACTATGGAATCCTTTCTCCTAGAAAAGAGTTCTGGGAGCAGGATGGTATCAAAGGAACCTATATGGATCAGGTACGTGAAGCTCTTGACACCGCAAATATGTGGTGGAGAATCCCGGCTTCTACACAGGTTGACAGCATGCTGAATACAGTAGTTGGTTCTTATCTATCCGGACAGGAAGATCTGGAAACCACTATTGCAGATATGCAGGCAGGTATCGAGGAAGCTCTGGAAGCAGCTCCACCTGAAGAAGGCGTAAAGAACTACAACAGATAATGAAGTAGAATGTCTCAATACAGGGCTTACTCACAAAATGGTGGGTAAGCCCTAATTAAAAGAAAAAAGAAATACTCTGTTCAGAAAGTGAGCCATAAACATGAAAGCACAAAATAAAGCAAATGGGGCACCTAAAATGAAACACCGTAATGAGACGGTATGGTCCTGGCTGTTTATGTTGCCAACCATGATCTTTTTAGGTGTGACGGCATTATTACCGCTGTTATATTCTGTATATTTAAGTTTTTTCAAATATAAGATTAATTTACCGAATGCTGTTCCGATATTCAATGGACTGGGAAATTACATCAAGATGTTTACTGATAAAACCCTTGCGGTCAGCACTGGGAACACGGTACTTTTTGCAGTAATTTCTGTGGCGCTGGAACTGGTGATTGGTATTATTGTGGCTATGGTACTATGTTCAGATATGCTCTGGGCTAAGATCTGTACCACGATTCTTCTGATTCCTATGATTATGGCTCCGGTTGCTATTGGTACTACCTGGAGAATGATGTTGGATGGAACCACAGGTATCATTAATTATCTGTTAAGTTTTCTTGGAATTCCAAGTATCAACTGGTTAAGCAATCCTAAGTATGCTATGCCGGCAGTAATATTTGTTAATGTGTGGCAGTTGGTACCATGGGTAGCGATTATTGGTGCTGCTGGTCTGAAAGCACTTCCGGCAGACTGTTTTGAAGCGGCACGTATTGACGGAGCGAAGAATTCACAGATTTTTGCAAAAATTGTTCTTCCGATGATTAGCCCATTACTGGTTATCATCACCATGCTTCGGTTTGTGGATGCATTTAAAGTATTTGATACAGTATACACTATGACAAATGGTGGGCCAGGAACAGCAACAGAGATGCTTCCAAACTATATTTACAAACAAGGATTGAAATTCTTTGACGCAGGTTATACCGCAGCACTGGCCGTTATGTTCGTTTTGATTATGACAGTCGTTACGTTAATATTCCTGAAACTGAGAAAATTTGTGGAGGAGAAGGTAGCATGAGAAAGAAGAAAGAAAAAGAAGTCTCCGTTATGGATGACGTTATTGGAAATTTTGCGGGACGCCCTGCCCGTGTTATCATTGTTGCCATCACCATGATTGCCATTATCTTTCCGTTATACTGGCTGGTAACAAGTTCGTTTAAAGTGAAGGCAGATTATCTGGCAAATCCGCCAGTGATTTTTCCACATCGTTTCACTTTGGAAAGTTTCCAACAGGTATTGCAGATGAATGGACTGTTAAATCAGTTCATTAACTCCTTTATTGTGGCAGCGGTATCTACAGCAATTTCATTGGTATTTGGTTCTATGGCAGCCTACTCTGTTGCCAGAGGACGTTTCCACAAGACAGTCCGTGGGGCATTTGGTCTGTGGTTCATGGTTCAGAAAATGTACCCGGCTATTGCAACAGCAATCCCGATTTATCTGGTTATGAGAAATTTACATCTGATTGATACCAGAACTGCTCTGATCATTATGAATACCAGCTTTAATCTGCCATTGGTTATATGGCTGATGATGGGATTTTTCGAACAGGTGCCTCTGGAAATGGAAGAGTCGGCTAAGATTGACGGAGCAACTTTTCTGCAGAAGTTTTTTAAGGTAGTATTTCCGGTGACAAAACCAGGATTAGTAGCGGCAGGTATTCTTGCTTTTATCGGAGCATGGAATGAATTTCTGTTTGCGGTTATCCTCAGCATTAACAAATCCAAGACCCTTCCGGTGGTTATTGCGGGATTTATTACTGATCGTGGGCTGGAATGGGGACCTATGGCAGCTACTTCTGTGATTACACTGATCCCGGTATTGATTCTGGTACTGCTTGCGCAAAAACAGTTTGTTCAGGGTCTGGCCATGGGGGCTGTAAAAGGATAACATAGATTGTAAGGAGAAAAAATGAAGAGAATAGTATGCTTTGGTGATTCTAATACATATGGATATGATGCAATCACCGATGGAAGATTTGACGAAAATACAAGATGGACCTGCGTATTGCAGAAGCTGGCAGGTCCAGATTATACGATTATAGAAGAAGGATTAAGTGGGCGGACAACCTGCTATCGGGATCCAATTAATGAGGGGATGGCTGGAATGGATTACATATACCCTTGTCTGATGAGCCATGGACCATTTGATACATTAATCATTATGTTGGGTACCAATGATTGCAAAGAACGGTTCTCTGCAACACCAAAGAACATTGCAGATGGTATGAAGCGACTGGTAGAAAAAGCAAAGGGCATGCCAGTATGGAATGGAGTACCGGACATCATTGTGATTTCTCCGGCACCGATTAGGAAAGAATGTGAAAGCAGTTTTGTAGCTGGCGAGATGGGGATCAGTTCTGATAAATCTTATCAGCTGGCAAGAGAATACAGCATCATGGCAAAACTAGAGAAAGTGCGTTTCCTGGATGCAGCAAGTATGGATATGAATACGATAGACTATATGCATCTTTCTGCAAAAGGACACAGACAGCTGGCAGAAATGATCTGGGAAGAACTGCAAAAATAATCTGGTGCAGAAATTGGATGAGAATTGGAGAAAAGAATGAGGCTATATTGTACAAAAGACTATCAGAAAATGAGCAGAAAAGCTGCCGGGATTATCGGCGCACAGGTTGTTTTGAAACCAGATAGTGTATTAGGGCTTGCAACAGGTTCCACGCCAATCGGAACCTATGAATATCTGATAAAAGGATATCAGAACAAAGATCTTGATTTTTCAGAGATTACAACAGTGAATTTGGATGAATATAAGGGATTATCCAGAGAGAATGATCAGAGTTATTATTATTTTATGTATCATCATTTGTTTAAAGATATCAATATTAATATGGAACGTGTGAATATTCCAGATGGAACAAAAGAAGATGGAGATGCAGAATGTGCACGTTATGAAAGCCTGATTGAACAATATGGGGGTGCAGATCTGCAGCTGCTTGGACTGGGACATAATGGTCATATTGGTTTTAATGAACCGGCAGATGAATTTGTAAAGAATACACATTGCGTGGCATTGACAGAGAGCACAATAGAAGCTAATAAACGCTTTTTTACTTCAGCAGATGATGTGCCACGTCATGCTTATACTATGGGAATCAATACCATTATGAAAGCAAAAAAAATACTGCTGATTGTCAGCGGAGAGGATAAGGCAGAAATATTAAAAAAATCATTATTTGGACCAGTTACGTCACAGGTTCCGGCATCTATACTGCAATTGCACAAAGACCTGGTGGTTGTGGCAGATGAGGCGGCAATGAGTCTTATCAAATGATGCTGGATATAAGCTGCTGTCTGCTAATGCAGGCACTTAGGCGGCAAAATGCATTGTAAGAAGCATAAAGCAGGAGGAACAAAATCATGACAAAAAAAGAACTGCTGGATGCCATTCACGGACGAATGATTGTATCCTGCCAGGCAGTTAAGGGTGAACCTTTATATGTAGAAGAAAAGTCAGTAATGTATTTAATGGCAAGAGCCGCAAAACAGGCTGGTGCCACTATGATTCGGACCAGTGGGGTTCGGGATGTAGTTGCCATTAAAGAGGAGACTGGCTTACCAGTGATAGGACTGATTAAGATTCAATATGAAGGATATGATGCCTATATTACTCCTACGATGAAAGAAGTGGATGAGCTGGTGGAAGCAGGAGCTGATATTGTAGCATTGGACTGTACCATACGGAAAAGAGGAGATGGTACAACGATCAATGAATTTATTGCTCAGATTAAGGAAAAGTATCCAGATCTAATGTTAATGGCAGATGTTTCTAACTATGAAGAAGGTGTGAATGCATGGAAGTGCGGAGTAGATATAGTTGGCACAACCATGAGTGGATATACACCGTACACAGAAGCTAAAGATGGACCAGATTATGAGTTGATGAGCCATCTGGCGGCAGATCTTGATATTCCGGTTATCGGTGAAGGTAAGATCCACAGCCCGGAAGAAGCAGTAAAGGCGTTATCTACTGGAGTATGGGCCATCGTGGTAGGAGGGGCTATTACAAGACCGCTTGAAATTGCACAACGATTTATGAAAGCAATTGCCAAAGCAAAAGGAGAAGCGTAATGAAAATTTCCGTATTGGATATAGGAGGAACCGCAATTAAATCGGGTATCTGGGACGGACGAGAATTTTCTTCCTGTGGCGAGGATAAAACAGAGACACGAAAAGGCGGTGAAGGGGTATTACAGTGCATGAGAGATATTCTTCACCGCCTGCATGCCGAGGAGGCAGATGCTATAGGAATCAGTACGGCAGGAGATGTGAATGCAGAAACTGGTACGATACATTATGCCAATCAGAATATCCCGGGGTACATAGGGACAGAGATTGCCAAAAATCTGGAGAAAGAATTTGGTATTCCGGTAGCAGTAGAAAATGATGTGAATTCAGCGGCACTTGGAGAATATGTGGCCGGTGCCGGAAAAGGAACCAACTGTTTTCTATGCTTGACCTATGGGACGGGAATCGGTGGTGGCATCATTATTAATGGCGAGGTGCTGGAGGGGAAAAACTGGGCTGCGGCTAATTTTGGTGGAATTCTGATTCACCCGGAAAAGAGGAAGCCTGGGAAGCAGCTTTCAGGATGTTATGAACGCTATGCATCTACTACGGCATTGGTGCGTAATGCTGAGAAAATTGATTCACAGCTAAACAGTGGACGCAGAATTTTTGAAGCAATCGACAGACCAGGAGTAAAAGAAATAGTGGATTGTTGGATTGATGAAATTACCTATGGACTTATCAGTCTGATACATATTTTTGACCCGGATAAAATAGCGCTGGGCGGTGGCATTATGGCACAACAATATGTATATGAAGAGGTGAAAAGAAAAACGATTGAAAGAATAGAAAACAATTTCAAAGATATCCAACTGGTGCAGACTGAGCTTGGAAATCAGGCAGGTATGATGGGAGCAGCATATCGGGCTATGAAAAAACTGAAAAAATGAATAAAAACAGGGAACATATCAAGGGAAAATGATATGCTCCCTGAATCATTGTATGGCAGAAAAATAAACTACCTGCTCGGCAGGTGGAGGGAGTAGCTTTAGCTTCAAGTAAAAAACCTCCTGTGATAATATAAAAGTGGGTCCGCAAAACTCACAAAATATAATCAAGGAGGTATCCAAAATGGATAAGAACAGTTTAAGTCATACAACATGGGAATGCAAGTAT
>QUMM01000040.1 GCA_003435055.1 Lachnospiraceae bacterium OF09-6
ACGCATGCTTTTTATCCCATAGAGATACTGAATGAATGGTATCTTTATCAGCATGACGGGATCCATACTGGGACGACCGTTATCCGGACAGTATTTTTCTTCAACCAGATCATAAATAAAGTTCCAATTGATTGCTTTATCAATCAATCGCAGCATATGGTTTTGAGGTACCATGTCATCCATGGAAAACATCATCATTTGTTCTCTTTTTTTATCTGTATTTTTCGTCATCATAAAGAACACCGCCCTTCTGATATTTATTATATCAGAAAAGCGGTTCCAACAATAGCAAAACCCTGCAAAAGCAGGGCTTTGTCTACAGTCTGACAGAAACATGATTTTATCATGCTTCTGCCTTTTTTATTATTGTTTTATCCGTTTTCGTACCTGTCTTTCAGTTTTTTCTCTGTCTGCCTGATAAGAATTTCACCATCTTCTTCCAATAACCATCCACTCTCTACCTGCTTTGATATATATGTTGTAAAACGATTCATGTAATCCGGCACCGAAGTATAATGCTGATAAAATTCTTTTTCCGACATCCATTCGCAAAATCCGATGGCCTCTGTCTCTGGTCGATCACCGTTTGCTCTATATTTTGCTACTGGAAGATCGAGAAACGGACTTCTTAGTCCTCCTTGTACATTTCCATACTGATCGTAGCGCAAATGTCCTTCCGAATCTTTTCGAAACAATTTTGCCTCCTCCGGTACAATTCTATATTCTACCCAGATATGAAGCTTTTCTAATAAAGCGGTAATATAACATCTGAGCGGAAAACGATTCAGCTCCTGTCCCTTCTCCAGTTCCAGCACAGGTGGTGTCCCACCTGCCTTTTTTATATCATTATTGCAGATGATAACCGGACATTCTATATCATAATGTGGCGCTCCGCCCACTTCATAATACCGACATTTGTTTTGTTCTGTATTTTCATTTTCAGGAATATGATCTTTCACATCTCCTGCCTGAAAATTCTTGAACAATTCATAATCCCCTTCACTGGTGATTCCAAGATATGGCACATCTGTCTGAAATGCTTCCCGATAGCCAAAATGAAGTGGCAATGTATCTTGTCCGACCGGTCTGGAAAACTGTACGCCAACCAAATTGATAAAACCGTCAAAAATCTTTTTCTTTCTTGTAAGCTCATAAAAATTCGCCAGGTAGGTATTCAAATATGCCCCACTTTGACTCTGTCCACTCAAATATAATCTTTTTATTCCAAATGATTTCAGTGGACTGTCTGCCCCATACCAGAGTGCTTCTGCTATTTGCGTCAGAATATCCCAGAATGCCCCTTCCTGCATTTGGACTTTTCCATTCTCTTCCACTTGCGGCCATTGCAGGCTCTCATACCGTTTTTCATCAAATAACTTTAATGCCTGTACATTCACTGGTTTGCTGGTAATACCCACATATGCATGTCCATTTTTCACGCACCATGCATAGATCCGCTGCCATAGGTCTTCAAAATCAAAATTATTTGTTGCATTTAGTATGTCTACGTACACTCTGCCAGAAAACTGTTCGCTGCGCACTGGGCGCCGTACAAGAATGCGATTTTTGTAATAAGATGGTTGTTGTTCTATATCCAGCAGGTCTTTCTCTCTTTTATACACAGCAGCCAGCCCTGTCACAAAGAACTCTTCTTCTACATAACCATATTCTGCCAGATCCATTGGCACTCTACTATGTTTCATTGTTCCAAATGGAACAGAACATTCGGTAACAGGTACTGCCTCTCCAAAAGAGGCCATTGGCATTTCGTCATACCAGTCGTATACCTTTTTGCTTATATTCATCTTATTCGCCTATTTCCATTTTAATAATTTGTTTAAAATTTGTTTCTGAATTTCCGGATCACTTTCACTGATACACAGATAGATCCCTTTTGGACTCATTGCATCCATAAAGTCATCCAGTTCAGATACTTGCAGATCAACTACTACACTTCTTCCAGCATCCTGGATCTTTTTAATCAACGGACACCACTGCATAATTGGTATATTCAACCCCATTCCCTGTACCCACTGGATCGCCTGAATCTCATCGAGTTCCAATAAGATATCCAGATGCTTGGCCACACCTGCGCCATCCAGATGGAAAATGTTGTGTTTAAAAAGCGAAATCTCATCTTTAATATAAGGAAGCTCAAATTCATTGAAAAAGTCTTTTGAGATCATAGCACCAAAATCACAGCTCGGAATATGCATTCCTTCATAAGATGGAATATTCATCCATGTTACAGATACTTGATTATGGTCCTTCAACATTTTGTCAAATTCACGCATTTGATCGTTAAACGATACTGTACATCTCTTTAACAATTTATCTACAAATTCCGGATCATCATATAAATCCAGGCACAAATTCTGGCTTCCCCTGAATCCAGCTGCCACATCCATTCCCGAATGCATATCCGTATAGCCTACCATAAACTTATTTTTGCACTGGTCAAATGCACAGTTCATCAGCTCCATCATTTTTTTATAATATTTCGAATCTTTGCGGAAATAGATCTTATCCAGATCAGACTCATCTTCCACACATTCCTGAAGCCAGGATGTCACATCTCCAAATATCAGTTTCCCACCCATAGTCGCCCCGTAATAATTCGGTCCCAGATTCGGGAAAAACATTGGGAATGTTTCGCCTAAGAAGCTGGAATGTTCCAAAGATTTTACAAACTTTCCAACCTGATATTCCACATCAAACCATCGCTCTTCCAGTGTATTCCATTTGGACAGATCATCTATGATATTATATTCTGCATTATGCGCTGAAAAACGGACCGGTACACGATCAATGATTTCATGATCATACCAAGCATATACTCGTTTCATTGAATCTACAAAATCAGGTTTTGTTTCCAGTTCCATATCCCAAAATTTCGTCATTTCTTTTTCCCCCTATGATGCTTTATTTTTGGTTCGAATATCCACTGCCACTGCTGCCAGTAACACTAGACCCTTTACCACTCTCTGCCAATATTCATTAATATTCATCATCATCATTCCATTAGCCAGAACACCCATGAATATAACACCAATAATTACTTTTGTAATTTTTCCTTCACCACCACTAACGCTGACACCGCCTAATACTACTGCTGTGATGATATCCATCTCATATCCGTCACCGGCACTTGGCTGCCCGCTGTTTACTCTGGACATCAATATGAGTCCTGCAAGACTGCCAAAAAATCCTACTAGCATATAAATTTTATAAATTTCTTTTTTTACATTTACACCAGATAATCTTGCAGTCTCAGCATTTCCACCGATTCCATAAATTTTTCGACCAAATACCATTTTATTTAAAATAATGTAACCGATGATAAATACGATCACCATAATGATCATAGAAATCGGAATAATTCCAATACTTCCCTGTCCCAGAACTTTAAATGATTCCGGAAGTCCATAAACCGGCATTCCTCCTGTTACCAGATATACCGCACCCCTGAGACTGATCTGTGTTCCAAGTGTTGCAATCATTGCCGGAATTTGTAGATAATTGATACAGGTTGCATTGATCACTCCAATGATCACTCCCAGCGCCAGTGATACTACAGATGCCAGAATGATTGGCTGCCCATTGCTCATCATGAGCGCTGCAACTGCTGAAGTAAATCCAATTACGGAACCAATAGATAAGTCAATTCCTCCTGTTAAAATAACCATAGTCATACCAACCGAACAAATTCCAGTAATGGAAATCTGTCTTGCAATATTCGCAAAATTTTTTGCGGATAAAAAAGATTTTGTTACAACTGAAAAAAATATAATCATTGCAATCAGGGTCAGAATGATTCCCATATCTCCCCAGTTTACTTTCTTTCCTTGTTCTTTCTTCATGATGCTACTCCTGCCCTCCCTAAAATACTGTCACTATCTTTCCACAGATGCCAGTTCCAGAATTTTCTTCTGGGTCATAGTGTCTCTGTCTACTTCTCCTGTGATTCTTCCTTCTGCCATAACCAGAATTCTGTCACTGATGCCCATCAGTTCCGGAAGTTCTGAAGAAATGACAATAATGGTTTTTCCTTCTTTGGCCAGCATATTGATTAACTGATAGATTTCCTGTTTTGCTCCAACATCAATACCACGCGTTGGTTCATCAAAAATAATCACATCGCAGTCCATCAGCATCCATTTTGCAACAATGACTTTCTGCTGGTTTCCACCACTTAAATGAGAGATCAATTGTTCTCTTGTCGGTGTCTTTACTTTTAGTGTCACAATTTGCTGATCACATACTTCTGTCGCATTTTTATTATTGATCAATCTACTTTGTGCCAGTTCCGGATAATAGGAAAATAACAGATTATCTTTTACTGACATATTTAAAAATAATCCTAACTGCTTACGGTCTTCCGGTAGATAAGCAATCCCTTCTTTGATCGCATCCGCAGGAGAAGTGATATGAAGCAATTTTCCATTCAAATAAATTTCTCCCTTTTCCATCCGGTCTGCTCCAAAAATTGCTCTGGCGGTCTCTGTCCGACCGGCTCCTACCAGTCCGGCAATACCCAGACGTTCTCCTCTTCTGACCGAAAATGAAATATTTTTTAATAAAGAGGTGGTCACTCCTTTTACTTCCAGAGATACTTCTCCCAGTTCTTTTTCCACCTGGGGATAAGTATCACTGATTTCTCTGTTTACCATTTCTTTTATCAATTCATCTTTGGTAGTATTAACTACAGCCTTAGTGGAAATATAATGTCCATCTCGAAAAACTGACACTTTATCGCAGATCTGAAAAATCTCTTCCATACGATGAGATATGTACAATACTGCCAATCCTTCGTCTTTCAGTTTTTTTACAATGTCAAACAAATATTTCAATTCATTATTAGTTAATGGTGCTGACGGTTCATCCATGATAATCACTTTTACCGTTCTGGACAAAGACTTTGCAATCTCTACCAGCTGCTGATATCCAACCGTCAGATTCTTTACAAGTTCTGCTGGATCAATGGCTACGCCAAGATGCTCCAGAACTTCACCTGCATCTTTCTTCATTTTCTGATAATCGATAAATGGTCCCTTTTTCGGGAAACGATTATAATAAACATTTTCTGCAACTGTCAGATATTTCAGGAGATTTAATTCCTGATAAACTGCCGTGATTCCCATTTCTATTGCTTTCTGAGGAGAATTATCTATCACTTCTTTTCCTTCAAAAAACATTTTGCCTTCTGTTGGTGAAATCGCACCTGTCATAATTTTGATCAGAGTAGATTTTCCTGCGCCATTTTCTCCTACAATTGCATGAACTTCTCCAGAATAGAAAGAAATAGAAACCTGATCAAGGGCTACAACTCCAGGATAACGTTTGGTAATCTCTTTTAATTCTAAAATCGGCTTCTTTTCCATAATAGTTCCTACCTGTTCCTTTCAGAAATAATGGAGACCGCTTTCGCAGTCTCCATCTTTTTCCCTGTTTTATTTCGCAATATCATAATCGGAGACATTTTCAATGGTTACTTGTTTCATATCATATACAACCTGTTCTTCAATTGGTCCATTTGCCAGCACTTCTTCTACAATATCAAATACCTGATTTCCTTTTTCGCCTGGCTGAATATCTACCGTACCTTTGTACATCGTATCTTCAGAAATCAGTTTCAGCGCTTCATCCAGTGCATCCAGACCTACGATACAAGTATTATCAGCAGTATGTTCTTTATGCTGGCTGCATGCTTCATATACACCAAGTGCGCTGGAATCGTTAATGCAAACATAAACACTAATTTCTGGATTTGCTGTTAAGGCAGTCTCTGCAATCTGATATCCTTCATCTGCATTTGCTGCATTCTGTTCGGATACAAATACGATTTCTTTATCTCCAGTATAAGTTTCTTCCAGACCAGCTTTTAATCCGTCTGCCCGGTCAATAACAGATTTGATCAGGTCATATCGTCCTACTGCTACTTCGATCTTTCCATCGTCATCCAGGATATCATCAATAGTACCGTCTTCTTCTTTTGCATTTAACCATTCCCCGGCGATCTGTCCACCCATACGTCCGTATTCTGTTTCATCAATACCGAAAAATGCATCAGATCCTTCTACTTCCTGATCTAGGGAAATTACAGGGATTCCTGCTTCCTGTGCTTCTTTTACTGCATCTTTCGGTGCTTCCTGGTCAACCGGACTGATGATAATCGCATCTACTCCCTGTGAAATAAAATCCTGAATCTGATTAATATGTTTGGCAGGATCTGCTGCCGCATCTGCAACAATTAAATCAATTCCTCTTTCATTGGCAGCTTTTTTCATTCCATCTACAATGGATACAAAATAAGCATTTTCCATACTCTGTACGGTATATCCAATCTTTAATCCTTCGTCTGCAGATACCGTAGCCATCATTCCCCCAACCATTGTACAGACCAATACTGCTGCTAACACTTTCTGTTTCATTTTGAAATCCTCCTGTTCTTTATTCTGCCGCTCAGATGTTTTTCATGTCTACATTATATAAAATAGCCATATTTCAAACAATTCACTATTCTCCGAAAAACTTTTTGTTTTCTACAATCAGCATTGTTCTCATATGGCTTTTTTCTAAATTCTTATATTCTTCTTATATTGTCCGGTAGTCACACCGGTATATTTTTTGAATAACACACTGAAATAAGATACATTCTCATATCCCACTCTCTGCGCTATTTCCTGAGTCGTATAATTACTGTATAACAGCAATTTCTGTGCAGCTTCCATTCTTACATCAATCAGATAATCGGAAAAGTTCGTTCCTGTTTCTTCTAAAAATAGTTTGCTGAGATAATTAGCACTGATTCCCAGTTCTTTTGCAAGCTCTGAGATTCTCAAATCTGATTGCATATATCTCTCGTCCACATACTGTCTGGCTTTATATGCTACGGTTTTTCCGGAATTGTCCTGTTCTTCTCTTACTTCTTTTGCGGTCTCAACAGCTGCTTTTTCAAAGTTTTCCATGGCTTCATTCAGATTTTTGCAGGACAATACATCCGTATACAATTTCTGAAAATACTTCTCATCTACTTCCAGTTTTTTTATTTTATTATGAAGTCCTTCATAAATAATACTCAGAGAATAGGCCATGTTTAACAGGGAATTATTTCCGAAATTTCTCAGTCTTTCTTTGAGCTTTCTGATGCATTCCGGCACATATTCTACTTTTCCAAGGCTGATGGCATTCACAATATTATGCAGCAACATTTTGTTCATCGCATTATTTTGATTCTCGTATTTTCGAATATCCTTTCTCTCCAACGTTCCACCAAACTCTTCACAGAACTGATACTCTCGCAGCTTCTTTATATCATCATAGGAATGATATAATTCTGAAGCCAGTGACACCTCACGGCCAATTAATACCGTTATTCTGCATCCGGTCTCATCCCATAATCTCTTCCTGATTTCTTCCAGAAATTCTTCTCTTTTCTCTTTCAGCTCTTCTTTTGCGCAACATGCAGTCAACAGATGGGCCGCCTTAAAATCAATGGAATAAAATCCTCGTTTCTGTACACATTCTGAAATAATCTTTTCCACATTTGGCAATTCATTTGCAATGCAGTCTGGTACTATTTCCAGCATATTCCAGTCCTGATTTGCCAAATCTGCAAACGCATCATCTAAGTCCTGTTCCTGACATTTGCCATGAATACATTGATTCAATACTTCTTTCCACTGTATTTTCAAGTATTTATCCTGCTCCTGTAATCTGCCCTTAGCCTTATCCATCACTTCATTAAGCTGTTCCAGGTCTACAGGTTTTAACAGATAACCTACAGCTCCATATTGCAGTGCCTTTTTTACATAATTAAATTCCTCATAAGCCGTAAGTATCACTATCGGAAAATCTGGATTCTGCTTATGTATTTCTTTCAATACTTCCAAGCCGTCTTTCTTACTCATTCGGATATCTGTCAGTAAAATATCTGCATTCGTTTTTTTTATTCTGTCCATGACATATATTCCGTCATTCACTGCCGCAACAACAGATATATCCATTCCAGACCAGTCAATTCCCCTTGACAGTCCTTCCAGTAATATTTCATCATCTTCTGCAATGACTAATCTGTACATGATTCCATCCCCATTTCGATTCGGATTGTTAATTCTGTTCCCATATTTTTCTTACTTTCAATCAACATCTGATATCGTTCTTTAAAAAATAACCGAAGTCGTTCATCCACATTTACCACGCCATAGCTGTCACGATTTTCCATTCTATGTTCCAAGGAAGCAGTCTGTAACTGTCGCAGTGTTTCTTTCTCCATTCCCACACCATTATCCTTTACTCTTAAAATTAATACATCATCCTGAAGGAAACACCATACAAAAATCATTCCACCATATTCCTTGGGTTTGATTCCATGATAAATGGCATTCTCCACCAGTGGCTGCAGAATCAGTTTTGGCAAAATAATCTTTCTCGCAGCCTCTTCCAGATAGATTTCATATTCCAACTTTGATCGATATCTCAGTTTCTGTATAACCAAATAGCTACTGACATTTTGGATTTCTTCATCTAGTGTGATCATATCATTTCCTCTATTCAGTCCTGTTTTGAAAAAGCTGGTAAGTGATTTTAACATCAGTTCTGCATCTTCCAGCTTTTTCATGCGGATCAACCACATCAGTGAATCCAGTGTATTATATAGGAAATGCGGATTAATCTGTGCATTTAACAGCATCAGTTCATATCCCCGCCGTATCTCCTGTTCTTCCACAATCTCATCCATCAGATTGTGAATATCTGTGACCATTTTATTAAACTGCGCACTTAACTCACCAATCTCATCATTTGTTATTTTAGAAACTTCTACATCAAACTGTCCTTTCTGCAGTGCTTCCGCATTTTCCTTTAATTCCAGAATCGGTCTGGTTACATAATCCGCTATTCCTCTTGAAATGAAAAATACGATGATCAAAAGTGCCACTGTTAATAATCCGTATACAAGAATACTGATATATAATGTATGGAAAAAATCTTTGTCCGGAATAGCATTCACCAGTATCCAGTTGTTCGCATTCAGTTTTTGATAACACAATTCATAGTTTTTATAATGTACCAGATCTTTATTTGGAAAATCATTTTCCCAATAAGCGATCCCTTTTACACATTGCTGTGCTATCGGTAATTCTGTTGCTATCCCGCCTGTTCCAATTAAAGAAATTGTCTCACCCTCATATTTTTTTACTACAGCATTCTCGATTTTCAGTTTGTTATAAGTACTGGTATTATACAAAAATGTTATCCCATTCCAGTTTGTTTCCCGATATAATATCTGGTCCACACAAGTCTCTACCAGCATTACTCCTAAAACCTTTCCCGTCATATGATCTTTGACCGGTTCTGCAACAGAAATAAAATGTTCCTGAAATGTATTTACTACTTTCGACTTATTATACAATTCAATCCATGCCATATCAGACGACTCTGCAGCTGCATGGTACCATTCTTCTTTTACAAAGTTTTTGTCCTGAAATGACAGCGGACTGCTCTTATAAACATTTCCATTTCCCCCCAGAATATATACCTGAATGTGATCATCAAAATAAGATGCTTTTTTCATCAAAGCATTGCTGATCTCTATTTCCTGTTCATAATTTTCATTTTTTTCTTCTGACAATATATTCAAGATTTCTCTGTCATCTCCCACTGTCTGACAGATCTGCATGGTTTCTGTAAGAAGCTTATCCAGCTGCTGTGCATTTTTTTCCATAACCGCTATACTGTTCGCTTTTTTTGTACTAATCTGATCTCGAATCAGTACATACCCGAAAAATCCTTCCAAAATCAATATAGGAATCAGCATACTGATACACATATAATAAAAAAAACGGTCTTTTATTTTTTGTGGTTTCAATAATTTATCTATTCTCAACCTCTTCATATTTGACTACCTTAAATTCAAGACTCCCTTTCACATTACTACTTTTTCCTTCCAGATCATTCATAATTCGATCCGTCAGTTCTGTTCCGGCATCTGTATCCACCTCTATGATTGCTTCTATTTTTCCTGTCTGAACTGCTTTTTCTGTATCTTGTGTTCCACCAATGGCTACAACCGGAATTTGCAGGTTTAATGTTTCCAGGGCTGCAATAGCACCCATCGCTGTATCATCATCATAAGCCATAATTGCATCAATCTGTTCTTTTTCGTCAGCCAGATAAGATACTACAGCATTGTAAGTATCAATTCGTTTATCCAGATTTCGCATGACATACCCGATTTCCAGATTATCATATTCACAAAGCTTTTTTCTAAATCCAATTCCCTTCTTTTTCGTCTCGGAAAAGGCATTGTCCGACTGTAATTCCAGAATTCTTCCTTCTTTTGTTCCCATGTATTCTGCCATTAATTCTGCCGCCACACTTCCCTGCCCATAAGAATCTGTCTGAATTTTCCAATAAATATTCTTCTCATCCAATCCGAATACTTCTCCACAAAATAAAATTATTTTTGTTTCCTGTGCTGCCTTTTCCAGTATCTCTTTTAATCCAACACTGTTTCCAGGCATAACCACTAAATATCGAGGCTGATAATTCATCAACTCCTCAATATCTTTTTTCTGCTGCTGAATACTTCCACCTGATGTTCTCCAGACTGTACTTATTTTTTCATTCTCACATTCCTGCAATATATTCTTTAAAGCAATGGTATTCCATGCATTATTCACATCTGGGAAAGAAATTCCCACCATAATACTTTCCTTCGTTTCTTTATTCTGATAATTCTTCAGAACTCCAAACAGCACACAGCATACTATAATCATAACTATAATAATAATTTCATTTTGCAGCTTTTTCTTCATGATATCCTCTCACAATTTGATTCTTCTTATTTTCAATTTTACATCATACGCTTCTACTTTAAAATGCATATTTTATTTTTTGTCTGGGTATTGCCTGTCATTGGCTGCCGTAGTATACTGACATCTGGAAATGATATAGAAAGTGTGGTAAATATGTCTGAAACAAACAATAACAATTATGTAAAAGGTATCCTGTTCATCCTTCTGGCCGCTGTTGGCTTCGGATTTATGAGCTTCTTTGTACGCCTGTCGGGCGATCTGCCTTCTGTGGAAAAGAGCTTTTTCCGTAACCTAGTAGCTGCGATCTTCGCCGCCGGTGTCCTGATTCGTAACAAAGTTCCTCTTACTATAAAAAAAGAATGCCGTTTTCCTTTATTTATTCGCTGTGCGTTCGGAACCACCGGCATTCTCTGTAACTTTTATGCTATTGACCATCTTCTGCTGGCCAATGCAAATATTTTAAATAAGCTGTCTCCGTTTTTTGCTGTAATCTTTTCTTATTTTATCTTAAAAGAAAAAATCAAACCGCTGCAGATCCTTTGCCTGATCCTGGCATTCTTCGGATGTCTGTGCATTGTAAAACCGGGACTCACAAACGTATCTGTATTTCCGGCTCTGATGGGCGTCTTTGGTGGCCTGTGTGCAGGCCTGGCCTATACCATGGTGCGTAAAATGGGAATGCAGGGTGTAAAAGGACCTGTGATTGTATTTTACTTTTCTGCCTTTTCCACATTGATTGTAATTCCATGGATCGCCACCCATTTTGTAATGCCGACTCCTAAACAGATTCTGATCCTGATTGGAGCAGGACTGGGAGCCGCCTGCGGACAGTTCTCCATCACCGCTGCCTATAAATGTGCACCGGCACGGGAAATCTCGATCTACGATTACAGCCAGATTATCTTCGCTGCGATTCTGGGATTCCTGTTCTTTGGTGAGATCCCGGATGTACTGAGTTTTGTGGGTTATATATTTATCATTGGAGCATCCCTGTTTATGTTCCTGTATAATAAGCGCAAGGTTTCAATATAGTAGTGAATGACGATATAAAAAGGCTGTGATACTAACCTCTAATAGTATTACAGCCTCTTTTCTTCAGGCAAGAATTTTCTCATCTTCCATAATATATTTCATTCCTGAATAAATTCGTTTGTAAATCATATATTTTTTTTCGCATAATGTAACCATTTCCTTATCTGGTTCAAACCTTTCTTCCACAGTAATGGTATTGTCTGCCATTCCTGAATAGTCTCCATGACAGCTCTCACAAAAAGCTGCCAGCAACGCTACTCCAAAAGCGGCTCCAATCATACCTCCCATTCTTTCAATAGGGCAATTCAATACATTTGCCATAATTTGCATCCAAACTCTACTATTAGCTCCTCCGCCAACGACTTTTATGCTTTTCTGATCCGTCAATTGCAGGTTCATTTTTTCTGCCAGTTCTTTTATTCCAAAACACATTCCTTCCAACAGCGAATAAGTCAAATCTATAGGATCGTTTTCGAGACTCATTCCAATAAATGCACCTCTTAAAAGTGGATCAGCATAAATTGTTTTTTCACCGGTCATATGCGGATAGAAAATTGTCATATTAGATCGTTCTTTTTTCAAATCCACAATTTGATCTATATACGAAAAATCTTCTTTTCCAAGTATCTTTTTTGTCCACCAGGATAACGTACTACCATTAGACTGTACTGTTCCCTGAACCAAGCCATAATATTTGGTATTATCAAAAGAAAACAGTATTCGTTTCCCATACTCACTGCTTCTCTCTTGTTCATCCGGTATTACCAATACACCAGAAGTTCCCAGTGAAATCAGTGGATATCCCATAACAAGACATCCTGTTGATAATGCCATTGCTGAATTATCTCCCGTTCCTGCAAGAACTTTTACGCCCTCCGGTATTCCCGTTAATTCCATAATATTTTTTTTCACAGTTCCGGTAATCTCAGCACTTCCAAATATTTGCGGATAAACATCTTCTGATAGCCCCAGCAACTTTCGCATCTCTTCTGACCATTTTCTATTCTTTATTTCGTAAAGGCATGATGTTGAGGCCTCACAATAATCTGTACTATACGTTCCGGTCAGGCAATATACCAAATAGTCTGGCCCTATCAAAAATTTTTTTATTTTTTTGTAATTTTCTGGTTCATATTTTTTCAGCCAATATAAATTCGCTGCAGGACTTCCTGTTGATATCGTTCTTGACAAATACTCTCCATCCTGAAACTGAGCAATTTTTTCTTTCATCTGAGGGATCAATTCTTTTGTTCGGAGATCATTCCACATCATGGCTGGACGTATGCAATTACCGTCCTTATCAAGAATAGTCAGTGTATGCATCTGTCCTGTGACACCTATACTATGTAATTGATTTACATTCTGGTTTTCTAATACTTTTTTTATTCCGTTAATCATGCCGGCAAACCAATACTTCTGATCAATTTCATACCATCCATCTTCTTTCACTGATAAGTGATATTCTTCTCTCACCTGTGATAATACATGATATTCTTCATCAATTAACACTATTTTCATTGCCGATGTACCAAGATCAATCCCAAGATATAATCGTTTCATACTCAACACCCAACATTTTTATTTGCGAACCTCTAATGTTCATTAATCATCATTACCAGTTCTTTTGCTTTATTAGCCACATGATTTACAGCATCTATACTTAAATGTATTACATCATGTTCATTATGATTTGTTTCATATGCTTCTCCAAAGGTTCCGATAAATTCTTTACGCAAATCCGAGCCATAATTGATTTTAATCAATCCATGTTTTTTTGCTTCCCATATAATTTCTTTTGAAATCCCGGATCCGCCATGCAACACCAATGGCACTTTCGATATCTGATTGATTTTTTCCAACAACGGAATATCTATCTGAGGATTCAGACAAAGTCCATGTACATTTCCCACCGAAACAGCCAGTAAATCGCATTCTGTTTTGCTTACATATTCTGCAACCATGTCCGGATCTGTTTTGCACTCCCCTTCATTTACAATGTCTTCTTCTTTTCCACGAAGTGCCCCCAGCTCTACCTCTACCGGAATTCCATAAAAATGGCAATATTCTGCTGCTCTTTTTGACTCACGAATGTTTTCTTCAAAAGGAAGATGTGACATATCTATCATAATAGATGTAAAACCAGCATCTACACACGCCTTTACATCTTCAAATGACTTTCCGTGATCCAAATGCAGTCCAATCGGTATTTCCGATTTTTTCACTGCATCCTTCGCAATCATTGCAATTACATACGGGTTAGATAGCCTTAAATTGTTTGACGATATCTGAATATATCCTGGAAGATTGGCTTCCATTAATCCATTTGCAATTGCGTATGTCATTTCCAGATTCGTTGTGTTAAAAGCCGGAAGCACATACCCATTCTTCTTTGCATATGCTACTAAATCAAACCCATTCACTAATTTCATTGCCATTCTCCTTTTTTAACTTTTACTTTTTTCTTGCTGCAAAAAATGTTCTGAAAAATCCGGCAGATACTGCAAGGAACAATACTACACCCTGGATAAATGTCTGCCAGTAAGATGATACTGCCAGTAAATCCAGACTGTTCTGCAATAAACCAATAATAAATACACCAAGGAAACATCCTATGATTGTTCCTTTTCCTCCTCGTGTTACACTTGCGCCCCCCAATACGCAACAGGTAATGCATCTGGTATCAAGTCCCTGTGCGATAGATACTGCCACTGAATTCATACGACCCGTTACAATAATTCCTGCTACTGCACACAAAAAACCAGCTAACATATATACTGCTATGATTATTTTATTGTTATTGACACCAGCCACTTTAGTCGCCATCGGATTGCCACCAACTGCATATACCGTGCGCCCAAAACATGTCTTATGTAATACAACGAAGAAAATAACATATAGTAAAATGGTCCACCATACTGACATCGGCAAATTCAGGAACTTACTTGCACCAATATTCAGATATGTCTGTGAGAATCCTGTCAATGGTGCTCCCTGTGCCAGTCCCAGATGCATACCTCTTGCCATCTGTTCCACTGCCAGCGTTGCAATCAACGGAGGAATATTCAATTTTGTCACGGCCAGTCCGTTTACAAGTCCTACCAACATTCCGACTAAAATACAAACCAGCACAGATACAAACCACGGATATCCTTTGACCATCAGAGAACATCCGATATACGCTGAAATCGCAAGCGTTCCACCAACTGACAGATTAATTCCTCCTGTCAGAATTACAAGCAGCATACCAATAGATACAATTCCATAGGTACTGACATACTGTATAATATTTGTAATATTTGAAAATGTAAGGAAATATGGTGATGCGATGGACATTCCTACAAAGAAAACAACTATAATGCCAAGTAGCACTGCATATTCTGATAAAAATGATGATACTGAATTATTCCTCTTCATTTCTTCCACCTCTGTTCTTTTAGCTTATCATGGATAACAGCTGTGCCTTATTAATGTCACTTGCAGAAACACTTCCTTTTATTTCTCCACTGCGCAAAACAATGATATCCGTACATACTGCTAATAATTCTTCCAGTTCGGATGAGAAAATAAGTACCGCTACACCGCTATTGGCCATGTCAATCAAAATATTGTATATTTCCGTTTTTGCATATACGTCCACACCTCTCGTTGGTTCATCTAATATAAACAAATCCGGTTTACTTTCTACACATCTTCCGATAATAACCTTTTGTTGATTTCCTCCACTTAAACTTTCTACCTTCTGTTTATCTGAGGTCATCTTTACAGTCATTTCTTTTGCAATTCGCAGACTTTCCGCTGCCCGTTCTTTCTCTTTTATAAATCCCAGCTTTGTTGAAAATTTAGACAAAACTGACAAGGTAATATTTTCACTAATCGACATTAATGGTGCAAATCCTTCAATTTTTCGATCTTCTGTCACAATTGCAACATGTCGTTTCATCATTTCTACAGGCTTCGGCTTTACTATCTTCTCACCTTTATAAATAATTTCACCACTGTCAAAAGTATCCAGTCCATAAATAGCTCTTGCTATCTCAGACTTTCCTGCTCCAAGTAGTCCGCATACACCAAGAATCATACCAGAATGTGCAGTTAGATTAATATTTTGGAATTTACCGGCACTGCACAGATTTCTTAATTCCAGGACTGGTGTTGCATTTTTTTTGTTTTCCTGTTTAATCCGTTCTTTTTGAACAGCATTTTTACCCATCATTGCAATAATCAGTTCTTCTTTTGTGACTTCTTTTGTAAGGAATTCGCCATTATTTTTAGCATCCTTTAATGCAATTGCACGATCACTGATCTGAAGCACATCTTCAAGGAAATGAGAAATGAAAATGAATGATACCCCTTTCTTCTTCAGGGTTGCCAGAAGCTTGAAAAAAATCACCTTTTCTTTTTCGCTTAAAGAAGATGTCGGTTCGTCCAGAACCAGCACTTTTGAATTTAAAGTCATTGCCTTTAATATCTCAATGATCTGTTTTTCTGCAGCTCTTAAATCTCCTACTCGATCTGTAGCTCTGATATCAATCTCAAGCTGGTCAATCAGTTCCTGCGCTGCTTTGTATATTTCTTTTGAATCGTAAAAGCCAAATTTATTTTTCTTCAAATGTCCTACGAATATATTTTCAGCAACTGTCAGATCCGGACATACATTTAATTCCTGATGTACAAAACGAATTCCCAGTTTTTCTGCATCCTGTGGAACATTAATTTTCACATTTTTTCCTTCAAAAAAGATCTCCCCACTGTCAGCACGATAAATGCCATTCAGGATTTTAATTAATGTGGATTTTCCAGCACCATTTACTCCAAGTAATGCACAAGTTTCCCCTTCATACAAGGTAAAATTCACATGATCCAGTACCACATTATCTGAAAATGTCTTAACAATGTTTTTCATTTCAATGATCGGTTTCATTCTTACTCATCCTCATCCAAAGATGGCCTAAAGACTTTTTCAGTAAGCCTTCAGGCCAGTTTTTATTTTTCAACACTGCAGAGACTCCGGTTTCCTGTATCTGTATTCTCCTTATCTTACAAGGTCTCCCCACAATGTCTCTGTTCCGAATGAATCAATATTGGCACAGGTAACTACATCACCACCATAGTTATAAGTTGGATCCAGTTCTTCGCCTTCATAGTAAGCTTTAATCTTTGTAACTACATCTGCGCCAAGCGTAATTGGATACTGTGAATATACACCATCACATGTTTTGTCACGAATCATATCCAACACAAAACCCTCCCCATCTACGGAATATAATCCCACATGATTGTCTTCTCCCACTTTTCCTGTATATCCTGCTTCTGTAATTGCTGCATAAGCACCCTTCAGCAGCGCATCTGTATCAAGGAAAATTACATCAATATCCGGGTTGCTCTCCAGATAATTCTTTACTACAGACATTGCAGCTTCTTCACTATATTCACCTGCTGATGGATCACCTACCAGTTCAATGTTTTCGTATTCTGCAATCGTATCTTCCACGCCTGCAGTTCTGTCGATAGTTGGTTGATCAGAAAGTACACCCTGCACAATCAAAAGCTTGAAATCCTCACCATAGTCTTCAATCATCTGCTTTGCCATGTCTACACCAGCCTGATAATTATCAGTTGTTAACATGGATACCACGTTTCCGGATCCTTTTCTATCAATACAAAATACCGGAATACCCTGTGCATTAATCTGATCTACGGTAGGTCCGATAGTATCTTTTTCAATTGGAGAAATGACAATGGCATCAGCTCCTGTTGTAGCCTGATTGATCAACTGACTCATCTGTAATTCTGTATCTCCATTTGGATCCAGTGTAATGGCCTCATATCCATACTCTGCACACTGATCTTCAAAACCTTTCATACAAGCTGCCCAGAATGTTGAAAACATCTGTGGGATCGAATAAGCAAGTTTTAAAGACTCCGCCTCTTCAGCCATTACTACATTTCCTCCTGCCAGTGACATAGCTAATGTAGTTGCTACCAGACCTGTTACTAAATTCCTCTTCTTCATTTGTAAATTCCTCCCTTTTTTATATAAATTTTTAGGTTCTAATTATAAAAACTGACAATCAGTTTGTTGTTTGTTTTTCCGTCTGCAAAATCTCTGTATAAATCCGGTGCTTCATCCAGACTAACCACTTTTCCTACCAACGGACGTAAATCTATTGCGCCACTTTCCAGCATTTTAACTGCCTGTCCCAAAGTTTTTTCCAATGCGTAAGAACCAATGATCTGAATATCCCTGAAATAAATATCAAATGGATCTATTGCAATTTTACTTCCAGTCGGACATGCTCCAAAAACAATCATTTTACCGGAATATTTCACAAGCTTGATTCCCATTTCCACGCATTTGGGAACTCCTGTTGCATCAATTACTACGTCATATCCTTCAGGTTCTATTTCTTTCAATGTTTGCAAAATATTTTCATCTGATTTTAGTACCGCATCTGCTCCCAGCTCTTTTGCTTTCCTTAACTGTTCTTCTTTAATATCAATTATTGTCACTTTTGCTGCCCCACGCTTTTTCGACATCATCATCTGCATCAGACCAATGGTTCCTGCTCCCATAATCAAAACGGAGGCACCAATTGGAATCTCATATTTATTATGACTGTTAATGACACAGCCCAAAGGTTCTGCATGGATGCCTGTACAAAATCAATATCTCCAATATGGAACACACATTTTTCCGGTACTGTTACATATTCTGCAAATGCTCCATCCCTGAGACTTCCAAGCACTGAAAGATCTTTACAATGTATCTGATGGTTACTTTTACAAGCGTCACAATTTTCACAAAAAATGTTCGGATCAGCTGCTACTCGATCCCCTTCTTTAAAATGAATAACATCTTTCCCTGTTTTTTCAATTACACCGGAAAATTCGTGTCCCGGAATTACTGGATATTTCTGGACATGTCCGCCTTTTAAGATATGAACATCTGAGCCACAAAATCCACAGGCAGCCACTTTAATTAATACCTCATCTGCTTTTGGTTCCGGTTTTGGAACATCTTTTAAGTAAACCATATTTTCTTTTTCGATATAAAGTACTTTCATTTTTGTTCCTCTGCTTTTGTTTGTTTTTTGTTCGTTTATGTGTTTGTGTCAACATATTATCATGTTCATTTTGTTTTTTCAACTGTTTATTTGTACAAAATCATTTTTATTTTTTGGATAATTTAAACAAAAAATGTCCCGGCAAAAATGTCGGGACATCTCTCATATGACTACATTTACGGGATTAATTTAATTTTATCCTGCACACTCTTTTTCCAATCTTTGAAAACTTCCATTTCCAGAACTTCTGGATTAAGAACACCAAATTCAGATACATCGTGGATTACATTAGCAGTTCTCTGGAATACAAATTTCCAAGAATTAATAACCGCATCTCTGGTACTTCCTGCCAGATGAGCAGATAATGTGATATTATCCAGTTTACGAATCGGATCATCTGCATCTAACGGCATTTTAGGATATACATCTGTTGCTGCACCTGCTATGCGATGCTCCTGCAATACTTTTACCAATGCATCATAGTCTACCATTGACGCACGTGCTGTATTAATAAAATATGCTGTTGGTTTCATCATCCGGAACTGTTCTTCACCAAATGTGTGATAATTTTCTTTCGTCTGTCTTGCGTGAATGCTGATGAAATCCGATTCCCGACACAACGTTTCCAGATCTACCTTTGTTACATTCCATTTTTTCATATTCTCTTCTGAAACAAATGGATCTACAGCAATAACATTTACATGGAATCCACTAAGTTTTTCTGCCATAAGCTTTCCAATATAACCAAACCCAAATAATCCAATTGTTTTTCCGCAAAGATCCGGCATAATTGCATTGTTAGAATATATAGCCGTCAATCCCCCATTTTTCATCAGTGCATGCTGTCTGGCAATATTGCGTGACTCAGCAAGCATCAGGCCAATTGCATAATCTGATACGGCATTTGCATTTCGGCCGGCAGCATTTACTACAAGAATTCCTCTTTCCGTTGCAGCTTTTATATTTACATTTTCCGTTCCAGTTCTCGATATGCCAATTACTCTTAAATTATCAAAAGAATCCATCATCTTTGATGATATAGGTGAAAAAGACACTGCTAACACCTCTGTATCCTTATTATCAAGATAAGCCGGGACAATCGGTTCCGGTTCCGGACCAAACTGTTCCAGACGGTAAATATTCTTTATAAAATCCACTTCCGGATCAGGATCCGTATATTCTCCTATTACAACTGGCTCATCTGTGAATTTCTTTGCAAAATCCTCAGAATACTCAATTTGCTCTTTGTAATTTTTGTAAAGAGCATCATACATACATAATACCTTCATTTTCTGCCTCCTTATTGTTTGTTTTTTGTTTGTTTTTAGTCTTCTTTTTTATCATAATTTATTTTATTTTTCACATTCAATACACATTTTATTACAATTTAC
>QUMM01000041.1 GCA_003435055.1 Lachnospiraceae bacterium OF09-6
AATATCCCGGACTCTTTCAAGAAGATCGTCATTGTAAATGGCAGCAAAAAGCCTTGGAGAAATGATGAAGGTTTTGTCATCATGGGAATGAAGTATTTCTTGCTGAATGCGAATAGTCTGGAATTTTAAGTCGATTTGAGTTGTATGAAAGGGGAACATAATTAGGATAAAGGCAGACCGGTGGAGAGCAAAATCTCTGCCGGTTTTATTTATGAGATCAAATCAAAGCATGTGAGAAAAAAGAGGTAAAATCATAACAGGAGTTATCTCTCAGGCCAGTAGTATTGACTGTTGGGTATATGTGCAGGACAGGAAGAAGAGGCTACAGGCTGCGGGATATGATTATAGGGCAGTGCAGAGAAAAGGGAATGAGTTGATGAGATAGTAGGAAGCCTATTGTTGTCTGGGGAGAAATCTGCGAATGATGGCAGGCTTATTTTTTTGTTTGAGGTTTCAAACTTTTATGTGACAAACGTAACTGTCTGTGATATTATAAAAACGATATAAGCGAAAATGACTTTTGCGGAAAGGAAAGTATCTTTATATTTTTTTATCCGTATACTTCCTATAATGAGAATGAATACTTGCAAAGTTGATTACTAATATTTTTTCGTTATTACAGGTACAATAAGAACATGTAATAGCGAAAATGAGGTATAGTTACTTGCAGATAGAGAAGTATATTGCGGATAAAATAACATCTTTGTGTGAAAAGCGTGATATCAGTAAATATAGATTATCGCAGCTGTCGGGAATTTCTCAGTCGTCACTGGGAAGAATCATGGCGCAGGAAAACCTGCCGTCGCTGATCACACTTGAAAAAATATGTACAGCTTTGGGCGTGACATTATCGCAGTTTTTTCAGGAAGGTAATTCAGAGAATCTGACAGAAAAACAGAAAGAAGTTCTAGGGATATGGAACGATCTGAGTACAAATGAGCAGGAAACAGTAATGTCAATGCTGCGTGGACTTCGGAAGTAGGAGAACAGTTCGAGTATATGTATCGGCTGTTCTTTTTTTTGTTTTTGAACGTTAAAACGGTAATTTTTTTTTCTTGTGCATAGTAGAACGTTAAAGTATAATAAAATCAGTTTTTTTGCATAAGTTTAAAAGCTATATCTATAATAAGGAAATCGGCAAACCAGATGAAAGTCTGGGACGCAAAGCTACAGGGCCTGTAAAATGGCAGCCAGTTGCATAAAATGAGGTGCACTGTCTGTCTGACGGTGCTTTTTTACGGTGTTATTTCATAGGCGTAACAATAATGATTTTATCAGGAAAGAATGAGGAAAATAAAAGTATGAAAAAGGCAAAACGTTGTCTGATTGCAGTGGTGTCAGGTGTACTTGTAGCATCTGCTGTCTTGTCTGGATGTGGACAGTCAAAGAAAGAAGTATCTAAAAATGATGATCATCTTACCGTTTATCTGTGGGAAAATCGTTTGATGAAAAATATTGCACCCTATATCCATGAACAGTTTCCTGATCAGGATATTGAATTTGTTATTGGTAACAATGATACCGATTTATACAGTTATTTTAAAGAACATGATGAATTACCGGATATCATAACAGTACGTCGATTCTCTGGAACAGATGCACAGGACTTACAGCCTTATCTTATGGATTTTGCTTCTTATGATGTTGTTTCCAAGTATTATTCTTATGCGGTGCAATATTATAAGAATGAGGAGGATGAAATCCAGTGGCTGCCAATCTGTGGTATTCCGCAGACGATCATTGCCAACAAAACACTGTTTGATCAGTATGGCGTAAAGATTCCAGAAAATTATGAGGAATATGTACAGGCCTGTCAGCAGTTTTATGATAATGGCATAAAACCGTATTCCATGGATCTTGGCGAAGACTGGTCTAATAATGAGATCATCCAGGCGGCGGCAATCGGTGAGTTCACAAGCCTGGATGGTATTGAATGGCGAAACGGTGCAGAGACTGCATCGGATGAAGTAAAGTTTGATGATGCATTATGGAAACGTATTTTTTCAGAAACCAGCCAGTTTCTGAAAGACTCGCACTTTGGTAAAGAAGATATCAATATTGACGTCGATACAGGAATCCAGATGTTTGTCGAGGGAAAATCAGCAATGTTTCATGGACATCCGACGGTTATGCAGCAGCTGCAGAAACAGATGGATGCGGAGCTGACCCGTATTCCTTATTTTTCACAGACATCGGATGAATCCTATGTGTACATGACTCCGTCCTTAAACATTGCATTTAACAAAAACCTGGAAAAAGACCGGGAGAAACTGGATACTGCACTGGATGTGCTGGATTGTATGATTTCAGAAGAGGGGCAAAAACTGATTGCGGATGGAAGCGGTGTTATTTCATTGAATACAGATGTTCCAACCATGATGCAGGATGTGCCTGGACTGGAAGAGGAAATTAACAATAATGCTGTTTATATCCGATATTCCGCTCAAAAGTCATTTGATTCAAGCCTTGAGGCTGTTCACGGATTACTGTCAGGGGAGATGGATGAAACACAGGCTTATGATACTTTGCGCAGTGTAATGAATCGTAAAGATCCAGAAGAAAAAGCAACGGTGAATTTTGAAAATGAATATTCCATTTCACTGAACGATAGAAATGGCCGTGATGCAGCATCTTCCATTTTAACTACGATCAGAGAAGAAAATGAGGCACAGCTGGCTCTGGTACCATATTATTATTTCACTTCTTCTATGTACAAAGGAGAATGCACTAATAGCCGGGTTGGCATGATGACAGCGAAGAGTTCAGATACAGCATTATATGTTGCAAAAATTAATGGTAAACAGGTTTATGAACTCGTGGAAAATTATCTCGCTGATGCTGATGAGAATTTTTACGTAACCAATAAATACGAATTACCAATTGCATCCGGTATGAAAATGATCGTCAGTCAAGAGGAAAGTGGATTTTCGTTAAAGGACTTAACAGTTAATGATAAGAAAATAGACAAAGAAAAGGAATACTCGATTCTTCTTACAGACACCACAATGTCTGTTTTGAAAAAAATAAATCCGAAATGTGAGATTGAACAGCTTAAAGATACCACATTATCAAGTGCATGGACCGAAGCAATGTCAAAAGGACAGCAGCCGTCAGCACCGGAAGACTATATAGAGGTTGAACAGTAAAAGTGGAGATAGAACAAAAGGTAAACAAAAGAAAAAAAATAACAAGGCTGTTGCTTATACTACTTATGATTCTTTTAAGCTTAGTTTGTATAAAGTATCTTATAAGTAAGTCTAAGAAGTATATCAGCGAAAATGGAAAAAGCAGTATGGGAGCTGTTATTGACCAGATACAGCAGACCTATGATCTTCAGGTGAGTGGATACTACAGCCAGCTGCAGTTGGTTGAGGAATTTTTACTTCATGAGAGGAAGCTGTCTCTTGAAACGGATATGAACAAAAGTTTCTTTGAAGCATGGGAAAAAGAATCGGAAAGTACACTTATATTCCTTCAGGAAAATGGTCAGGCAATATCAGCAGGTGGAACAAAAATGCGGATTGATATGCCAAGTAAATTTCTGCTGGACTTAAAGAATGGATACAATATTGGAAAACTGGTGCGTCTTGATTATGATCAGAAGAAAAAAGACGGTTATCTGGTTGCGATTCCATGTCAGGAATACACGATCAATGGGGAAACTTATACGGCAATTGGAACTGTGTATGATCATTCGAAACTGGATTCCATGTTAAAACTGAAAGGTTATGATGGGAAAGCATATTTGTTCATGCTGGATGATGACGGAAATATAACGTATACGAACCTGAGTGGTGATAAATACCAGCGTAATTATTCTTTGTTAAAACATTTAAAAGGGGAACAGGCTATTACAGAAGAAGAGGCTGATTTGCTCAAAAAGAAGTTTGATAACGGAGAATCCGGAGTTGCACTTTTGGGAAAACAGAACCCCTATTATCTGGGGTATTGCCCGATAGAAAGCAACAACACCATTTTGGTATGCATTGTGGAAAAGCGAGTTGTTGACAATGTGCTGATGGATTACCAGAAGACGGTGTTGTTTACAACAATACTCATGGCAGGTTTTATACTTTTACTTTTTGCCGGATTATTCTACAGTATTTCCAGACTTAGTCTTGCAGATCAAAAAGCAGAATATGAAAAAAGAAAGAATGAACTTCATTTACAAACAATGAAGGAAATGGAAGTAATCAATCAAAAACTGAAAAAGGCAAAGAACGTTGCAACAGAGGCTTTACAGACAGCTGAAAATGCAAATAAGGCGAAAACGGATTTTCTGTCTAATATGTCACATGATATTCGTACTCCTATGAATGCAATCATTGGTATCACATCTTTGATCAGACATGATGCAGGTAATAAAGCAAAAGTTATAGCGCATGCAGATAAAATAGATATTTCATCACAGCATCTGTTAGGAATTATTAATGATGTTTTGGATATGAGTAAGATTGAGGCAGGAAAAACAGTCTTCAAGTATTCTGACTTTTCTATTCTGGATTTTATGCAGGAACTCGACACTATATTTCATTCTCAAATATATGAAAAGCAGCAGACCTTTACAGTCATAAAAGAAAATATTCACCATGAGTGGGTGAATGGTGATCAGGTTCATTTGATGCAGATTTTCAGTAATCTGCTGTCTAATGCCATAAAATATACGCAGGAGAGTGGAAAAATTCAGCTTCTGGTAGAAGAATGTGAGACAAAGTCATCTGTCTATGCAAAGTACCGCTTTTTAGTCTGTGACAATGGTATGGGAATGTCGTCAGATTTCAAGGATACAATTTTTGATGCGTTTACCCGTGCGGAAAGTTCCCTTACAAACAAAATACAGGGAACCGGACTTGGAATGGCGATTACTAAGAACCTGGTTGAGGCAATGGGAGGTACCATTGATGTGGAAAGTGAACTGGGACAGGGAAGCTGTTTTGAGATTCTCATGGATCTGAAAATTGCAGAGGATAGAACGGCCGCTCTGGCGGCACAAGAAGACACAGATGAGCAGGATGGTAATATTCTGCAGGGAATGAGGTTCCTGTGTGCAGAGGATAATGAGCTGAATGCTGAGATCCTGACGGAACTGTTAAAGATTGAAGGTGCAGAATGTACCATCTGTGAAAATGGTGAAGAGGTTTTGAAAGCATTTGAACAGTCTGCTCCGGGGGATTATGACATGATCCTGATGGATGTGCAGATGCCTGTTATGAATGGTTATGAGGCAACAAAGGCAATCCGCAGAAGCTCCCATGAACTGGCAAAGAAGATTCCGATCATTGCCATGACCGCCAATGCATTTTCAGAGGATATCCAGCATTCTCTGTCAGCCGGTATGAATGCACATGTTTCAAAACCGGTTGAGATGACGGTACTGGAGAAGACGATCAGAAGCATAAAATCCGGCGGGGGGGGTACCGAACCGCAGGGCATTGAACAGTGACAAATGGTTTTGATACAGTAGTGTAATTTTATTAAATCAGAAGGTTGACAAAGAGATGTATAGAGAAATATATTTGACAGACAGACAGACAGACAGACAGACAGACAGGCAGGAGATTTAATATGATTTCGAGAGCAAAGAAATATGTGGCAGTGTTACTGGTTTTTGTATGCGTGTGTATGATATTTTCTCCCCAGACTGCATATGCAGCCGAGGACAGTTCGCAGCATGAAACTGTCAAAGTCGGTTTCTTTGCCATGGATGGTTATCATGTGATGGATGAAGAAGGCAACCGCAGTGGGTATGGCTATGATTTTCTTCGGTTGATGGCCCGTTATTGGGATGTAGATTACGAATATATCGGATATGATAAGAGCTGGGATGATATGCAGCAGATGCTTGAAGATGGCGAGATCGACATGGTAACATCTGCCCGCAAAACACCGGACAGAGAAGAAAAGTTTGATTTTTCACGTCCGATCGGAACCAATTATGGGATGCTGACCGTCCGCAGTGACAACAGCACGATTGTGGACGGCAATTACAGCACTTACAACGGTATGCGTGTGGCGCTTTTGAACGGAAACACCCGGAATGAAGAGTTTGCGGATTTTGCAGACAACAAAGGATTTACATATGTTCCATCTTATTTTGATACGACCGCAGAGATGGAGGAAGCCCTTCAGAGCGAAAAAGTTGATGCGATTGTTACCAGTTCTCTGAGAAAAACAAACAATGAGCGAATCGTGGATAAATTTGGCAGCAGCGATTTCTATGTCATTGTTAAAAAGGGCAATACAGAATTGCTGAATGAGATCAATTATGCGATCGATCAGATGAATGCAGTTGAGGGTGACTGGAAAACAACGCTATATAATAAAAATTATGAAAGCATAGAAACTAAGAATCTGGAATATACCAAGAAAGAAAAAAGTATTATTTCACAGTATTCCAAGGACAACCCGCTTCATGTTCTGTGTGATCCGACCCGTTATCCATATTCTTATAATGAAAATGGTGAGATGAAGGGTATTATCCCGGATTACTTCCGGAAAATTGCAGACTATGCCGGGATTTCCTATGAGTTTCTTACACCTGCCACCAGAGATGAGTATATTGCCTATCAGAAAAATAAGGAAACCACAGATATGAGCATCGATGCACGCCTGGAAACAGATAACTATGCTGAGACGAAAAAATGGGGGATTACTGCACCTTTCATTACGATGCAGCTGGCAAGGGTGACACGGCGTGACTTTGATGGAAAAATTAATGTTGTTGCTACTGTTGACCAGACAGCATCAAATTCCATTGAAGATGCAATGGCACCCGGTGCAGAAAAACTGATGTGCAGTACCCGACAGGAAATGATGGAAGCTGTCCGTGAGGGTAAAGCAGATGCTGCCTTCGTCTACTATTACATGGCACAGGCGTTTGTGAACAGTGACACTACGGGCACCATGACATATACTCTGCTGGAACAGCCTACATTCACCTACCGCATGGTAATTTCATCAACTGAGAACCATGCGCTGGCTGGTATTCTGACGAAAGCAATGTATGCCATGCCAAAAAATCTTGTTGAAGATCTTGCAGCACAGTATACCACATACAAAGCAACAGAGCTGACATTTGTTGACTGGATCCGTCTGCATCCTGTTGTTACGGTTTGGGTTCTTCTTATTTTTGGATGGCTGCTGACTGCTATGTCTGGGACAATGGTGCGTCTCAGTGCAAGAAAAAAAGCTCAGAAGGCGGCCCAGGAGAAAGCTGAGGAAATGGCGGAACTGGCAGAGCATGCACAGGCTGCAAACAAGGCAAAAACAGCATTTCTGTCACATATGTCCCATGATATGAGGACACCGATGAATGCAATCATAGGATTTACCGGTATTGCAATGAAAAACAATCCGTCAGACGAAGTGAAAAATTGTCTGGAAAAGATTGACGAAAGCTCAGAGCATTTACTGTCGCTGATCAATGATATATTAGATCTGACCCGCATCGAAAGTGGAAAAGTGAAATACAATCCGGTACCGGCGGATGTGAAAAACATTACAGATTCTGCATTGGATATTACAAAAGGCTTTCTTACGAACAGGGATATTAACTTTAAGATTCAGCGTGAAGAAGCAAAGATTCCAAATGTACTTGCGGATCCTGCACGCCTGCGTGATGTGCTGGTCAATATTCTGAGCAATGCCGTAAAATACACTCCGGATGGAGGGACGATTACATTTGAAGCCCGGTGTCTGGAAAAGGGCGGGGATGGATATATAAATATGCGTTACCGCATTTCGGATACTGGTATTGGCATGAGTGAGGAATTTACAAAAGAAGTTTTTGAGGAATTTGCACAGGAAGATTCCGATGTGAGAACGCAGTACCATGGAGTTGGACTGGGGATGGCTATCGTAAAGAAGTATGTAGATATGATGGGTGGAGCCATTTCTGTGCAGAGTAAAAAGCATGAGGGAACCACATTTACTGTGGATATTCCTTTGGAAATTACAGATAAGGAATGTAATAAGTCAGACACAGGTTTTTCTGAAAAGGTAAATCTTACAGGTGTGAATGTCCTTCTTGCAGAGGATAATGAACTGAATGCAGAGATTGCTGCCGTGCAGTTGGAAGAGTTCGGGATGAATGTAGATAGAGCTGTGGATGGAAAGAATGCTGTTGAGATTTTCAGAAATCATCCGGAAGGCACATTTGATGTAATCCTGATGGATATCATGATGCCTGAAATGAATGGTTATGAAGCGGCAAAAGCAATCAGGGCAATGAATGACAGACCGGATGGAAAAAACATTCCTATTATAGCAATGACAGCCAATTCATTTGCTGAAGATGTTCAGGCATCACTGGATGCAGGAATGAATGCACATTTGTCAAAGCCGATTATGATGGATGAAGTTATAAAAACAATTTTAAGATATATTCACTAAAACTATATCGATGAAGGTATAAGAGGAAGGGATCATAATGGATAAAAGACAAAAAATACTCATTGTAGATGATGCAGAATTTAACAGGGAGATATTGAAGGAATTTCTGGGAGAAGCCTATAGCTATTTAGAAGCGGAAAATGGAATTCAGGCAATCCGGATTTTAGAAGAAAATCCGGAAATCGACCTGATGCTATTGGATGTTAATATGCCGCAGATGAACGGCTTTGAAGTTCTGGAATGGATGAACCAGCTCCATTGGATTGATGAAACTCCTGTTATTATGATTCTTCCGAAGGATCTGTTGATGCTATGCGTAAAGCATATGAAATGGGAATTACAGATTATATCACACGTCCTTTTGATTCTGTTATTGTAAAGAAAAGGGTTCAGAATACCCTGGAACTTTATGCGAATCAAAAGCGTCTGATCAGTGTGGTTGTAGATCAGGTTTATGAAAAAGAAGAAAATAGTAGTATTATGATCAGAATATTGAGTAATGTACTGGGATTTCGTAACAGCGAAAGCAGCGAACATATTTTACATATTCGTACAGCAACGGAAATGATGTTGAGAAAGTTGGTAAAAACAACGGATGTCTATCATCTGACAGAGACGGATATTGCTATGATCACAACGGCATCCTCCCTTCATGATATCGGTAAAATTGGCATTCCGGAAGGAATACTGAACAAACCGGGCAGGTTGACTGATGAAGAGTTTAAGATCATGAAAACACACAGTGAAATAGGCGCATCACTGATCAGGGACATGAATTTCTCGGAAAGTAAACCATTGGTTCATACTGCATGGGAAATCTGCAGGTGGCACCATGAAAGATGGGATGGGAAAGGCTATCCAGATGGTCTGAAAGGTGAGGAGATACCAATCTCCGCACAGGTAGTATCCATTGTTGATGTTTATGATGCGCTTACCAGTGAAAGATGTTATAAGAAAGCATTTGATCATGATACAGCGGTCAAAATGATCCTGGAAGGACAATGCGGACAGTTCAATCCGATTCTTCTTAAGTGCCTGAAAGAACTAAGCCTTCAGTTTTCCAAGATGTTTACGAATGAAACGGATGATAATAAACAGTACTATGAAGCACAGAGGCTCTCTGACGAAATACTGAAGGAAAAGTCTTTACCCCGTAAAAATTATTCGCAGCGTGTCATTGAGCTCATGCAGGAAAAGATAGAGTTCTTTAAAACGGACAGTGGCAAAATTTCCATTGAGTATAATGCAATTTCAGGCCGGATGACTATAATTAACGGTAACCGGAAGATACTGTGTCAAAGAGATGATTCGAAGTTTGATATATTCAAATTGTTTGAAGTAAGCAATGAAGATATTCAACATATCAGAGAGTTACTGGAGCAGACATCAATACAGAATAAAGAAATCTCATTGAAGTTGATGGCAAAGGTGGAAAATAAAAGGCAGATGTATGATCTTAAACTGCATACCTTATGGTCTCCTTTAAAGAAAGATGGATATATAGGAATTGTTGGATATATCTCTTGATTGGTGATATTATTTTGGGATATATCGAAATAAGAAGTATGTTGCATCAGTGGGAGATATTATAGATGAGAAAAAATAATTTCATGAATAAAATTATAAAGCTAAAAGGAAGTATATCGGCAGGGATAATACAAATTTTTGCCTGTCTTATTGTATATAAATTTCATATTACAAATCCGAATATTGTGTTATTTGTTGTGCTTTCAGCGTCAATAGTACAATCCGGGTATTTGGCAGGGATAATAAGTGGTGTTATTGCTGTTTTATATTCAGCATTCTTTTTTTCCACAGATCACAGTTGGATCTTTTATACGCCGATTAATCGTGACAAGCTGTGCGTGATTGTGTTGGGAGTTATTTCTAATATTATTCTTGTCGGAAATTTACAAGAAGCAAATAGACAGGCAGAGCATAAGATTGCCAAACTTGAATCAGAGAAAAAACAAAAGAAGAAAGAGCTTGAGCAGCAGGATGAGCTGCGTAAAGCATTAATTGCAGCAGACGCTGCGAATCGGGCAAAATCTACATTTCTTCTTAATATGAGTCATGACATTCGCACACCACTCAATGGAATCATGGGTCTGCTAAAGATCAATATGGCACACAGTGATGATGAGGAACTTGTACGTGAAAATTACAAAGAAATGGAAAAGGCGGCAAACCATCTGTTATCTCTGATTAATGATGTCCTACAAATGAGTAAATTGGAGGATGGCAGGGAAGAATTATCATCAGAATTAGTCTGTTTACCTGATGTTTTCTATGATATGAAAGCTATTATAGATGGAAGTGCTCTGGATAAGGGAATTTCAGTGGATTTTTCAGAAGATAGTATTTGGGTACATCCGTACGTTATAACGAATCCGCTGTATTTGCGACAAATATTTTTGAATATATATGGCAACAGCATTAAATTTACAAATTCTGGTGGGAAAATTTCGACAAAACAGGAATGTATAGAAGAAAAGGATAATGTAATTACCTATCGATGGATAATTTCTGATACAGGAATTGGCATGAGCAAAGAATTTCTGAAACATATTTTTGAACCGTTTGCACAAGAAAGAGCTGATGCCCGGAGCAATTATCATGGAACCGGACTTGGCATGGCTATTGTGAAAAAAATGATTGATAAAATGGGAGGCACGATTTCTGTTACCAGCGAAGTGGGAAAGGGATCCACTTTTGTAGTTGAATTGCCTTTTGAAATGGGAGCTGCACCAGAAAAATCTAAGAAAGAAGAGGCGGATAAAGAGAATAGCATTCACGGTTTAAATCTCATGTTAGTAGAGGATAATGAGTTGAATGCCGAGGTTGCAGAAATACTTTTAGAAGATGAAGGTGCAATAATTACAATGGTTAATGATGGACAGCAGGCTGTCGAATTATTTAATAATAATCCGGTGGGTACATTTGATGCAATACTTATGGATATTATGATGCCGGTAATGGATGGATTGACAGCGACTAAAGCAATCCGGGCATTAAATCGACCAGATGCAGGAATAATTCCGATTATTGCAATGACCGCCAATGCTTTTGCAGAAGATGTACAAAGATGTTTAGATGCAGGAATGAACGCACATTTAGCTAAACCTTTGGATATTGAAAAAGTGAAAAAAACGATTTGTGAACATACAATTGAATTATATAATAAAGAGTAAAAGAATGTAATTACTCTGTTAGTAAATTGACACAAGTTGGCTGTAGAGTATAATTATAGTAAAAGTACAGCAGAAGCTGTCGCAAAGATATTTATAAAAATGTTGTGGGGGTATTGAACATTAATGAATGTAAAATTAAAATCTGGAAGCAAGCAAGCAAGCAAGCAAGCAAGCAAGCAAGCAAGCAAGCAAGCAACTGTAGCCCGGAGAGTGGGAGAAAGATGAAGAAGTGCAAATTAGTACAGAATATAAGAAATTTCAAATCTTGTTATTTTATATTTTGCACAATGATATGTTTGGTTGTTTTTCCTGTTTCCACATCTGCCCAAGAAAATTCTGATCATGTTATTCGGGTAGGATCTTTTGAGGAAACTTATAATGTAGTCAATGAAAAGGGAGAAAGAAGCGGCTATGGTTATGAGTATCTTCAAGATATTGCAGGTTATGCAGGATGGACATATAAATACATAACAAGTGATTGGAAAAACTGCTTTACACAGTTGGAAAATGGAGAGATTGATATTCTTGGTGGCATTTCCTATACAGACGAACGTGCTGAAAATATGCTTTTTTCCGATATGCCTATGGGGGAAGAGAAATATTACATCTATACGGATGCATCCAATATGGATCTTACAGCAGGAAATCTGGATTCTTTTGAGGGAAAAAATATTGGTGTGTTTAAAGATAATATAACGGAGGATGTGCTTAACGAATGGGAGTTAAAGTATGGTCTGCATATGCAGCATGTCAATGTTTCTAATACCGCAGAAGTTATGGACAAACTGTCGAAACATGAAATTGACTGCTTCGTTTCAGTAGAAGAATCCCGTTGGGAAGAATCTGATATTTCGCCTGTTACAAGTATTGGAGAGACAGAAATCTATTTTGCCATAAATCCCAAACGTCCGGATATCAAAGAAGCACTGGATAGTGCTATGCGCAGAATCAAGGATGACAACCCATTTTACACAGATGATCTCTACAGGCGTTATCTTTCTGCACAGAGCAGCTCCTTTCTTTCAAAAGAAGAAAGGGAGTGGATCGGGCAGCATGGAGCAATCCGGATAGGGTATCTGAATCAGGATGAAGGTATCAGTAGTGTAGATCCATCAACAGGCAAATTGACAGGTGTTATCACAGATTATGTGGATCTTGCAGAAAATTGTCTGCAAGGTCAGACTCTGGAATTTGAATTAAATGGATATGATACAAGAAGTGAACTGCTTCAGGCATTGCAGGATGGAAAAATAGACCTGATTTTTCATGCAAACCAGAATCCATACTTTGCAGAAACAAATGGATTTGCTTTGTCGGATACGCTATTGACTCTCAATATGGCAGCAATTACGGCAAAGGATTCTTTTGATGAAAATAAAGAGAATATAGTTGCCGTTGAAAAAGATAATTTTGTATTGAAAGCATATCTTTCATACAATTATCCACAATGGGAGGTTATGGAATATGAGACATCAGATGCAGCAGTAAAAGCAATGCAGAAAGGGGAGGCAGATTGTATTGTAAGCAATTCAGGTACTGTTTCTGACTATTTGAAAAATAATAAGCTTCATAGTGTTTTCCTGACAAAAGAAGCCGATGTTTCATTTGCTGTTCGGCAGGGAGAACCGGTTCTTTTGTCCATTCTGAATAAAACACTGACATCTATGCCTGCAGCTCAATTCTCGGGGGCAGTAGTTTCGTATAATGCTTCCGCACGAAAAGTTACAGCGAAGGATTTTATTCAGGATAATTTACAGACAGTTTCACTTATCGTTGGAATTTCTTTTTTAGTTGTTCTGTGTATAATTCTTGATTCTTTGAAAAAATCAAAACGTGCGGAAGAAAAATCCAAGAAGTCTGCTGAGCAGGCATTGAAGCTGAATCAGGAGCTTGAAGAAAAACAGCAGGAATTACATAATGCACTTGTAGAAGCACAGAGTGCCAATAAGGCTAAGACTTCCTTTTTAAATAACATGTCTCATGACATCAGGACACCGATCAATGGCATTATGGGCATGCTTACGATTCTTGAGAAAAGCGGAAATGATGCTGAGCGGGCAAAGGATTGCATGAATAAAATACATGAGTCATCGAAGCTGCTACTATCATTGATAAATGATGTTTTAGATATGGCAAAGTTAGAATCAGATACCGTGGTTTTTGGTGATGAATCCATCAATCTGGATCAGGTATGTCAGGAAATCACGGAGTCACTATCTTTTCAGGCAGAAGAAAAAGGACTTCATGTTATAGGAGAACATGATGATTACAGTGGTATATATGTTTGGAGCAATGCAGTTCATCTGAAAAAAATATTGATGAATCTGTTTACAAACAGTATGAAGTACAATAAGGTGAATGGTTTTATTTACATGAGTATGAGAACGATTGAAAGATCAGAAGATCACATGACATGTGAATTTAAAATAAAAGATAATGGAATTGGAATGTCAGAAGAATTTATAAAAAATAAATTGTTTACTCCATTTGTACAGGCAGATAATTCCCCACGTTCTGATTATAATGGGACAGGTCTGGGAATGCCTATTGTGAAACAACTTGTAGAAAAGATGGGCGGAACCATAACAGTTGAAAGCAAGCTTGGTGAAGGAAGCTGTTTTACTGTAATACTTCCATTTAAAATTGATACGAATGCACGGCCGGAAGAAAAAGAAGATTTCAATGCAGATATATCAGGTGTCCGGATATTATTGGTTGAAGATAATGAGCTGAATGCGGAAATAGCAGAATTTATGCTGACGGAAAATGGGGCTAAAGTAGAAACAGTAAAAAATGGGTTAGAAGCTGTTCAGCATTTTGAAGCTTCCGAACCGGGAACGTATGATGTTATTTTAATGGATGTTATGATGCCGGTGATGGATGGTCTTACTGCTGCAAGAACAATAAGAGACCTGGAGCGGCAAGATGCAAAAACAATCCCTATCATGCTATGACTGCAAACGCATTCAGGGAAGATGCAGAAAAGTGTATGGAAGCAGGAATGAACGCACATCTTGCAAAGCCGTTGGATGATAAAAAGATTAAGCAGACCATAAGCGAAGAGTTGAGAAGGTCAAATGCCTGTCATGAATGATTATGAGACAGCCGCAGCAATCAGGAGCCTTCCAGATGCATGGGAAAAGCAGACAGGAAACATAGAGAGAGGATTTTGTTATGACAGAAATTAATTTATTTCCGAAGCAACCGCAGTCTGTGACTGTTTTGGTTTTTATAACTGTGCTGATCGTTCTGCTTCTTATCCTGACTGTAATGGTACATATGAGGAACAGAAAACTGAAAAGTACGTTGGAAGAACAGATGGCGGAAAGAAGGCTTTTGGATAAGATATGTGCAGATTTTACGGCTGTCTATTATGTTGAATTAAATACCGGTTCCTTTGAAATTCTCCATATAAACGATGGAACCAACGTAAAAAAAATGAATCTGAAACAGGGTGATAATTTCAATTCTTCTGCTGACCAATATGCTGTTCAATATCTGTATGATAAAGAAAGACAGGAATTTAAGGACTGGATTTCGACAGGGCATCTAAAGGAACAACTTTCCCGGAATGAGCGCATTACATACCATTATAGAAGTAAACCGAATCCGAACCAGCATGAATTTTTTGAGGCACAGGCAGTCAAAATATATGAGGATGAGAAACATTTTTTCGCACTGGTGGGTTTCCGGCACATTGATGATATCATGGAAAAAGAAACTACGATCCAGAATCAATTAAAGCAGGCACTGGATGAGACACGGCTGAGTAATGAAATAATTTCGGCAATTGCTAAGAGTTACTGTTCTATCTACAGAATTGATGTGCAGAAAGATTTTTTTGAAGAGGTATCAAATGACAGTGAAATACACAAACTGACAGGAAACAGAGGATGTGCAACGGAAAAACTGTATCAGCTTTGTGATACAATGGTTGCACCGGAATACCGTCCGCTGATACGTCCATTTCTGGATATTTCTACACTTTCAGAGAGATTGAAGACGGAAGAATGTATTTCTACAGAATACAGGATGTGTGATGGCAGCTGGCACAGGATGCTTTTTATTGTAAAAAAACGGGATGAGTCTGGAAATGTTACCCATGTTTTATGTACAGTCCGTAGTATCAGCGATTCCAAGAGACGTGAAGAGGATCTTAACTTTGCAGCGGAAGCAGCAAAGCGGGAAGCTGAAATGAAAACAAGGTTTCTGGCAACGATGAGTCATGATATCCGTACACCACTGAACGGTATTATCGGTATGGTAAATATGGAAAATCAATACGCAGATGATCCACAGATGCAGCAGAAGATCAGAGAAAAGGTAATGGAATCCCTGAAATATCTGGTGTCTCTGGTAAATGATGTGCTGGATATGAATAAACTACAGAGCGGGGATTTGAAGGACCAGCAGCTTTTATTTGATCTGACAATGGTACTACGGGAATTGAACCAGATTTATGATGAGCGGGCTGCCAAGAAAGGCATCCGGTATGAGATTGACTGGAAAAATGGTACATACAGTCACAGCGCTCTGGTTGGAAACCCGGTATATCTTGGAAGGATTCTGTCGAATATTATGGACAATGCCATAAAATTCAGTCAGGCGGGTAGTGTGCTCACGTTCGGGGTTAAGGAAGAAATTCTGGATGATGACAGAGCAAATTTCACTTTCTACTGTAAAGACCAGGGCGTGGGTATGAGTGAAGATTTTATTGCACATGCTTTTGATATGTTCTCTCAGGAAAGCGAGACAAGTAGATCCAGGTATGAAGGCACCGGACTGGGGCTTGCAATTACGAAGCAACTCGTGGACAGAATGGATGGAAGCATTGAACTGAAGAGCAAAGCAGGTGTCGGGACAACAGTTATTGTAAAAATTCCGTTCAAAATTGGCATACAGGATAAAAACAGTAATTTATCAGATAAGCCAGTAAGTCTTGATGATTATTCGGTAGAAGGCATGCGGGCATTGGTTGTGGAAGACAATGAGTTGAACATGGAAATTTCCAGATGTATACTGGAAGACAGCGGTATGGAAGTTACATGTGCAGTAGACGGGCAGGAAGCAGTTGAAATCTTCGAGAAATCTGCACCGGATTATTTTGGGGTAATTTATATGGATATTATGATGCCGAGGATGAATGGTCTGGATGCGGCAAGGACAATCAGGGAAATGAAAAGAAGGGATGCCAGGAGGGTTCCGATCATTGCAATGTCCGCAAATGCCTTTGCAGAAGACATTATCAACAGCCGGCTGGCTGGAATGAATGTTCATCTTGCAAAGCCACTGGATGCGGAAAAAATGATCATTACCTTAAAACAATGCATGGCAGATAATAGCGATGTAAAACTGCACGAAGATTTGTAGGAATAAAAAGACAGAGCATATAAAGTTGTTATATGGTCTGTTTTTTATTCCTTAGAAGAAGCAGGCTGTGAAAATTCATATGTCTTTTTGGAACTGAAATAATTACTTAAATGAAAAACTAATTTCCAGCTGTGGACTATCCCTGTCTGACATCATTAGCAAAATCAATGCAAGGGGAACATAATTAGGATAAAGGCAGACCGGTGGAGAGCATTTCAAAAAATTAGGGATTAATCCTGACAAAGTAGAAATGTGGGAAGATGGAATCAGAAATGATGACGAACCGGGAAAAAATGAAGTGTGGTATTTCGATGCAAACTTTGATGATGGCAGTAAAGTTATAATCGGATTTCGCCCATGCACTGCTTCGGGTATGAGGGAGAAAGGATTTTCTCCAAATCTTAATCTGGATATTACAAGACCGGATGGCACAACCACGCAGGAATTTGCATTTGCAACACCAGAAGATAGTTATATGAGTAAAGAAAAATGTGATGTACATTATGGAAAAGATTGGTGTACGGGTGATTTTAAGGATTACGATATACATATAGAAAGCACTGATACATTAGGCTGCGATTTACATTATCATGCATTGACAAAGCCTTTCAGACAGGAAACTTCAGAGATAGCACTCGGGGATAATGATGAATATTATTATACGGGCTTATGTGTGCCAAAGTGTGAAGTTACCGGAACACTTACATATGACGGTAAAACGGTGGAAGTTCATGGACAGGGATATCATGATCATCAGTGGATGAATATCTCTTTGTTTGAGGCTTTCCATCATTGGCTTTTGGGAAGAATGTATACTGATAAATATATCATTTATATCTACGATTTCGTATGCTCAGAGAGATTTGAATTTACAAAGGTTCCATTTTTTATTGTGGCTGATAATAAGACAGGAGAAATTCTTTTTGAAACCAAATCTATTCGACAATGGGGATGACAAGGTAGAATTTAATATTAAATGGAACGATATTCTTGAAATGAGAGATACTTATGGAAATGCGCCAGCTAGTCAGGAAGAAGCAATTGAAAGAGCTAAGAAAGCCGGACTTACCGATATGCAGAAAGTTGTAGGCGGAACAAAGGAAATGTATGACAAAGCAGGTATTCAGCCAACGTATATGAGATTTTTTGCGGAGGGTGGAATTAAAATCACTCATAAGGGTGTAACATCAGAAAGTACCGGAAATATGATTTATGAGTACAATTATGTCGGACGTGAGGACGAAAGAGCTCAAGTTTAATATAACCAGCGTACCTCTCTTTTGAGTTGAATGCTTTATCTGCCGTGGGTATAATATTGGCAAAGGAGAGTGATTGCGTGAAAGAAACGAGAACCGATTTAAGAACACGAAAAGTATATGATGCGCTGATTGATACATTTTTGAAACTGCTTACAGAAAAACATTTTGATGATATCACAGTAAGGGAATTATGTGATTGTGCACGTACAAGGACAGAAACATTTTACAATCATTTTTCGGATAAGTATGATTTTTTTGCTTTCATGATAAAGGAAAAACGCAGTTCTTTCATGCTAAGTGCTGAGACTATTGACGTAAATGATACATTTGAAAAATACTGTATTTCTATCCTGAATAATTCATTGGATTTTATTGAGGAACATAAACAAATGGTACAGCATATCATGACAGACAGTTTGCTAAGCGTAATGATGAACAGCGTTTCAAAGGAACTGACAGATCAATTCAGAATACGCATAGAGAAGGAAAATCTTAAAGGCTCCAATCCTGAAATCATTACACAAATGCTGATAGGTGCAATGTCACAGACAACTCGTTGGTGGTTGGAGCACATGTCGACAACCTCACGAGATGAAATCATAGTTCAATTTTCGATGTTCTTAAGTGGTTTTATAAAATCATAAGAAAGGTAGAGTGTAATGAAAGCAATGATGTATACAGAAACCGGAGGACTTGATGTATTAAAGACACAGGATATTAAAAAGCCTGTTCCGGGTGATAATCAGGTGTTGATTCAGGTAAAAGCCGGAGCACTTAATGTTGCAGATTATCAGAGATTTGAATCTGGCAATGATAAAGTATCGGTAAAAAATCGTATGATGAACTTTTTCATGGGATTTAATCGTGCACCTATAGGTGCTGAAATAGCAGGAGTAGTTGTTGAAATAGGAAAGAACATATCTCATGTTAAAGTCGGAGATTCTGTTTTTGGAAAAGTGGCAGGAACATTTCCGAAGGGAGGATTTGCGGAATATGCCTTGATGGATAAAGAACGTGTTGGAGTTATGCCGGATAATTATACATATGAGCAGGCAGCATCAGTATCTATTTCTTTTGAAACTGCACTGGGTGCAATTAGAAAAGGAAACGTTAAGGCTGGAATGGATGTTATGGTTTACGGAGCATCCGGAGGAGTCGGATTATTTACAGCACAGCTTGCAAAAGCTGTCGGAGCTAATGTTACAGGTGTTTGTAGCACAAGAAATGTCGATATATTAAAAGAGATTGGAATAGATACAATCATAGATTATAAAACATCTGATTTTACAAGATGTGATAAAAAATTTGATGTAATTATTGGAGTAAATGGATATAACCCCATGAAAAAATATAAGTAATTGTTAAAAGATAATGGTATATTTGTTGGAGTGGGCGGTGCAAAACAGGGTTTTCACGCAATGGGGTGTTCATTCTTTGATAAACATTTTACATATCTGGCTGGGATGGCAACCATACAGGATGGCTACTTGAAATATGCAAAAGAACTTGCGGAATCAGGTAAAATCACGCCCGTAATTGATAAGGAATTTTCTATATACGATTTAAAAGATGCGATAAATTATCTGCTCAAAAATCATGCCCAGGGAAAAGTTGTGGTAAAAATGGATTTCTAATTAGTGGAGGTATGATAAATACAAATATTTGCAATGCTAGGTGGAGCGACAATAGATCAGCTCCACCTTAATAGAGAGTATGAAACTTTTTCTGTAAAATAATGTTTGGAAGGTTCTTCTATGATACAATAAATATCATTAGGAGGACCTTTTATTATGGCAAGACAAAAGAAACCGGTACA
>QUMM01000042.1 GCA_003435055.1 Lachnospiraceae bacterium OF09-6
GCGTCAGCCTCCGCAGTCCTGGGGTCAACGCCTGCGGCGATAAGCTGCTCGGTAAAGAAGCAGTGTCGCTCGTAGATTTTTTCGGCAACCTCGCGGCCTACATCGGTCAAATGGAGAAAGTGATCTTCATCCATTGTGAAAAATCCGCCGTCTTTCAGGGTGTTGACCGCCACACAAACACTCGGCTTTGATACTCCCATGTACCGGGCAACATCTACGGAGCGCACCATACCCATCTTCTTTTGGAGAATAAGGATGGTTTCCAGATAATCCTCCCCGGACGCATGAAGTTTCATGGTGCGGTTCTCATTCAAATTATCAAGCAATACTCCAGCCCTCTGCCTGCTCACGGATTGTTATAAAATGGTGATAAAGTCCTTCCTGATGAACAAGCTGCTGATGCGTTCCTTTCTGAACGATCTGACCTTTATCAACAACCAAGATTTGATCTGCATGTTCGATTGTAGCCAGCCGATGTGCGATGACGATAACCGTTTTTCCAACGGTCAATTCACTGACAGCTTGCTGGATCAAATGTTCATTTTCCGGGTCAATGCTTGCTGTTGCCTCGTCCAGAATTACGATATTGGCGTTTTTTAATATAGCACGAGCGATAGAAATTCGCTGTTTTTCGCCGCCTGACAGCGTAGAACCACCCTCGCCGATTACCGTTTTATATCCATCGGGAAGATTTATAATGAAGTCATGGCACCGAGCCTTTTTCGCAGCCTCTATAATTTCTTCCTGTGTTGCACTTGGATTACCGAAACGAATATTATTTTCAATGGTATCGTGGAACAAATAAACTTTTTGAAAGACCATAGAAATATTCCGAAGCAGACTGTCACAAGTCATGTTCCGCACATCCTCGCCGCCCACTGTTACTTCACCACTGTCCACATCATAGAAACGGGCAATCAGATTACAGATCGTGGTTTTGCCACTGCCAGATGGCCCTACAATGGCCGTTGTGCTGCCCTGCGGGATGAAAAAGCTGATATTCCTAAAACAGGAACTTTATCGTAAGAGAATGTCACATTACGGAAAGCAATGTCTGTATTCTGCAAAGAAATATTTTTCCCGTCTTTGTCTATAATGTCGGCATGTTCAATGCCGTCCAGTTTGTCAAGCGTAGCATCAATGACCTCCAATACATGGGCGGCATTGTTCATGGCCTCTACACTTCCAAAGATCATAAAAGAGAACATATCCAGCATGAGCATGGTAGGAAGTTCCATACTGCCGTTATAGGTCATCAGAGCAGCAACAGCTACAATGGCAGTGGATGCGGCTTTCAGCGAAAACAAGTGCAGGCAGTTGAAGGGCATATATTCCACTTCGATTTTGATGTTGATTTTCTTGCTATCATTATACGCTTTGCGGATGCCGGCAATAGACACGCCTTCCTGCTTAAAGGCTTTCACCACCTGCATTCCTCGCAGATACTCAATGGAACTTTCCACCATGTCGTCCTGCGCCTTTTGATGGATGGGTGCGTTTTGGTGACTACGCGCCTCCAACAAATGAAGAAACAATGCAGACAGAAGGATACCAACCAAAGCGATTCCTCCTGCCAGAGGACTGTAAAATACAAGAAACAATATCAAGACGATAACGGTAATGTAGCCATTGACAACGGTGTTGACCATGTTCATGGCATACATTTCCATAAACGAAAGGTCGGTTGTAGCCGCTGCGGACAGTTCGCCCATATTGTTCTTATTGAAAAATCCCAGTGACACCCGTTTCAGAATACCTCCCAACCGTATTCTCTCGTCAGCGGTTGCCTCATAACCGACACTTTCCTGTGTGATAGCTCGGAGATAAGAGAACAGGTATCGCCCCAATACAGCTAAAATCATGGCCCCAAGCATGATCCAAATGTCCTGGCTCTCCAAAGACTTGACGTCACCCCAATCATCCAGAACAGCACTCAATCCCTTCGCAGCAAGCATAATAGGGATAGCAGTAAAAATGCTGTGAATAAAGGCATAGATAAACCCGATGTAAATACGCCGTTTATATTTTCCTGTCCATTGGATCAGTCGATTTACAATCCGAAACATATCAGTTACCTCCTTTCCCGGAACCGACAGACCAGTTCTGCGCTCCGATATGCGCCTCCCACATATCCTTATAGAGAGAGTCGCCATCTAAAAGCTGCTGATGAGTACCTGTGTTCTTAACCTGCCCATTTTGCAGGACGATAATCTGATTGGCATTCTTGATGGTGGATAGACGATGGGCGATTACGAGCAAGGTTTTTCCTTTTGTCAAAGCAGCGATGGACTGCTGGATTTTTTCTTCGTTCTCCTGATCGGTGAACGCAGTTGCCTCATCCAAAATCACGATAGGGGCATTTTTCAAAATCATGCGGGCAATGGAGATGCGCTGTTTCTCGCCACCTGAAAGCCGGTTCCCCGCATCTCCGGCCATCGTGTCATATCCATTGTCTAATTTCTGTATAAATTCATCACAGCAGGCGGCTTTTGCAGCTGCATATACTTCTTCGTCCGTAGCATCAGAGTTTCCCAGCCGGATATTTTCCTTGATGGAGCAGTTGAACAGGAAGTTATCCTGTGTAACAAAGCTGACGATATCGGCAAGTTGGGCCAGCGGCATATTGCGAATGTCCACACCACCAATGGTGATTTTCCCACCGCTCACATCCCAAAAGCGGGCAATCAAGCGGGCAATGGTGGATTTGCCACCACCGGACGGACCGACAAGCGCCGTAAACTTTCCCTCCGGAATTGTCAGGTCGATATGGGAAAGCACCTGTTTACCGCTTTCTTTGTCATACGCAAATGAAACATCTTGAAGTTGAATGTCCTTGGATTGTACACCTACCGTATTTTTAGTGTCAGCTAATTCCTCTGCATGGAGCAGCTCATCCACGTCGTGAACTGCGTATTCAATCGCCTTCGTCTCATTGATATAAGTAGTAAAATTCATGAGCGGGCCTACAATGCCCAGCGAGAGAATTAGACACATCGCAAGGTCCTGTGGCGTGAGGCTACCGTTCCAGTAGAGATACATACCAATCGGGAGCGTTCCCAAAAAGGTGGATGGTAACACAGCAGAAACAAAGTTCATCACCTTCCAGGAACTTTGATACCATTTAAGGGTGTAGTCTTTGAAGGACTCTACCGCCTTGGTGAACTTTTCGTAGGAACTGGAGGACTGGTTGAACGCCTTGATGACCTCGATACCCTCCACATACTCCACGATCACACCGTTTACATAGTTATTGGACTCCATGTAATCGGCATAGAGCTTATTAAAATTTTTCATCATCATTGCAAAAGCAATCAGGACAAAGGGCAATGTTACCAACATCGCCAACGCCATACGCCAGTCGATGCAGACCAGGTAGCCAAAGACTGCCACGGGGAGTAGCAGGTTGGAGATGCACTCCGGGATCATGTGAGCAAGCGGCAACTCAATCGTTTCCACCCGGTCTACCAATACATTTTTCAGCTTACCCACAGACTCTCCGATGACGGTTCCCAGCGGCGCTTCATCAGTCGCCGGGCAAGAGTCAAACGAATATTTTCCAAAATAGTGTAGGCGGATATGTGGGATAGGCTCGTTGAAATACCATAGAGTAAGAAGCGTATCGCATAAGTGATAAATCCGACCCAACACCACTTCCAAACCTCTGCCATCACAGGTGAACCACCGATAAAGAGCGTGATAATCTGGTAAACACTCCAATAGGGTATCAGTCCGGCAACTACACTGATGATCGCGCATATGACGGACAGGGCAATCTTGCCCCAGCACTGTGAAGCAAAGGAAAACACAATAGAAATCCAGCTTTTTTGCTTCATTTCCTTTCCTCCTTAAACAAAATAATAAAGAGTATCAATCGACTTGATACTCTTTAAGTATTGCAGATGTTCATGTTGCCTGCCACTCTGTCCAGCCAGGTTATGCTCCATTTAGATTTTTATTTTTCGATATTCCAGCGGCGTTTTTCCCTTTATCTTTTTGAATGCTTCGGAAAACTTGCTGGTGTTCGTATAGCCAACTTTTCCGGCAATTACCGTGATTGGTTCATCGGTCTGTGACAACAAAGAAGCAGCCATATCCATTCGGTAATTTCGCATATAGGTGTAAATGGCCGTGCCGTAAACACCCTTAAAGCACTGTTTAAGCGCAGAAGTCGAAATATCAAATTTCTGGGATAGTTCCTCTATTGTGAAATGGTGTTCCGGTTCATTCATCATAAACGCCATGATTGCTCGAACCTTCTCTACCTGGGACTTATAAAAATAAGGACGATCAATCCCTACCAAAGATGGATCAACAGTTTTCAGGGTGACAAGCAGCTCTAAAATCTTGACCCGCAGATATTCCAAGCGAATGCTTTCCGGCACCTGATACAGTTCTGAAATCACATGATCTGGAACAGAGTTCCCGTGCATGATAAAGGGTCTTGCCGACAGTGCAAACTCTTTTTCAATCTGCTCTAAATCGACGCCGAACAAGGCAAGAAAATCGCCGCTCTGCGCAATGGCTTCATCAATAGAGATCGTGATGGTAATCCCGTGATAATGGCTAACCGGGAAACTACAATGCTTATTTTCTGTTGCAGAGCTTTCCAGCATAATGTCTCCTGATGCCAGATAAAGATAAGCTCCATTGCTTACCTCCCATTCGATTCGTCCCTCACGGCAATGGTGGATGCCGATATTACGGGTACTTTCAAAATGTCGCGGAGGACAACTGGCCATATGAAAGTCGTTATACATAACCCCAATTCCAGGATACACCTCATAGTATGTTGCCGTCCCGTCTCCTGTTTCGTTTTTCATCTGATAGACAGAACAGGAGTCGTCCCGGCATAGTAAATTCATATTTTGCTGTGAGAAGAATTGGTCGCTTCGATTCAAATTGGAATCACCTCGCTTCTATAAAAAAGTCTTTGAGACGTTGCATACCTGCGGCATCCAAAGCGTATTGATCCTGTACACAACCATGCTCCAGATGAAGAACATGAGTACAGCAGCTGACGATCAGTTCATAATCATGGGTGATGACAAGAGTGGTCTTTCCCATCTCTTGTATCATTACAAGTTCATCAGCCACTTCTTTCATATGCTGTAAATCCAAGCCACTGGTAGGCTCGTCCAGCACCAAAACCTTACGCTCTGAAATCAGGGCGGTAGCAATCGCAACTCTCTGCTTCTGACCACCAGAGAGTGCCATAGGATGCCGATCCTTAAACTGCAACAAATCCAATCGGTCAAGGATTGCGTCTGCCTTATCAGAAGCTGATTCCTTCATACTGATAAGCATTTCTTCCTCTGTACTTTCCGTGAACAACTGATGGTTGACATCCTGCATGACCATGTAGCACAGGGACAGCCTGTGTTTCCTATTATACGGTTTCCCGTCCACTTTCACAATGCCCTTGCAGTGTTTCTCTAGGCCACAGAGACAACGAGCCAGAGTGGATTTTCCCGCTCCGTTATGGCCGATTACTGCAATCACGCCCGCCTGTGGCAGCGAAAGGGTGTCAATATCCAGCGCATCCCTCTGTTTTGTGTAGGCAAAATGAAAGTTCTCACATTCGATAGAACCACTGCTTGCAACAGGATGTGCTGTCACAGGGAACGCGCCCAAGTCAAAAGGCCGCAGCCCCATTTCTGTCTGTTGCGTCGCGGACAGTTTAAGTGCATTCAGAGCCGAGTAATCTTTTTCAATTTTTCCGTTTTTTAAATAGATAACACGGTCTATCAGCTCTTTCAAATAATAGAGCCGATGCTCTGCAATAATAACTGTTTTCCCCTGCTGTTTCCAAATCTGGATCATCCGGCGCAGATCTTTTGTGGCTGACATATCCAGATTAGAAGATGGCTCGTCCAGAACGATGATGGGCGGATTACTTGCCGACACAGAGGCACAAGCAATTTTCTGCTTTTCTCCGCCGGAAAGAGAAAAGATATTTTTTCCCAACAGATTGTCCATATCAAACTGCTCCGCAGTCGATTTCACCCGCTGAATGATTTCTTCTTCAGGCAAGCCCTGATTTTCACATCCAAAGGCCAGTTCACTGGTGGAGTCCACCGTAAAAAACTGCGTGCGGGGATTTTGAAAAACGCTACCCACATATTTGGACGTTTCATAGAGCGGAAGGGAGCTGATGTTTTTTCCATCCAGCAAAACCTCGCCGCTCAACTCGCCTTCATAGTAATTCGGGATCAGCCCATTCACCAACCGGGTCAAAGTCGTTTTTCCGCATCCAGATTGCCCACATAATAGGACAACCTGACCGTCTGGAATGGTTAAGTCAATGTCCATTAGTCTACCGGCATCTGTTCCCCCGGCATAACGAAAATTAATATTACGAAGTTCTATCATAAACGCCTTCCTCCTAACAGATAAAGAACCCGACCCAGCAGGGTATCGCCAGCAGAAAGAAGAAAATGTCCAGAGGGGCAAAGCCGATTTTACAAATATTCGTCCGTTTCTGCGGCGCTCCAAGCCCTCGTGTCAGAGCTGCAGCAGACAGTTCTTCTCCGATTTTGGCAATCGATATCATCAGAGGGACAACTCGGTATTCCAGCATCTTCATAGGATTGCGAAGGGTAGTAATACCACGCATTTTCATGGCATCCCGAATGGCTGCATATTCCTCTTTGACTGTGGGGAAGAAGCGGAACACTACCGATATAGGGATCACGATTGTCTGTGGAATGTGCATATGCTCCATAGCTGCAACAAATTCGCTGACTGTTGTGGTGCTCACAAGATAGTATCCCATAATAAATCCAGGAAGCATGTGCGTATAGATCCCGATTGCGGCTCCCAAGATAAAATTCCATGCACCTGTGAGCAGTGGCAGCACAGTCAATTCCAAAACAAACAAAATAGCGTATGTAACTGCAAATCTAGCTGCGGCTGTCCATTTTCTAGAAAGGAGCAGAAAAATAATCGGACACGCCATGAGGCACGGACGGATAAAATTCATAAATCCGCCAGTACCTCCTGTAATCATAATTGTGCTGACAGTTACAGTCAAAAACAGTTTTGTTCTTGGATCGGTGGGAATAACTGCTTTATTTTCAAATTCTAGCATTTTAACCGCCGCATCCATCAGGCGATCCCTGCCTTTTCAAAATGTTTCTTCAAGACAGCCTTACCAAGAAATGCGCCCAAAATACCGCCGATAAAGGTGACAACAAACAGGACCGGATACATCCATCCAGGAGTATAGGACATGAGTGTGTCTACATATTCCTGTCCATAGCTACTTACAAGCGAAGCAAAGAACTCTGTACGAGTGAGGAACATCCGGCTGACATAACCCATGATCCAAAGGGAAAATACCCCATTGCTAAGGAGTGTACATTTCCAGCTTTGATATTTTCCGGTTCTTAAAATCAAATCACTTAAAATGCCAAAAATGACCCCAGCAACCAGTACTAAACCCCCACTTCCCATGATCAAATTCAATAATCCAAGTATAATGCCGGTCAGGGATACCATTCCAAATTTCTTGATCTTTGTTAAGTAAAGCATAAAAGGAATACCGCACAAGATGGGGCACACCAACCCAAGCAGCGGGATAAAAATAGGGATATACCCCAACATCATGCCCGCAAAGAAAATAACAAAATAGATAGCAGTAAAAACGCCCACATTGATTAGGTCTTTCGCTTGTAGCTTGTTGCTTTTTGTATTCATTCTTATCATACCTCCATTGCAGTTAGCTTTTTCTAACCATGACTTTTAAAAAATTGCGAAACAAGAATTCCGCATGATTTAAGTTTATCACAGTTCAAATGGTTCCTTCTACTCTGGATAGGTTAAAAATGCTCCATTTGGATTTTGAATTTTTATGAAACAATAGAAATAGGCTCTGCTCCTCACGATGAATGAGATCATTACTTCAACAAAACAATTTGCTTCACTTTTTAGAAGATGAACAAAATGATTTCTGTACCAAAACCAGTTCCATGAAGCATGGCAACCCTTTGAGGAAGAGCCATCTTATTTGTGTTTTTGGCCATTGATATCATCTTCTCTTTTAAATAAACAGTGGTTAGCAATAACTAACCACTGTTTATTATATCGCCTATTTTGTTCTTCTCCAACTCTTTAACAGTAAAAATACTCCGTTCGACAATAAATTTCTATCTCTCTGATATTGTATATCCACTATAGTTTTAGATGTATCATCTTTACCATCTTGAATTGATCAGAAACTGTCATACTGACCTTTGTGGATAGCTTTAAGCCATTTTTAGGGATATAACGATAGTATGGTTCCTCCGCAATCACCTTCACATTACCCCCGATCTTTGCTGCCAGTTCTTCCGCTGAATCCACATAAAAGAACATTTGTGCATCGGCATGGCCGACCTGTTTCATATATTTTTTCTTCATCATGGTCATTCCTCTTTTGTTCACCGTATCAAAAACAACTTCCATATTTCCAAATTGCCCAATCATACGCAGAAGGGCAATGACCTTATGTTCCTCAAAATAATGAAATAACCCGCCTGCAGTAACGAGAATAGGAGCATCAAATACATCATTGCGAACTTTTTTGATCCAATCCTTTGCAAAGGCATCCCCGGAAATATATAATTCCCTCTCTGGTTCGGGAAGAAGTCCCCGCCGGTATTCGATTACATGAGGCAGATCCACGGCATACCAGTGTGTCTTTCCGTTATCACATCGGTGATAGGTTGTCTCCAGACCACAGCCCAACTGGACAATCACACCGTCCGGTCTGCGTTCCAGAAAAGTCCGAATAATCCGATCCATATTAGCAGACCGGGAAGCAGAGGCCAAAAGGGTATACTGGCTCTGCATATTCTGTTTAATCAAGTCTGAATGCAGCTTCTTTTTCAATTCCAATGCTTTTTTATCATATAAAATTTGCGGGTAATGCTCACTAGCATAAATTCTTCCCAGCATAGGGACGAACAGTGTATCCTCCACGACTCCTAACTTGGACATAGCCAAACCTCCTGTTTTGATACATTACTTTCTACCGACAAGCAACCGGGAAGAACCTAGCATCATCATGGCAGCCCGACGGTGGGCGCCAAAAGCTTCCTCCTTCTTTACGCAAGTTTCCAATTCTGGCTTTCTGTCTGCAGTTTTACCATATGGGCATATACACCATTCTTTTCTTCCAGATCCTTTGGTGATCCTTCTTCTGCCACTGTACCATCAGAAAGGACAACGATCTTATCTGCTCCGGCTACGGTACGCATCCTGTGGGCGATAACCAGAACGGTTTTATCTGCGATCAGACGGGAAAGGGCTGTCTGTATCAGAGTTTCATTCTCCACATCCAGGGAAGCAGTAGCTTCATCCAAAAGAATGATCGGCGCATTTTTCAGAAATGCACGGGCAATAGAGATGCGCTGGCGCTCTCCGCCGGAAAGTTCACAGCCATTTTCCCCGATATTGGTATGCCATCCATCTGGTAATTTTTCTGCAAATTCATCTACATTGGCAAGTTTCGCAGCCGCAATGACCTGTTCATCTGTGGCGTCTTTGTTTCCGATTCGGATATTTTCCAGAATCGTATTGTCAAACAGCGTAACATCCTGGAATACGATGGAATACAGAGAAAGCAGTGTTTCCGGGTCTATTCGGGATACATCCATGCCTCCCACGGTAATCTTTCCTCTGTTAATATCCCAGAACCTTGCTGCCAGCCGGGATACGGTTGTTTTTCCGCCGCCAGATGGACCAACCAAAGCCGTAACCTCTCCCTGTTTTGCCGTAAAGGAAACATCTTTCAATACGGTTTCTCCGGTATTGTAGGCAAACCCAACATGGTCAAAAACAATATCATACCCCTGATTGGAAAGCCTGTCGCTGCCCTGCTGGATCGGATGATCGAGAATTTCATTCATACGGGCAATGTTGGTTCGTGTACTGATGACTGCCGCAAGATTCTGGAGTGCGCCCTGCAGAGGGTCATATAAACGGGATACTACCAGAAGGAACATAAAGAATGTAAGCACGGAGAGGCTTCCTTGCATGAGCAGAACAGCTCCCACCAGCGCAACCGTTGCAATACCAAGCTTCAGCACCAGCGATGCGGAAACCACAAAAACAGCAAGACCGAATTCATTGAGGATGGAACGATGCTCCACGGCACGGATCTTCTTTTCCAGACCTTTTAAATATGCCTGCTCCGCGTTGTTCGCTTTCAGGTCACGAACCGTTTCAATGCACTCCTGTATCCCGTCTGCACAGGCCATCTTCACGTCCATCGCTTTCTGGTTCAGATTTTCCTGAATCTTAGCGGAAAATCCCACAATCGCAAAGGCAACCGGCAGAACCCATAAGGCAGCCAGTGCCATTCTCCAGTCCGTAAAGAGCAGACCGATGGAAATCAGAACTGTAGAAATGATCGAACCTGCAAGCTCAGGGATAAAATGCGAAAAACTTTGTTCCAGGAAGGTACAGTCCGCCATAATCGTACTGGTAAGATCGGCTAAATCCTTTTTCCCAAAAAAGGAAAGAGGAATTTTGCGCAGATGCTCTGCCAGAGTAATGCGGCGGATACCGCTTTCTTTGTAAGTGGCAAAATAGGTCGCATTATATTGAAAGAAAGTGGTCAGCAGAATCAGGCCGATACACACCACGCAGCCTGCCACATAAAATGGAATTTTCCCACCGGGAACACCCCCGTTCATCAGATCGCTGACCATGTAATATAAAAGACCTACCGGAAACATAAAAGACAGATTCTGAAGGACACAGGCCAGGCAGCCTTTGATCAGGTCTTTTGCTCCCTGTTCAGACAGGGCATATTTTTTCTGCAGTTTTTTGATCATATCACTGCACCTCCTTTGTTACCTTCCATTGCACGGAAGTCTGGTAATTTTTCCACATACGGCTGAAAATGCCGTCTTTTGCAAGCAATTCACGGCTGTTGCCGCACTCGGCAACCTGTCCGTTGCAAATGACAAAAATCTGATCCACATTTGTTACGGTAGAAAGCCTGTGGGCAATCATAATCACGGTCTTTCCCTCGGAAAGTCTTGAGAAAGCAGCCTGTACGCGGCTTTCGTTATCCGGGTCAGCAAAGGCAGTGGCTTCATCCAGAATGATGATCGGTGCATTTTTCAGCATTACACGGGCAATGGCAATTCGCTGCTGCTCGCCGCCGGAAAGATAGACACCCTTTGTACCGATAACCGTATCCACACCCTGTGGGAGTTTTTCCAGAATATCATCGCACTGTGCGTGATGAAGGGCAGCCAAAATTTCCTCACGGGTAGCTTCCGGTTTCCCAATACGCACATTTTCCAGAATGGACGCCTTGATCAGACGGCTGTTCTGAAATACGAAAGACACCGTATTCATGAGTTCCTCCCTCGGGATGTCTTTCACATTGACACCACCTATTTTTACCATTCCGCTCTGGGGATCAAAGAATCGGGAAATCAGGTTGGCAAGGGTTGTTTTTCCACCGCCGGATGGGCCTACAAAAGCTACCGTCTGTCCTGCAGGAATGGTGAGTGAAATATCTTTTAATACTTCTTTTTCTCCATCATAACTGAAATGAATCGATTTCAGTTCCACGGAAGCATTTTGCGGATGCATAGGATGTCTGGTTTCCTCCAGAGGCTTCAAATGCAAAACGCTGTCAATTCTCTGTAAAGCGTCATCTACGATCATGGCATTTTCACTTTGGAACATGATGCGTGTCAGTGTAACAGAAATAACCGGCGTAATGATAATATAGAAAATGAGATCCAGTAAGAAACCGGAAGTCACACCGTCTTGTGTCAGCAACAGTCCTCCGGCGATCAGTGTGGCAAAAACTCCGTTGATCGCAGCTGTATAGAACATCATCGGTGTCCGAAGCTGCTTGGTATAGGCGATCACCCATACTTTATACCGGTCAATGGAGTCTTTAAACTTCTTAAAGGAAAAGATCGTCTGACCAAAGGTTTTTACCACCGGAATCCCGCGGACATACTCTACCGCTTCATTGGACATATCATCCAGCGCATTCTGGTATTCTTTCATCTTTTCCTGCATCTGCTTTCCGGTCATTGCCATCATAATCAGAAAGCCCAGCACAACCGGAACAAGGCTCAACAGTCCCAGTCTCCAGTCAAACACGAACAACAGCACCAAAAGACCGCAGGGGGTTGCAATGGCATTGGCTCTGTCGGGAAGCTGATGAGCGAGATAGGTTTCGGTGGCTGCACTGGATTCGTTGACGATTTTGCGCAGTTTTCCGCTGCCAAAACTCTCGGCAAATCCAAGAGGAAGCTTAACAATATGCTCCATGGTCTGGATACGCAGGTTTGTGGCAATACGAAATGCCCCTAAATGGGAACACATCAGCCCAGCTATGTAGACAAGCACCGCCAGGACAGCAAACAATACTGCCATCCAGCCATTGCCAGTCAGGTTCTGTGCCTGGTCAAAATCTGGTGCCACCTCCAATACTTCCTTGATCATTTTCCAGATGTAATAGAAGGGTACCAGAGCAATCAGGGCACTGATTGCAGAAAACACCCAGGAAGCATAGGTCAGGTACTTATGGCTGCCTGCAATTTCCAGCAGGCGTGATAAATTGGATTGCTTTTTCAAAAAAATTCCTCCTTTTCTTTGTGTTTATGATAAAGAGAACACGTCTATGTTCTTACAATATCCGAATTTAGATTAGTTATAGCTAACTGCTGAACAAAAATTATAAGGCATTACTGCCCCATAATTTTCATCCATCCCGCTGTATAAAAGGCGCGCATTTCTCTGACGTAGTTTTCGGCATCTTTGAGCGGCATTTCGTGGATGATCAATTCAAAAAAAGTATGAAACATTCCGGTGATCAGAATATGCTCCAGCGAAGAATCGATATGCGGAGAGGGCCGTCCAAGCTGCCTTAAGACATCCTGATAGGCATGCGTCCCATCTACCTCAATCTCCACCATTTCATCAATTAGCCCGGCAAATTTTGTCCCTTCCGAACAGCAGAGGATCAGTTTACATTCCTCTAAATGTTCGTACGCATAATAGAGAATATCGTACATGCAGATTCCCGAAATATCACTCATGACTTCCGGTTGCTGGGCAGCTGGTAGTTCGGCGAACTCCTGCTGTGCCTTTATAAAACGGTTACGAATATATTCATAATGTTCACCAACGATGGCTTCAAAAAGTTCTTCTTTGCTTTTGTAATATCCGTAAAAGGCTCCGGTAGTCATTCCCACGGATTTCACAATATTCCGCAGGGAAGCGTCTTTATATCCTTTTTCTAAAAATTCTGCTTTCGCTGCCCGGTGGATATTTTCTAAAGTCGTTCCATTTCCGTTTATTTTGCACACCTCCTATATAACAGTGCTATATAACGCTGTTATAATTTTAATCTCTAAAAATGATTTTGTCAAGAGCAACAAGAAATAGTTGCATAAAAACAGCAATCCTAACATCATTCTGCACTTTATTACTGATAAAATTTTTAAATACTGGTTTTGACAAAAGTTTTATTTTTTCTAACTAAAATGATAAGCAGGGTGGAGTTTGTTATCACACCCTGCTTTGTGATTATAATGAATTATTCAAAGATCTTCTTCACTTTTTCTTTCAGCCTGTCCATGCGTCTGTAAACCGCCTTTTCGGTAATCTTCAGATACCTGGCAATTTCATAAGTGCTATACCCCTGGATCTTCATCAGAACGATCTGCAGGGTAAGCCTGTCCACTGTGATCAGTACATGATACAATTCCTGATTTTCAATATGATCCAAAAAATCCTGTACTGTTTTTGGTTCTGCCTGATCTGTGGATGCTGCAACAGTATCAAGGTATGTACCGTTTCCTGCACCAGCGCCTCATTCTCTGGGTCGATATAGGCAGTTGCCTCGTCCAAAATGACAACCGGTGCATTTTTCAGCATGGCACGGGCGATGGCAATACGCTGGCGCTCCCCACCGGAAAGGTGGGAACCGGCGCTGCCGACAACCGTATCATAGCCATTATCCATCTTGCGGATAATGGCGTCGCAGCCGCTTTGTTTGGCTGCCTGCTCCACCTCTGCGTCCGTGGCACTGGGTCTTCCCATGCGGATATTCTCCCGGATACTGCGGTTAAACAGGTAGTTGTCCTGAGATACATAGGAAATCTGGTCTGCAATTTCAGACAGAGGCATATCCTTCAGCTCATGGCCGCCGAGGGTAATACTGCCGGATGTAACATCCCAATACCCGGCAATCAGCTTCGCCACCGTAGACTTGCCGGAGCCGGACGGCCCTACAAGGGCGGTCATGGTTCCGGTGTGGATGGCGAGATTCACATCATGCAAAACCTCTGTTGTCCCGTCATAGGAAAACGACACAGACCTAAGAGAAATGCCGGTATCTTCCAGCTTGATCGGCGTTTCTTTATGGTTCAGTTCTTCGGCGTTCAGAAGCTGGCTGATTTCTTCCACATTTGTCCCCAGTACGGCCAAATCGTCCGTAAAGGTAAAGGCCGCAATAATCGGCCCGATCAGCCCCAGCGAGAAAATCACAATGGACAGGAAGGTGGAAAGCTCCAAACTGCCGGAGAGCCAGAACGCGAAGCCGCAGGGCAGCACGCAGATTAGCACTGAGGGCAGGATGGCGTTGTAGGCGCTCATGGTTTTCTGGTTTTCACGCATCCAGTCCACATAATAGTTGGCGTTATAATTCACCGCGTCAGAATATTTTTTGTAGGAACCGGCGGACTTGCTGAACGCTTTTACCACCTCAATCCCGCCGATGTATTCTACAATGGCGTTTGCCATCTGCTTTCCCGCTTTAACCGCGCCCTCCCATTTGACGGGATAATTCTTCATACCGGCGGACATGACAGCAAGGCCCACCACCAACGTAACAAGGGACAGGAGCGCCATGCGCCAGTCCATAACGAACAGATATACAACAATCACCAAAGGCACCAGCACATTTGCGGTCATTTCCGGGAGCAGGTGTGCGAAGGTCGATTCCATGCCTTCAACCCGGTCAACAATCGTCGTTTTGTACTGACCGGACGGAGTATCTAAAATCGTCCCCATCGGGACGCGGGCCAGCTTTGCGGTGATATTCTCTCGCAGATCGCGCAGCGTGTAATAGGTCGCCGTGTGGGAAATCGTTGTAGAAAGACTGGAAAACAACACTTTCCCAAAGTAGCCGCACAATGCAATAATGCCAGCGGTCACATAGCGGGAAAAATTCTGTTCCCCAGACAACATCATTGTGACAATATGCGCCACGCAGAAATAGGGCACCATCTGGCAGGCCACGCCTAATACTGCAAGGATAATACTGCCGATGAATTTTCCATGATAAAGTTTGCCCCATCCCCATAAGACGCCTATGGGCGACTCTTTCTTTTCCTCCTTCATTCTGTGGACACCTCCTTCTTCATATCACTCAGGAAAAACTTTAGCAGGCGTTTTCGGCCATTTCTGTCCTCTATGGAATAGCTTTCCTGAATTTGCCCGTTTTCTAAGTGAAGGACATAATTGCAGCAGCGTAGAATAAATTCCGGGTCATGAGTTACCACAAGCGCGGTTCTTCCGGCATTTGCCACCTGATTGACAACATTGGCAACCTGCCTCATGTGAAACAGGTCAAGGCCGCTGGTCGGTTCATCAAATAAAATCAGAGGGCGCTCCGAAGCAATCGCAGAGGCAACCGCCATGCGCTGCTTTTGACCGCCGGACAGTCCCATCGGGTGGCAGTCCTCAAAGGAAAGCAAGTCCATCTTCTTTAAGATTTCTCTTGCCCTTTGCTTATTCTCGGTTCTCATACTGAGCAGAATTTCATCCAGAAGACTTTCGGTAAAGAGCTGGTGGTTTACATCCTGCATGACCATATAACAGAGTTTCAATCGTTCTTTTCTGGAATAGTTCTTGCTCTGATCCTGCACCGTTCCTTTGAAGTGCTTTTCCAACCCGCAGAGGCACCGGGCAAAGGTGGATTTTCCCGCACCATTATGTCCGATGATGGCCGTGGCGCTGCCGGATGGGAAAGAGGTTTCCGTTATATGCAAGGTTTCCGGCTCATGCTTATAGGCGAAGGACACATTCTTTATCGTCCAAACCGCCTCATTCATTCTCTGCGGCGTGCCTTCAACTTCTGAAAGCCCCGCAAGATCAAGAGGGCGCAATCCCATATCATCGCGCTGTCTTGCCGACAGGCCGCAAAATTCCTCTGCTGTATAATCACCTTCGATTTCTCCATCTTTTAGGTACAGGACACGGTCAAAGAGGCCGGACAGATAATACAGCCGATGTTCAGAGATGATGATGGTCTTTCCCTGCGATTTCAAAGTAAAGAGTAGCTGTCGGAAATCAGCGATAGCGTATGCGTCAAGGTTGGATGATGGCTCATCAAGCACATAAATATCCGGGTCAATCGCCGCTGCCGATCCGCAGGCGATTTTTTGCTTTTCACCGCCGGACAAAGAAAAAATGCTTCTATCAAGCAGCGGCTCCAACTTTAGCTGTGCAGCTACATGCTTTACACGGTCACGCACAAGATCTTCCGCTATGCCGTGATTCTCTGGGCCGAAAGCCAGTTCGCTGGTCGTGTCCACATTGAAAAACTGAGAACGCGGATTTTGAAATACAGAACCGACTTTCAGAGAAATATCAAACAGTGACAGGTCACGGGTATCCTTTCCATCCAGATAGACGGAGCCGGTATAAGTCCCCTCATGATAATGGGGGATCAAGCCGTTAAACAAGCGGGTCATGGTTGTTTTCCCACAGCCGGAAGTCCCGCAGAGCAGGACAAAAGAACCGTCCTCAATGGTGCAGGAAATATGTTTCAAAGCGCCACCGGCCCGCCTCTCACTGTCGGGAAGGATACTGGCAGGATAAGAAAAGGACACATCTTGACATTCAATCATTTCCTTCACCCCCTTGCGGCAAGCACATAGATTTGCGCTGCAAATGCTCCCAGACAGATCAGCAGGAAAATAACATCCTGCACATGAAAACCCAGCTTACAGATATTCGTCCGTTTTACCGGGCCTCCCAATCCCCGCGTAAGGGCTGCCTGGGACAGTTCCTCTCCGATTTTGACGGAGCAGATCATCATGGGGACAATCCGATACTCTAAAATCGCACCGACTTTTCCACCACCAAAGCGGACGCCACGCATCCGCATGGCGTCCCCAATAGCGCTCCATTCTTCCGCAACCGTGGGAAAGAAGCGAAACATCACAGACATAGGAATGGTGATCTGCTGCGGCAGGTGGAGCTGTTCCATCGCCGCAACAAATTCGCTGACCGTGGTTGTCGTTACCACGAAATATCCCATGACCACGCTGGGGGTGAACCTCAGCAGAATGCCAACAATGGCTACTGCAATGTAGTTTGCTACGCCAGCCAGTCGTGACAGACCGAACATTTCCAGGCACAGACTGCCTCCAAAAATCAGGATATAGAGAACAGCGCCTTTCCATTTTCTGGCCGCTGACAAAAGTAACAGCGGGATCGCCGCCAACACGATGATGTAATACTGCATGATGCCTTCATACGAACCGCCTAAAATAAAGACAGCTATGGTAATCAGTACCGCCAGTTTTGTCCGGGGGTCTAATATAATTCCGCTATTGTTTTTTTGACTTGCAAGAAGTTCGCGGCTCATTACACAATTCCCGCCCGCTCAAAGTGTTTTTTGAAAATCTTCCGTCCGATCAGGCCGCCGACAAGACCGCTGACGAAAGCAGCAATAAGCAGTACCGGCAAAATCCAGTCGGGCATATAAGCCATGAGCGTGTCGGCATATTCCTGACCGTAGCCGGGGAGCAGGTTCTGGTAGTAAGCGTCACGCGTCACAACGATGGGAATAAAAGCGCCGATTACCCACATGGAAAAAATGCCGTGAATCAACACTTCGCGCTTGGCATTTTTGTAGTCACAGGCTTTCATCATAAAATCGGAAATCAGCCCGAAGATCAGCCCGGTAGGGATGCACCACCAGCCCATGCCGGTCAGCAGCATAATGATACCCAGCAGCACTCCGCAGATGGTAAGCATACCGAATTTCTTAATTTTGGAGAAGAACAACATCATCGGAATACCGCCGACAAGCGGCACGATCACGCTGATAAGTGGAATAAAGATCGGGATAAAACCGATAGACGCCGCTGCGAAAATGACGATAAAGTAAATCGCCGTAAAAATACCGATGTTGATTAAGTCCTTTCCTTGCAATTTGTTGTTCATTGCGAAACCTCCTAACATGATTACTTTCGTCTTTGTTAGTTCTTGCTAACTAGCCCTAATGATAGCATAAATTCAGCTGTGCTTCTATGCACATATCGGTATTTTAAGCCCGTATAGCAAGGAGTTTTTTCGCTCTGCCAGAATATCCATTGACCGGGAGTTTTCTCGCAGGTATAATAATATCAGCGATTTTGCGTGATGAAAGGGGCGAAGCAGTTGCGTAACATGATATACAACATTTTAGAAAACAGCGATGCTGTTTCTGGTGTGACCTTAAAAAACAGTCCAAATAACAGCACATTGCTTTTGGATCGGGCAGATGGCAAGGGACGCATGACATTCCATACGCTCTTTCCGGGGCTGACTTTGGCTTTTATTTTTGTAAACGCTCCCGTATGGCCGGAGTCGGATGAAAATTCAAATCTAAAGCCTTTGCTGATTAACTATTGCGTTTCGGGCAGAAGTGAATTGCTTCTGGATGATGGCTCCTACATTTACCTGAAGGAAAATGATTTTTGTGTCAGTGAACAGACCGCACAGAAAGAATATATCTTTCCCACACGGCAATATCAGGGCATAAAAATATACTTTGACCTGCCACTTCTTTTACAGTCCTGCGGTGAACTTTTGAAATCTTTTTCACTTGACCTCCCTACGCTGGAAGAAAATTATTGTGGCAACCATAAGACATATATCAACGGAACGGACAGTGAGCTGGAAAATATATTTCAAAAACTCTGGCGGCTATCTGAAAAGCCCTCTGCCTTCCATTTGCAAATCTATACGCTTGAACTTCTCCACCGGCTTTTTAACATGGAAATCCGGCCTCCGAAAACCTGCGGCTTCTACACGGAAACGCAGGTTGAAATTGCAAAAAGGGCAGCGCAAATTCTCTCTGATGATCTTCGCCAGCACATTCCTGTACGGCAGATTGCAGAACGCTTTTCGGTCAGTGAAACCAGTCTGAAAAACTATTTTAGAGGCGTATATGGACAGAATATATCCACCTGGCTGCGAGAAATCCGTATGACCGAAGCCGCAAGGTTTCTTTCGGACACAAAGCGTCCGATTGCCGAAATATCCGAACAGGTCGGCTACTCTAATCAAGGGAAATTTGCAGCCGTGTTCAAAAAGCAGTTTGGACTATCGCCGCTGGAATACCGGCGGTCAAAGAATTTGGAAAACCGATAAGAGCAAAGCCGGGATTTGCCGCTTGATAGCAAAATCCCGGCCTTTCTTGTATGGCAGAAAAATAAACCACCTGCTCGGCAGGTGGAGGGAGTAGCTTTAGCTTCAAGTAAAAAACCTCCTGTGATAATATAAAAGTGGGTCCGCAAAACTCACAAAATATAATCAAGGAGGTATCCAAAATGGATAAGAACAGTTTAAGTCATACAACATGGGAATGCAAGTAT
>QUMM01000043.1 GCA_003435055.1 Lachnospiraceae bacterium OF09-6
TGTACCGGTTTCTTTTGTCTTGCCATAATAAAAGGTCCTCCTAATGATATTTATTGTATCATAGAAGAACCTTCCAAACATTATTTTACAGAAAAAGTTTCATACTCTCAATTTTCGAGCAAGCGATACACTTTTCCCTCTCCATCATGCTCTTTGTTAAAAAATAAACATTCATTAAAATTCCGGCAAAGATTCATCTGGTTTGTCAAGAAGATAGCCTTTTTCACAATAAAAAAGCTCCCACCTGCAACTCAAAGTTTCCTTTGAATCACAAGTGGGAGCCACTACCAAATCTTCAAATATTATTCTTAGTTCTCTTTTTGTTCTGCTTCAATTTCAGATTTTTTTCTTCTGCCCCGGCGTTTCTTTTCTGTTTCCGGTTTCACATCCCCAATATTATAAATGACAACTTGCTCATCCGGGTACAAGGTTCCATTCAAGGTATAGCTAAGTTTACCACCGTTGTCATCCTCGAAAGGCAGCATTCTCCGAAACTCTACCTGGATAGCCGGCACCTTAATGCTGATTGCATAAGTCTGCTTGCTTTCCTCATTACTGAACTTGATCGCATTCGGATCTTTTTCTGAACAAGGCTGAATCGCAATCTGCCTGGTCTTTGCGTTGAGCAGCACCTTGATGTAAGGCGCGTAGTTTAACTCTACAGCTGTTGCCTTATTGAATTTCAGGCTGTTTGAAGTCACCGTCATAACAGACTCACCTTTCGGTTGCTTTAGATTGATTACCTCAAATCCTTTCAAAATTTCCATTTCACATTCCTCGCTTTCATATTCTATGTGTTCCTGCTCTGGCTTTGCATCAACCAGTGCCATCACCTTTTCTGTTGCCGTTTCCAATCTCTTGAAGGAAACAGCCTTCCATGTAGGTCTGATGGGAACGAATCCTAACAGCACTCCTTTTCGTAAAGGAACCAGCCTTTGCTGCTTTGGGCGAATACGCCTCCGCTTGCCTGCAATCTGTTCCAGCCGTACCTGTGCCTTATCCCAGATTTCTCGTTCTACGATTGCGGGATGATGGTCTGGTATAAAATACTGCTCCACCTCGCCTTCGTTTTTCTTGGTCTTGTGGGTCAAACAATCTACCGTATAGGTTTTCTGCATCAGAACGTCGCCGCAGTATTTTTCATTCCGCAGTATTTTTCATTCCGCAGGATATTCTTGACCGATTCACCCGTCCACGGGTTATTTTTGATTGTTCTGATTTCCAACGCATTGAGCTTTTCTGCAATTTCTGCCGGGTGCATTCCCTTATCAAAGCTCATATAGATTGTACGAACAATTTCAGCTTCGTTGGTAACAATCACCATTTCGCCATCATCGTCCGTATCATAGCCCAGCAGACTCGTTGTACTGATTTTTTGCGTTCCGGCTTTCATCCGGCTTCGAGTTGCCCACTTGATATTAGTGGAGATGCTTCGGGATTCCTCCTGTGCGAAAGAAGCCAGCATCGTCAGAAATACTTCTGCCTTTTCATCCAGACTATCCAAGCGTTCCTTGTCAAAATACACACTAACAGGTGGCCGGAGGTTCCGCAGCAATCGAATATTAGTCAGGCAGTCCACCACATTACGAGCAAAACGACTGATAGACTTCGTAAGAATCAGATCAATTTTCTTAGCCTTTGCATCCTCTATCATCTGCTGAAACTGCACTCGATGCTTAACTTGTGTACCAGAGATTCCTTCATCCGCATAAATGCCTGCCAGCTCCCAGTCTGGATGCTCCGCTATAACAGTGTTGAAATGTGCCATTTGCTCTTCCAGACTGGTTTCCTGTGCCTACTGATCTGTGCTGACACGACAGTATGCAGCGACACGCTTTTTAGGTGGTTCTTCTGTTTCCGCCACGACACCCACTGTTGCAGGAATTATTTTCACATCATAGGTCTTTGTCAGGCGAGGTGTCTTTTTTCTTCCCTTTTCCTTACGTCGTTCTACACAATTGGCCTTTTAGCATGACAATCGCTTGCCACATTTCTCCCTCCTTCCACTTTTTCTTCCTATTACAAAGTTGCCCATGTTATAGCATTATCATTAATGTCATAACATGGGCAAACACTATTTGCAGACTCTCTATCTTACTTATTATACCGCATTGTGGGTATCTCCACAATATCCATTTGCATACCCACCCCGTATAATGAAACGTAAAGAACAATTTTTTACAAGCAAAAGTGGTGACAGCTTTGATTGATTTTACTCCTCTGTGGGAAACTATGCGCCGCAAGCAGGTAACGCAGTACCAGCTTCTCAAAAACGGCTTGGACAACAAAACGCTGGACACTCTGAAAAAGAATCGGAATATTACACTATCCACATTGGAAAAACTCTGTCAGATGCTCGATTGCACTCCCAATGATGTCGTGCAGTTTATTCCAGACGATAAAAAATAATGCCGTCATAGTACCGTATAATCGGTGGCTGTGACGGCATTCCATTATATATAGGTAGAAACGCTCACTCTATAACTATCACATTCCTGCGGAATGAAACACCCGCCTGGTCGAGAAGATTCACAAATCCCCTCACCCAGACGGGCGTTGTTTTTTCGTGCAGTTTCAAAGGCAGACTATCCGGGGCGGTCATCTTATATGTACCACACCTGCCGAAGCATTACTGCCGCCAATTCCAGAAGAATCACCATGCTGCCAACCACCTGCGGGACCATAAAAATCACAAATCCACCGATCAGCATTTGAAGTGCTTCCACCCCTTGCGACTGCTGCATCAAGAACGAAAGGACCGCCGTTGCCAGTAGCACACTGCCCAGCAGATAGAAAATCCATGCAGAACAGTGATGCAGAAATACCACAAACCACTTTGCCAGCCATACAGCAAGGATCAGCGGGAGGGTTATCATCACCAGTATCAATTTTAACAGCCATCGAATCGCTTTCATAGTGTCCTCTTTCCGGCTGGTCTGTTGCCCATGTTATAGCACACTCTCTGATGTTCCAACATGGGCAACCCAGTCCTCTCTCAAATTTAGCTTGTGTGCAGTGCTTTTACAGTATCCTGTATGCTCCGCTCATATTTGAACCGTACCACGATGCGCCCTCCATCATGCACAAAGACATTTTCGATAAAGGCCGACACCATACCTGCCGTGAGCCTCGTTCCGTTCAGAAAATTTTCAGCCTGCTCTGCCGCTACGCGCACGGTTCCCGGCACAACGCTTTCAGCGGATTCTTCCGCCTTGGATTGTTCAATTTGCTCTTGCACCTCTGAAATTCGTCTGTCACACTCCTGCTTTTTCTGCTTGTAGGTATCCAGTGGGAGTGTTCCGGCTACATATTCTTCATACATCCGCATCTTCTCCCCTTTCAGATTTTTAAGTTCCTGCTCCATCAGAGTTTTGCGGCGGCTTGCCTTTTTGTGGGCTTCCTCCAAATCCTGCGCTTCCTTTTGAATATCACCATAAAGGGAATCCAGCAGAGAAAGTTCCTTTTTCAGTGCCTGAAAAACAGCATTCTCAATATCACTGACCTGAAAGACTTCGGAGGTGCACTGAGTTTGCCCCACAAGTTCCAGTCCTTCTCTGCACCAGAATGTCGGCACAACCTGTTTGAAATTGTGCGCCATCACTCGCCTGCAATTTCCGCAGCGGACTTTTCCTTTTAGCGGGAAGTCCACGCGGCCCATCAGCACTTTATGGCTGTTGCTCTTTATGACAAGCTGCGCTTTTTCAAATTCTTCACGACTTACGATTGCTTCATGGGTTCCCTCCGTAATAAACTGCTGTCCTTTGGGAACTGTTCTGACAATGCTTTTGCCAGAAATCAGTGTTTTTGTTTTGCCCAAAACCATTGCCCCAGTGTACACATACGCCGTGAGGATTTTCCAGACACGAGAGCTATCCCAAAGAATCACTGGGGCGATGGTATAGGTCGTTTCCTTGCCATACGCCTTATTTTCTTTGTTATATACGCTCGGCACAGGAACATTTTCGTCATTGAGCATCATTGCTATCTCTCTTGTTCCCAGCCCCAGAATCGCAAGGTCGAAAATACGCCGCACGATTTTTGCTGCTGGCAGGTCGATGATAAATGCGCCCTTTTTGTCCGGGTCAAACTGATAGCCGAACGGTGCAGCAGATGCAGTTGTGATGCCTTTACGCCACTTGACCTGATTTGCAGTCCGCAGTTTCTTTCCTGCATCCCGGCAGTACATGGTATTTACCAGATTACTGACGACCACATCCATTCCCAGCGTTGTACCTTTATAATTATTGCTGTCATAGTTATCGTTGATAGCAATGAGCCGGACACCCAGCAGGGGGAAAATCTGCTCCATGTATTCGCCCACACCGATATAATCACGGCCAAAACGGGAAAGGTCTTTCACGATGATGGTATCAATCTTGCCATTGCGCACACCATCCATCATCTGCTGGAATCCAGGTCTGTCAAAATTGCTGCCTGTGTAGCCGTCATCTACAAAATCCATCACAGGCACATTTTGCAGGCTTTCTTTGCAGGAGATATACCGCTGGATCAGTTCTTTCTGGTTCTCAATGCTGTTGCTCTTATCCTTGCCATCTTTGCCCAAGTCGCCATCAGCCCTTGAAATGCGCTGATACGCTGCAATCATGTTTCTGCACTCTCCTTTCCAAGTTCTGTAAACACATCCTGAAATCCGAAAACAATCCGAATCCGCTTGTCCGCACTCACTTCGATTTTCTGCACAAGGGATTTTACCAACTGAATATCAAATTCAAAGTTGTCTAGATGTTCTTCCAAATGAGAAGTCATATTCAGGTATTCTTCGATCTGCCGTTCTACTTCCGCTTTTTTGTTTTCTGCTTCCTGCAGCGCAGCCCGTAGACCATCATACTGTCTGGAATAATCTTCCCGAATCAGTTGGTAATCTTCGGAATCCACCACACCAGCCACATAGTCCGCATAAAGCTGTTCCCGCTTCTTGGCCATCTGGCTGACTTTATCGGTCAGGCTCATAATTTCACCCTTCGCCCGGTAGACGGGATTCTGCACATCCTCGATTTTCTGCAATTCTTCCAGCACCTTCCGTTTATCGCTCAGCTGGACAATGAACAAATGCAGCTGATCCATTATCAGGGCTTTCAGCAGTTTTTCCGGAATCTGATGGCCGATGCACTTATCGTCAGCCTGTCTTGCCTTGCAGATGTAATAGCAGACCTTTTTACTTTCTTCCGCTCCATGCGGCAGTCGTTCAAACTCCATCGCTCTGCCGCAGTCTGCGCAAAACACCATTCCTGCAAGGTCATTCTGATATTCTGCCCGAATCTGCTCCGACTTTGCTCTTACTGTCTGGAATACTGCTCGATTCTTGTTCAAGATTTTTTGCACCTTTTCAAAATCATCCCTTGCAATGATGGCCGGATGTGTGTTCTTTGCCACATACCACTGTTCTTTGGGAAGGTCGTGCTTGTCCTGTCCTGCGAATAACTTCTGTGTACTTTTATTGTTGATGGCATCGCCCACATAGGTTTGATTTTCCAAGATGTGCCGGATTGTGGTTACGCCCCACTTTTTACAGGTAAGCACTTCTTTCCCCTCAACCATTTTTCTATGCCACTCTCGTGGAGTCGGAACCTGCAGCAATGTCATTCGTCGAGCAATTTCAAAAATTGGTACACCCATCAGTTCCCACTGGAAAATCAACTGCACATAAAAAGCAGCTTCCGGGTCAATTTCATTGCGCTTTGTCACGGGGTTCCGAATATAGCCATACGGAGCATCGTTTCCAACAGCATAGCCTGCTTCTTTCTTACGCTGCAAAGAAGTCCATATCTTTTTGGATATGTCTTTCGCGTACATTGCGTTGACCATATTCCGAATCGGGAGAGCCAGACTTTCCATGTCCTCTTTGCGCGTACTGTCAAAATTATCTGTAACAGCAATCAATCGAATCCCCAAAAATGGGAACACCGTTTCGATATAGTATCCTGCTTCCAGATAGTTGCGGCCAAAGCGTGAGAGGTCTTTCACCACGATGCACTTGATTTTCTTCTGCCGTACATCGTTCATCAGGCGGGTAAATGCAGGCCGCTTGAAATTTGTTCCCGTAAATCCATTGTCGAAGTAGGTATCCACATAGCTCAGTTCCCTGCTGCGGTTGATATAGTCCTGCACCAGTGCGATCTGCGTTTCCATGCTTTCTTCTGTTTCTTCATCCTCAACAGAAAGCCGCCCATAGATTGCCGCAGGCATTTTTGCTTCTTCCAGTTCCGGGAGCAGCACAGAAGCTGCCGCCTGTTCCGGCTGCGGGAGATTTTTTCTACTCTTTCGTGCCACTGTCTGTACCCTCCACTTCTATCCGACTAAGCATCTGTTTCCATTCATCCGTTTTCATGGTCAGGCTGATTTCTGCCTGTCCATCGTCCCGTAATGTAACCGTGACCTGCTCGATATACTTTTTCACAAAATTGCGGTCAAGTTCCTCCAAGGTCTTATACTGTGCCATCTGCTGAATCCATGGATTGCGCAGGCTCAACGCTCGTTCCCATACCAGCGTATCTTCCATAATTGTTGTAAGCTGTTCATTCAATTTCCGATGTGCTTCTTCGTAGTCCAGCAGTTCGGCACGATATTGTTCTTCGGTGATTTCATCAGCTATATAACTCTCATACAGCGGCACACGGCGAAACTGTTCCATATTCAGTTCAGCCAGAACGGACTTCATCTGCAACGACTTTTCGGCTCGAACTACCTCGATTGCTTTCTTGCCTGCTCCCTGCTGAATCGCCGCAGCCAGCTTTTCTTCTTCCAGATGTTCCAGTTCTAGAGCATCCATCACCTTTTTATAAATGATAGCTGCCGGGACTTTCAGATTCTTTCCGTTTTCCTTGTGTGCGCGGCAGTAACGGCAATAGAAAAGTTCTTCCCCTGTTCTCTTATCCTTGTGCCAGCAGAGTGCGTGACCGCAAGTGCAGACAATGTGTTTTGCCAGCGGGTTCGGTTTTTTGTAGCTTTTTCGAATGGAGATTTTGTTCTCCCCCTCCCTCATATTGCAAGGGAAAGCATAGAACTGTTCTTTGGTTATGTATGGTTCGTGGCAGTTTTCTGCAATGATTTGGCGGCTTCCATTTGCCGTCGCACCTGTATAAGTCGGATTTCGGAACAAGCAACGAAGCATATCCGTTGTCCACTGGTCGGGTTCTGCATCATAAGGCTTTCCCAAAATTCTCTTTTTGTGCTTCATGGGGGGTTCCACGCCTTGCTCGTTCAACCACTTTGCAATGTTACGCATTTTCTGGCCGGACGCATATCTGGAGAAAGCCTCGCTCAAATATGGAGCAACTTCTTCATCCTTTACCATATTGCTTTCGCCGTTTCTGCGGATGTAGCCGAACGGAACGGAGTTTGTCAGCCGGAATCCCGCGCCCTGTTTCTTTCTCCACGCAAACATAATTTCCGCGTGCATCTCACAGCGTTTTGCTTCAAAATAATCCTCAACTTCTTTTCGGCTGGCTGCTTTGGTGTCCAAGCCCTCATCCAGTACGATCAAGTCGATGCCCGTTGCATAGAGCGTTTCCTTGATTGCCTGCCGTACCGCCGGAAAATCCGGCCCACAGTAATACATGGATGCCACAATAATGCAATCAAATTTTCGCTCTACGCCATCATTGGTCATTTGGTCGAACGCGGTGCGCGCCTTTTCATCGTTCTTGCGGTCAGAATACTTTTTCTGCAAATCCAGTTCTTTATGTTCCGCCAGATATGCCGCAATGCGCTGATTCTGTTCGGCAATCGTTAGTTCACTTTGATGATTCTTCCAAGGAAGTGTCCGGGTATAGCTTACACATTTCATACTGCACTTTCCTCCGTTTCTGCCGCTGGAACACTACTGCAATATTCCAGCACATTGCGAATTTCCTGATCGAAGCGGTATTGGATATGAATGTGTTCCTTGTCATAGACGGTGATGCTTTCCACCAATTCTTCCATCGGTACATCTGCCTGTTCATACACATGCCGAATGTACTCCAGTGGTTCCGTTCGGAAGATCGGATACCGGGCTTCTTTCGCAAGGGTCATGTCCTGCAAACTGACCGTTCCCTGTTCAAAGTTGACCGAATCCACACGGAACTCTCTATCGTCCAGTTCAATAATGGTATTGACTGGCAGATATTCCTCTCTGCGGAAATACTTTGTCTGCGCATGGGTTCCATCTTCCTGCTGGCCGGACAGATAGACGCTCTCCCCCTGCTTCCAGAGCTTCATTGCCTGTGAAGCTCACTGTTCACGCGGAAAACCAGATACCTCAACCTTGCCGAGTGCGGTTTCCTTTTCCAACAGCTTGCTGCCAAGAAGTTCTGAAACGCGCTTTGCATCCTCGCCGTAGAACTCAAAGTTACCGTACTGCTCATAGCCGACCAGTGCATCCGGGTAACGCTCTTTCAGAGCGTTATACTCGTTGGCGGCATCCAGCGGCATTGGCTGCAAGGTCGGCTCAACAGCCTTTTCTTCCGCTGCATACGGAACCATCATGCCGCGCACCCACTGCGGTGCGTCCTTGCTATCCTGATACAGTGCAACGGCATCCCGTCTGTCCGTAATAACGTCCTGATAGGTGCGCTGGAAAATATCTTCCTGAATCCACTCTCCAAAGTGCGCCCATGTGTCGATAGCCTCGGAGTAAGCAGCATTTTCCACCTCGCCGGAAGCAAACAAATCCTCGATTTTCTCACGGATCAGATCTTCTGCTTCTTCCTCGGTGGTATCGTGGTCGCGCAGCAGCGGATAGATTTCGCTGCGCTCTACCTTTTCCAGCAGCGTGTACAGACATTCTTTATAGACGCAGCGGCTGTCTTTCTGCGTGTGGTCTGCATCCAGTTTCAGGAAATCGTTCAGCGGATTCTTCGCTAGCGTTTCATCATAAGACTGCACCGAAATAACACGGCCAGCCACCGCCGAATTTTCCATGTCTTTCAGATAAACGTCGTAGGCATTAGAACGCTCAATGCGGTACAGATGGTCATTATCCAGATACAGAAAACTGCCGTTTTCTCTGCTGTACATTTGCTTGGGCTGATTTTCAAACGATTCTACTGCTTTTGCATCTTCTCTCGTTTGACGAATGACCGCCTTTGCATCATTCAGACTGTTAAACGGCCCTGTTTCTGCTGTACCTGTTCCCGTTTCTTCGTCATAGTTATAATGGTTATAGAACTTGCCATCAGGATATTGCAGAATTGCAATATCCTCGATATATCCCTCCTGCATCATCACCGTTGACTGATACCGCGCAACGACTTTTGCCTTTTGGGGTTTCTCAACCGCTGCGGCGGTTGACTGCTCTTTCGATTGCGGCTCCTGCTCCATGAAGTCAAACATGGACATCTGCCCCTGTTCAGGAACCGCAATCTCAACAGCCCTCTTCTTTTCCGGGAAAATCGTGTACGTTCCCTCGACATATTGGTGCAGAATAGAGAGGGATTCTGCCTTACGCTCATATTCTCCCGAATCCAGCGGCACGGACAGCAGTGCATTGTCCATCTGCTCCAGCAGTTCCACCGCCTGTTCAGGGGCTTCCAGCTTTTCAACGAGAGCCTTTCGTCCTTCTTCATGGTAAAGGTCTTGCGGATAAGGCCGTTCCACGTCGTTCGGCAGATGGTGATAGAATCCCATCACCCGCATTGCCATCCGCTCGCGCTCATAAGCAGGCATCCGGGAGTAGTCTGCCTGCTTCAAATACTCACTGTCACGGATAAGCTGGTCGATCCGGCCTGCGGCCTGATTCCAGTTCAGATGAACGCTTGCATCCGGGTTCCCGTATGAGCCACGCTCCAAAGAAATGCCCCTGCCATCGTGATCTTCGTGAGAATCGTCTGCCCCGCAGAGTGCATGGCTGCTGCCGCCGATCCCGTAATGCTCTTTCAGGAAGTCAGCCCGTTCTTTTTTGTCCTCATGATTCAGAAAGAACGAATAGATTGCCAGCCGACTATCCGAGTAATTGCTTCCCCGCGTGAAATATCCATTGATTTCATCTTCCGTGATGAATCGTTTGTACTCATTCCAGTGAAAGCCATCCCGCGCCGAGTAGTTTTGATAAGGTTTTGCAAACTGGTGGAACAGCGCCGCCACCTTATCCGGCTTATAAAAGTGCATCCGCATCAGGTCTTTATCTTCGGCGTAGGCTTCCCCCAGCGCAGATAATCTGTCGTTTAGGTCAGTCAGAAAATCCGTATCATCCAGCAAGCCTGCCAGTCTGTCTGTCAGTTCCGGGAAACCGCCCCTGAAGATTTCTGTATCCTGAAACACTGCTTCGGCAACGCCATCGGCCAAATCACGTTCCATATAAGCCAACGTCTGCGCATGTTCCTGCAAAGCGTTCTGCCGTGCAGCATCCAGAACCGCCTGCGGCGCATACTCGCCCTGCCGGAGCAGTTCATGGATACGGTTGCTGACATCCTCCCACGAAAGAAACGCATTGACAATCGTGCCGCCCTTTGCCGTATCACCTGCTGCAATGCGCAGTCCCAAATCATCGAACCAGACGGCATACTTCGCACCGCCAATTTCAAAGCCTTTGCCGCCCGTACCATATTCGTTTTTCACGAACTCCGTGTATTCTTCCGGGGTTTTCTCGACCATGAAATTGTAGATCAGGCGCAGCTGGCCCTTGCTGCGGTTGCTGCCCGTGCGCAGGATTTCATCGACCACTTCGGAATCAAGTGCAATTTCATCCGCATACCGCGACTGGATCGGTGCTTCAATGGCGCGGATCTGCTGTTCCACGGTCGGCAAATCAGGAAAAGAAAAAGCAGAGGCAATTTCTTCCTCTGCTTCGCTCAAATCCTGTTCTGTTGTCGGTTCGGTTAATTGTATACCAATTCCTTCAAGACGATTTCTTCTGCCATCGCCGTCAGGCTGTTCTGATGTGCCGCCCATGCCAGCGGGTCTTTCTCCTTGTTCGGTGCCGGAAACTTCTCGTTCAGACTGTCCAGCAGGGTTTCCACCCGGCTCTCCGCTGCTTCCTCGATCTGCGCCAGATGCTGGTTCAGCCTGCCGCTCATCAGCATACTCTGATACCAGTTCTTGCGGTTCTCTTTCAGGTACGTCCTGCGCAGCATCCCGTACTTCCCGATAATCTGCGGCTCGTCCTTCACGGCCAGATTCGGGAACAGATAATCTCCCTTGCGGTAATACGTCAACTCCATTTTCTTGTCCTCCTTTGGTCGTGTTTTCTTTGATTTCGCGCTTTAATGTGCTAAAGTCTATATTGGTATTATACAAGCTGTCAACGGATTTTTCAAGCTGCTGCGTGATTTCTTTTTTGTAAATTTTCCGCATCTCTCGGCCAATGTCAAAAAGAACCGCTTCGCACTGTTCGGAAACCGCGTTGCCAAGGAACGACAGTACCGGCAGCTTGTTGAAATCCACGATACGGATAAAGTCATCATCGTCCAGCACATCCATAGGCTCCTGCCACCTCATAGGCCAGACCGTCCATCGCTTCATCCAGATTGTCAGCGGTCAGCTGCTGCGCCACTTCCATCAGGGCGGTGTTCATGCTGTCTGTCTGGGATAAACCATAGGTATCTGCCAAATGGTCTAGGATAATCTGCTCATGCTCGTGGCTGTCCAGATTCCATAAGAGCGGTGTTCTGCCGCCGCGCACCAGATGGGTGTCAGCAATCACCTGTGCTGGCGTACTTGCTGAAGATGATATGACCACTCTGTTCACCACCGATACGGCAGCCATTCTTTGCCATATACTCATAGACGTACTTATCTCCAACGGCAGTCTTAGCATAACCGATACCCTGCTCATCAAATGCTTTGTACAGACCAAAGTTGGACATAACTGTTGTAACAACGGTGTTGGTCAAGAGCTTGCCACGCTCTTTCATGTAGCAGCCATAGATGTACAGAATGTGATCGCCTGTAATGACATTACCCTTCTCGTCCACACACAGGCAGCGATCGGCATCACCATCATAGGCAAAACCAACATCCAGACCTTTCTCCACAACGAACTTCTGCAAGCCCTCAATATGAGTAGAACCAGCGTTGTTGTTAATGTTCAGTCCATTGGGCTGATTGTTGATTACATAGGTGTCTGCGCCAAGTGCATCAAAAACAGACTTTGCAATGTTCCAGGAACTGCCATTGGCACAATCCAGGCCAACCTTGACACCCTTGAAGGAGTAGATGCCCAGAGAGATCAGGTAGCCCATGTAGCGGTTACGACCTGCCACATAGTCCACAGTGCAGCCGATATGCTCACGATGAGCAAAGGGCAGTTCCGGCCAGTCCTGGTCGAACACATGGAGCTTGCCGTCAATGTAGTCCTCTACCAGCAGCAGAGTTTCTTCCGGCATCTTTTCTCCGTAGCAGTCAATTAGTTTGATACCATTATCATAGTACGGATTGTGGCTGGCAGAGATCATAATACCGCAGTCAAAATCATCCACACGGGCGATATAGGCCACAGACGGAGTGGTGGTGACATGAAGCAGGTAAGCGTCTGCGCCAGAAGCAGTCAGACCAGCCACCAGACTGTATTCAAACATATAGGAGCTGCGGCGCGTATCCTTACCGATAACGATACGGGCAGATTCGTTATCTCCGTTGCGCTCACGGAGAGCATTGTAATACCAACCGAGAAAACGCCCCACCTTGTAGGCGTGATCGGCTGTCAAAGTAATTCCGGCTTCACCACGGAAGCCGTCGGTTCCAAAGTATTTTGACATCGTTAGTTTTCCTTTACTTTTTTCTTTCCCACCATCCATGGAGCAAGTCTTACAACAACCTCATATGCCGTACTGCATATTGCCATCGTAATAACTACCACTACCATGGCCAGTAGAAAATTTTCTCTCACTGCATCTGTCCCCAAATTCAACAGAATTGATACAATTTTTACCACAATTCGATACACAGGGCCGTGAATACAAAGAATAATTAGAGAAATCCGACCAAAGTATTGCAGGATTCTATTCTCGTTGATAAGTTGAGAAATCAGAATTACAGCAGCAACACCAATCAGGGCTGTTACAAACCACATGATTCCCATAGTTAAATGATAGCATGATAAGGAAAAGCTCAAAGCAAGCAGAACTATCGCTACTATTCCTGCTTCCACTTTTTTCTTTACCGCTTTCACGCTTTTTCCCGCTATGAACACACCCACAGCATAGAATCCTATGTACTTGAATACACGATCAATGCCCCAAATAAGTCCATGCATTGGAACCACAATAAAAGCTAAACTCATTAGAGCAGAAACAAGATAAGCCATTCTCCTTCCGCCTAGATTAACCAGTATATTAAAAAGGATTACCGTTACAAAGAAACATGGTAAGAACCACAAATGGATGTTGAACTCCAAATTATCATAACAGCCAGAGAATAAACCGAACAAAGAATCCATAAAACTCATATCTGAATCCCGGAATCTTCTCTCCATCAATTGCCAGTAGATAAGAACCAGAAAACCGAATGAGAAATACGGAATAACAATGGTTTGGATTCTTCGCTTTATGTCTGCTAAAACTGTTTTTTCTTTATACACCCATCCTGCTGCCAAAAAAACAGCGGCATATGGAAGGAATACAACCAATTAAAGATGGTTTGATTGGAATAGATATGCCCTATAACAACAAGGATTATGCCTATCCCTTTTAACACGTCAAGCCATGATAAACGCTCTGCTCTGCTCTGCTCTGCTCTGCTCTGCTCTGCTCTGCTCTGCTCTGCTCTGCTCTCAAGATTGTGTCATCTCCCAACTCTTTGTCAATATGAAAGTTTATCTTCTAATTCCAACTTTAGACAAAATAATCTTGATTTCATTTTTCAAATATTCTTTCGGTAGTATTTTCTTCATAGCAAAATCAAAACCCTTTTCTAAGTTTTCAAAGAAAAACATTCTTGATGATGGAATTCTCGATGGATATTCCAATTGATGATTTAATTGGATCGCTCTTGTAATATCCGCATCAAATAGTTCCACATTTGACTTTTTTAGTAATTCTTCTCCCTTTTTCGTTTGACAGAGAACTAAAGATATTCCCTTTTTCTTTTCCTCTTCAGACAATTCACTTCCCCATGAATCGCCTAATGAAATATCTGAAACACGAGATTGTGACGCATAACGACAGGAATAACAATTCTCAGTATAATCAATACTTTTCAGGAAAGCATATGTATACATATCAACAATCCGCGGAAAACCATTATTTTTCCCTACTGATCTTAAGCCAAATGATGTTTTCTCACGGAAATTCAACCCTTCTAATTCTTCGATATCCACTGATTTTTCTTTTAAATACATCTTCAACAATTCGGGTGAAGGGGACCCGTGGCATATTAAATCCACTGTATACAAATTATCTTGATTGCGTGAGAAATTTTTCAATGCCGCGACTTGACATGGCAATCCAACAAAAAGGACTTTTTTCCCTTCTTGTAGTTTCCTTTCAATATCTATATATATTGTTTTTGGATTACTTTTAACATATTTAGATCCTACAAATTGCTCAGCCCTTTGGGTCGAATTTGTCAATTCAAAAACGAATTCTCCCTTATTAAGCATACACGAAGCAACATATCCACCATTTTTAATAAATGAATATATAATTGATGAAGCAATTCCTCCTGAAGATGCATTACTTCTGATTTCAGGATTCAATGCCCATCCTTCTTTCCAAAAGATAGGGTTAACCTGCTCCACGCATTTTACATTAGGACAAATTTTTTCACACAACCCACAATTCACGCACTTTACTTCATCAATTACGGCATTATATGTCTTGTAATCATCTACAATAGTAATAGCACTCTTTTTGCACATATTTATGCAGGCCATACAACCAGCACACATATCCTTAGCGCACACGGTTTTCATGCAAAAGCACCTCCCGTGATAGGCACAAGAATATACGCTGTTTTCTTTATTATAACATTATTTCTTATACCCCCCCAGTTTTCGCAGCCTTCTTAAATCCTATAGCTTTTCTAATAGCCATGAGCCTTGGTGAAATAAAATAGCAACACCACATAATTTTTTTCTTAATACTTTTTTCCATTTTTAATGGCAAAAATATGTTTTTCCTAAGGTTAGAAACACACTCCTTATACGTTTCTTTATATTCTAAAATCATATTAGATCGAACAAGGCCATCAATTATACTTCTATTGAAACAATACCTGTGATATTCCCATGCTTTCTCAATATCAATATTCTTTTTTATCCATGCTTCCTTTTGCAATTCCAAAGATTTGATTCCACACAAGTTACTCTTTAAATTGAATTTTCTCATCGCACTATCAGGATTAAAAGTTTGATGGTAAACTGCACTTTCACCAACTGCCACACTGTTTACATGTTGTAGAAACTCAACATTAAAAAGCATTCCTTCACCATACCAAATTCTTTCATTAAATTTTATATAATTCTCTTCGAGCACACTCCTTCGATACATCTTATTCCAAACTGCTACAAAAAGATCTCCCAAATAAATCCACTCAATAGCTTTTTCCGCACTAATCACAGAAAAATTATTATTTGATATATCATTGCAACCTGAATAATTATTCTTATTCATCACAACATCGCAGCTTGATTTCTCTAGTAAATCAACAAAATATGTCACATAGTTAGCATCAACCCAATCATCTCCATCGACAAAGGTGATATACTCACCTGAAGCGACAGCCATTCCTGCATTTCTAGCACTAGAAACGCCATGATTTTCCTGATGTATTACAACTATTCGATTGTCTTCCTCTTTCAGTCTATCAATGATATAACCACTTTTATCAGGAGAACCATCGTCAACAAGAATTACTTCTATATTTCCATAATCTTGTTTTAATAATGATCTAACACACTTATCAATATACTTTTCAACATTATATACTGGAACAATAATGCTAACCAACTTCTGCATTAGCTCACCCGCTTCCTTTGAATTTTATTTAGAAAAAACTGTAACATCGGAATCCAAGTTTTGGAAAACACCGTAAATCCAATCAAAAGAATCACAAGTTGAAGAAGGAATCCTTTCATTCCATCTACAAACATTAAAATTGCAGACACAAGCATTAATAACGAACCTAAAATGAATTCCTTATACATAATATCATACTTAATATATTTTCTAGTGTGGAACACACGGAACATAAAAACAGCAATATAACTTATACATGTTGCTAATGCAGCACCATAGACTCCTATCACTGGAATCAAGATAAAATTCAATAGTATATTAAACGCTGCGCCAAACGATCCAGAAAACAAATAGCCAAAACTATCCTTATGTACAGTATAACTTGTTGCCATGAATGTGCCCAATGTTAAATAAACACATCCAATAATCAAAAACGGAGTATACTTCCAAGCGTCATAATAACTATCAGCCACATAAACTCCCAAGAATGGTTTTGTTAATAGCAAAAGGCCAATTCCCATCATAAACGCAATTGCAGAAAGTGTTTTGAACATTTTATTGTTGTATTCAGTTTCATCACTCGTGCCCTCTTCACGAATCGCAGAATAACTCCATGCTTGATTAAATATTCCTGTCAGTGTTGATACAAGGGTGGGTAGTTTATAAGAAACAGCATAGATTCCGTTAGCCGCTGCACCAATCATGTAGGTCACCATAACTCTATCTGAAGAATTCATGATCCACCACATAAATGTGTTCGGGATAAGAACAATCGAATACCGAATCATCTCTTTGAGTTTGCAACGATCTATGTTGTGAAAAGAGAACGCTTTATATCCTTTTCCTGCAATAATGGCATAAATCGCAACTATAAAGTTTGCAATGATATATGCCAATAAATATCCACCTGTTTCCATCTTAAAGACAAGTAAAAATGTTATATTTAAAATCGCTATCATCAATGTCTGAAGGATATTTCCAAGTGAATACTTAAGTAACAATTCCTTTCCGCGTAAATCGCATAGAAACAGTTGACTAGCAGATAAAGAAATGACATAAAAATAAACATACATCGCATAGTCAGATACTTCTGTGATGCATCTGCATATTGGAATAAAACCAGTCCAATTATCATCGCAATAAGTAGAACTATGCTTCCACACTGTGTGTTTTTTTCCTTATCTGCATCTTTGTCTAACCCGAACCGCATAACCGACTCAGCAATATTCAATGTAAGCATTGGCCCTGCAACTGTACTAATAGTAGTTATAAGATCCACCGTACCATACTGACTCGTTGTTAAAACATTAGTATACAATGGAATCAAGAAAAAAGAAATCATCCTAGAGCCAATATTGCCAAGTGTAAAAATCAATGTGTTTTTTAATAAGTATCTATTTCTTGACTCACTACCCATTTTAAATATTTTCCTTTAAATACAACGTTGTTTTTTACGCTCTTGTTCAATTATTTGA
>QUMM01000044.1 GCA_003435055.1 Lachnospiraceae bacterium OF09-6
AATAAGACCCCTTGAAGACGACGAGGTAGATAGGGCAGAGGTGGAAGTGCAGTAATGTATGGAGCTGACTGTCACTAATAGGTCGAAGGCTTGACCTGAATAGTTTGGGTTAAACGGATGAAAAAAGTATTTACCGTATGCGGTTTTGAAGGTACAACCTTCAGATGGCCCAGTGGCTCAGTTGGTTAGAGCGTCGCCCTGTCACGGCGAAGGTCGTCGGTTCGAGTCCGATCTGGGTCGTTAGCATAAAATTTAATATGCGAATGGGATCTTAGCTCAGCTGGGAGAGCATCTGCCTTACAAGCAGAGGGTCACAGGTTCGAGCCCTGTAGGTCCCACTTACAACAGAAATGTTGTACAATGGATGGATTCCCGAGTGGCCAAAGGGGACAGACTGTAAATCTGCTGCAAATTGCTTCGGTGGTTCGAATCCACCTCCATCCATTAAGCCGATGTGGCTCAATTGGCAGAGCAGCTGATTTGTAATCAGCAGGTTATCGGTTCGAGTCCGATCATCGGCTTTTTTCATGTTTATAGTATATCGCGGGGTGGAGCAGTCTGGAAGCTCGTCGGGCTCATAACCCGAAGGTCATAGGTTCAAATCCTATCCCCGCAATTTTTTTTGCCTGATGATCAATCATCGGTAATAAGCCCAGATAGCTCAGTTGGTAGAGCAGAGGACTGAAAATCCTCGTGTCACTGGTTCGATTCCGGTTCTGGGCATTTTTAATTTTATATGGAGCATTAGCTCAGTCGGTAGAGCACTTGACTTTTAATCAAGTTGTCCGGGGTTCGAATCCCCGATGCTTCACTTTTTATCCAGGATATGTTTCCTGGATTTTTTTTGCTCAGAAAAACCTCTGAAAAGGCTACAAATACTTTTATTTTAATTCAGAGTTTCATAAGAAATTTTATGATTTATTTAGGATGAAAACATAATTTGAACACATTTGTTGTATATACTAACAGCATATTAGCAAAGAGCTAATATATTTCATAACTCACACTTCGCAGCGACCACACGCTGCGGAGTACTCCCTCAAAATATAATTTTTCTCTTTCCTGAAAAGGCTGTGCAATTTGCACAGCCTTTTCGCATAAAGAAAAATCTGGTAACTACTATTAGTTACCAGACAATCGCATCTAAATCGCTATTTTTTTCCTCTGAAATCGTAATAATTAACTTATGTGGAAGGCAGGCAATGACTTCTCCTGTCTGAGAGATAGAGCCTGTGTGTACACAGACAAGGTCAGGACAATTAGCGTCTGTAACAGCAATTTTTCCATTCTTTACTGTGATGGTGTTGCTGCCACCGTTACCGTCATCTAGGACAAGTTCAGTGTCTTTGCTCAGATCTAATTCGCTGATGGTTTCTCCATCCTGTTCAATGATCGCTGTAGCGCCGGTTTTTCCGAAGAAATATCTTTGAATCAGAAAACCGACACCGATGATCGCCAGCAGTACTAGAAGAAAAAGATAAGTATTTCGTTTTCGCCTCATAATATTATTCCTAAAATGTTTTTTTCAGTTTGCAGTCATCCAAGATGAATTCGGCTTCTGTCTGATCCAGAGATTGAATCAGGTCATTTGCTTTTTCATACCCAAGTGTCATGCAGGTAGTGCTTAGAGCATCGCCGGTGAGGGAAGAATCACAGATAATCGACACGCCCCAGAGATCATTCTGTATTGGATAACCGGTATCTGGATCCAGGATATGGTGATAGATGACACCATCCTGTTTGAAGTAACGTTCATAGATACCGGAGGAGACTACAGTCTGATCTTTTACTTTTACCACGTCAATGATAGGGTCATTGTCATCAAATGGTTTTTGGATGCCAATACTCCAGTCAGATCCATCCGGTCGGCTGCCAATGGTCAGTACGTTACCTCCCAGATTCAGAAGACCCGAGGTCACGCCGTTTTCAGTCAGATAAATCTTCATCTGGTCGGCTGCAAATCCCTTTACCAGTGCACCCAGGTCAATCATCACATCATCCGAAGCAAAGGTCAGGGTATTACCGGACAGAGAGAGCTGGTCAGCGCCCACTTTGCTTAGTGCTTCCGCAATATCATCTGAATCTGGTACGCTGGCGTCTTCGCTTTTGAAATCCCACAGATCTGATAATGGAGCAACGGTAATATCAAATTTCCCATTGGAGATCTGATAATATTTCAGGCCAACAGAGATGAGTTCGGCAACGTCATCGGATACGGTGACAGTATTTTCCGTTCGATGATTGATGGCATACAGTTCACTGGTTTCCAATGTACGACTGAAAGTATTCTCATATTCTCCGCACATTTCTACACAGTGATCCATAAGCTCCTGCCCATTTTCTCCGGCATAGAACTGCAGACCGATAACCGTATCGAAATAAATAAAGTTTTTTTCATAAAGCTGTTCATCAGACTGCTGGTTCGTCTGCATGCCACATCCGGTGGCAGAAAGCAGGAGCAGACAGGAAAGAAAAATCGTTTTTGTTTTTTTCATAAAGTCTGATCCCTTTCCCTAATGACGCTGCTCTGTAGTATCATAGGTCTCGCAGAAGCGTGCGGAGAAGGATGGCTTAAGGCCAGCAGCCCACAGATGAGAAATATCCCCCAACTGTGCAGCACGAAAACAGGCAATGCCCTGTTCTCGTTCTTCGGAATGAATGGTTGTCACAGAGGTCGGTGCAAATGCAGTAGTATGCCATAAAATAAATGGGGAAATCCCCATCAGATGAGACAACAAGACACATTCCAGTCCGAAGTGACAGAAAAATACAATGGTGTCCCGATTGGAGCGGGTGACCTTGTAGATGCCATTTTCACGGACATAGCCATAAGAAGAAAGTAGGCGGTCAAATTTCTGAATCACATGATCGTAAACGGAAAGAAAATCACCAGCCTTTACAATCTCACTGTTTCTCCATTCTGTTGGATGAAAATATTCCGGGTGACTCCACAAATAAGATGGAAGAATGTCCCAGGATACATTGGCAGTCAGCCTGCCATCACGGATCTGTCGGTCTGGATAGGCTTCCAGCAGATGTTCATTCTGATCCAGATAGACACGGGCAGGGAATTCCTGAAGCCAGTCCAGAGTAGTGGCTGTCCGGTTCATGACCTTTAAAGTGCAGGATGCGGTATCCTGTGCACGGCCAAGCGGTGATACATAAAAATCTCTGACGTTTAACTGACTGATCCGATGAGAAAGAATCTCAGCCTCTTTCCAGCCGTGTTCGGTCAGGGTATCATGCTCATAGTCAGGATCACCATGTCTGATAATTATTAAATCCATAATCAATACTCCTAATATTCATTTCTATTGCGCTGTATTTCAAGAGGATTATATCATGATGTATAAGGATTGTGGTATACTAACCTTATATTTTTACTGGAAATCAAGAGAAACAGAGGAACATGGGAGTGAACAAAATAGAAATACAAAACCCAAAAACAGAACAGCCGTCTGGTCTGTATGAACAACTGGAAGAATATTGCAGTTCCGATGCGTATCCTTTTCACATGCCCGGACATAAAAGAAATGCGACATTGATCCGGGAAATGTACACATTTGGACGAGAAGAAAAAGACAGGGTAAGAAGAAACAGGATGCCGTATGGCATTGATATTACAGAAATCGATGGATTTGACAATCTGCATCATGCAGAAGGTATTTTGCTGGAAGCACAGCAGAGAGCTGCCAGTCTTTACGGGGCATATAAAAGTTTTTATCTGATTAATGGAAGTACCTGCGGAATTCTGGCAGCCATATTTGCCTGTACCACACAGAAAGGAAAACTGTTGATGGCACGAAACTGCCACAAAGCGGTCTATCATGCTGTAGAACTGCGGGAACTGGAGACGGTGTATCTGTATCCGGAGTCTGATATTGATGCAGAAGAAAGACGCAGTGGTGATGATGGAAATGAGTGTACAGCCAAATGGAAAAGGAAACTGGCGCAGATTAATGGTTCTATTCGTCCGGGGGATGTGGAGGAGGCGTTGACACGGGATCCGCAGATTCAGGCGGTGGTGATTACCTCTCCGACGTATGATGGCATTTTATCGGATGTGGAGAAAATCAGTGAGATTGCTCATGCGCATGGGGTACCATTGATTGTGGATGAAGCTCACGGAGCGCATTTTGGATTTCATCCGAATTTTCCAGAAAATGCATTGAAAAAGGGTGCAGATATTGTGATCCACAGTCTGCATAAGACATTGCCTTCTATGACTCAGACTGCATTGCTTCATATTGGAGAGAAATCCACAAAATGGACGGAGTATGTGAAAAAATATCTGGATATCTTTGAGACCAGCAGCCCGTCCTATGTATTTATGGCGGGAATGGATCAGTGTATGCGTCTGATTGAAGCAAAAGGCAAGGAACTTTTTGAAGATTACAGTCAAAGACTTCATTGCTTTAAAAAAGAAGCTGCAAAACTGCCACATATCCATCTGCTTACAGATGAGGATGCTGTCCGGCATCAGGTATATGAAACAGATCCCGGAAAACTGGTAATTGCCGCAGATGGATGGAATGGACATGAGGTGGCAGAGTTTCTGCGACGGAAAGAGCATCTGGAAGTAGAGATGGAAGCTGCCGGATATGTAATCGCCCTGACCAGTATTGCGGATACGGACGAAGGATTCAAAAGACTGAAAAATGCACTTATCCACATTGAGGAGAATATCTCCACAAATTCTGTGGAAGACGAAGAAAAACAACCACAGAAGAAAGTAGGCTCGTATATCAGGAGTCTGTCAAGAACGTCAGGTAATGAGGAAGAAATAAAGGTTCTGTCCATTGCGCAGGCAACAGCATGTGAGCATACAACTATGGACCTGGAGAGAAGTATCGGAGAAATCAGTGGAGAGTATATTTATCTTTATCCGCCAGGAATTCCGCTGGTGGTGCCGGGAGAGAGAATTACAGAAGAACTGCTCTGTCAGATACGGGAAGTGAGACAGACAGGGCTGGAAATCCAGGGAATGCGGGATTATTCAGGGAAAAAAGTAGATGTTTGCAGAAAAGTATGATATGATAGCTAGGTCTTGCAGGCAGAAAAAAGATTTATTAATCAAAACATAGAAAGAGAGGAAAAACGAAAAAGATATGAGTACCTTTCGGTATAGAATCAATGTGTTATATCAGTATAAAGATCTGGTTAGGGAACTGGTAAGCCGAGACCTGAAGCTGAAGTACAGAAGAAGTTTTCTCGGTTACGTGTGGAGTGTACTGAATCCGCTTCTGATTATGCTGGTATTGACGGTAGTATTTTCTACGATGTTCAATAAGAATATCGATAATTATCCGGTTTACCTGCTGACAGGTCGAATCCTGTATGATTTTCTGAAGATCAGTACCAACAGTGCCATGAAGTCGATAACTGGTAATGCAGCATTGTTAAAAAAGACTTATGTACCAAAGTATATTTTTACCCTTGCTAAGATTACCAGCTGCATGGTAGATACTGTATTATCCATGGGAGCCCTGATTATCGTTATGCTGGTTACCGGAGCGAGATTTTCATGGACGTTCCTGCTGTTCCCAGTCGTGATCCTGCAGATTTATATTTTCTGCTGTGGACTGGGATTCTTACTGGCCACCCTGAATGTATTTTTCCGTGATATTACATACATTTATAATGCGGTTACCACAGCATGGCTGTATCTGACCCCGATCATCTATCCACTGGAGCGTCTGCCGAAGACCCTGCAGCTGCTGGTGAAGGGGCTGAATCCACTGTATTATTATGTGGCACAGTTCCGTGATCTGATCTACGGCTGCCGCCTTCCGGGACCGAGAATTTTCTTCGGTGGATGGATCATTGCATTTCTTATGCTGATCATCGGAGTAACGGTATTCCAGAGAATGAAGGATAAATTTATCTTATATATCTAACATGCAAAGAGCAGGAGAAAATCATGAGTAAGTATGTAGTGGATGCGGATCACGTAACGATCCGGTTTAACTTATCCAGTGAGAAAATTAATAATTTAAAAGAATATGCCATCAAGCTGGTGAAGCATCAGCTGATGTTTCAGGAATTTCTGGCCCTTGACGATGTATCTCTGAAGGTAAAAAAAGGAGAAGCCTGGGGATTGATCGGCACCAATGGATCTGGTAAGTCTACCTTTCTGAAGGCGATAGCAGGCATTCTGAAGCCTTATAAGGGCACGATTAAGGTAAAGGGCAGGATTGCTCCCATGATCGAGCTGGGAGCCGGATTTGACGGGGAACTGACGGCCAGAGAGAATATCTATATGAACGGAACTCTGCTGGGACATTCCAGGGAGTTTATGGATGAACATTTTGATGAAATCGTAGAATTTGCCAATATCAAAAAATTCCTGGATTCACCTGTGAAGAACTTTTCTTCCGGTATGAAAGCCAGACTGGGATTTGCAGTAGCTACGGTAGACTGTCCGGATGTACTTATTGTAGATGAGGCACTGGAAGTAGGAGATATGAATTTCCGTAAAAAATGCCGGGAACGCATGGCCGAACTGTTGGAGGGCGGTACAACGCTTCTGTTCGTGTCTCATAATATCAGGACGGTACGGGAGGTCTGTGACCATGCGATCTGGCTGGACAAGGGTATTACCCGGATGAGTGGTGATGTGACAGAGGTCTGCGATGCCTATCAGGAAGAACAGGAGCTTCTGGACAGAGAACGCAAAGAGAAGAAACGAACGAAGAAGTTCGAGAAGAACGGAAAGATCTATGATTACCTGGTTGTTGGTTCGGGTCTGTATGGGGCGGTATTTGCCAGAGAGATGGAAAATGCCGGCAAGCGCTGTCTGGTGCTGGAAAAGCGGGATCATATCGGTGGCAATATCTATACGGAGGAAGTAGATGGTATCCATGTACACAAGTATGGAGCCATATTTTCCATACCAGTAACGAAGAGGTATGGAAGTATATCAATAAATATGCAGAGTTTAACAACTATATTAATTCGCCGGTGGCCGTCTATGGAGATGAGCTGTATAATCTGCCGTTTAACATGAATACCTTCAGTAAGCTGTGGGGGATCAGGACACCGGCAGAAGCAAAGGCAAAGATTGCAGAGCAGATCGCAGATCTGCATATTACAGAGCCACAGAATCTGGAAGAACAGGCGTTGTCCCTGGTAGGACGGGATGTCTATGAGAAGCTGATTAAGGGCTACACTGAGAAACAGTGGGGAAGAGACTGCAAAGATCTTCCGGCTTTTATCATTAAGCGTCTGCCATTGCGTTTTACTTATAATAACAATTATTTTAATGATGTATATCAGGGTATTCCGAAGGGCGGTTACACGCAGATTATCGAGAAGCTTCTGGAGAATGTAGATGTGATGACCGAAACAGACTTTTTTGAATATCGCAGGGAACATGATAATTTTAAAAAGATTGTGTTTACTGGTATGATTGATGAATACTTTGATTACAGGCTGGGCCATCTGGAATACCGTACCGTACGATTTGAGACAGAGAGGGTCGAAGATGCAAGCTATCAGGGAAATGCAGTGGTGAACTATACGGCAAAAGAAGTGCCATATACCAGAATCATTGAGCACAAGCACTTTGAACCAGAGCTGGAGGCTGAGAAGCCAAAGGATTATACCATCATTTCCAGGGAATATTCTACGGAGTGGAAGCCAGGCATTGAACCATATTATCCGGTAAACGATGAGAAGAACAGCAAGCTGTACGAAGCATACCGGGAGCTGGCTGAAAAAGAAGAAAACGTGATCTTCGGCGGCAGACTGGGACAGTATAAGTACTATGACATGGATAAGGTCATTGATGCGGCGCTGGCAGCAGCACGGAAAGAGCTTGGAAAATAATAGTGTAAGAAAAATGAAAAATCCGTGGTCAGGTATGCCAAAGGAGAGGTGTAACTGGCCACGGAATATAAGAATCATACAGGAAAGTACGAAATGGTTAACGTTTTACAATAAACGCACCGGCATCTTTGGTGATATAAAATCCTTTGTCGGTCTTTTTCTTTACAAATGCTCGAAAGTCGCGGTATCGGTCAACGATGTATCGATTCTGGTTGCCATGACAGGATAGCACATAGGCAATCAGTGCATCAGCGTCGGTTACATTCAGATAATCTTCATATTGAACCCACTGAATATGGGAAAATTCTTTCTCTAACAGAGCTTTTCCATTTTCTTTGCCGAAGCGTTCATACAGACGATCGGCAGACAGGACAATCCGGTCATCAAATTCCTGTACCAGCTCACTGATTTCTTTCATATGCTGTTCACTGTAGGTGCTGCAGATAAAGACACCGCCTGGTTTGAGTACCCTTTTTACTTCACGGAAGACCTGTTGCAGATTTTCACAGTAGAACAGTACATGATTGGCAATCAGCAGATCGACACTTTGATCAGGCATATGAATCTGATGGGCATCCATAACATCAAAGCAAAATCTGTAATCATCGGTTCCAATAGAACGCCTGACATCTCGCAGCATACCATCAGAGAGATCAGACAGAATAATCCGAACATTCTGTGGGATACGTTCCTGGTTTTCCAGCCAAAGGGAAGCATCACCGCATCCCAGCTCCAGAATGGTATCACCTGACCGGATGTGACACTGCTCATATAACCATGGAAACCATCCCTGTTGATTGGCAGTGTATTCTTTATGCAGATTGATACGGGCAGAGATATTGGAAGAATTCAGATACTGGTTCTTCAGTTTCTGTTCCATTTCGTTGATATTGACAACCTGCAGCATATGGCTCCAGTCCACCTGATCGCCGTGATCCACTGACTCAGAGGCTTCTTGCAGCGCCTGCTTCATCAACTGCATCTGCTCCAGACGTTCTTCCATCAGCCCCAGCTGCATATGCAGGGACTCGGATAAAAAAGAACGGTCGCCGTTTCGCATGGTCATTTCCCGGATATCATCCAGAGAAAAGCCAAGATATTTTAAAAATAAAATCTGTTGTAATCTGGCAAAATCCTCATCCGTATAAAAACGGGCCCCGTTTTCATTGACAAAAGAAGGTTTTAAAATATGATGTTCATCGTAATATCGAATCGTTTTCTTGGTGATATGTGCCTTGGCGGCAAATTCACCGGAAGAATAATAGCCTGGTAATTTCATGGTTAAGACACTCCTTACCAGATATTGTACCATAAATCGACCATCAGAATCGTCTGATTTTTGTTCATCTGCTACAAATTTGCGTATTTTACATAAAAAACACTTGAAGGTGCCCTTAGGGCATCTTTTATAATGCAGTTATAACCAGTAAAGATTTGTTTGTGGCCTGATGTAAGTTTGGCCAGAATAGGAGAGTACGAGAGAAATGAAGGGAATCATTTTAGCAGGAGGATCCGGAACCCGTTTATATCCGCTGACCATGGTAACTTCCAAGCAGTTACTGCCGATCTATGACAAGCCGATGATTTATTATCCGATGTCAGTGCTGATGAATGCAGGGATTCGTGATATCCTGATTATTTCTACACCGCAGGATACACCACGTTTTCAGGAGCTGCTGGGTGACGGACATCAGTTTGGTGTGAATCTGTCTTATGCGGTACAGCCAAGCCCGGATGGACTGGCTCAGGCATTTATTATCGGAGCGGATTTCATCGGTGATGACACCGTAGCTATGGTACTGGGAGATAATATTTTCGCAGGCCACGGTCTGAAGAAGAGACTGACTTCTGCAGTGGAAAATGCAGAAAACGGCAAGGGCGCTACTGTATTTGGTTATTATGTAGACGATCCGGAACGTTTCGGAATCGTGGAATTCGACCATAGTGGAAAAGCGATCTCTATTGAAGAAAAACCGGCTAAGCCAAAGAGCAACTATTGTGTAACTGGTCTGTATTTCTATGACAATCGTGTGGTAGAATATGCAAAGAACCTGAAGCCAAGCGCCAGAGGCGAGCTGGAGATCACCGATCTGAACCGCATCTATCTGGAAAATGGTGACTTGAATGTGGAACTTCTGGGACAGGGATTCACCTGGCTGGATACCGGAACACATGAGAGTCTGGTGGATGCAACCAATTTTGTGAAGACCGTAGAGACCCATCAGCACCGCAAGATCGCCTGCCTGGAAGAGATCGCATATCTCAATGGATGGATCAGCAAAGAAGATGTGCTGAAGACTTACGAGATCGTAAAGAAAAATCAGTACGGACAGTATCTGAAGGACGTGTTGGACGGAAAATACAGAGAACAGTTATATTAGGAGGAACTATTATCATGAATATTATCGTTACCGGCGGAGCCGGATTTATCGGAAGCAACTTTATTTTTCACATGTTAAAGAAATACCCGGATTACCGTATCGTGTGTCTGGACTGCCTGACTTATGCAGGTAACCTGTCCACACTGGCCCCAGTAATGGACAATCCAAATTTCCGTTTTGTAAAAGAAAGCATCACAGACAGAGAAGCTGTTTATAAATTATTTGAAGAAGAACATCCGGACATCGTGGTAAACTTCGCAGCAGAGAGCCACGTAGACCGTTCTATTGAGAATCCAGAAGTATTCCTGGATACCAACATCAAAGGTACGGCAGTGCTGATGGACGCCTGCAGAAAATATGGCATCACCCGTTATCATCAGGTATCTACTGATGAAGTATACGGAGATCTGCCTCTGGACCGCCCGGATCTGTTCTTTACCGAAGAGACTCCGATCCACACCAGTAGCCCGTACAGCTCATCCAAGGCTGGTGCTGACCTTCTGGTACTGGCATATCACAGAACCTATGGACTGCCTGTAACCATCAGCCGTTGCTCCAATAACTACGGCCCATATCATTTCCCAGAGAAACTGATTCCGCTGATGATTGCCAATGCATTAAATGACAAGCCACTTCCAGTATACGGAGAAGGATTAAACGTCCGTGACTGGCTGTACGTAGAAGACCACTGCAAGGCTATTGACCTGATTATTCATAAAGGCCGCGTAGGAGAAGTTTACAACATCGGTGGACACAACGAGATGAAGAACATCGATATTGTAAAACTGATCTGCAAGGAACTGGGCAAACCAGAAAGCCTGATTACCCATGTGACAGACCGTAAGGGACACGACATGCGTTATGCGATTGATCCAACCAAGATCCACAATGAACTGGGCTGGCTGCCAGAAACAAAATTCGCAGACGGTATCAAGAAGACCATCAAATGGTATCTGGAAAACAGAGAATGGTGGGAAACCATTATTTCAGGGGAATACCAGAACTACTATGAAAAAATGTACGGAGATAGATAGAAATGGGACAGATTAAAGTAGAGAAAAATGTAGGCGGCATTCAGGGACTGTGCGTGATTGAACCAACCGTGCACGGTGATTCCCGTGGATACTTTATGGAGACTTACAATGAAAACGATATGAAAGAAGCAGGACTGGACATGGTATTCGTACAGGATAATCAGTCCTGCTCTACCAAAGGTGTATTGCGTGGACTACATTTTCAGAAGCAGTTTCCACAGGGAAAGCTGGTACGCGTGATCAAAGGATCCGTCTATGATGTGGCTGTAGACCTGAGAAGTGATTCTGAGACCTACGGAAAATACTACGGCATCGAACTGACCGAAGAAAACAAGAAGCAGTTCTATATTCCACAGGGATTTGCTCATGGATTTCTGGTATTATCTGATGTGGCAGAATTCTGCTATAAATGTACCGACTTCTATCATCCAGGGGATGAAGGCGGTATGGCATGGAACGATCCGGAGATCGGCATCCAGTGGCCACAGGTAAAGGGCAGCTACCAGGGAAGCGCATCCGCTGAAGGATACGTGATGGAAGATGGCACGGCACTGAATCTCAGCGATAAAGACCAGAAATGGCTGGGAATTAAGGATACATTTAAGTTCTAAAGAACAAAACAGGAAAGAGAAAATGAGAAAAAAGAGCTGATGCAGAGACTCAGAAAGAAGTCAATGTGTCGGCTCTTTTTGCTGTATTGACGGTGATTTTTGACCATGATAAAATGAATAATAGTGCTTAAGAAAACATGATATATCTGTAGAAGAAAGTTTCTAAAAGAAAATGGGAAAATGGTATATTTAGTTCCTTTTAGTATTTTTCGAAATCAATATGCGGATAGTTTAAGAAAATATATTTTGAAGGAAGATGATGGAATCGGGCTTGGCTTAAATATCGTGAAAGACATTGTATCATCTTATGACGGTACGATTTATGTGATGGATTCTAAGGAACTGGGAGGAGCAAAATTTGTAGTTCATTTTATGAAAAAGGAGACAACTAGATGGAAAAAATGCTGACAGGATTATATATAGAGGACGAAAAAAAGAATATCGAGTTGATGCAGGCCAGATTTGAACTTTACGGACTTAAGTTATTGGGCTTGTGTGAGTATCCTCAGAGTGTAGAGAATTTTTATGAATACATTATAGAAAATGATGTGGATTTTTTATTAATTGATCATGAATTAAATAAGCTACATGTGTCCTATAAAGGAATTGATGTGTTAAAAGAGATCCGGAAACAGGACAGTAATATTTATGCCGTGTTGTTGACGAATTATCCACTGGATAATTACAAAACAGAACTGGAAGAATATGATTTTCAGTTGAATAAGTCGGAATTGGCAAATATATCTAAAATGCAGGAACTGACAGCAAAAATAAAGAGAGCCTGCGGAAACAGGCAGGAAAATAAAGATCTGGCGTTCATGGATACCCAAAACAGAAATTTACAGGAGATACTGGAACAGTTGAGAGATATGAAGAAAAAGGAGCGGTAATGGATTATACTCGAAAAAAACACTGGGTTACGTACCATTCGAAAAAATGTAAAATGTATCTCCGAAATGATTTTTGATTTGAGTGCGCATATTGTGGAATGCGGGAGCAGGATAATGTGGCAGGAGAATTCTATTTCGAAAAAGATCATTATGTATCCAAAGAATCAGATGTAGAATGGAACACAGATGCATATGAGAATATGGTGTATGCTTGTCGAAAATGTAATAAAACGAAGTCAGATAAAGAACTGAGCCTGACTTTGGATCCATGCAAAGATGATATTTATAATGGGGAACATCCACAGATAGAGAAGCACGGAGAAGAAGATCATTATGCAGTACGTGCACAAACAGAAAAAGGAAGACGATTTATTGAAAATCTGGAATTGAATTCTAAGTTTTACCGTCGAATGAGGAAAGAGCAACAGGAAGGTCAGAAAATACGGGCGGAAATATCAAAAATCCTGAAAGCAGATTTTGAAAAAACAATGCCAAAAGAGACTGCAGCTTTAAAGAAAAAGCTGGAAAAGTATTTTGGATTAACAGAAAGAGATGAGAGCAGTGATGAATTTCGATGCGGCGAATCACAGGCTGGAAAAGAAATGTATGAGATCTTAAAAAAGCTGCGAGAAAAGAAGATTCCCTGTAGATTATTACTGGATGAGCATGATGCGGATGTTGTGCTTTCTTATGAAGGAAGAGAATATTATTGTGAGATAAAATCCAGTGAGACGGAAGGAAAAAAGATATATGGACCAGTAATAAAAAAAGAAAAACTGGAAGCATGGAACAAAAGCAACAAACAACATGGTGTACTGTATGATTATAGAAAGAAAAATAAACTGGTGCTGTACATATGGGATGCAGAAGGAAAAAGGATGCAGTGTGAATTATAAACCTTGTCATTTCAGATGGGAAATAATCTCATGCAGATAACGGATAAATTACTTCGTCCACTGATGGAAGTGAAGTATTTGAATGCGGATAATGTAGATCGATATCGATGCATTATGCGCATTTTTTTGAAAATGATGAGAAGCTTCATTACTGGATGTACCAGGAGGAAGTCTATGCTCAGATGAAGGAAGATCCCTATTTTGCAGAGTATCGGCCGGAGCAGTGCCTGCAGGATCTGACTACTCTGACGGAGTGGAAGAATCTGAATACGATCCAGGATACCAGAAAGGTTGCTTCGATTGAAGAATTTAAGAACCGAAAATACCGGTATCAGATGTCAGAATATAGCGTGAAGATCGAGCGTCTGGTGGTACGTCTGGAGAATCTGTTTATCGAAGGGGCATCACTGGAACCGACGCTTCTGGAGCGGATTCGCCTCAGTATTCAGCGGTTTCCTGAGATGGCAGAACTGGATGATGACTGGCCGGGAGCCGGATGATATCGTGGGGACTTTCTGGCGGCGGAAAGAGAAGCAAGTGAGAAATCCGTTGCTGTGGAGATGTGAAAGATAAAGTGACGGGCGGCGGAAAGAGAAATAAGTGAGAAATCCGCTGTTGAGGAGATGTGAAAAATAGAGTGACGGGCAGCGGAAAGAGAAGCAAGTTGTGAATCCGCTGTCGAGGAGAGGCGAAAGACAGAGTAAGAATTATCTGAAAGCTGGTATTTTACTGGTTGAGATATCGAACTATTGTATGATTTCTGGCATTCAGGCATGGAAAAAAGATGGTACTCCTCATGTGGGTATGAATGGCTTCTGTCAGGAAGGAGACTGTGTACAGGTGCCTCTTTCCATACTGGCAAAATGGGGAAGGATAGATTGCCCGGGAAAGAGATTGTATATTGTCGAGAATCCATCTATCTTTGCAGCTATCTGTGAAAAAAATAAAGGAACCTGTGCCTGTATGTGCATGAATGGTCAGCCAAGGCTGGCATCTATCCTACTTCTGGATCTGGCAGCACAAGCCAGAATCCGCATCTGCTATGCCGGGGACTTCGATCCAGAGGGACTGCTGATTGCACAGAAGGTCATCTAGTATTATAAAGGCGAGACCGAATACTGGCACATGACAGTAGAAGACTATGAGCAGAGCCGATCAGAAGAAAAAATCTCAGAAAAGCGACTGGCTATACTGGAAAGAATCACAGATGAGAGACTGGTGCCGGTGGCAGAACGAATCAGAGAGTTTGGAGTGGCAGGATATCAGGAGAGAGTAATAGAAAAATATATTGATTTAAAATAAAATGTATCATTTGCGTAAAGTTATGTTACAATAAAGATGACGGGAGGACATCAAGAACAGTACAAAAGATAAAATGAGATAAAATACATAAGAGAACCTTTCTGAAATACAAAAGAACGAACGTAAGACAAACAGAAAGGAGACTTTTATGACGACGGTAACGAAGCACGAAGATGCAGTGATGAAAATGGGGTTTGACTATTTTCGAGACACAATATTAAAAACTTTGAATATTCATTATGAATTTGTAGACAGCAAGCCGACTGAAGCAATAGAGATTCACATTGATAACCTGTATATGGACTACAACTTTTTGACAACAGAAGATGTGATCGTACATATCGAGTTCCAGACCACAGAAGATCATGTTACAGATGATCTGATGCGATTTCACGTATATGAAGCAATTTTGATGAGGAAAGAAAAGAAGAAGGTAATTACCTATGTGATCTATTCAGGTGGGATAAAGAAGGTAAAGACGAAGTTGGATTGTGGAATCAGGACCACCCGTCCAACGGGTGGTTTGCTCTAGGGCTATAAGCCCTTGTTACTAGGCCAGCGTCTCAAGGCGCTGGCTTTCTCTTTCGGCTATGAGAATTCTGTT
>QUMM01000045.1 GCA_003435055.1 Lachnospiraceae bacterium OF09-6
GGAAGATTCATCAACCGGTAAAACCAGTAGAAAAACCGGTAGAAAAGAAAGAAGATGAAATCAGAACCGTAACACTGCCAGACAGTATGACCATTCGTGAACTGGCAGATATTCTGAAGATTCAGGCAGCAGCTATTGTGAAGAAGCTGTTCCTGCAGGGAACTATGGTAACCGTAAATCATGAGATTGATTATGAAACTGCAGAAGAGATCGCACTGGAATACAACTGTATTGCAGAGCATGAAGTGAAAGTAGACGTCATAGAAGAACTGTTAAAAGAAGAGGATGATCCAGAAGATACACTGGTAAGCAGACCGCCTGTTGTCTGTGTTATGGGTCACGTTGACCATGGTAAAACATCTATTCTGGATGCCATCCGCCATACCCATGTAATTTCCAGAGAGGCCGGTGGTATTACACAGCACATTGGTGCTTACATGGTTGAGGTAAACGGACAGAAGATTACTTTCCTGGATACCCCTGGACATGAAGCATTCACCGCTATGCGTATGCGTGGTGCCAATGCAACGGATATTGCAATCCTGGTTGTAGCAGCCGATGATGGTGTAATGCCACAGACCATCGAAGCAATCAGCCATGCAAAGGCAGCAGGTGTTGAAGTGATCGTTGCCATCAACAAGATTGATAAGCCGGCAGCGAACATCGACAGAGTAAAACAGGAACTGGCAGAACATGAACTGGTTCCGGAAGACTGGGGTGGAAATATCGTATGTGTACCAGTATCTGCTCATACCCATGAAGGTCTGGATACACTGCTGGAAATGGTTCTTCTGACTGCTGAAGTAGCGGAACTGAAGGCCAATCCAAAGAGAAAAGCAAGAGGTCTGGTCATTGAGGCTGAACTGGATAAAGGTAAAGGTCCGGTTGCTACCGTGCTGGTACAGAAAGGTACTCTCCATGTAGGAGATATCGTGGCAGCAGGCGCAAGCTATGGTAAGGTTCGTGCTATGATGGACGACAGAGGAAAACGTGTCAAAGAGGCAACACCATCTACACCAGTAGAGATTCTCGGACTTTCCGATGTACCAAATGCAGGAGAAGTATTCGTTGTATGCGAAAATGAAAAAGCAGCAAGAAGTTTCTCAGAGACATTCATTAGCCAGAGCAAAGAAAAGCTTCTGGAAGAGACCAAGTCCAAAATGTCTCTGGATGATCTGTTTACACAGATTCAGGCTGGTAACTTAAAAGAACTGAACCTGATTGTAAAAGCCGATGTACAGGGATCCGTAGAAGCGGTAAAACAGAGCCTGGTAAAACTCAGCAATGAAGAAGTAGCAGTAAAAGTGATCCATGCAGCAGCAGGTGCCATCAATGAATCCGATGTCAGCCTGGCAGCAGCATCCAATGCGATTATCATTGGATTTAACACACGTATTGATTCCGGTGCCAAGCAACCGCAGAGCGTGAAAATGTAGACGTGAGACTGTACCGTGTTATCTACGATGCAATCAACGATGTAGAAGCGGCTATGAAGGGTATGTTAGATCCGGTATTTGAAGAAAAAGTTATCGGTCATGCAGAAGTGCGTCAGACATTCAAGGCATCTGGTGTTGGTACTATTGCAGGTGCTTATGTACTGGATGGTGTATTCCAGAGAGGTTGTTCCTGCCGTATCACCAGAGACGGAGAACAGATCTTTGATGGAGCACTGGCATCTCTGAAGAGATTTAAAGATGATGTGAAAGAAGTAAAAACAGGATATGAATGTGGTCTTGTATTTGAAAAATTCAATGACATCAAGGAATTTGACCAGGTAGAGGCTTATACTATGGTAGAAGTACCACGATAGGAGCAGCTGGGTACCTGGAGAAATGGAGCAATTATGAGAAAAAACAGCATAAAGAATACGCGGATTAACAGCGAAGTGCAGAGAGAACTGGCTAATATTATCCGTGGAGAAATCAAAGATCCACGTATTCATCCGCTGACCTCAGTGGTTACGGCAGAAGTAGCGCCGGATCTGAAGACATGTAAAGCATATATCAGTGTGCTTGGGGATCAGGAAGCGCAGGAAAAGACGCTGGAAGGTCTGAACAGTGCAGTCGGCTATATCAGACGTCAGCTTGCCAGAAACCTGAATCTCAGAAATACACCGGAGATCCGATTCATAATGGATCAGTCTATTGAATATGGTGTTCATATGTCAAGGCTGATTGATGAAAATCATGTGGAAGAATCCGGGAGGGATGAGGATGATCAAGACGAATAACATCAGGGAAGAACTGAATGGAATCACAACAGTAGCCATATCCGGCCATATCCGGCCGGACGGTGACTGTGTCGGTTCCTGTATGGGACTGTATCTGTACTTAAAAGAGAACTTTCCACAGCTGAATAAGATCGATGTCTATCTGCAGGAGATACCGGAGAGTTATCACATCATCAGCGGCACCGAGGACATCCATCACAACTGTGACAGCGATGAGATCTATGATCTGTTTATTGCGCTGGACTGTGGAGATCTGGGACGTTTGGGCGAATCTGTAAAGTATTTTCAGACAGCCCGCCATACCCTTTGCTATGATCATCATGTGAGCAACAAGGGATTTGCCGATACCGATTATGTGGATCCGGCTGTCAGTTCGACATCAGAACTGGTCTATCATGTGATGGATCCGGAAAAGATCACCAAAGAGACTGCAGAAGCGCTGTATATGGGGATTGCCCATGATACCGGAATCTTTCAGTATTCCTGTACCTCTCCTCATACCATGGAAGTGGCGGCAGAGTTGATGCGCAAAGATATTGACTGCAGTTATATTATTGACACTACTTACATGGAAAAGACTTATGTGCAGAATCAGATTCTGGGAAGAGCACTGCTGGAGAGCATAATGGTTCTGGATGGCAGATGTATCATCAGTGCCATTAAGAAAAAAGATATGAAGTTTTACGGTGTGGAACCGTCAGATCTGGATGGCATTGTCAGTCAGATGAGACTGACCAGGGGCGTGGAAGTGGCTATTTTCCTGTATGAGACTAATGTACAGGAATATAAGGTCAGTCTTCGTTCCAAATCTTATGTGGATGTCTGTAAAGTAGCTCAGTATTTTGGCGGCGGTGGACATGTGCGTGCAGCCGGATGTACCATGCAGGGATCCATGCATGATGTGATCAATAATCTGACCCTTCATATTGAAAAACAGATGTAATAACAGGAGACGAGTGAAAAAAATGATTCATGGCGTCATTAATATTTACAAAGAAAAAGGCTACACTTCCCATGATGTAGTGGCAAAGCTGCGGGGAATTTTAAAGCAGAAAAAGATCGGACATACAGGCACCCTGGATCCAGATGCGGAAGGGGTGCTTCCGGTATGTCTGGGAGCCGGAACCAGATTATGCGATATGCTGACAGATAAGGATAAGACTTACCGAACCGTTATGCTTCTGGGAAAAGAGACAGATACACAGGATATTTCCGGAACAGTTCTGAAGGAAATGCCGGTGACCGTGACAGAAGAACAGGTGAAGGAAGCGGCAGAGAGTTTTATCGGGGACTGCGAACAGATTCCACCGATGTATTCTGCACTGAAGGTAAATGGCAAAAAGCTCTATGAACTGGCCAGAGAAGGCAAGATCATTGAGCGGAAGGCCAGACCGGTAAAGATTCTGGAACTGACCATTGAAGAGATCGACCTGCCGAGAGTTACCATGACCGTGACCTGTTCGAAGGGAACCTATATCCGTACCCTGTGTCATGATATCGGGGAGAAGCTGGGAATCTGTGCCTGTATGGAAGAACTGACCCGTATCCGTGTAGGAACCTTTGAGATTCAGGACGCTCTGCGGCTTTCAGAAGTAGAAGAACTGCAGAAGAAGAAGGCAGAGGGAGAGAATGTCAGTCAGGAACTCCTGGAGCATATTATTCCGGTGGATCAGATGCTGAAGCAGTATCCGGCTTTCGAGATGAAAAAAGGAATGGACAGATTTTTGTATAACGGAAATCCGTTATTTCCAAATCAGTTCACAGGAACATCAGCAGAAAAAAAGGCTTTCGGCTGGGTGCGTATATATGACTCACAGGAACATTTCTGCGGAGTCTACCAGTATGATATGCAGAAAAAACGTTATCAGCCGGTAAAGATGTTTTTAGACTGGCGAAATGAGAAATAGGAAAAAAGGAACAGAACATGAAGTATATAGAAGGCTTAATGGACGATTATACCATGGACAGAGACAGCGCAGTGACACTGGGGAAGTTCGACGGACTGCATCTGGGACATCAGCAGTTAATCCGGCGGATCTGTGAGAAGGAAAAAGAAGGACTGGAGAGTGTGGTAGTAACCATCTGGCCGAATCCGAAGAATCCGGCACTGCTGACCAAAGGTGAAAAAAAAGAACTTTTAAAGAAGATGGGCGTATCCTGGTGGATCGACTGTCCATTCCTTCCGGAGATTTCTCATATGAGTTCGGAAGACTTTGTACGTGATATTCTGGTAAAACGTCTGCGGGCAAAATATATTGCAGTAGGTGAGGACTTCCGGTTTGGTTATCAGAGAAAGGGAGACTGCCATTTGCTGGAACAGATGCAAAAAGAACTGGGGTATACGCTGGAGATCGTTCCAAAGGAGATGTATCAGGGACGGGAAATCAGCAGTACCTACGTAAAAGAAGCACTGGAAAAGGGAAATATGGAACTGGTCACAGAACTTCTGGGGTATCCTTATACAGTTAGAGGCGAGGTGCTTCATGGACGGAGGATCGGAAGAACCTTAGGAATGCCTACCACCAACCTGATTCCATCCGTGGGAAAGCTTCTGCCTCCCAATGGGGTCTATGCGACAAAGACTGTTCTGGAAGAAGGAATATTCAATGGCGTAACGAATATAGGATATAAGCCTACTGTGGGAGAATATTTCCGAGGCGTAGAGACCTATTTATTTGATTTTGAAGGAGATCTGTACGGAAAAGAAATTGAAGTGCAGTTGTATTCCTTTGAGAGACCGGAGCAGAAGTTCCCGGATCTGGATGAATTGAAAGCACAGATGCACAGGGATATCTGCTTTGGAAAAGAATATTTTAACAGTAAAGAGTGAAAAAAGATCAGAGCTGGCAATGTCATACCTTGACAGAGAGATTGGATCGGGTGTATGATTGGTGCCAATAAAGGGGAGTAACCTACGCTTAACAATTTTGCGTTTGTGATATCGTCAGTACGATGGAAGCATCCGGTATCATAAGGAAATGGTGAGACTTTTATTGCATTTTTATGATGCGATAAGGGTCTCTTTTTTATGAAAGAGATCTTTATTGTAAAAAAATTAAGAAGAAGTGGAGAAAAATAATGGATTTAAGCAGACGATCGATGAAGAAAATTCGGGAACTGATTGTGTTTACAGCATTTCTCGTAGTTGCTTTATGGAAATTCGATGTAGTGATTGAAGTCTTAAAGACAGCATGGAAAATCGTGTTCCCTTTTGCGCTTGGTGGTGCAATTGCCTTTGTGATTAATGTACCAATGAGTTTTCTGGAAAAGAAAATTCTCAGAAAGATAAAAGAAGAAAATAAAACAGGCAAAAAAGCTGCGAGACCGATAAGTCTGCTCCTTACAATTATACTGGTGGCTGGTGTAATTGTATTGGTAATGTTTGGTGTGATACCCCAGCTAACACAGACAATGGGAAATCTGATGACAAGTATTTCGGATTTTATTCCACAGATGCAAAACTGGATCAGAGAATTTTCACATGATAATCAGGAAATTATGAAGCTGGTAGATCAACTGCAGTTTCAGCCTGATCAGGCAATTAAATGGGGGATAAGTCTTCTTGGAAGCGGCGCCGGAAATATGATGAATACAACGATGTCAGCAGTAGGTTCCATTGCCAGCGGATTAGCGACCTTTTTTTATCGCGTTTTCCTTTGCCTGTTATATTCTTTTCCAGAAGGAAAGACTGCATTTGCAGGTAAGAAAAGTGATTTTTGCGTTTATTCCAAAACAAAAAGCAGATGCAATTCTTAAAATATGTTCCCTGACCTATCGGACTTTTGCACACTTTCTTGCCGGACAGTGTCTGGAAGCTGTGATTCTCGGAACTATGTTTGTCATTACGTTAAGTATTTTAAAAATGCCATATGCACTTTTAATTGGTATTTTGATTGCATTTACCGCATTGGTTCCTGTTTTTGGTGCTTTTATCGGCTGTGCAGTGGGAAGTCTTTTGATTTTTATGATAAATCCCAGACAGGCAGTTTTATTTATTATAGTATTTTTGTTTTTGCAGCAGATAGAAGGTAATCTGATCTATCCACATGTTGTTGGAGGATCTGTAGGACTGCCATCGATATGGGTACTGGCGGCAGTTACAATCGGTGGAAATCTCATGGGAATTGTAGGTATGCTTATTTTTATTCCGCTGGTATCGGTATTTTATACGATTTTCCGTGAATTTGTATATAGTCGTCTAAAAAAACAACATATAAAACAAGTGACAAGGACAGATGTGGTGGAATATACGGCAGAGGAAAGTGAATAAGGAAAAAAAGTATGCTGATCCATAATGGTACGGTACAATTGCATCAGTACTTGACTTTTCTTAATGGCTGAAATATGATAGCTAAAGAAAAAAACAGGTGGTGAAAAACATGCTGACAGCAAGTATCGTATTTATTGCGCTGGGAGGTCTGCTGGTTCTGGCAGGGTATTTCTGGCTGTTATCCATAGAAGGAAGACAGAAATATAAGGGAAAAACAACTGGTGTAGTAGCAGAGATTGTAGCGGGAGAACCAGATAGTTTTGGACGACAGGCAGGTATACATGATTATTTTTATCCAGTAATTACATTTTATGCGGATGGAATTCTTCATCGGGAACAATATGCAAAAGGAAGCAATCCCTGTCTGTATATGGTGAATGAAGAGGTACAGATACGCTATAATGAAAGAAAACCGGAAGAATTTGAACTATACAAAAATGATAAAAGAACAGAACTTGCCAGGACGATATATTATGCAGGATTTTTGTGTTGTTGTATCGGTGGAATATTCTTTATGATATTTGCAACAAGAGGTTGACGAAGCAAAAAGATCATGTTACAATATTCAGGTATGAAATGAGCCGACACTCAGAGATAGGACACTCCGACCGTTTCTTAGTGTGAGGCGTTTAAAAATGAAAGGAGAAAGAATCATGATTTCAAAAGAAAAGAAACAGGCAATTATCGCTGAATACGGACGTAAAGAAGGAGATACAGGATCACCTGAAGTACAGATCGCAGTATTAACAGCAAGAATTCAGGAACTGACAGCTCATCTGCAGAGTAATCCTAAGGATCATCATTCAAGAAGAGGTCTTCTGAAAATGGTAGGTCAGAGACGTGGTTTACTGGCATACTTAAAGAAAACTGATATTGAAGGATACCGTGCTTTAATTGCAAAATTAGGAATCAGAAAATAATTTACATGGGGACGGGTAAAACCGTCCCCGTTGTTGTTTATGACAATAGAATATTCGCGGATCGTGTATTCTATTGCAGTAAAATGTTTTACAGACAACAGACACCGTAACACACAGACGGCAGAGAGCCGAGACCACTGAAAAGCGCATTTCCTGTAAGTGTTTTTTTCAGTCGTTTCGGAAGACTTATGCCGCTGTAACAACAAAAAAAAAGGAGAATGACCATGTATAAGAGCTATTCCATGGAACTGGCTGGCAGAACACTGACAGTCGATGTAAATCGTGTAGCAAAGCAGGCAAATGGTGCAGCACTGATGCACTATGGTGATACCACTGTCCTTTCTACAGCAACTGCTTCCGAGAAGCCAAGAGAAGGAATCGATTTCTTCCCACTTAGCGTAGAATACGAAGAGAAGATGTATGCAGTAGGAAAGATCCCGGGAGGATTTAATAAGAGAGAGGGAAAGGCATCTGAGAATGCAATTCTGACCAGCCGTGTTATCGACAGACCGATGAGACCGCTGTTCCCGAAGGATTACAGAAATGATGTAACTTTGAACAATCTGGTACTTTCCGTAGATCCAGACTGTGCACCGGAGCTGACTGCTATGCTGGGTTCTGCAATTGCAACTGCGATTTCAGATATCCCATTTGACGGCCCTACAGCTACCACACAGGTAGGTCTGATTGACGGTGAATTCGTATTCAACCCGAACGCAGCACAGAAGGCAGTATCTGATCTGCAGCTGACTGTTGCATCTACCAGAGAAAAAGTCATCATGATTGAAGCTGGTGCCAATGAAGTACCGGAAGATAAGATGATTGAAGCAATCTTTGCAGCTCATGAAGTAAACCAGAAGGTTATCGCATTTATCGACACCATCGTAGCAGAATGTGGCAAACCAAAACACAGCTATACAAGCTGCGCAGTTCCAGAAGAGCTTTTCGAAGCAATGAAGAAGATCGTGACTCCGGAAGAGATGGAAGTGGCTGTCTTCACAGATGAGAAGCAGAAGAGAGAAGAGAACATCCGTCAGATTAAGGAAAAACTGACCGAAGAATTCGCTGATAATGAAGAATGGCTGGCTGTACTGGATGAAGCAGTTTACCAGTATCAGAAGAAGACTGTTCGTAAGATGATCTTAAAAGATCATAAGCGCCCGGATGGACGTCAGATCGACCAGATCCGTCCGCTGGCAGCAGAAGTAGATCTGATCCCTAGAGTACATGGCTCTGCTATGTTTACCCGTGGACAGACACAGATCTGCAATATCTGTACACTGGCTCCACTGTCAGAAGCACAGAAGATTGATGGTCTGGACGTGGCTGAGACAAGTAAACGTTATATGCATCACTACAACTTCCCAAGCTACTCTGTAGGTGAGACAAAGCCATCCAGAGGACCGGGACGTCGTGAGATCGGTCATGGAGCACTGGCTGAACGTGCCCTGGTACCGGTACTTCCGAGTGAAACAGAGTTCCCATATGCCATCAGAACAGTATCCGAGACCTTCGAGTCCAACGGATCTACTTCTCAGGCAAGTATCTGTGCATCTTCCATGTCACTGATGGCAGCAGGTGTGCCGATTAAGAGTGCCGTGGCAGGTATTTCCTGTGGTCTTGTTACTGGAGAGACAGACGATGACTACATTGTACTGACAGATATCCAGGGACTGGAAGACTTCTTCGGAGATATGGACTTTAAGGTAGCTGGTACTCATAAGGGTATCACAGCAATCCAGATGGATATTAAAATCCACGGTCTGACCCGTCCGATCATTGAAGAAGCTATTGCCAAGACAAAGATTGCAAGAACCTACATTCTGGATGAAGTTATGGCAAAAGCGATTGCAGAGCCAAGAAGCAGTGTAGGAGAATATGCTCCAAAGATCATCCAGATCAACATTGATCCACAGAAGATCGGTGATGTAGTTGGCCAGAGAGGAAAGACCATCAACGCAATCATCGAACAGACTGGCGTGAAGATTGATATCACAGATGATGGTGCAGTATCCATCTGTGGAACAGATAAAGAAAAGATGGCAGAAGCTATGGATATGATTCGTATCATCACCACAGACTTCGAAGCAGGACAGGTATTCACAGGAAAAGTCATCAGCATCAAAGAATTCGGTGCATTCCTGGAATTTGCTCCTGGAAAAGAAGGAATGGTACACATCTCCAAGATCTCCAAAGAGAGAATTGACAAGGTAGAAGATGTACTGTCATTAGGTGATGTAGTGAAGGTTGTATGCCTTGGAAAAGACAAGATGGGCAGAATCAGCTTCAGTATGAAAGATATTGAACAGTAAGAATAGAAGAAAAATGAGGGCATCCGGAATGAACCGGTTGCCCTTTTTCAGATTAGACAAATAATTCATTATTTCCATTTTCCAGAGGAGAATAAAGCGATATACAGTACAAACAGCAGCAGGTTATGTGCAATCATACATCCCCAGGCAGCAATCAGTCCCAGCCCAAGAAACTGGGTGCAGATGAAAGTGCCAACGATGCGCACACCCCACATACCGATGATATTGAAGATAAATGGAATCATGGTTTTTCCCAGTCCCTGCATCATTCCTTCCAGAACGATCGGTACGCCGTAAAATGGTTCTGACACGGCAACCATACGAAGCACAGTAGTTCCCAGAGAAAGTACCTGAGGATCCTGTGTGAAGATTCCCATCAGGACTGGTGCAAACACAAAAAGCATACCTCCGGATATCAGCATCAGGCTGATTTCCATCGGAATAATGGTGTTGGAAAGCCGATGGAGACGTTCCTCATCCTGAGCACCTCTGGCATTGCCGGAGAGGGTAGCGGCTGCGGTTTGCATACCCCAGCCAGGAATGTAAAAGGCAGATTCTACGGTATTGGCGATGGTATGTGCTGCGGTAGACAGTTCTCCCAGTGAATTGATCATGGAAGCAAAAGCCACATAGCCCAAAGAAGTTGCAAAGCGCTGGAGCATATTTGGAAAAGCTACACGCAGGCAGGGCTTTAATACCTGTGGATCCGGTCGGAGAGACTGGCCTTTTGGGGATACGGTATCGTGATGCCAGAGCTTCCAGGCAATCAGGATGCCGCCGCAAGTGTATGCAACAGCGCTGGCTATGGCTGCACCTTCAATACCCCATCCGGCTCCAGGAACAGTGAGAAGCCAGCTGCCAAGATACACGGAACGGGTATTGTAGATCAGGAAGAAATTCAGCACAATATTGATTACATTCATGGTGATGCCGGCAATCATAGGAGACCTGGCATCTCCGGCAGAGCGCAGTACGGTACCCAGAATAATATTCATGGTACGGAACAGCATTGGAGAATATAAAATCAGGAAATATCGTGCGGCCATATCCCGAATGGAAGGATCCACCCGCATCCATACCGGTACCAGATGACTGCATCCGCAGGTCAGAACCGTAAAGAAAATACCAGCCAGAACCGTAGAAAAAACAGCCTGTCCGGCTGCTTTTTTTGCCTGCAGGATGTTTCCTGCCCCAATTGACTGGGAAATATAATATAAAAATCCAATTCCAATAGCGGAGATCGTACTTTCAATCAGCCAGTTGACCGTACCGGTTGATCCCACCGCTGCAGTAGCCTGGGTACCAAGAGTACCCACCATAGCGGTATCAATGTATTGAACAGCCGTCTGCATAAACTGTTCCAGCATGGTCGGCCAGGCCAGAGAGAAAATCACCGGCAGCATGGCACGGTCAAAGTGAAATGGCAGACGGGTAGAAGAAATCTTTTTATTCATATAGATTGTCCTTTGTAAGATAGATCATATTTTTGTGATATTCGATCAATCCATCCAGTTGCATTTCATCGGCATCGATCTGACTTAATTTGCGTAAGAAGTGATGCGGATACCGGACAGTTGTTTCAGCTGAGCCCAGTCTTCATCGGTGCCCCCTGAAAAAGGACAGACTGATTTTTTCTCATAAAAACCTCCTTTTTGTGGTTATAACCACGAAATGAATAAACAGGTTTATTATAGTATGATTGCACCAGAAAAAAAAGGGGAAAGCTGAAAATGATCCGAAAAATTATTTAGATGCAGATGACAGTGATTACCACGGATGGAAAAATAAAAGAAGTTGGTGTATACTATAAGAAATTGCTGAAGTAAATTGCAAAACAGCGAGAAAATAAAAAATGGGGGGGAACAAATACACATGAGTGAACAGACAAGACAGCCAAAGTGGCTGGACAATGCAGTGTTTTATGAGATTTATCCACAATCATTTCAGGATACCAATGCTGACGGTATCGGAGATATCGAAGGTATCATCCGACATCTGGAGGATATCAGTGAGCTTGGATGTAACGCTATCTGGCTGAATCCATGTTTTCAGTCACCCTTTGGAGATGCGGGATACGATGTGGAAGATTACTGTCAGGTAGCACCGCGATATGGAACCAATGAAGATCTGGCACGGTTGTTTGAAGAAGCGCATAAAAAAGGTCTGCATGTGATTCTGGATCTGGTTCCGGGACATACCGCTGTGACGCACAGATGGTTCCGGGAATCTATGAAAGCAGAGAAAAATGAGTATACCGATCGGTATGTCTGGACGGACTGCGTGTGGGAATCACCAGATGGCATGGGTTGTATCCGAGGCATTTCTGATCGTGACGGCTCCTGTGCGGTGAACTTCTTTTCTCATCAGCCAGCATTAAACTACGGCTTTTACAAGCCAGATAAGCCATGGCAGCAGTCCTTTGATGATCCGGGACCGCAGGCCACTCTGGAAGCGATGAAAGACGTGATGCGTTTCTGGCTGAAAATGGGGTGTGATGGATTTCGGGTAGATATGGCAGGATCACTGGTAAAAAATGACGAAGAGGGAAAAGGAACCATTCGGCTCTGGCAGAATGTGCGGAAGTTCCTGAACGAAGAATTTCCGGATGCTGCAATGGTATCAGAATGGGGCGAGCCGGATAAATCCCTGCAGGGTGGTTTCCATATGGACTTTTTACTCCAGTTTGGTCCATCTCACTATATGGATCTGTTCCGTTGTGAAGAACCATTCTTTTCTTCCAGCGGAAAAGGAAATATTGCAGAATTTGTACATACTTATCAGAAAAATTATGAGAAATCAGAATGCAAAGGCCTGATCTGTATTCCGTCAGGCAATCATGACATGGCTCGTCTGGCACGTCGGCTGCAGGGAGATGAACTGAAAATTGCTTTTGCTTTCCTGTTATCCATGCCAGGAGCACCATTTATCTATTATGGAGACGAGATAGGCATGCGTTATGTGGAAGGATTAACCTCAGTAGAAGGTGGTTATGAACGTACTGGTTCCCGGTCTCCGATGCAGTGGGATGACAGTATGAATGCAGGCTTCAGCCATGCCCCGAAGGAGTGTCTCTACATCCAGCAGGATCCGGCAAAAGATCGTCCGACCTTAAAAGCGCAGAAACAGGATCCGGATTCTCTGTATCATGAGGTTCAGAAGCTGATTCAGATCCGTATGGCACACCCGGCTCTTCAGAGTAAGGGAGAGATTACCTATGTCTATGCAGAAGAAAATGCCTATCCACTGGCTTATGTAAGAAGCAGCGAAGAAGAAAATATTCTGGTGGTCATCAATCCGGCAGCCAGAACGGTGAAATTCCCGTATGATGGACAGATTGGTGAAGTGCTCTATCAGTTTGGAAGAGGTTTGTCCAGTGATGGCAAAAAGATCACCATACAGGGCCAAAGTGTTGTATTTGTAAAAATATCATAACTATTATTTTGCCTGGCTCTGAACAGTTACATCGATTTTAAGCTTTGAAATGACTGCATCGAAAAAAGATACAATAACATAACGAAAACAGAAATTCGCATAGCCGGCAATATGCCAATTCAGCAGCGCAGGGAGACAACAAATTAATTTGTTGTCTCAGACTGTAGACAAACTTGGTGTTGGGGATTATGCCCAGCACCATTTTTCTTTTAAAACTTCTTTTCTTTTTATTTTCTTCAAAATCAACAAAAATCTGGCTGTGTTCCA
>QUMM01000046.1 GCA_003435055.1 Lachnospiraceae bacterium OF09-6
AATATATATATGTTCCTTCAATACTATTTTTATATCCTTTTTTAAAATTAATACAATATATATATGTTCCTTCAATACTATTTTTATATCCTTTTTTAAAATTAATACAATTCCACCCTACTTCTCCCAGTTTACTACATATTTCTTTTTTTATATATTTCTCCAATGCTGTTGTTGACAACATCTTAATTCACCTCTTTTCATTTGGATAAATGTAGCCTTCTTTAACCAACTGTTTTATAGGCATTGGTAATTTATATTGTATTCCGCCGCCTGCTGATTCACCCCATGCTGCAATTTGAGCCTGTATTGTTTGGGGTATCTCTTTTGCAACCACAAATTCTCGATAAATAGATGGATCCGTTGTTGGGGGAAGAGATAGTTTGCTTGCGTCAACTCCTGTTTGTGTAACAAAATCACTATTATCCCCAATCTTTCCATATCGCCCTAAAATCTCTCCAGGTTTTAATATAATTACCTTTTCTGTTCCTGGAATAGCTCCATCATTTGGTGGATAATTTAATGAGCCATCTTTATTATACCAACTTCGATTTTGCCCACTTTTTTTAACTACGCTTCCTCGTATATCATTAATATTCTCAACTATCGCACCTATAGCTCCTATTCCAAATACGATACCGCCTTCCAGAATTTCGCCCCATCCATTCTGCATAGCATGATTTACATTCTTATATGGATTCTTATCATAGCGCTTTTTCAGTTCATATAGTGATCGTGGTGATATTTCATATGGTGATGTATCCAGTCCAACAGCTACCAGCCCATTCTGCATGGCATTTAAGAGGGCATCTCCATATCCATCCTTGACATTTCCATTTACCAGTTCCTGTAGGAATAAGATTTTCAGACTCTCATTATTTACACTCAGATCTACCAGATTAATGCGTTTCTTTGCCTTCAGTTCTTCCTGCAGCATCCGGTATGCTTCATCCATCTTATCCGGATCCTGCCACCATCTTCCACTAAAGAAACCATCCTTTCGGTTCCAGAAGTTTTTATAGGAATATGTCTTGGTCTTCGTTGCTTTCGGTTTCTGGACGGCTTTGCAGGAATTGACCTGCCTGGACTTTGCTGCCTGTTTTTCTGCCACTTTATTCGTCATGTACTGATGGGTTGGTGACAAAAATGGAGTCCTTACCGTATTATTATAGCGGCTGGATTTTTCGTTTTTCCTGGATGTGTTCTGATTGCTTCTTGCAGTATCAGACATCATCTTATTGTTCTTTGCCGGACTGGTGGACAATTCCAGTGTTGGCTGATAGCGGTATGGCGCCCGGCTTGGAATGTTCACATACTGTCCGGTGCCATTACGTTCCTTGTAATTAACGACCGTAACCTTATTCTTTCCAGAAACTGCAGTTGCTGTTTTCTTTCTGTTTCCAACTGTATTCTTTCCGGTATTACCGCTTTTTGCTGTTTTTCCAAAGGCTGCCGCGGTCTTCTTCACCGGTGCTGTTACAGTGGATGATGTCCTGCTTCTGACAGTCGTCTGTCCAGATGTCTTTTTCGCTGTACCTGCTGTTCCTGATTTCTGACCGGAAGCATAAGACTTTGTACCAAAATTGCGTCCGCTTCCGCCACCATATGTACGTTTCAGGAATTCTCCATCCGGGTCATGATAGTTCACAGGATCATCTTCCACATACAGATACCGGTTCAGGGACAATGGACCGTACTGCTCCGCAGGAGCACTGTCTTTCTGGCTGAAGCGCATCATGGCCGGTTCATAATACCTTGCTCTTAAGTATACCATGCCGGAAGCTGTATGGTAGTCTTCTCCATTATAACCCAGAAAAGTTCCTTTTGCCAGACGTTCCTGTCCTGCCATGCTTTCATCTGTCAGGCTTCCGTAAGGGGTATAGCTGTAAGACCCGGTATTTTCCCCATACAGGCTTTTAATAATGCTTCCCCTTCCATCATACAGCCAGATTTCCCGTTCTCCGTTCTGGTTTTCGGCATACAGATGGCTGTTCAGCCCATAAATATAATCGGTAGTCTCCCCGTCTGTGGTTTCACTGGCAAGCTGCGGATAGACACAGGTCAGGTCATAAATATACCTGGTGGTATGTTCTTCTCCCTCTTCCTCTTTTTCTGTATTTTCCTCTGTTTTCCCTTCTGCCAGTGCTTCCAATGTCAGACGGCTGCGGGAACCATGCTCTTTCTTTTCCCACAGCACATGGTCCACAGTATAAGTATAAGATACCTCATATCCATCGTAGCCGTGGTATGTTTCCAGAAGCCCATCCGGGTTATAGGTATAAAGATCTTTTTTGTCCCCAAGTGTCTTAGCTGCCAGGCGACCGTTCTGGTCGTATTCATACTGCACCGTACCGGCTGCCCCGCTGTAGCTGGAAAGCTGGTTTTCTTCGCCATATGCCATGGTAACGGCAGTGGATCCGGACGCATCTTTCTTTATGAGGGATGTCATGTTTCCCACGCTGTCATAAGCATAGCTTTCTTCCAGTCCGTCACTTCTGCTCCAGCCTGTCAGTTTCCCTGCTTCATCATAAACGTAAGACTGGGATACTGTTTTCCCCGCTTCCGTCCGCTCCTCCTTCGTCATTCTGCCGGCAGCATCATAGGTGTAAGACAACTTTAAATCTGCGCCTCCCGTGGTAACAGAAGTCAGTATCCGGCCGTCCCCGTCATAAGTGTATTCCGTATGGGTATCTGCCGTATCATAAGCGGTTACATTTCCGGAAATGTCATATTCATAGGATCCGGTTTCCTCATCCCCGTCCATGACAGAAAGCAGCCGTCCACAGGAATCATAAGTATAGGAAATCTGTTTTCCATCCGGGTAAGTAACCTCAGATAATGTTCCGTCTTCCGCATACTCATATTTCATGGTGCTTCCGTCCGGATATACCATCTCAGCAAAATTTCCATATGCATCACTGTGATATTCCATCTTTCCAGATTCATTTTCCCCGGAAAGCAGGATGCCGTTTTCATCCCTGGTAAAAGAAGCAGCCGTATTCCCGTTATGCTGATGGAAAGCAGGTTCCCATATGCATCATAGCTGTACCCTGTCTCAGTTCCGTCAGGTGCTGTTTCCTTTAACAGCCGTCCATCTGGAGCGCTCTCATACTGGACCGTGCTTTTTCCTTCTTCAGCAATGGTAAGGTTTCCGTAGCTGTCATATGTATAATCACGCCCTCTGCCGGCAGCATCCACAGCACGGGTGATCTGGTCTTCACTGTCATACCCATAAGTGGTAGTATTTCCGAGTGCATCGGTAATGCTGGTCATTCTTCCAGCTTCATCATATCCATACTCATACCAGACACCATTTCGTTCTTCCCCGGAGAGTCTGCCTGCTTCATTATACTGGAAGCTGCAGCTTTCCCCGTCCGGTCCGGACGCATCTGTTATTCTTCCGTTCTGGTCATAGGTATACTGGTAGGGATTACCAGCTTCATCTGTTGCACCGACAATCAGCCCGTCTTCATTCAGGCTGTATTCTGTACGTGCGCCATTTTCTTCTCTTGCGGTCACCTGCCCCGCCGCATCGTATTCATAGTAAATACTGCTTTCCTGGCTTAATTCTGCCACGCATCTTCCGGCCTCATCATACAGATAATCGGTAACCAGTCCGTCATATGCGGTCTTTTCCTGCAGCTGTCCCAGTTCATCATAAGAATAGATATCTTTTGTTCCATCTGCATACAGCGTTTCCAGCAGACGGCCTGCAGGATCGTATGTATAGTGGACTGTGTTCCCATCCCCGTCTGTCACATCCGACACATTTCCAGGCAGGTCATAACTGTACGACAGAATACTTCCATCCGACTCGGAAGCAGCTATACGGCCATAGCTGTCATATGAATAATGCGTTACTGATCCAGAAGCTTTTCTTTCCTCCACAAGCTGTCCGGCTTCATTATAGGTCCAGGTATCCGTCCCGGAAGGAACCGTCTCACTGGTCTTATTCCCAAGCGCATCATAGGTGATCTGCATACTTTGCCCCAGCGCATCGGTAATGCCGGTGCAGTTGCCCGCTGCATCATAGGTATAGGAAACCGTGTTTCCAAGGCTGTCGGTTTCTGTCAGTGTATGTCCTGCCGCATCATAAGTATAGGTTTTTCTGGTTCCATCTGGAAGAAGCTGTTCTGTCAGGTTGTCATCCTGGTCATAGGTACTGGATGTTACCGTTCCGGATGGTTTTTGTTCTTCTGTTAAATTGCCATTCCCGTCATAAGCATAAACCGTTGTGTTTCCATTCTGGTCTGTTTGTGATACACAGTTTCCCATACTGTCATAGGTATAACGGATTACTCCGCCCAGTTCATCTGTTACTGTCTCCAGGCTGCCATTCTGGTTATAGGCAAAGGTTACTGTATGGTCTTCCGCATCAGATTTGGACAGCATATGCCCGTTCCCGTCATAGGTGTAGTAATAGGATATACCGGACACATCTTCTGTAAAGATGACATTTCCTGCCAGGTCATAGGCGTAGCTTTCCCGGCTTCCATCTGCATAAGAATGAGCCAGCACCCTTCCCATGCTGTCATATTCCGTCTGTTCTACGAGTGTCCCATTCAGGTATTCAGCCGTGACATTCCCTTCCCCGTCATATTCATAGCTGTGGGTTTCGCCAGATGCCGCAGTATATCCGGTCATGTATCCGGTTATGGCATCATAAGCATAAATTTCTTTTGCCCCGGTCGGCAGAAGCTTTTCGGTCATCTGTCCGCTTCCGTCATAAGTATAGGCAGTGACATTTCCCAATGGGTCTGTTTCCGTCAGGACATTGCCGTTCCGGTCATAGGTATAGACAGTTGTATTTCCAAGCCGGTCTGTGCTGGAAAGCAGATTTCCATTACCGTCAAAAGAAGCCAGTTCTTCCGTGCCGTCAGGATAACCGGTCTGTATGCACCGTCCCATGGCATCATAAGTATAGGTAATGGTATTGCCATTCCGGTCTGTTGCGGAGATTTCATTTCCCCGTTCATCATAAACAGAGATATCTTCACTTCCGTCAGGATACCTGACCGCTGTCTGGTTGCCTGACGCATCATAGACATAGGATGTCACCGTACCATCCGGTGCAGTTTTGCTGATACAGTTGCCTGCCGCGTCATAAGCGTAAGAGCTGACATTTCCCAGAGGGTCTGTTTCCGTCAGGACATTCCCATTCTGGTCATAAGTGTAGGCTGTGGTATACCCCTCACCATCAGTAACTGTGGATAAATTTCCATCCTGGTCATAGGTACGGATTTCTTCCCCGCCATCAGGGTAACTGGTTTTCATCAGACGGTTCTCTGTATCATAGGTATAAACTGTGGTATGTCCATTGCCATCCGTCTCTTCTGTCAGATTCCCCTGGCTGTCATAGCTCCGCCCCATGCGGCTGCCATCTGCCAGTACGGTTTCGGTCAGATTTCCTTTATCATCATACGCAAAAGAGGTCAGGCGCCCTTCCCCGTCCGTACGGGAAACCATGTTTCCGTTTTCATCATAGGTATAACAGTATTCCTTTCCTTCCGCATCTTTTTCCCGTACGGTCCTTTTCTGGTCATCATACCATATCTCACTCTGGCTGCCGGATGCATCGGTTGCTATTGTATGGTCTTTTTCATAAGCAATCGTATATTCCCCGCCCAGTGCATCTTTCTGGAAAATAACACGTCCTTTGCTGTCATAGGAGTTTTCTGCCTGCACGGTTCCGGATGCATCCATCCAGGAAATCATACGTCCCTGACTGTCATACCGGTATTTTACTGTATGGCCAAGTGGATCCGTCACTTCGGTCAGTTCATTTCCATCATAAGTATAAACAATGGCTGCCTCTCCCGGCAGAGCCGCCCCGGTTATATGCCCCTGTGCATCTGTATCAAAAGTAATTTCCGTTCCGTCTGAAATGCATAATTTTACCAGGACACCCCTGTTATCCCTTTCCAGTGTCGTGCTGCGTCCCTGCTTTTCTATTCTGTCCAGCAGTCCAAAATGTCCAAATGTATAGACGGTTCCTTCTGCAGTTGTAACGGTGAAACCATTTTCTTCCTTTTGAAATACAAGATGGTCTGCCGTGCTGCATACATAGCCATTTTGTTCCTCTGACCATCGGAACAGCACGAGCGCCCCATCCCATTTCCGGTAACCGACCGTACCATCACTGTAAAGAGTCAGGAACTGGGTATATTCCGTAGACCAGCCAGCCCCAAACGGACCGTCTGTAGTGTCTGACATAGAGTTGTAAGTACGCAGAATATCTGCCAGTACGGTTTCTCCCTGCGTTCTCTGCCAGTCGGACGCTTCCAGTATGTAATTTCCTGTATTAAAGTTTACCGGCTCAAATCCCAGGGCGCACACTTTGTTTCTGCCCAGCAGTGCCTGATCCAGTGCCCGGTCATCTGATGGCGGTTCCTGGTCTGTACGGAAGGTCGTATTTCCACCATACAGGGAGGACAGCTGCTCATCTTGCTGATAGTCCTTCAGGTCTATTTTTGCCCCTTCTTTCGTATCCGGCTTTACCGTAAATGCCTCCGCTTTTACTTTTTCGCTTTCCCTTCTGGCATACGGCGCAATACTGGATACGGTGTAATCCATGACCGTAGATACTTCATAAACGGCTCCTTTATGGTAATCCGTATCTGTCCAGGAAGTTCCTGCTGTCTCTGCGATTTTCTTTCCATCACGGTATATCTGGAACGTCTGTCTATGGCTTGCGGTACTGTCGCCTTTCCCGCCATCTTTCCAGGAAAGTTCGTATTTCTTCTCCCCGGTATCTCCATAGTCTTTTGCTGTAACACGGACTGGCTCTTTTACAAGGTCTGCTTCTGTCTGGAAAGCCCCGACATAATAAGCAGTCAGCTCCCATCCTGACAGTGTACAGCCATTTGCCGCTTCTCCTTTTATCATAAGGCGGCTGGAAGTTTCCGGTAAAACCGTTATTTCTCCCGCTGCTATTTCCTGCCAGTCGGCTCCTCCATCCACAGAATAGAAGTAAGAGGCTTTCCCGGCATTTCCATACAGATCCCTTGATGCAGCAAGGAAACGGAATGCAGCTATCGGTTTATCCGCCATAATTTCTTTATGGACTGCTTCAGATACCCCATCCAGTTCTTCCCGGAACAGCTCTTCTGTCGATGCCCTGCTGGCCATAATTCTCCCATCAGAAACCAGCAGGCCGGACAAAGATCCTTTCCTGCCTTCCTGGATATAGCGTATATCGGCATGTCCGTCCGATACCGTCCAGTTCTGTCTGCCCTCTAAGAACCAGTCTACATTTCCTGCATCAGCGTTTTCCAGTGTACTTTGAATTTTTTCCAGTGCATGCTCCGCTTTCCCAGGTCCCGTAATCCTGAAATCTTCCGCATTTTTTATCAGCCTTGCTGTAACGGTTTTTGGATTCATCTCGATTACGCCGGCAATACTCATGCGGTACAGTTCCGGCCTGTTTTCCCCATCATTATGGAACTGTACACGGATTTGCACCTGTACCTGCGGCTTTCCAAATGCTGCATCCACATCCGGCTGGATTTCCTTCCAGCTGTTTCCACCGTCAGTGCTGTATTCATAAGTAATACTGCTCTCCCCAGGCGTATATCCGGTTACGTCCAGCCGCAGCCCCATCATATCTTTTGCTGCAGTATAAACCTCACTTATCCAGCTGTCCCCGCTTTCCGCAGGGCGTCCTTTTTCCCACAGTTCTTCCATCAGCATCTGGCTTCCCAAACCACTGCTGTATCTTGCTGCTCCATCTGCGCCACGGCTGACAATGCTAACCGTATGGGTACTTCCTTCCGGCCAGCAGACACTGTCCAGGAGGAAGGCACCTCCAGAACATTCCTCTGCCAGCTTCCCGTCCAGATAGATCCAGGATGCCTCCTCCTGTCCAGAGTCTGTATACGCATAGCTGCCCGCTGTCTGTGCTGTCTCTGACAGTTCCGGTATTTCTATGTTTATGGTCGGGGTAAATGCAGACATGGAACCGCCGACACGGATCAGTACCCGTTTATCTTCTGTCTGGTTTCCTGCCTCATCTTCCGCCATAAGCGTGATGGTAACATGTTCCCCATCTTCATAACCGGAAAGATCCAGTATTCCAAGCTGGCCTGCCTGAAGCTCTTCTGTTCCGGATGCAAGCAGTTGCTCACTGCCATCCCCCCCGGCTGCTGTCAGCTTCCATTCCTTCAGATGTTTTTCTGTGATGCTTCCCCGGATTTCTATTTCTCCGTCTGCCAGTGCTTTATCAGAAGGGGATAAAATAACCGCTTCAGGCTTTGTGGTATCTCTTTTCCAGACCAGTGTCTGTTCTTCTGACCGGTTTCCAGCCTGATCCTCTGCTGCGAAACTGACTGTGTGCTCACCGTCTTCCAGGTTCGATAAATCTAGGCGTATGCTTCCATCCGTATCTTTTTCTTCTGTATCCAGCCATTCTCCGTCTATTGCATAACAAATCTTCGCAATGCCGCTTGTGGCATCAGAAGCACCTTTCCAGGAAAGGATCCCTGTATCCTCTGCGCTCCATCCTATGTTATCCAGTGAAACACTTCCGGCTTGGGGTGCAGTGCGGTCAATATACAGTGCAGTCTCTGCTTCTGGTCCGTAATTTCCTGTAGTGTCCTTTCCACGCATACTTATAGTATGGCTTCCGTCCTCCAGATTTCCAGTATCCAGTGTATACCCGGTCCATGATCCTTCCGTTTTTCCGGTATCCTGCCATGTTTCTCCATCTATGGACAGTTCAATGCGTTCTATCGCAGTCACATCCTGCATGCCGCTCCACGAAAGATCTGCATCCATACTGTTTGTCCAGCCAGACGGATCCACTGATATCCGGTGTCCTTCCGGTCCGTTTCGGTCTACATAAAAGTACGTTCCTTTTGCAAGCCCTGTATTTCCCTGCCCGTCTTTTCCCCGTACATATACCGTATGGGTGCCGTCCGCCAGCCCATCCACTGGGAATGTATAATTTCCAGATGCTGTATTGAGTCCTGTATCTGTCCATGCGGACTCTGTATCCGGGCTGTCCACACAGATCTGGACACATCCCGTTCCAAGGTTTCCTGTAATTCCTGCTGACTGGTCAGAATAATCCTGTATACCAGTCCATGATACAGTACGTTTTTCTGCATTACTCCAGCTGTCCGGCCATACAGAAACTTCCGTTGCCTGGTTCGGACAGATACGGTCTGGTAAAATGGCTGTTTTCGCTTTATAAGTAGCCGGGGCAACTGCCTGGCCGAATTCATTTGCCGGTACCAGACGGAAATAGTAATTCAGACTCTGCCCATAGCTTCCGCCAGCCACGTTTGCATAGGTAAAAGCCGGAATACATGGCAGGTCACTTCCGGCACCATCCCAGTGCAGCTGATATCTGCCGCTGTTAATTTCTGACTGGGTTGGCCAGATCCCTTTTCCCCTGGTACTCCAGGAAGTTACGTTTCCTACAAAAAAGTATTCATACTCTTCCCCGTTAAAAATTCCGATATAATATCCTTCCGCAGCCGGTACTTTTTTCCATGATAAATCCACGTATCCTGTCCCGCTGTTTGCTTCATTCCCACCAGCAGCGGCAGTAAATCCGGCCTCTGCTTCTTTCCCGCTTACCTGCTCATATTTAATTGAAAATGTAAGCTGTATCTTATCATTGGCTCCATGCTGGTCTGCGGAAGCCAGTTCCACGTAATGGTTCTTTTTTCCGTCTCCGGTAATGGCAAATCCCCAGTTCGTTTTCTGGTTCAGGCAGTTAAACCAGGTAGATACCAGCGGTTTGATATCAACCGTATTCCCGCCTTTCTTCAGAGCACCGCTGTAAAACGGGCTGGCCGACAGCTTCGGTGCATTTTTGCCGGTAATTTTAGAGGAACTCCATTCGCCCTGAATCTGATAAAAATGATAGGTTCCACTGCCACCCTGATTTTTCACATGCAGATATACGGTTGCATCCTGTATTACGACACTGGACGCAATTTTTTTGAATTTATCCGTAAAAGCTGGACGGATATATGCCGTATGGTCTGTTCCGCCCTTATTTCCTGCGTAAAGTGAATTTCCATTATGGTCATGATGGGTCCCGCTTCCGTTATCTGTGTAATTATCTTCTACCAGTTCATTCTGGTTAATTTCCAGGGTTGGATCCAGTACTACCGGCCACGTCCTGCTTTCCTCCGAAAGCCAGGCATCAGATGGTATGTAAGTAACCCGCCACTGTCCTCCTGAAAGCGGTTCCAGTCCTACCTTTATATCCCGGCTCTCCTGCCCCGCAGCATCATAAAGATATGGGGCACTGATCTGTGCCAGCACATCCCCGTCTGTATCCTTTAATACGAACGCATTTCCCTGCTGTTCTGGTGTTAAGCCGCCAAAGTCGAAATCATAGGAAATTTCGTGGCCGCCATGGTAGCCGTATATAATCAGTTCTTCCTTGATTCCATTTTCACGCTTTTCATAACGTAATTTGGAATCTGGAACCGTGCGCTGCACTTCCACGCTCTCTGTTTCTTCAACAGAAGTATCCTCCTGCTGTTCTGTTCCAGTCTCTGCTTCAGTTTCCGCTTCAGTCTGCTTCTCTGTGTCACTGGCAGGTGTTCCGGTATCCTCCTGAACCGTATTGCTTTCTGTTTCAACTGGTTGCTCTGCTCCGGTTTCTGTCTCTGATTCAGCTTCTGTCTGAACCGTCGTCTCTGTTTCCTGTTTTTCAGTCGGTGTTTCCTCAACCGCTGTCTGTTCCGTCGGCTTCTCTATTGCCTCCGTTTCCACTTGCTGTGTTTCTTTCGCTTCTGTGGCTGCTTCCTGTACGGTAACAGCATTCTGTTCTTTTTCCTGCTCAGCAGATACAGAAGAAACAGGCAGTTCATGTTTTATTAGTGTTGCTGCCGCATCCTCCTTTATTTCCGGCACAAAAGAGATGGTAAGGTCCGCACAGCTGACAGTCACTTTTGTATCACCGCCCTGTTTTTCTACCGTACTGATAACTTCTGGTAAACTGGCAGGCTCTTCCACTTCCATGTCTTCGTCTTCGAGTGAATATGCAGCAATGTCATTCCATTCAGCGTCCATCGATGCGACATCCTGTATATCCACTTCTTCCGTAAAGGTCACTGTTCTGGTTCCATCAATGTTTGCATGCACACGATATCCATCTGTATATGTAGTTGCTCCGACAGCGTCCTCTGCATATACAAATACCGTTGGCTGTAAAGCCAGCAGTGATGCCAGCATCAGACCAACGGTACGTTTCCTTGTATTTCTCCATCCGCTTTTAGGCAGAATAAACCCATATGTTTTCTCGTTTTCATTGCTCTTCCTCCCTCGTTGTGCCTTTCTGTCAGCACTTCGTATAGGTTTATCATATGGTTTCGTAGATTTTCGTCAATATGACAATTTACTCTAATTTATAAAAATGAACAATTAAGCAACTTTATTATTAAGAAAAATGGACAATATTCTTTTGTTCAAAACTGAATATTGTTCAAATATCAAATTTATGAACATTTTCCTTAAAGCCTAATTTTATAAGATTTTTATGTGTTTTGTATAAAGTTCAAATTTTTCGAGAGTTAAAGGATTCGATCAGATCGGATCCTTTTTTTAGGAGATCTAGCGCTCACTTACAAGGAGGTATTTAAGTATGTATGTTGGCGAAATCATGAAAGCGGACTGTGCAAACGGGACTGGTACCAGAGTGTCTGTCTTTGTATCCGGCTGCCTGAATCACTGCAAGGGATGCTTCCAGCCACAGACCTGGGACTTCCATTATGGAATACCGTTTACGCAGGAACTGGAAGATATGGTACTAAAAGAACTTTCCGAATCCTATTATGAAGGGCTGACCATTCTGGGCGGCGAACCTTTTGAGCTCCAGAACCAGCCAGATGTTCTGGCTTTGATTCTCCGGGTCAAGAAAGAACTTCCAGAAAAAAATATCTGGATGTACACCGGATATACCTATCATCAGGATCTGGTGCCGGGCGGCTGCCGTTATATCCCAGATGTGACAGACACAATTCTGGATCATATCGATGTTCTGGTAGACGGCCGGTTTGTAGAAGAGAAAAAGAATCTTTCTTTATACTTCCGCGGTTCCGAAAACCAGCGGATCATTGACATGAAAAAGACACGTTCCGGGAATGAAGTTATATTGATACCATTTCCATAAACATTTACAGGATCTGAAAAATATCAGATCCTGTTTTTATTCTAACTCTGTTTTACTTTGCAGTACTGTTGTATTTATATTCTCCAATTATCAAATTACAGGTAGTACATTGTTTTTCTACATAATGCTGCACATAATAGCATGCTCTGGTAACATCCTTATTTCCATACATCACTTTAAGCTGTGACGTATTATTCTGATCATCCAGTGCATAAATCGTAGATTTAACCCCAGACACCTTTAATGTTTTTCCTGCTGCATATACGGCTCCATTACTCATGGCAAGTAAAAGTACACACATAACAAAAAACATTGATAGTTTATAAATTCGTATTCTCATTTTTCTACACCCTCTATTGTATTTTTCACATTTCGTATCTGTTCAGTATTTCTTCTATTCTGTCAGCTGGTCATATATATATTGACAGGCATCACTTTCCGAATCAAAAAACCTATTTGTTGTTTTTACCCCTCTTTCCAAATAGTAAACCTGCCATTTATCATCCGATTTTTTCAGACAGAAGCGTTCATCCGTTCTCCCCTTTTCATCTAAGTTGTACAACCACTCCGGTACCCTGGCTATTTGCAGCTTTTTTGATAAATTCTCACGATTCAACACATTACCCTTATCCACGCACATATTCCTCCTTCTTTGGTGCCAGAGGAAATAAGCCAACTGGATCTCATTCATTTATCATTTGTTCCAGATGAGATACCTTTCTTTGTTTTTTCATTCTCTCTAACAATTTTTCTCTATACGGTATGATTTCAGCAATTTCTAAAGGTGACTTCCCCCAGGCATTTTTATGCTCAATAACAACATTATTCTTTGCAAACCAAATTTCATATAGCGGTTCTAACTCTTCATCTGCATATTTCAAATTAATTAAAGACTGTAACGGAACCAGTCCTTTTTTATCTATTTGATTAATATTTGCTTCACCATCAATTAATCTTTTGCATAATTCTATAGTCTGTTTAAGATTATGGTTTGTTCTTGATAATAATACATGTAATACATTTTCATTTTCCTCGTTCAATCCACTAACATCGATTCCTTTATCAAGTAAAAAAGAACTTATTGAATAGCGACTGTCTGCATCATTATTTGCCAATGAAT
>QUMM01000047.1 GCA_003435055.1 Lachnospiraceae bacterium OF09-6
ACGCATGCTTTTTATCCCATAGAGATACTGAATGAATGGTATCTTTATCAGCATGACGGGATCCATACTGGGACGACCGTTATCCGGACAGTATTTTTCTTCAACCAGATCATAAATAAAGTTCCAATTGATTGCTTTATCAATCAATCGCAGCATATGGTTTTGAGGTACCATGTCATCCATGGAAAACATCATCATTTGTTCTCTTTTTTTATCTGTATTTTTCGTCATCATAAAAAACACCGCCCTTCTGATATTTATTATATCAGAAAAGCGGTTCCAACAATAGCAAAACCCTGCAAAAGCAGGGCTTTGTCTACAGTCTGAGACAACAAATTAATTTGTTGTCTCCCTGCAAATCAGAATAGGAGTAATCTGTTTATGAATTGGCTTTGCTAACATCAAATCCGACTAACTCATAAGTGTCAGGCAGCCATATTTTTGAAAAATCAGATTGAGAAACATATTTGCATAGGTGTCGTTCGCAAGAAAGACCCCCTTTTTTTGTTTGGGTGGCGCTCATCAATAGTTGTACTTTGTTCCAGTAAGGATTTAAAAAATTGGAAATTTGAGACGATTCTTGCAGCAAATGAAACCGGAAAAATTGGAACGATGTGGGAGTGCCCGGACTTCTTCAGACTGGGAGACAAGCACGTACTGATTTGTTCACCACAGGATATGAAGGCACAGAAATATGAGTTTCATAACGGACATAACAGTGTATATTTTCTTGGTGATTATGATTCTCAAACACATAAATTTGAGAAAGAAGCGCCACATGCACTGGACTATGGAATGGATTTTTATGCGCCACAGACAACCGAACTTGCGGATGGCAGACGTGTACTGATCGCATGGATGAAGTTCTGGGATGCATGTGTAATTCCAAATTCACAGGATTGGCAGGGAATGATGACTCTCCCGCGTGAACTGAGTTTAGAGAATGGAAAGATCCGACAAGTACCGGTACGAGAGATAGAAAAGTATCATAAAAATCCGTGTAAATATGAGAAAGCAGAGATTGAAGAAGAGACAATACTTTCAGGTATCGAAGGCAGGACGATTGATTTGACAGTAGAATTGGAAGATCATGATTTTACAATTTTTTCCATGAAATTGGCTGCAAATGAAGAATATGAAACAAAATTTACTTATCATAAGGTAAACAGGATGCTGGAGATTGACCGTACATATTGCGGTGTAACGAAAGATATTGTGTGTGTGCGAAAAATCAGGATTGCAGATCCGGCAGGACTTAAGAAGATGCGTTTTATTTTGGATCGTCAGTTGATCGAGCTTTTTATCAATGATGGTCAGCAAGTGGCAACTACTGCTATCTGTACACCATTAGAGGCACAGGAAATCCATTTTTTCAGCGATAGCAAGGTGCTGGTTAATGTGGAAAAATATGATATCATTCCCGTAAAGAAGGCATTCTTGAATAAAAAAAGGACACAATAACAGAAAGAAAAAATTTATGTGACAAACGCAGCTGCCTATGATATTATAAAACAGTATAAGCGAAAATGACTTTTGCAGAAAAAAACATCTTTAGGTAAGCAGTAACAGTAAGGTTAATGCTGCGTGGACTCGGAAGTAAGAGAACAGTTCGAGTATATATCAACTGTTCTCTATTTTTCTTTTTGAACGCAGATAAGCATTCCCCCGCTTCAAGTGCGCGGAGCACTAAGCGGTGGGTGAGGGGGATGCTTATGTCAGAGGGAGTTGAAAGCTCTCACTGACAGATCGCGAAGCGACTGCGTTCATGAGCAAGTAGCGAAGCGGATTGCGAATGTCCGCTTTACCATTAATGCGGTAAAGCTTTGAATGAACACAGTGAGGCGCAGGGATAATAAAAACAGTTTTTTATATCAGATGTGAGATGACGCCCAACTCTTCAGTTGGCGAGGAGAAAATTAGTATCAGTGATAAGAGGATGATTAGCAAAGCAGACGAAAGTCTGTGACGCAAAGCTACAGGGCCTGTAAAATGGTAGCCAGTTGCATGAGATGATATGCACTGTCTGTGGGACAGTGCTCTTTTGAGTTTTGAAACACTGGGAGGAACCATTGATGTGGAAAGTGAACTGTTAAAGATTGAAGGTGCTTCTGATGGATGTGCAGATGCCTGTTATGAATGCCCATATTTCCAAACCGGTCGATATGAAGACATTGGAAAAGACGATAAGAAGTATAAAAATCGGGGGGGGGGGTACCGAAATGCAGGTTACTGAAGCGTGAATAAATAGGAAACCTTACAGAATAAGATGAAGCAAAGCAGGAATGGAAGGAAAATGAAAGGAAATAGAGTGATTGCAGGCATTTTGCTTGTGGGAATATTAGCTTCTGCCCTGACAGGGTGCAGAAACACAGATGTAAATAAAGAAGAAACAGAAAAGCCGGTCATCACGCTCGGCAGTGACAACTATCCACCATACAATTATCTGAATGAGGATGGTGTACCGACAGGAATTGATGTAGAACTGGCTACAGAAGCTTTCAAAAGAATAGGATATCAGGTAGACGTTGTCCAGATCAACTGGGAGAAGAAAAAAGAACTGGTGGAGAGTGGAGAGATTGACTGTATCATGGGCTGTTTTTCCATGGAAGGGCGTCTTAATGATTACCGCTGGGCAGGGCCGTACATAGCAAGCCGGCAGGTGGTCGCTGTAAATGAGAATAGTGATATCTATAAACTAAGTGACCTGGAGGGAAAGAACCTGGCTGTTCAGTCCACAACCAAACCGGAAGGCATCTTTCTGAACCGGACGGATGAGAGAATCCCAAAGCTGGGCAATCTGATCAGCCTGGGACACAGGGAGCTGATCTATACATTTCTGGGAAAAGGATATGTAGATGCAGTTGCAGCACACGAGGAATCTATTGTTCAGTATATGAAGGATTATGATGCAAGCTTCCGTATTCTGGAAGAGCCTCTGATGATCACCGGAATAGGTGTCGCTTTTGCAAAAGATGATGACAGAGGAATCTGTGAGCAGATGAGCCAGACACTGGAAGAAATGCGTCAGGATGGCACATCCCTGAAAATCATTGAAAAATATCTGGATGATCCCCAGAAGTATCTGGAGGTGGATGATCTTGGATATTAAGAGAAAGAAAAAAGAAAAACGAATCCAGCTATTCGGCGGTCTGATTGGAGTCTGTGTGGCTGTAGTATCGCTGTGTTATTTCTTTTACGCAGAAAAAGCGGAAGCAGAGAAAAGAATGGTAGAGATTGTAAACTATGTGAAAGTGCAGTGTTCCACCTACACTCATTATAATGAATCTTCGGAATCCAAAAGTCTTCTCCGTGCGATTGAAAGTGCCAGACAGATGAGTACGAATATCGATATGGAAATAGAAAACGGCGGTCAGCTAAGCCGGGATTTTCTGAAGGAAAACCTGCAGACTCTATGGGTGGATGGTATCATTGTACTGGATGCAGAAGGAAAGACGGACTGTGAATACAGCACGGATGAGTCTCTGGCTAATGAGATTACGGAGTATCTGCAAAAAGAAATTATCATGAATTTTGCCGGATATGAAGAAAGAAGCTATTCGGAACGGTTTACCAGGGAAGATGGATCCTTTATTGACATTGCAGCCTGCGCCAGAAAAGATGCACCGGGTATCGTTGCAATCTATTATTACACATCTCCTGAATTTGCCAGAAACTATACGCTGACGATACAGGGGCTTTTAAATGGTTATAGTATCCAGAAAGATGGAACGATTATTGTTGCAGACGACGGAATCGTTGCTGCCAGCAATAATGAGAGCCTGTTGGGGCAGAATACAGCCGACAACGAGGTTGTTCAGGCAATGAAAAAGCGTACAGATAGCCAGCACATTTATCATTTCAAGAATGAAGGAACTGGATGTTATGGAATCATGCTGAAGCAGCGGGATTATTATATCTATGCGTATCTTCCGGATACGGAAGTGTTTCATAACCTTCCATTAAGTGTAGCAGGTGTTATTTTTCTTTATTTTCTGATATTCAGTATATTTTTGTTATGGGGTCATAGAACCAATCTGGCACACCGGAAACAGGAGCAGGAAAAAGATGAAAAATATAAAGCAGAACTTCTGACAGCAGCAAAAAAGGCAGAAGCAGCCAATGTGGCAAAAACAGAGTTTCTCCAGCGGATGAGCCATGATATCCGGACACCGATCAATGGGATCTGCGGTATGATTGATATGGCAGAGCATTATGCAGACGATATGGAGAAACAGACAGAATACAGAGCAAAGATCAAAGGGGCCTCCCATCTGTTGCTGGAACTGGTAAACGAAGTTCTGGATATGAGTAAGCTGGAGTCGGATGAAGTAGTTCTGGAAAAAATCCCATTTAATCTGAGCAGTATTTACAGGGAAGTACTTGTTGTGATCGAACAGATTGCCGCAGAACAGAATATTCGGATTGTGTGGGAGAAAAAAGAAATTATACACCGGGACCTTATCGGAAGCCCGGGATATGTGAAACGTGTGATGATGAATATCCTGTCGAATGCGGTGAAATATAACAGAGAAAACGGACATGTTTATCTTAGCTGCACAGAAATCCCATCCGAACAGCCGGGAATAACGACAATGGAATTTGTCTGCCGGGATAGCGGAATCGGGATGGCAGAGGAATTTCAGAAATGTGTTTTTGAACCATTTACACAGGAACATACAGGAAGCCGTACAAAATATACCGGAACAGGACTGGGAATGTCCATTGCAAGGAAACTGGTTGAGAAAATGGGTGGAACGATTACCTTTGAAAGTGAAGAAGGCGTCGGGACGACATTTGTGATCAGAGTTCCTTTTAAAATGGATCTGGATGCAGATAAACGTGAAGGGCAAAAAGATTCATTTGAAAAGTCTATAAAGGGACTACAGGTTCTTCTGGCAGAGGATAACGAACTGAACATGGAAATCATAGAATTTTTGCTTCAGAATGAAGGCGCTGACGTGACCAAAGCATGGAATGGACAGGAAGTGGTTGAGATATTTGAAAAAAGCAGATCTGGTGAATTTGATGTGATTCTTATGGATATCATGATGCCGGTCATGAATGGTTATGAGGCCACAAAGATGATCCGTTCGCTGGACAGAGAGGATGCAAAAGTAATACCGATTATTGCAATGACAGCAAATGCATTTACGGAGGACAGATTAAGAGCAAAAGAAGCGGGAATGAATGAACATATTGCCAAACCGGTTGATGCGAAGTTACTGGTAAAGATAATTCATGAATTGGCAGATAAGTGAAATTAATCTCTGAGGGAGAATTCATAATGAAAAAGAAAAAATGGAATAAGATACTTGTTGTACTTTTGGCAATGGTGACAGTTATGTCATTTCTGTCAGGCTGTGGCGGGAAGAGTGCGGAAAAAGAAGACGCAGAAACTATCACGGTGTATTTGTGGAGTACAAAGCTGTATGAAAAATATGCACCATACATCCAGGAACAGATTCCGGATATCAATGTTGAATTTGTAGTAGGGAATAATGATCTGGATTTTTATAAGTTTTTGAATGAAAATGGTGGATTGCCGGATATCATAACCTGTTGTCGCTTTTCCCAGCATGATGCAAGCCCTCTGAAAGACAGCCTGATGGATCTTTCCACAACCAATGCGGCAGGTGCTGTCTATGATACTTACCTCAGCAGTTTCAGGAATGAGGATGGAAGCGTAAACTGGCTTCCGGTGTGTGCGGATGCACATGGTTTTGTAGTGAATAAAGATCTTTTTGAAAAGTATGATATTCCGCTTCCAACAGATTACGAAAGCTTCGTCTCTGCCTGTCAGGCATTTGACAGAGTGGGAATCCGTGGGTTTACGGCAGACTATGTTTATGACTATACCTGTATGGAAACACTGCAGGGTCTGTCAGCATCCGAGCTGTCATCTGTAGAGGGACGCAAGTGGCGTACTACCTACAGTGACCCGGGTAATACTAAGAGAGAAGGTCTGGATGATACCGTCTGGCCGGAGGCTTTTGAACGTATGGAGCAGTTCATCCAGAATACCGGTCTGAGCCAGAAGGATCTGGATCTGAATTATGATGATATCGTTGAGATGTACCAAAGTGGCAAGCTTGCCATGTACTTTGGCAGCTCCTCCGGTGTAAAAATGTTTCAGGATCAGGGCATCAACACAACCTTTCTTCCATTTTTTCAGGAAAATGGCGAAAAGTGGATTATGACTACGCCATACTTCCAGGTGGCCTTAAACCGTGATCTGACACAGGATGAGACACGCAGAAAGAAAGCAATGGAGGTACTGAACACCATGCTTTCAGCGGATGCGCAGAACAGGATTGTTTATGACGGACAGGATCTGTTAAGCTACAGTCAGGATGTGGATCTTAAGCTTACGGAATATCTGAAGGATGTGAGACCTGTGATCGAAGAAAACCATATGTATATCCGCATTGCGTCAAATGACTTTTTCTCCATCTCCAAGGATGTGGTGTCCAGGATGATCTCAGGAGAGTACGATGCAGAGCAGGCATATCAGTCGTTTAATTCTCAGCTTCTTCAGGAAGAATCTGCTTCTGAGGATATCGTGCTGGATTCGCAGAAGTCTTATTCCAACCGCTTCCATAGCAGTGGAGGAAATGCGGCATATTCGGTTATGGCAAACACTCTGCGCAGCATTTATGGGACAGATGTGCTGATTGCAACTGGCAACAGCTTTACGGGAAACGTACTGAAAGCCGGTTATACAGAAAAAATGGCAGGCGACATGATCATGCCAAACGATCTGGCATCTTACAGCAGCAAGATGAGCGGAGCTGAACTGAAAGAGACAGTGAAAAACTTTGTAGAAGGCTATGAGGGAGGATTTATTCCGTTTAACCGTGGCTCGCTGCCTGTGGTCAGTGGCATTTCTGTAGAAGTCAAAGAAACAGATGAAGGTTATACATTGAGTAAAGTTACAAAGGATGGAAAGGCAGTTCGGGATGAAGATATATTTACAGTAGCCTACCTGGTAACTCCACAAAATATGGAAGTTTATCCGGCAGATGAAAATATGGTATTCGATGGAGGAGATACCTCTGTGAAAGATACCTGGACAGCATATGTTTCAGATGGTAATGCCATTCTTGCAGAGCCTGAAGATTACATAACTCTGAGGTGAGAAGAATGGATGTTAAGAATCGTAATAGAAACAGAAGGAAACCTGTCAGGAGAAAATGGTTAAGAAGCGCGGTCTTTATTGCTGTTTCTCTTGGAATTGTTTTGATGATTTTCCGATATTTTGGATTTGTATCGAAAACTATTTATGAGGAAAGTGTTTCTCATTTGACAGAAGTTTTTCATCAGTCTGATAATATGTTGAGGGAACTGACGAATAAAAATCTGACGTATCTTCATATGTGGGGCGAAAATCTGCAGAATATTTCCAGTGAAGACGAGATTTGTGATTATATAAAGAAAGTGCAGAAAGATGCCGGCTTTATGGAATTCTATTTTTTGTCAGCTGACGGGAACTATAAGATGGTAACCGGGGAAACAGGGTTCCTTGGATTGCAGGAAAGTATGGAAGAAGAGATCCGGCAGGGAAATGATGTGATAACGAATACAGCAGTTCCCGGAAAATCCCAGATACTTGTTTTTGCCACTCCCAGAGCTCATGGAAGCTATCAGGGATTTGCATATGATGCGATTGCCATTGCCTATGAAAACGCTGATATCGTAGAGGTACTGGACATTTCTGCTTTCAATGGAAATGCTCAGAGTTTTGTTGTTCATCCGGATGGCCGTGTTGTGGTGGATCATTCTTCTGAGGCATGGGGGAACGTGTATAATTTCTTTGGGGTTTTGAGAGAGCATTCCAATCTGTCTGAAGAAGAGATTCTTGAACTTTCAGAAAAGTTTAAAGAGAGACATGCCGATGCGATGATGGTAAACCTGGATGGAAAGAACTACTATCTGGTCTATGAAAAATCGGATATCAAGGACTGGATATTTCTGGGACTTGTAAAGGCTGATATCGTCAATGCCAGCATGAACAGTCTGCAGCTTAGTACGTTGCTTCTTGTGAGTGCTGTCGTACTCTGCATTGCTGCTTTTCTTATCAGTCTGATTATTCAAAAAAACAGGAGAAGCCTTAAGAAAAAGGATATGGAGATCCTCTACCGGGATGAGCTGTTTCAAAAGCTGTCAATGAATGTGGATGATGTTTTTCTGATGCTGGATGCCAAAACATATAAGGCAGACTACGTCAGTCCAAATGCGGAAAAACTTCTTGGATTTACGGTAGAACAGATTCGGAAGGATATTTGTGTTCTGGGGAAACTACATCCCTGGGATTCGGAAGATCCGAAGAAGAATCATCTGAAAGAAATCCAGATTTCGGAACAGAAGGAATGGGATTTTGAGTATGTGCATCAGAAAACAGGAGAACGACGCTGGTTTCATATTGTTGCCATGGGGAGTGAGGTAAGTGGAAAAAAGAAATACATCCTGGTTATGTCGGATCGTACTTCTGACAGGAAAATGAATCAGGCACTCTCAGAGGCGGTTCATGCTGCAGAGACAGCCAACCGGGCAAAGAGTACTTTTCTTTCCAATATGTCCCACGATATCCGGACACCAATGAATGCAATTATCGGTTTTACGACACTGGCAGTAAGCAATATTGATGATAAGAAAAAGGTCCGGGACTATTTGGGTAAGATCCTTTCAGCCAGCAATCATCTGCTTTCGTTGATCAATGATATTCTGGATATGAGCCGTATTGAGAGTGGAAAGATCCAGCTGGAGGAAATGGAGGTCAGTCTGTCAGATGTGCTTCATGATCTGAAGACAATTGTCAGTGGGCAGATTCATGCGAAGCAGCTGGAGCTTTATATGGACGCTATGGATGTGACAAATGAAAATGTCTATTGTGATAAGACACGGCTGAACCAGGTGCTGCTGAATTTATTATCTAACGCAATCAAGTTTACACCGGCAGGAGGAACTGTTTCTGTCCGGCTGAGACAGTATCCTGGAACAAAAAAAGGCAGTGAACTGTACGAGATACGGGTAAAGGATAACGGAATCGGCATGAGTCAGGAATTCGTTCAGAAGATCTTTTCACCGTTTGAGCGGGAGCGGACTTCTACTGTCAGCAGGACTCAGGGTACAGGACTTGGCATGGCCATTACCAAGAATATTGTGGATATGATGGGTGGAACGATTGAGGTTCAGACAGAACAGGGCAAAGGTACTGAATTTATTGTCCGTCTGCCATTTCGGATTCAGCCTGAGCAGCACCATACAGAGAAGATCGCAGAGCTGGAAGGCCTTAAGGCACTGGTTGTAGATGATGACTTCAATACCTGTGACAGTGTGACAAAGATGCTTGTGAAGGTGGGAATGCGTTCGGAGTGGACACTTTCTGGTAAGGAGGCTGTTCTCCGTGCACGTCAGTCTGTGGAACTTGGGGATGCATTCCATGCTTATATCATCGACTGGCGTCTGCCGGATATGAATGGCATTGAAGTTACCCGTCAGGTTCGCAGTCTTGGTGATGATACACCGATCATTATCCTGACTGCTTATGACTGGTCAGATATCGAAGTGGAAGCCAGGGCAGCAGGCGTGACTGCATTCTGCGCGAAACCTCTGTTTATGTCAGATATCCGGGAGACTTTGATGATTGCCATTGGCCAGAAACAGGCAGATGCAGAGGATACAATCTTCCCAGTAGCAGGTTTGGATTTCAGGGGAAAGAGTCTGTTGCTTGTGGAAGACAATGAGCTGAACAGTGAAATTGCGGTGGAGATCCTGAATGAATACGGCTTCCTGGTTGATACTGCCGAAAATGGAGCAGAGGCAGTGGAGAAAGTGAAGAATTCGAAACCGGGCGGTTATGATCTTGTGCTGATGGATGTGCAGATGCCGATCATGAACGGATATGAGGCTACGAAGCAGATACGAGCTCTGGATGATCCGGTACTGTCGGGAATTACAATCCTTGCCATGACGGCCAATGCGTTTGACGAAGACAGAAAGAAAGCACTGGAATGCGGCATGGATGGATTCTTATCCAAACCGATTGTTATAGAGGAATTGATTAATACATTACAGAATAATCTGAAGTGAGTTTCTGGAATTTCATAAAACCTGAACGGATAAAGAAAATAAAAAATATGGATAAAAGGCAAAGAATACTGATTGTCGATGATGCAAAGCTCAACAGGGATATTAATCCCATCCTTCTCAAGAGAGCGGAATACGACCGTTGGTAAAGTTGCAGGTATGGATGGACATATAGCAAAGCCAATCCAGGTTGATAAGCTGCTGTTTATACTAAATGGAGTGTCATTCTGAAAAATATGCAAAAGCAGGGAGAGATGACTAATGAAACGGATCGCCATATGTGATGATAACGAAATTGAAAGGCTGATAATTGCAGAGATGCTGAAAGAATACTGTTGTGAGATACAACAGGAGGTAGAACTGACAGAATATAGTTGTGGAGAACAACTGATTGCGGATATTGAGGAAGACGAGTGCCATGTGGAACTGATCTTCCTGGATATCTATATGCCTGGGATTAATGGAATGGATACAGCTAAAAAACTCCGGGAGCTGCACTGTGATACTGAAATCGTATTTCTGACAGGCACGACAGAGTATGCGGTTGATGGCTACGGAGTCGGAGCTGTGGGGTATCTGGTAAAGCCGGTGGGAATGAAGAAGCTGGTAACACTGCTTAATCATGTCTTCTGGATGGAACTGAAGAAACGGGTTGAAGTGAAATGCGGAAAACAGTATCGTTACCCATTTACCAGTGATATTATGTATATAGAAGGGGTAGCTCATAAAGCTACATTTTTTCTTGTTGATGGAAGTACGATCAGTACTATAGAGAAGATCAGCACACTAAAAGAGAGAATCGGCGGCGAGTCTTTTCTGCAGTGCCATCAGAGTTATCTGGTAAATATGGCTTACATTGCAGACATCCAGAAGGAAGTATATATGACCAATGGAAAGAAGATACCAATCAGTGTGCGCAGACGAACAGAAACGATAGAACGTTATCATCAGTTTTTTAACAAATATTTTACTTCAGGAGAGGAAAATAACAGGAATTAGAATAAAGAATATCATTTTTGCTTTATAAATCAACATTTTTGTAAAAAATGAAAATGGCATCAAAACGTGCATGTCATGCTTTGCATGACGCGCATCTCGCAGCAAGAATGCCTCGGCATTCTTGAATTGGTGAAGGCGGAAGAAAGATGAATTTAGAAACAATGGTATATTATCTGATAATTGTAAATGTTGTAGGTTTTCTGGTATATTTTTTGAATTGTATGCTGAGAACTCATACAAAGGGAAAACAGATCAACATTCTGATCTATCTGATTTCTCTGGCAGGCGGGGCAGCAGGCATGCTGGCCGCAGTCCTGTTATTTGATCGGAAAGCTGTAAAAGAAAATATGATGTCCAGAGTATGGATTATCTGTATGCTGGTGATTCAGGTGATTTTGTTTTTGCTGTTCAGAGGGCAGAAGACGGATGCCTGGAATCTGGATGTGAATGCCTTTCTGGAAAAACATAAAATATTGACGATTTATCTGGGAGTCATCAATATCGTTACATTCTTCTTTTTTGCCATCGACAAGTACCGGGCTGTCAGGAATAAATCCAGAATCCGAATTGTAACGTTGCTCGGAATGGCATTTGCCGGTGGTTCGGTAGGAGCATTGCTTGGAATCTATCTCCTGCGACATAAGACAAAGAAGAATTACTTCACGGTGGGAGTGCCACTGATGATGGTGATGCAGGTGTTGGCACTATTTTATGCCATGAATACAGGATGGTAAGTTTGGGAGGAGAAAAATGAATATTACAGTATATCTTGGAGCATTGGAAGGAAACGATCATACACTGACAGAAGCGGTCAGAGAACTGGGTACATGGATTGGAGAAAGCGGTCATGCACTGGTATATGGCGGCTCAAAGTCAGGACTGATGGGAAAACTGGCAGAAAGCGTATTAGCGGCAGGCGGTGAAGTCACAGGCGTAGAACCGCAGTTTTTTATTGATGCAGGATTCGAGTACGATGCCATTACCAGGCTGATCGTAACTAAAGATATGACAGAACGCAAAACCAGGATGATCGAACTGGGAGATGCATTTATCGCATTTCCAGGCGGAACAGGCACACTGGAAGAAATCACAGAGGTCATGTCAAAGTTGTCATTGAAACATCTGGATGCGCCATGTATCTTATATAACTTTAATGGATATTATGACAGCCTGAAAGAATTGCTGGTACATATGATCGAGATGGGGCTGTCAACGGAAGAAAAGCAAGAGGGAATATACTTTGCGGAGAACCTGGGAGAGATTAAAAGGATTATAGAGACAGAAAGAAAATGAGAGATAAGGATAAGAGAGTTCTTTTTTGTTATAAGTTTTACAGAAGTTGCTTAAAGGAGAAAAACAGTGACGCAGGAAACGATTGATTAAGTACTAAAATTCAGAGATGACAGAGACTGGAAACAGTTCCATAATCCAAAGAATCTGGCTATATCCATCAGTCTGGAAGCAGCAGAATTATTAGAAGTATTCCAGTGGAGCGGATCAGATACTGTCTGCGAAGAAAAGATGGATAAAATCCGGGAAGAACTGGAAGATGTGCTTAATTATTGTATATTGATGGCAGATGCATATGGACTGGATATGGACGAAATCATACAGAAAAATGTGAAACAGAATAACGAAAAATATCCAGTAGAAAAGTATATGGAAGTAAAGAAAAATATACGGAATTGAAGTTGGGGTGACAAAGAATGGATACAGAACGATATTTTAAAGCTACTGAAGAAAATTTGGACAATATAGAGAATTGTCTTGAAGGAACAGAAGAAGAGCTGAAAGTAATAATCGACTATGTTGAAATTACAAGGCATATTCAAGAAATACATCAATGGTATGAAATTTTTATGTACAGTCTTGACCAATTGAAAAAAGCTACTTGGTATAATAATAAAATAGGAATCAATGCATATCTTATAAGCTTAATAGGAGCTGGAAAGACTATTGCAGATTCAATGAGCTTATGTATAGAAAAAAATTATGGGAAAGAAGAGCGTCTATTTATTAGTAAAGAATATGACAATAGTTTTTCATATAAATTT
>QUMM01000048.1 GCA_003435055.1 Lachnospiraceae bacterium OF09-6
TGTGAGTTTTGCGGACCCACTTTTATATTATCACAGGAGGTTTTTTACTTGAAGCTAAAGCTACTCCCTCCACCTGCCGAGCAGGTGGTTTATTTTTCTGCCATACAAACAAACCTACGGCGGGTCGCACAAAGGCAATCCACCGTAGGCTTGAACTCTCCTTCAATCTTTATTTGCTGCTCCTTTTTGTGGGTCAAAACAGAGCTTCCAAAAGCCTCCTACATATAACCCTCAGGATTTTCCGCTTCTTGCAGTTTTTCAACAAATAAAACATTTGAAGGACAACTCAAGCCGTCAAAACCCTTTAGTTATCGTAGGTTTTCTTGGTTGACCCTATTATATCTCTAGCCCCCTTTTTCTCAATGGTCGGAACAACCTTTTGACGGATACCATCATATTCAATTGTTTTGTCATACTCTGCACCGCTCACATGATGACCTGCTCTATTGTAGCAAGTTATATCACAGCCATTCTGTGCCATTCGGGTGCATAGTTCTTTTACAACAATCTCTATCCCGCCTTCACGAGAAAGACGTTTTTGTCCGAAAACCGCAAGTCTGATTTTTCCTTCCATTACTTCTCTCCAACCGCTATTTCATGCTTTTATCTTTGCCTTATGCACAATCCCAGTAGTTCTTATCCTCAAATTGTCATGCTCGTTCTTTCACTATTCACCTTGCATCCTTTATTGCACGACAACAAGCCTGTATACAGATTGCAGTAGCAATCTATACGCAGGCTCGCCTTCGTACCTCCTTATTCTGTTTTCTGCTCTATCAGCTTTCGCTGTGGTGGGTTAAGTATAGAGCGCAACCAGAAGCCATTAGCGCCTAAAATCACGCTGGCTGTAACGCACCATGACAGGCAGAAACAGGTTGAGGTGAAAAGGTCAAGCCGCGTAAACCCGCATGAAATCAGGCTTTTCTCTGGTTGCCCATATTATTTCACACTCCCCATCAGGATTTAGGTAAACTTTACCACCAAGTTTATGGATTTTACGATAAAAATGACCTGCAAATGGTCCAATCCGACAAGCCATTATATAAACAATTGGGTGCGGGATGTGATTCTTCTTGATATGCTCACAGCAAGCCTTCAGTGCAGCCAAATCGTAATAAATCGCCTGAGCAGGACCAATCTGTGGAATGTCAATCTTAAAGCAATGTGCATTGTGAAGCTCAAATTCATGGTTATTGATTCTTGTCACACCTTCAAATTTTGTTTCATCCATGCACCCATCACCATTGGCCTTACACGCAACATGATATTTGATTTTTTCATTATTTTGATGATACTCTGTCAACTTATATACGAATGTTTCATATCCCCCATAGGCACCTAATGACTTTGCACCTACCAAGTAAACATGTTGTACTTTCTTTGATTCCATTCTGTCTTTCCTCACATTGCCCCTTCTTTTCCTAATATCACCTTCACAGTCTTCAGTAATATCTTGATATCCAACCCCAGACTCCAGTTCGCGATATACTCGGTATCCAATCTCACGACTTCTTCAAAATCTGTGATATCACTTCGGCCGCTCACCTGCCACATTCCGGTGATTCCCGGCTTGATGGCCAGTCTGGTGCGGTGTCTGTCTTCATACTGTTTGACCTCTTCGACTGTCGGCGGTCTGGTTCCTACCAGACTCATATCTCCCCTTAGAACATTATAGAACTGCGGGAATTCGTCTAAAGAATATTTCCGAATAAATTCCCCGATGCTCGTCGTCTTATTACCATTCTCGTCGATCTTATTCCCGATGACACGTGGATCGAATTCCATTTTGAACATTAGTCCATTTTCGATCCGATTCTGGCTCATCAGTTCTGCCTTACGCTCTTCTGCATCGAGATACATACTGCGGAACTTATAGAGCTTGAATGGCTTTCCATTCTTTCCGATACGGGTCTGCGTGAAGAAGACTGGCCCCGGTGATTCTTTTTTGATCTTCGGTGCCAGGATCAGATAGAGGATCCCAGTCAGAATGCATCCGGCGATACCGCCAAGGATATCCAGCATTCGTTTTTCTGCTGACTGTCTGGCTGTCATCGTATTCAGACTGGTCGTGATCACCATCAGACCGCCTATTTTCCCAACAACTTGCTGAACACCTGATACCTGAGACGATTTATCCAGATTCAGATGAACGGTCACTCCCATTGCAGTCAGCTGCTCGATCATCTCTCTTGGGAACGGATCATATGCCGGTACCGCAATCAGTACTTCATCGACCAGTGTCCTTTGATATACTCCGTGATATCCTGATATGTGGTCACTACTTTGACCCCTTCTACGACTCTGCCGACTTTGTACTGATCATGGAAGACCCAGCCAAGGATGCGGTAATGTCCGAAATCATTCTTATGGATACTTTCCATGATTTCCGCCGCGCGCTTTTCACTGCTGACGATGAGCAGCGTACTCTCATTGATGGTAGATCCATGCTGCTTCATGAGCTGTTTCCAGATCAGACGTACTATGTAAGACAGAGCAAAATAAATGATCCCCATCAGAAAAATTGTAGTTCTGGAGTAATCATCACCTACCCGGATACTGAACATATAGGCCGTCAGTACCAGGATAAAGCTGAAGACATGGCGAAATGTCCTTGAGAATTCCTGGTAGATGCCTCTCTTCATGACATCTTTTAAGGTCTCCATAAAAAGCAACATCACAAAATCGATCAGCAGTATCACGATTCCCATATTTCGATAAATCACATTGCTATACGGATTACGAATCCCGTGACGGATCATATAGCCAAGGATGAACGCCAGTTCCAGACAGATCATATCCAGGATGATAAAGTCCAGATGCTTCGCCCAGCCGCTCGCCGCTCGCTTGTACATACTTACTCCCTCCAAAGTATCGTTTTTCTCTCTTTTATGTCCGTTGTATGCTGCCCTTTTGTAGCTGCAGACGCTTTCGTTCTGCAGCTGCAAAAGAACAGCCGTCCCTCGCGTGGTAGGGGAAACGGCTTTTGACCTTTTCAGATCGGGAACTGCTTATTTTACAGTTACTTTGATCTGTTTGGTAACTGTCTTGTAGTTTTTAGCCTTAACAGTAATGGTTACTCTGTAAGTACCTTTCTTAGTACCTTTCTTTACAACAACCTTACCATTCTTAACTGTGATGTTCTTATTGTTGGTCGTGTATTTAACCGTACCGGCTTTCTTGGAAACGCTCAGTTTCTTGCTAACAGATTTTTTCTTATTAGCTTTTACTGTTACGTTCTTAACAGTTACTTTCTGGGTCTTCTTGTTGATTTTGTAAGTAAGTTTTTCAACAAAACCAGCATATTTACCTTTACCTTTGATGGTAACGGTATAGCTGCCTGCGTTTTTCGCTTTAACATTACTTACTGTGTAATATTTTTTTGCGATTTTCTTACCATTGATATCCGTTACTGTAACAGATGGTTTGTGTGTCTTTCCATCATAAGTTACAGCTGTCTGTTTCAGGGATGCGTTGAAGGATGTCTTTACTGGTGATTCTTTTGCGAATGCAGATACACCCAGCAGCATCATAACAGATACAATGATAAGAGCAATTCTTTTTAAAGTTTTCATTTTTCTCACTCCTTAGTTGCATATGTATCAATAATAAACGGAGCTCCCACGCACACTCCATTTATCCAAATTAGGGTGACGCCTGTTGCGTCCTATATCGAAAAATTATTTCTGTTTTTCTGTTTTCTCTTCGGATCCGTAACCGTAGCCGTATCCGTAACCATAGCCATACTTGCTGCCGTATTTGCCATAGTATTTTCCATAAGCACGACTCTTGACTTCTGCACGGTTCAGGACGGTTCCCAGAAGCTTGCAGCCGGACTGTTCGATCTCGTGAAGAGACTGCTTGATCAGTCCTTTTGGTGTGTCGCCGGCACGTACGACCAGTACAGCACCGTCACACATGGAAGCGATCAGTGCGCCGTCGGATACACTGCCAAGTGGCGGCGTATCGATGATGACGAAACGGTAATCTTCAGACAGCTTGTTCAGTAACTCTTTGAACCGGACATCCTCTAACAATGCGGATGGGTTCTCCAGCAGCTGGGTACACGGTACCAGATAGCCGTTCTGGATATTGGTCTCATAGACCACTTCATCGTACTCGGCCATGCCGGAGAGGTAATGGTTCAGGCCTTTCATCTCTTCACCATATTCGATCTGGAAACGATTCTTCATAACAGACTTTCTCAGGTCTGCATCTAACAATACGGTTGGAAAACCGGCTTCTGCCAGCATCTTCCAGAGATAGGAAGATACGGTACTTTTGCCTTCGTTTGGCAGACAGCTGGTCAGTAAGATCTTTCTTGTGTTTTTTCCACAGAACTTGATGTTGATACGCAGACGGTTCATGGCCTCTTCTACTGCGTATGGTAGTTCTGGAAGTGTAATCGTCAACTGATTCATCTCTTACGTCCTCTCTTTCCGGTGTGTTCTTCTTCCTCGACATCAATGACCTGAGCGCTCTCAGGAATCGTAGTCAGTGGTACCAGACCGAAGTATTTCTCCATATCTTCTGCGGTATGGATGGTATCGTCCATGAGGTACTGTACGATGAGGACACCTGCCATCAGGATCAGTCCCAGGATGGCACCGATCATCGTGTATTTCATGTAGCTTGGTCCTGCCTTGTGATCTGCCAGTTTCGCATGCTGTGCGATGTTCGGTGCAAGCGTGCTCATGGTCTCAGGCAGATAGGATGCTGCTTCTTCTGCCATGGTCTCTGCCAGATCCATAGAGAACTGTGGATCGGTCGTGGTCGCTGTGATCTGCAGAATACGGGTATCGCTTGGATTATTTAAGCTGTAGAATTTCTTCAGCTGATCGGATGTCATATCCAGGTTCAGTTTGTCAATGACACGATTCAGCACCGGATAGCTGAGCATCAATTCTTCGTAGTCGGCGGTCAGGGATGTTCCCAGGTTCAGGTCGCTTAAGTTGACTACGGAGTCATCCGATGCGGATACCACATACAGCTTGGATGTGGATTCGTAGGTTGGGTCGATGAAGAAGAAAGCATAGGCATTGAGCAGGACTGCGCCGATCAGCAGGCAGACCAGAAGATAATGCCATTTATCCAGCAGCATGTAGGCCAGATCTAAGAGGTCAATCTCCATTTCATCATTTGTGAATTCCTGATTCATGTTGGTTTCTCCTTGTATATGTTAATGTTTTATTTCTTTTCCTCATAGAATAACGTCAGTATCACCTGCTGCAGGCTGTCCGGATCCGGCGTGAATGCCTGCCAGTCGTTGTCATCGATGCTGTAGGTGCCGTCGATCTGAAGGCTGGTATCTTCTTTGTCGTCGGTCATCAGAAGTGCCAGACGGCTGAACTTCTTTGCGCTGACGGTAGTCGTCATGTAAGGTTCCAGTGCATGGTAGACATCCAGTGGGAACGTATTGTCCTCAGCACATTTTGCGGCGAAGGCGGTCTTTAATCCGGCTTCGTACTGCTGCTGGCGCGCCATACGGTTCTGATTCGTATCATCGTCTTTCATGGTCATACGACCGCGGACGAAGTGCTCTGCCTGTTCCCCCTTCAGGGTGATGGTCTCACCCTTTTTCAGAGTGTCATCGACTCCGGTGAAGTCATCTTCAATCGTTACGGTGACGCCGCCGACCATGTCGTTGACAACCTGTATCGCACTCATATTCACCATCGCATAAGAATCTATGGTTGCTCCGCCCAGTAAGGTGGAGACTGCTTTTACCGTGTTCTCGGCACGCGTGGTGTGATCGAGACTCATAGCGTGTGCCAGCGAGATCTGAATATCATCGGTACTGATGTAGTTGCCATTGTTCTCCAGACTGTCTACCGGTGTGATCGTATTCCGGTCGATCGTCACATACTGACACTCATCCGTACTGCGGTCACGCACCAGCACAATCAGCACATCACACTGTCCGGTACCGTCGTATTCGGTAAGTTCTTCGACCTGCCCCGGTGAATCAATGCCTGCAAAGAGGTACGTCTCCAGGTTCCCCTTTGGCGTGTAGGTCTTGCCGTTGTAGGTGATGTCATTGGATACCGTCTCGGTCTGCTCATGAGAAAGGAGCTTGCCATCTGCGGCTCCTAGGACTCCGGCGGTGATGCCGCCTCCCACGATCAGGACTGCTGCTGCGATCCCGATCTTCTTATATAATTGTTTTTTTTCTTCTTTGTTTCTGTATCGGGACATAAGTTACCTTTCCTTTTTCTAGTGCATCAGAGCGCGGATCATCGCTGCCCCACCGGTCGGGTGAGTCACTTCGCAGGCCATCAGTGCAACCAGTGCGATGAACAAGACCACGCTGAGGATGATACTTAATTTCTTGGACATACTGTCTCTCCTTTTCTTGTCTCAGTGAGATCCAAAGAGAAGCGCTTCTCCTCTTCTGTCGATCTCTGTGAGGAGCTTCGCTCCTTTTTTCTTTTCTATGATATCTCTGCCTTCCTTTAGATTCGGCACCCGGTGATGTGCGCCATGGCAGTCGCTGCCAAGCACATGGCTTTGCCTTCCTGGAGCATCTTCAGGAGTTCCCGGCGGTGACGCCAGTCTGAGAATGCTTCTGCATTGAGCTGCACGGATACCGGCAGTTCGAGAAGCTGCTGCACATAGCGCTTATTCCCTGGGATCCAGATGAACCGTTCCAGATGGGCTATGAGAATCCGCAAATGGCGCTCCCTGATCAGGTATGCGACCTCATCAATATTCCTCTCGCTCCATGGAACAAACGGCATCTCCAGCAGCATCAGGTTCGTGTCCTGTATGGTCAGTTCGCTGATCTCTTCCGCACGGCTGATGCCGTCAAAGAAGGCTACCTCACTACCAACCAGGATCTGCGGCGTCTGTGGCCGGTTCTCTTCCTGAATTTCGCACAAAAAAGCATCCCGGGCCTTCTCTCTACGCTGTAAAAATGTATCGATTCTGTCCCGCGATGCGTAAAAATGTGGCGTCGCTACCATGATGTCAACCTGCTGCTCCCGTACCCGGGAGAGCATCGCCAATGCTGTCTCTAAATTTCTAGCTCCATCATCTATTCCAGGCAGGATATGCGAATGAAAGTCTATAATCATATAATAATATCCTCTATCATTCTTCTTCCGTGTAGAAGGGATTTTACCCCCCCCTGTTCGATTGGTCTAACTTTTCTTAAGTTTCTTTTAAGTTTATACTCTTTTTATAAATGTGTCAATATTAGATCTTGTATCTTTCGACATACAATGACAACGCAGAAAGAAAACTCACATAATTTTAGGCTGATGAATGATAATATATACTTTTCTTCTCCTTGATTTTCTCCTCATAGCATTTTTTAAAAACCATAGGATTTTCTATGATTTTTTCTTTATCATATAAAAAGAAATATATATTTTCGGCGTTATAATGTATCATGTCCGCTTCTATTTCTTCGGTCAGTTTCTTTAAGCTCATATTCTTTCTGGTGCACTTTACTTCTATAACATGATTGGTGTCAAGAAAAATATCTGTTCTGACTGTACCATATCCCGTATCCTCACTAACCTCTGCTCTCGCCATTGGATATAGCAACTTTATACATGCATATAATAAATGCTGCACATCATATTCATTTTTTATTTTTAAAGCATGCAGTTGCTCCTGTTGAATACCGCCACGCTTGTGCGGCTCTCTTTCAATTAAGTTTTCCAGGAACAGATAGAAGTTGTTTAGGATCTCAAGAACCTGTTCTTCCTTTTCATTGTCACATAATATACTTTCGATATATGAAATCACTCGCTGCTTTGCAGCTTCCATATTTTCTTTTGTTTCTCTGTCAGAATACGCATTTAGGGGATAATAAGCGATTCTCTCTAATGACAAAAGATCTTGCGTCCCTACTCCAAGTTCTTTCAAATACTCTCGCAAATCTGCAAGTTTCATTTGAAATGTCTGTGAATCATTCGCTGCCTGTATATGCTCAATTGCTTCTCCCAAACTTTTGATACTATCAAACATATTATTTATTTCCTCCTCCCCACCGCAAATAAAACAAAAATAACGGATCTAAAATATATAGAACACCTTCTTTCCAGTCAAGTACTTTGAAAATATCTTCTCTTCCATGAAGAAGTTCCTGTAGTTTTGCAAGGCTTTCCTTAATCGCCTGGGGAGTTGGTTTTTTACAGTCATCTGAAATCATGCCATAGATCCGTTTTTTTACATCTTCAAACTCTAACTTCATTATTGGCGGATTTTCTGCGATTGATTTTACAATCAGTTCATAAATATCACATTGCTGTCCGTCTTTTACCAGAAAAGTATTTCTGCTTTTTCCCCGGGTGTTCGGTCCCTTTTTCATCAATGATACAACATCCCCATATTCGAAATTCGCTGTTGTATAACGATATGCTGTTTCTAATATTTCCTGACCGATCTGCGCATTGTGCTCCTCTGACATTTCCAGTATTGTACAAATATTGAGACATATATATTGCATCAACTGCGGAGAGGACAAACTTTCCACTGCAATCTGTTCTGCAATTTTATCTTCAATTTTTATCTCTAATTTGGAGAAGCCCAGCTTTGCAATTTCCTTTAAATCTGCTACTTTCCATGGTTCCATGTTAATCAGACTTAATCTGCCGGACAAATCGGCATTCTGGCGGATCGCTTCATCTGCCCGATGCGGAAGTGATATAACAATCGCCTTAAACCCTCTGCGTATCGCATCTTTTAGCTGTTGTGCAATCTGCATTCGTTTTTCTTCCGGAGCATAGTGAAAATCATCTATCACTAACACAAGATTTTCATTTTTGTAGTACTCAATAATTTTATCTTTCGTTAAAGAAAACGTTTCTTGCTTTGTATATCTGTCACTGGTCTCTTCAATTCTTTTTTCTGATGCAAACTGTCCCTCATAAGCGAGTCCTGCCTTAGCCGCAACCAATTTCCAGAAATCTGTATCCTCCTCAAAATCTGCACCTGAAATTTCTACTATCTTTTCAAAACCGATTACCTTCTCACAGAGGATTGTTTTCCCCATTTTTGAAGGTCCAACCAGTGAAGTCAAAAATCCGGAAACCTTTATCGCCTGCATCAGTCGAAATTCATATGGCAAATCCGAAACTGCTGATTTCCGTGATATATATGTATACTCTGGAAATGCCCCCGGCCGAAACACATCTTCTGCTCGCAATTGCATATATCTTCCCTCCTGCCCTGTTTTACTCATTGTACCATGTTTTTAATAAATTTAAACCATTTTTTATTCATTTTAATCCATTTTATTACTTTTAATGTAAAAACAGAGAGTAATTACACTACTCTCTGCTTTTGGGAAACTATTTTAATCTAATTATTCCTTATTCTTCTTTTCCCGCTTATCGATCTCTTCTGTCACGTCCTCCCAGGATACCTGATATTCTGCCATGAGGTCGGTCATGTGGTACAGGGTGTCTGCTGCCTGTTTTCTGACAGCATCCGCATCGATGAGAGCTTCTTTTTTCTCTTTTGCTTTCTCATAAAGGCGATGCAAAGTGTTCATCGGGTCGATGGTGTCGTATTCTTTTTTTACGAGATCCCGGTAGAAGCAGCTGCGGTTGCCGGTGTGGCAGGCTGCGCCGACCTGTACGACATAGGCAAGCAGTGTATCGTTGTCGCAGTCGATAGACAGGCGCTTGACGTACTGGAAGTGACCGGATGTTTCGCCTTTGAGCCAGAGTTCCTGGCGGCTGCGGCTCCAGTAGGTCATCCGTCCGGTCTTGACGGTTTTGTCGAAAGCCTCTTCGTTCATGTATGCCAGCATCAGGACTTCGTTGTTGCGGTAGTCCTGCACGATGACCGGGATAAGACCATCGCTGTTCAGCTTGAACTGTGACCACTCGATTGCGGATTTCTGCTGCCGCATGGTCAGTCCCTTGAACTGCAGTAAGTCTTTTAATTCAAACAGATCTACTTCGGTGTTGGAGATGACGTTGCCGGAGATACCTGATACGTTGTCTTCTTTTAATAGTACGTATACTCTCTGGTAATCGATCATGTCCATCAGTGGGATGCAGGTGACCGGAAGACTGCGCACAGCTTCGTAAAGGTGGCGGTTGTCTCCGAGCAGGATGACTTCTTCTGCATATTTTTTGATCTTATCGTTTTCTTCTGCCGGGAAGGTGAAATCATTGATGCAGACTGCGATATGTTCTTTACCAAACTGCTTTTCTGCCAGAGGCAGGAGCTCGCGGTTTTCTTCTCTGGACATGTTCAGAAATACGCGCGCGCATCCCATGTTCATCAAAGTCTCCATATCCATCAGTTCTTCGATGTGTCCGCCTGCCATGATCGGAATCTGGCTGCGTTTGCACAGGCATTTGATGATTCTCTGGTGCAGCTTGTGTTCCTCTTCTGAGGTGGACAGGTCAAATAAAATCAACGCATCCGCCCCTTTGTGCTCATAGTATTTTGCAAGTTCCGGAATCGAGCGTTTGCCCAGAATCTGATGATTGTTCAGGCCGACTACTGCTTTTCCGTTTTTCATAAAAATATGTGCCAGAAGATTCTTTACATTCGATTCTTTCATTCTTTACAGACTTCCTTTCGTTGACAATACTCCGGTGATGCGTTCGTCGAAGCTGGTTGCCATGTCGAGTGCTTTTGCAAAAGCTTTGAATGCGCACTCGGCGATGTGGTGATTGTTGATTCCTGAGAGCTGTTTAAAATGCAGGTTCATGCCTGCGGAGTAGGAAATGGCGTAGAAAAATTCACGCACCATTTCAGTATCCATGTCTCCGATTTTTTCACAGGTGAAGGTCAAATCGGAGCTGTAATACGGGCGTCCGGACAGATCGATGGCGCACAGCACAAGTGCGTCGTCCATTGGCAGAATGGCCTGACCGAATCTGCGGATGCCGCGTTTGTCACCGATGGCTTCTTTGATGGCTTCGCCAAGGACGATGCCGGTATCTTCTATCGTATGGTGGGAATCCACTTCGATGTCACCGCGGATGCTGCCGCTTAAGTCGAACAGCCCGTGGCGGGTGAATCCATTTAACATATGGTCAAAGAACGGGATGCCGGAGTCCAGTTGAAAATCCCCCTGCCCGTCGATACAGAAATGCATCTTGATCTCTGTCTCTGATGTAAAACGTTTGATCTCTGCGCTGCGATCTGCCATGATATTTCTCCTTTTTTATTCGAATCTAACGTGTATGGAATTGGCGTGAGCAGTCAGCTGCTCTGCCTTTGCGAATTTCTCGATGTCTTCGTGTACTGCTTCGAGTGCTTCTCTGGAGTAGTATACGATGCTGGATTTCTTGACGAAATCGTCTACGTTCAGCGGGGAGAAGAACCGGGATGTACCGTTAGTTGGCAGTACGTGGTTTGGTCCCGCAAAATAGTCTCCCAGCGGTTCGCTGCTGTATTCGCCGATGAAGATTGCTCCGGCGTTGCGGATCTTGGTCATGACTTCAAATGGGTTGGCAGTCACGATCTCGAGATGCTCGGATGCGATTTCATTGGCTGCATCGATGGCATCCTGCATGGTTTCTGCTACCAGGATATATCCGAACTGTTCCAGAGATTTGCTGATGATGTCTTTTCTGGAAAGCACCTGTACAAAACCGTCTACTTCTTCGGATACTTTTTTTGCCAGATCCATGCTGGTGGTGATCAGGATCGCGGAAGCCATCTCATCATGTTCTGCCTGTGATAACAGATCGGCTGCTACGTATCTTGGATTGGCGGTCTCGTCTGCCAGCACGAGGATTTCACTCGGTCCGGCGATGGAATCGATGTTGACGAACCCGTAAACTGCTTTTTTAGCAAGGGCTACATAGATATTGCCAGGTCCGACGATTTTATCGACTTTTTCGATGGATTCTGTTCCAAATGCCAGGGCTGCGATTGCCTGTGCTCCGCCGACTTTGTAGACTTCATCGGCTCCTGCTTCGTTCGCGGCTACCAGAGTGGTCGGGTTGACTTTTCCTTCGGCATTGCACGGCGTGGTCATGATAATCTTGCCGACACCGGCGACTTTTGCCGGTACGATGTTCATCAGTACAGAGGATGGGTATACGGCTTTTCCGCCCGGTACGTAGACACCGACTCTGGCAAGCGGCGTAATCTTCTGTCCGAGAAGCGTTCCGTCTTCTTTGCTGTCAAACCAACTGGTGCGTTTCTGTTTTTCATGGTAGGAACGGATATTCACCAGTGCTTTGCGAATGACGTCAATCAGTTCCGGATCGACCTGTGTGTAGGCTTCTTCCAGTTCTTCTTTCGTTACGCGGATGTTGGATGCGTCGATTTTTGCATGGTCGAATTTTTCGGTATATTCAAATACTGCCTCGTTTTTGCGTTTTCTGACGTCATCTACAATGGCAGCGACCTTATCTTCGTATGCGCCATAGTTGTTCGGACTTCTTTTTAATAAATCCTCCAGAAGATTGTCTTTACTCTCCTGTGTCAGTGTCACTATTCTCATCGCTTGTTTCCTCCTCTTACAGCACTGCTTTTAACTGATTTAAAATCTTTGTGATGCGTTCGCTCTCCATCTGCATGCTGACGCGGTTGACGACTACCCTTGCGGACAGCGGGCAGACTTCTTCGAGTACCTGCAGGCCGTTTTCTCTTAAGGTGGAGCCGGTCTCCACGATATCTACGATCACATCTGCCAGTCCGACGATCGGCGCCAGCTCGATGGAACCGTTCAGTTTGATGATCTCTACGGTCTGACATTTCTTATTATAGAAGTATTCTTTTGCAATGCGCGGATATTTGGTGGCTACGCGGATTCTCTGCTGATGTTGCAGAAGATCTGCTGCCTCTGCCGGTCCGCAGACGCACATCCGGCATTTTCCAAATCCCAGATCCAGGACTTCGTAGAGCTTGCGGTTTTCTTCATCAATGGTGTCTTTTCCTACAACACCGATGTCTGCTGCTCCGTATTCTACGTAGGTCGGAACATCCGGGCCTTTTGCCAGGAAAAATTTTAATTTCAGTTCTTCGTTGACGAAAATGAGTTTTCGTGAGTCGGTATCTTTCATCTCTTCGCAGGTGATACCTACCTGCTCCAAAAGTGCCAGGGTCTGCTTCGCAAGGCGACCCTTGGTTAAGGCAAATGTTAAATAACGCATGGTTGCTTTC
>QUMM01000049.1 GCA_003435055.1 Lachnospiraceae bacterium OF09-6
TGGATAATTGTCTATATTGTACAATATAAACACCAATAAAGCAATGGGTGAAAACAAAATGATGAAAAAAATAGATGATATTGTAAAAAATAAAAATGAAGCAGAGAAACTACTGAAAACTGTTCGGGAAATTCTAAAAAGGAATGAAACTGGCGATATTGAACCATTAATGAAAAAGATTATTTTATGCAGACTCATGATTGAAGACGATGAAACAGATGATTTAAAAAAGCTGGCGATATTGAGCATAAAACAACAGGATCGGGAGAATGGTAAATTGTCAGATTCTGTTATTCTTTCCAAAATAGAAAAATATGACTGCCATCAGACAAACTTGGTAGCACAAAAAAAGACACTTTTGATCATGTTTATCGAAAAGGAATTGGAACTGTGTTTTGAAGATGAAGATGCCGTTGGAATCAATACCATACACGATTTATGTCAGATAATCTGGAAATATCAGGAGAAACAAGTATGAATCAAACTGAAATCAGAAAAGCCTTTCCTACATTTAAAAATGATAGCACACTCGTATACCTGGATAATGCTGCTACGACCCAAAAACCTCAGACCATGTTGGAACGTATCATGCATTATTATACATACGAAAATGCAAACATCCACAGAGGAAATTACCCATTAAGTAATCATGCGCTAGAAATCTACGAGCAGTCAAAACAATCCGTATGTGACTGGATTGATGCAAACGACCGGGAAGAAATTGTTTATACCAAAAGCAGTACAGAAGCTGTAAATCTTCTGGCTCACATTTGTGAAGGAATAGTAAAACCAGGAAATAATATTGTGACAACAGAATTAGAGCATTCTTCTAATTATTTCCCGTGGAAAGAACTGTGTAAAAAGACGGGAGCAGAATTCCGGGTAGCCAAAGCAAATCCTCAAGGATGCATTGAAGAAGGAGATATACAGCATTTCATTGACAAAAATACCAAAATAGTTACAGTTACCGGAATGTCCAATGTAACAGGCTTTATGCCGGATTTGTTATCTATTTGCAAAACCGCTCACAAATACGGTGCCTTACTTGCAGTGGACGGAACACAGCTTGTTGCACACAAAAAGATTTCTGTAAAAAAATTAGACTGTGATTTTATGTTTTTTTCTGCCCATAAAATGTATGGACCTATGGGATTGGGCATTTTATACGGGAAGAAAAGTCTGTTGAATAGTTTGCCTCCATTCCTTTTAGGCGGAGGAATGGTAAGTTTCTGTGATCACAATAAACTATGCTACCAATCAGGCAGCCTAAAATATGAAGCCGGTACACAAAATCTGTCAGCAGCAGCCGGTATGAAAGCAACCATTGATTTTCTACAGGAAAATCAGTTTGACAAATTGTTAGAAAATGAACGCCAGCTTGCTGCAAAAATGAGAGCAGCTGTTTCCGAAATAGAAGGTATCAAAATTCTGAATGCTCAAAATGACAGTCCTATATTCATTTTTGAAGCGGAACATATGGGTGCATACGATCTTGGTGTCATGCTTGGACTTAGAAATATTGCAATTCGATGTGGCGCACATTGTGCGTATCCATTTATGAAAAGAATAAAAAAGCAAAGTGTATGTCGAATATCTCTTGGTATTTATAACAATGATGAAGATTTATATCGGCTAACATCTATTCTAAAAGAATGCAAAATAAGGTAATTACAATGAAAATTGAAGAAAAACAGCTGAAATATCAGAAATATTTTGATCTATTAGATGATCCCTTGTCCCAAAGTGAATATCTGATACAACTGGGACTGAAACATAAGAAAGAGCCTGAACTACAAACAGATTATTTTCGAATAGAAGGATGTAAGACTGCAATCTGGATAAAAACGAGCGAAAATACACCGACGGTATCCTTCCAGTGTGACAGCGATTCTCTTTTAGTAAAAGGCATACTGTCTATTTATGAAGATTTGTATCAGAGATGCAGCCAGGAGCAGATACAATCTCACCCACCTGCATTTTTAGAGAAAATATCAGAAGATGTCATTTACCCAGAAATCAAAAGAAATGGCTTATTAAAATGTTACAAAAAAATTGCACATATAACATCTAATTAAGGAGGAAAAAGAAATGAAGTATGCAATGGATGTAAAAGTTAATTTAAGACCTGTATTTTCGAATCTGGTACACTCAGATTACTGGGAAGGTCCATGTCGAGTAGGTCCGGAAGAAACAGGGACACCAGAATATGAGCGGCGGCTCGGAAAAGAAGAAATCAAACAATGGTATGAAGAGCTTAAAGAAAATATTGATCAGACTCGCTGCAATCTCATGGAACCGGTATATCTGGAGTTTAATGAAAGCTTCGTAACCAGAGATACCGAATTCGAAAAACTGATTCCTGAAAATCATGAAGTAGATATTTATCTTATTACTTATCGTGTACCTGGAATAGAGCGTCTTCACAAACCGATTTCTATGATTAATCTGGGTCCTACACCGATTGATTTGATCGGATATTATCGCGATATCGGGCTGGAAGCATATATGGCTCATGATTATGAAGAATATAATAAAATCCTTACTTATATGCAAGTAAGAAAAGCAGTTGCCAATACAAAGATTTTGATTCTTTCAAATACCGAACAGACTCCTGCATCCGTAAATACCAGTACCTACGATTTAACAAATTTGTTTATGCGGTATGGTATACGGAACAACCGTATTGATTTTCGCCAGATTATGAAATATTTTAATGCAACGCCAATAGATGAAGAGATCACAAAAGAAGCAGATCTATTAGTTGAAGGGGCAAAGAAAGTTGAAATTGAAAAAAACTATGTATGTAATGATTTGCGTTATTTACATGCTGTAAGAAAAATGATGGAAGATTACGACTGCAATGCATTTACTACACCATGCAAAGAACTATGTGCCAGCCGAATTCCATGGGAAAATAAATTTGTACCATGCCTGTGCCATTCTATGAATAAAGACGATAGAATCCCATCGGCCTGTGAAGAGGACTTAGCCGTATGGATGGCAATGATGATGATGATGTATTTGACCAGACAGAGTGTATTCATGGGAAATCCGGTTCTGGTATTAAAAGGCAGCAAAACATTAGAACAATTGGGTATGCCGAATTTACTGACACAGCCTGGACAGACATTTGACCATGATGTTCTCGAGATTCATCATGCTGTTCCTACAAGAAAAATGAATGGTTTTGATAAACCCGAACAGGATTATGAACTGGCACATTTCACGACCCACGGATGGGGAACGCATTATCATGTTGATATGAATGAGAACGAGGTCAGATTGTGACTTTTGGTCGTTTTAATAGACGAGGAGATAAAATGATGGTTGCAGTTGGTCACACAATCGGATGTGAATTCAGACCAAATTATTGTAGCCCGGCTGTATATTACGATGTTGAAGGTGGTGCACGTGAGTTTAGGCAGGCACTGGCAAACGGAGGCTACGGTCACCATCAGGCTATTATTTATGGGAATCATGTAAAAGAGCTTCAGGAACTTGGCAAAATTGTTGGATTTGATGTAGAGTACTTTCATTAAAGCTGTAACACTCAAGAGGTCTGTCGCAAAATGCGGCAGACCCTTTTTATCATTTCTTTCTGTGTTTTCTGATTCTTCCAAACCATCCTGTTTCTTTGGCAGCCGCTACCATCTGACGGTTCTGATGCTGCCGGATCGACTCATCCAATTTCCGATAACGTTCTTCTTCCCTCTGTTCCTGCATATGTACCAGATAGTCCATCTCTCTGGAGAACGTTACTTCAATGTGCTTCTCAAGTGCTTCATTATTTTCCTTCACTACCCGATCCACAATGCCTTCCACAAGATTTTCAAAATGCTTTAATTTCTCTGTATTCTCCTGTACAACCTGAAGTGGCTGTTCCTGCACAGATTCGTTCTTCTCTTCTGCAGGTTCTGATGTGCTTTCTCCGTCTTTCTCATCTGCCGGAGCATTTTGCTGCATCTGGTACTTTTCCAGCCCTTTCAGAATGGTTCTGATCGCTTTTAACTGAAGTCCTTTTTCCTTGAGTTCTTTCACTTTCTGAAATGTCTCAATATTTTCGCGGGTGTAATATCGATGTCCCAGTTCCGTCCTGCCAATGGGAAGCTCCAGTTCCTCTTCCCAATAACGAAGGACATGCGCCTCTACTTCCACAATTTTGGCTGCATCTGAGATCAGATATCTCTCTTCCTCCACCCTTGTTCCCTCCATATGTTATTTTTTCGATTAAAGTATAACATAGTCTGTCCCAATTCTGGCAAAAAAGACATCGCAAGATTCGACGTTTTAAGAGCCACACCAGTTTTCAACCTGATGTGGCTCTTCGAAGGGTTTATCTGAATAATGAGTAACTATCTTTTTCTTTCCTGTGCTATCTGGCATGAAACCAGAATAACACCAGAGGCTGATTTTGATCTGAAGCTCTCAGCTGATGCTCCACACCTGCCGGAACGATAAATGCCGTTTCTTTTTCCAACATACATTCTTCTGCCCCAACTCTTGCGCTTCCTTTTCCTTCCAGTACAATAAAGCCTTCCTGAAAGTCATGAACTGCAGCCGGTGTATATTCCGTATCACGGTAATAGCTGATACCACCGGCACAATCATTGACGCATCCCTGCTTTTCACTTAACATAGGAAAAGAACTGTGTCCATTTCCTGAATTCATTTCCTGTACCTGATTCTTCTGAACAAAATAAGACATTTCTATTTTCTCCTGCTATATTAATTTTCGTATTTCTGCTACCTTTGATGCCTGCAATACTTGTTCTACTTTATTCTCCATTTCACTTACAGAGGTCTGTAACACGCTATATCGAGCCTGATTTACCAATGATTTACTAACACTGACATAGCGAAGTCCCATCCCTATCATTAACTTCAGATATTTCGGATCCGATCCTGCTTCTCCACATACGCTCACCTTCACATTATGTTTCTGACAAGTTTGGATAACATGACATATCATACGCACTACGGCCGGCTGATAAATTGTCTGAAGCGTATTCAAAGAGGCATTTCCTCTGTCTGCAGCCATTATATATTGGGTTAAATCATTGGTTCCGATACTGACAAAATCTACATTGCTCATAAATTGATCTATGCAGATTGCCGCTGCAGGTGTTTCCACCATAATTCCGGTCTTAATATCCCGGCTGACTACACATCCTTCTTTACGTAATTTGTCGCAAACTTTTTTTAATAGTTGTTTTGCTTCTAAAAATTCTTCCAGTACATCTACCATCGGAAACATAATAGAAAATGATTTTCCATTCGATGCTCTGACCAGCGCTTCCAGCTGTTCCTCGAATAAAAAGCGTTCCTTTAAGCACAATCGTACCCCGCGACATCCCAAAAACGGATTCTCTTCTTTCGGAAGGTCTAAATACGAAATCTGCTTATCCCCTCCAATATCCAAAGTCCGAATAATCAGATCCTTATTTCCGACTTTGTCAAATACCTTCTGATATTCTTTTCTTTGTGCTTCAACATCTGGCTTCTTTTCCAAATCAGTGAATAAAAACTCTGTTCTGTACAGACCAATTCCGTATAGCGAAGAAAAGTCCATATCTGCAATATCTTTTGAACCGCCAATGTTTACAGATATATGCACCTGCGTTCCATCTTCCGTATAGACTGGCCCTGGCTGCAAATGATTCATAATTTCTTTTTGTTTCATCCAGTTCTGATATCCGTTTTCCCAGTCAATCCGTGTTTCTTCATCAGGGCAAACAGTGATCACACCCTTTTCGCCATCCAGAAAAATAATATCCGACTCATGAATCTCTTCCAGATCTTTTACTCCTATGATTGCCGGAATGCCAAGCGTTTTAGCCAATATCACTACATGTGAGGTAGCTCCTCCAAACTTCGTAATCAGGCCAGCCAAACGCTTCTGATCCAGTTTCATGGTATCTACTGGTGTAAGTTCATCAGCAGCCACAATATACGGTTGATCACCATCTGGAATGTGAAAAACTTTTTTCTGTCCATTCAGACATTCCAGGTGCATTTTCTTTAATGCCCTGATATCCTCTGCCCTTTGCTGCATGTACTCATTTTTCATGCTGTCAAATATCGCTGCATTTTCTTCAAATCCATGCTCCAGAGCCTCTGCCAGTTCTCTGCCATTTTTCAAATGCTCTTCTACGCTTTCGTAAAGGCATGGATCTTCCAGAAGTGCAAGATATGCTTTGAATATTTTTCCGCTCTCTTCACCTAATTCCAGACAGGTTTTTTCATAAAGCTGTTCTGTCTGAAGAATACATTCCTTTTTTATTTCATCTAATGATTGCCTTTTTACTGATTGTTCTTTGACCTCTGCTGTTACTACAATGCCTTTGGCAAACCCTGTAGCCGCTGCCAGTCCGTTTATCTGTTTCATGTTTATTCTCCGACTCCAACATCTATTTTGGAAATATCATGATTAAAATTGTATGTTTTCTTAAAGTTTGCCGCTTTTCCTGTCGAACCACTTAAACTGATAAAGTGGCGGGTAATTTCTTTTGCTTTTTGTTCTACGTCAATAAGGAACTGTAAGTAATCATAATTTGGATTTTCCTGCAGCATTTTCAGGGAATTATCTCTGCAATAATTAAAAATATCTGTACAAATATTGATCTTATTAATTCCGGCTTCTACTGCTTTCTTAATATTCTCGTCACCTGCTCCGGATGTTCCATGAAGTGCGATTGGAACATTGGTAACTTTTTTTACTTCACGAATAATATCAAAGTTAAGTGTTGGTACAAAACCATCCGGATATTTGCCATGAGCGGTTCCGCAGGCAATTGCAAGAGAATCCACATGCGTTGCATTTACAAACTCAATGACTTCTTCCGGTTTGGTATACATAGATGTATCCAGTCCATCCATAGTAGCTGCCTGCCCTACATGTCCGAGTTCACCTTCTACTGCAACTCCCTGTGCATGGCATAATTCCACTACCTTTTTCGTTCTTTTTATGTTTTCCTGCATATCATAAGCTGATGCATCAATCATAATAGAAGAAAATCCACTACGAAAAGCTTTGGTAATCATATCCCAATCTCTGCCATGATCAAGGATCAATGCTACCGGCACATTCGTTTCCTCAGCAAGTGTTTTAAATAAAGGAACCATCACTTCAGGACGTGCATGTCTTGTCATCTGTCCCTGTCCCAATAAAATAATCAATGGAGCCTGTTCCGCATCTGCCGCTCCAATAATTCCTCTTGCCAGTTCGAGATTGACTGCACTGGCTGCAATCACTGCATAATGATTTTTTACTGCATCATCAAGAATTGTTTTAATATCTGTATACATTTTATACCCTCCTGCTATTCTTTTATAGTTGTTTTTCTCTCAGCTGCTTCTGCACCAAATGGTTTGGCTTTTCCGTAATATCTGCTCATTCCTACCGCCCCAAATACGTTTAATTTTCGTTCTACCACTTTTTTCACTTCTTTTACTGCCTGTTTTAAAGTAAGTGTCGGGCTTACTGCGGTTGGATTTTCTGTTACAAATTCTTTTACACTCTGATAGTAAGCATGTTTAAATTCACTTGATATATTTACTTTATGTATGCCACTGTGGCATGCCTCAGCCACTGCATCTTCCGGTGTTCCGGAACCACCATGTAATACCAGCGGTACTTCTACTACACTTGCTATCTCTTTCAGAAGCTCCAATTGCAATTCCGGTGTATATCCCTTGGGAATCAGCCCATGAACCGTTCCAATTGATACTGCCAGTGCATCTACTCCTGTAACTTTTACAAAACGCACTGCATCTTCTGGCTTTGTATAGATCATGTCTGCCACAATTCCTGCTTCAAAATCCTGAGTTTCTCCTATGGCTCCGATTTCGCCCTCAACACTTACCCCGAGTGCATGTGCCAGTTCTGTTACTTTTCTGATATTTTCGACATTTTCCCGGTAACTTAATCTGGAACCGTCGTACATCACAGATGTAAAACCAGCCTGCATTGCCTGTGCACATCCTGCAAATGACTTACTGTGGTCATAATGCAGTGCAAATGGATTGCTGCTCTTTTTTAAGCGCTCTGTAAAATATAAATATAATTCTTTTTCTGAAAAGGCAAATTCATTTGGTGACACCTGAATAATCACCGGTGCTTTTAATTCTTCTGCTTTTTCCACAATTGCCTGAAACATGGTGCTTTCCGTTACATTAAAAGCACCCACCGCAAAATTATACTCTTTTGCCGGTTTTAAGATTTCCTCTAAATTTAAAAGCATTCTGTCCTCCTGTAAGTTTTACTGCCATCAAGATTTCCTGATGGCAGTTGCTTGTTACATATTCTCAAATGTAATTTCTTCTTCTTCCGCACCTTCTGCTGATAACATGGATACATCATCCTCTTTTGCATCTTTTTTCCAGAATGTGAGAATTACAGCCATGATCACTCCACCCATGAGAATCATTCCAGCCATCAGTACTGGCTTATTGGAAAGAGGAATGATAAACCATCCTCCCGCTGTTACATAATTTTCAATTCCAAGTACCATAGTCACACCACCGGTAATTGCCGTTGCAATTACAGAAGAGCAGATAACTCTGAGCGGATCATTCATTGCCAGTGGAATACATCCTTCTGTAATCATACAGATTCCCATAACAAATGTAGATTTGATCGTATCGCGTTCCTGCAGTGTCCATTTTTTCTTATTTAACAGGCAGGAAAGAGTAATTCCAACCGGTGGAATCATACAGCAAACCAGTTTTACCGCTTCCGGTCCACATACACCATCTACCAGAAGACCATTTGCAAATGTAGATGCCATTTTACTGAACGGACCACCAAAATCAACGCCGCACATTCCGCCCAGGATACTTCCCAGCAGGAATTTAGATCCGCCCTGCATATTAGTCAGTCCAGTTACAATTGCATTCATCAACATGGAAATTGGTTTTCCGATTACGGTAAAATATACGAATCCACAGAACAATGTTGTCACCAGTGGCATGATCAGAATCGGAACCAAGCCCTTCATTGCTTTTGGCACTTTCAGATACTTCTTTATAAACAATACCGTATATCCTACAAAGAATCCTGCACAGATACCACCTATGAATCCTGTATACGTATAGGTCGCCACAAATCCTAAAATTAAACCTGGTGCGATTGCCGGTCTGTCAGCAATCGAATATGCTATTGCAGCACAAATAACCGGTACAACAAGCGACATTCCAAGATTACCACATTTCCAGATATACCAGATCAATGTCTGACCTTCCATCTGAGAAATTTCTGTTCCACAAATAGCTACACCGATTGCCTGAAGGATACCGCCTGCCACAACAATTGGTATCATATAAGAAATACCTGTTAAAACATGCTTTTTTATTGTCGATAATGCCTGTTTCATTTCTAACCTCCCTATACTTTATCTTTCCGCTTTATTTTTTCTTTAACGCTTTTTCGATACTTTGCAGTACGCCTACCGGATTGTTTGTTACCTTTGTAATAGGCATTTTCACAACTGGTTTGCCTTTAAAACGTTCTTCCCCATGGATCTTAATATCCACGGCCAGTAATACAACATCCGCTTCCGCGATATCTGCGGCAGTTAGCTCATCTTCTACTCCGATGCTTCCCTGTGTTTCAATTTTACATTTGTGCCCCAGCAATTTTGCTGCCTGTTCGATTTTCTCCTTTGCAATGTATGTATGCGCGATTCCCGCACTGCAAGCAGATACTCCTACGATGTTCATATATAGGTCCCCCTTCCTTTATGATAATGTATCGATAAGCTCCTGACTGGTCTGGCATGATAAGAGTCTCTTACATACCCCATCCTGAGCTAATCTTCGTGCTACCTGTGCCATCAGTTTTAAGAAATATTTACTTTTATCTGCTTCATTTACTGCAAACATTACTAAAACAGATACTGGCTTTCCGTCTGCTGTTTCCCATTCAATCGGCTGTTTTAACTTCAAAATAGCAATACATGTCTTACTTACATATTTTGATTTTCCATGTGGAATTGCCACACCTTCTCCGATTCCGGTCTGTCCCTCTGCTTCTCTGAGATAAAGGTCTTTCTTAAAATCCTCCATAGATGTTAATACTCCTGATCGATATAAGAGTTCTGTCGCATATTGAAATGCTTCCTCTTTATTTTTTGCATCCACATCTACTGCTACTGCGTCTGGATTAATGACATCTTTTAATACTAACTCTTCCATTTCTCCTCCTCTAATCATTCAGATTTTCTATAAATCCTGATAATTTTTTCATTGCCGCCTCTTCATCGATCCCATCGGTAATCAATGTAAAAGTATCTCCCTGACATACACAGGCTGATAAAACCTTCAAAATACTTTTTCCATTAAAATCCATATCATCCTTATGTATCGTCACCTTGCTCTGAAATTCTCCCGCTATGGTTGTAAAATCTGTTGCAGGTCTTGCATGAAGCCCTTCCTCGTTTTTCATCCTCATTTCTTTACTTACCATTCTTTTTCTCCTCCATAATTTTTCTATTCATATAATTCTGCATTTCTTTTTCTGTTTTTAATTCACGAAAATGTTCATATTCTTCCGGATGATCTACCAGTGAGACTAAAGCCGTATAAAATGCTATGATCTGTTCTTTTGCTCCAAATTTTTTTTCCAGATTTACTGCCAGCAAAAATACAGTTTCCACTTCTTTTCCGACCTCATTCCATTTGATCGGATTGTCTAAAACAGCTATTGCTACCGTTGGCTGTTTTACATATTCTGGCATTCCATGGGGAATGGCCACCCTGTTTGACAATGCGGTGGAGGCTACTGTTTCACGGTAAAGCACAGTCTCTTCATAATTTTTGCTCACCATCCCGTTGCAATATAACTTTTCGCACATCTGATGCAGCAACGCTTCTTTTTTTATCTTCTCTGTAATATGAAAGATAAATGGTTCCTTTATCAACTGATATGAACTATTTTTAGCTTCTCTTTTCTGTATCACAGTCTTTCTTCCTGTATAGCCCTTTATATACTCCGCAATCTTATTTTTTTCTTCTGCACCAAGCATGTTATGAATTTGTATTACACTTCTTCCAAGCTGCAATCCATTTAATGCTACTGTAGTCAGGATAAGTTCACATTGACATTTTCGTATTTTTTCTTTATCTCTCGGCGTCAATAATGCTGTTACCTGTATCATCGGAAATTCTCTTTTTAACTGTTCCTGCAGCAATCGCGATGTTCCTACATTGTAGTCACATACAATGCATGTTCGGATTCCGGCTCTTGTCTGCTCCATTGCAGCTGCTATTAAAATAGTGATCTGTGAAATCTCATTTTCCGATAAATTTTTCTCAAATTTAGGTTCTAATATATGCCCCACAGATAATGCTGCTACATAAATATCAGGATAATTGATTCGTGCCCAGTCCGTTACCTTATTCTGAACACTAATGCCATATTTCAAATTATATTGAAGTGATACTGCGTAATAAATCAAACTGTTCTGAAACCATACATCTGTTTCCAGACTGACATTGAGAATTTTCTCTACAATTTGGATACACTCTGGAATCAGATAGATCAGTTCTTTATTTTCTTCTGCAAATTGACTATATATCTGCGGATTATTGATTTCCTGAAGTTCTGCTGATGCAAGTACCGTTTGCAGATATGCTATTTCACTTTCTGAAATTTCTACTTTATAAGATTTTTCCAGAAGCTTCGACATTCTTTCGCCATTTTATAGTACAAACCTGATTTTTGTAATAAAAGTGATTCCTTATTCGTATTATTCTTTCTGATACGTACTATCATCACACTTAACAAAAACATGAGTTTTCGATATCCATCATAACTGAATGAAAGATCATACTTTCTTTCCAGGTCTTTTATGCTCTGCTCTACACCCTCGTTACGGAATCCCCACAAAAATTCTCTGCTTTTTTCCGTATCTTTCATAATATGTTCCACATAATATGCCCATAAAGCTAATCGATAATTATGTTCTGTAGTTTGTAACGACATACCGGCGCCACGTTTTTTTATTACAGATATTCCCCTTTTATGAAACCATTCTGTCGCTTTTTGAAGATAGCTGTCCATCATATTGCGGCTTACATATAATTCCGAAGTCAGTTTATTTATCTGAACAATGTCTTCTTTCAGCAGTGCTTCTACAACTGAGAAATGTTCAAAATTCTGCTCCAATCCACTTTTTCGATTCTTGTCACCGCTTATTTCTTTCAATGCAATCTTCCAGTTTTCTTCTGTAATTTCTAAATGAAAGCCAGCATTATTTTTTGATGTGATTTTTCCCAGTTCTTTCTCCTGAATCCATTTTTTCAGGTATCCAATATCATTTCTGATTGTCTTAACAGAAAATCCAAACCGTTCCGCCAGCTTCTCTGCAGATATATATTCTTCTGTCCAATACAGTTCTTTCAATATTCTGCTTTGTCTGTTGGTCAAATTTGTCCCTCCCGTCTTCTCTAAATTGTTCTTCCTGATGTACAATATCATAGCATCTCCATATCTTTCAAAATGCATTATTATTTTCCATATTCCACAATAAATTGCATTATTTTTTCCTCATTTATATATTTTTTACAATTTATTTACACTATTTTTGTGTATTTCAGTTTACAAAACTGTCATTTTTTTATTCTAAATCAGTTTACAAAACTGTCATTTTTTTATTCTAAATCACCAT
>QUMM01000005.1 GCA_003435055.1 Lachnospiraceae bacterium OF09-6
CCCATGCGAAAGCAATAAGACCCCTTGAAGACGACGAGGTAGATAGGGCAGAGGTGGAAGTGCAGTAATGTATGGAGCTGACTGTCACTAATAGGTCGAAGGCTTGACCTGAATAGTTTGGGAAACACGGATGAAAAAAGTATTTACCGTATGCGGTTTTGAAGGTACAAAACCTTTTATTTGAGATTCAGGAAAATCCTGGATCTTTTTTTAGTTATAAAAATACCTATATAACAGAAAGACTATCGACTAAAAACCGATAGCCTTTTTTACTGCCGGAATGTCTCCGGTAAAGACGATGCCATTCATTCCCAGAGCCTGTCCGGCTGCAATATTTTCTGCAAGATCATCCAGGAAAAAGCATTCTTCTGGTTTTAGCTGATAAGTATCAAACAAATAACGATAAATGGCCGGATCCGGTTTGGCCAGTTTCAGCGGAGCAGAAAAAACGATTCCGTCAAATTCATTTAAGATGGAATAATATTGTTTGGCTACTTCTGCAAAGCGGGTAGAGGCATTGGATAAAAGATAAATGGAGTAACCGGCCACTTTTAATTCGTGAATAAAGTCCCAGGTATCAGAAAGTGGATTTACATACTGGAACCAGTTATCATAGAAGTCATGGGCAGTTCCCTTCAGACGATTTGGAAGAATTGCAATGGTTTCGGCTGCAACCTGATCATAATCTACAGTTCCGGCGTCTAATGCAGGCCAGTTGTGAAAAATAGCATCGGACAGGATCTGGAAATCCTTTTTATTGTCAACATAATGATTTAAAATATAATCCGCATCAAAGCTCCCCACCACATTTCCAAAGTCGAATATAATGTTCTTATAATTCATAACAGAGTCCCTTCCTGGATGTTACACAAATAATTTTTCGATATATTATACCGTATTCACTTTATCATACAAGTAACACTTATGTCAAAGCCGTCATTTTGGTTGCAGATAATGGAGTGAATAGTAAGCTTTTTTATCATGCCAGTATATTGTAAATGCCTGGGGAACATGCGATAATGAAAAAAATCGTGTCTGTTCAGTGCTTTTACAGGTGTAATGCCAAAATTCAATAATCTGATGAGTAGATGAAAAAGGAAAGGATATGAGAAAATGTCACATACAAGTGAAAGAGTAAGACGAGAATGGAAGATTGGAGATGCAAAGAGAGATGCAGGTCTGACTACGCCAGATGATATTCAGCGATTTGATAATATTTCCTATGGAGAGGATCTGGTCTGGAATCTTCTGGATGTTTATCGTCCAAAGAAACAGGATGGGAAATTACCAGTGATTGTGAATATTCATGGCGGTGGCTGGGTCTATGGAGATAAAGAAATTTACCAGTTCTATGGTATGTCACTGGCGCAGAGAGGATTTGCAGTGGTGAATTTTTCCTATCGTCTGGCTCCGGAAGCAAAATTCCCGGCACAGTTGGAGGATATCAACAATGTGATCACCTGGATGTATCAGAATGGGGATAAATACGGACTGGATATGGAACATGTATTTATGGTAGGAGATTCAGCCGGTGGACATCTTTGTGGAATCTATAGTGCAATCTGCACCAATGAGAGATATGCTATGCAGTATAATTTTGTAATTCCTAATGGGTTTATTCCAAAAGCTCTGGGATTAAATTGTGGGGTATATAATCCACTTGCAGATAACGAAGTATTGGGAAGGGAAGAGGATGAGGACTTAATGGAAGATTTGTTGCCAGAAAATGGATCGATTAGAGAACGGGCATTGGTAAACCTGACAAATCACATCACACCTCAGTTTCCGCCGGTTTATCTGATGACAGCAATAGGGGATTTTTGCAGATCACAGGCAAAAGTGTTGGAAGATGCTTTGAAGAAAAACGATGTGTATTATGAGTTTAAAACCTATGGAACAGAAGAAAAGCCATTATATCATGTATTTCATGTAACTATTCAGGAGACAGAAGGGCAGAAATGTAATGATGAAGAATGCGCCTTCTTTCGGAAATATTTAGTGTAAGTTCCCTTCGTTCCTAAAACAAAAAGCCCCATCCAAAAGATGGGACTTTTTAATTGAATGATGCGAAGATGGGACTTGAACCCACACGGTGTAACCACCACAAGATCCTTAGTCTTGCTCGTCTGCCAATTCCGACACTTCCGCAAGCAATAAATATTATATCTATATATAGAAGAATTGTCAAGAAAAAAATGGAATTATTCACCCTCCAATTTTCCAGTTTATCGTATTATATGTATCTGAGGATTTTGACACTCCGATTTATCTATGTTATACTCACAAAAATGAAATATGCTCGGGAGGCTTATGGAAAAATATAGAAAATTTTTGATTTTATCTTTGAAAATAGGTATCGGAAGTTGTGCAGCATTACATCTGGCTGAATATCTAAATCTGGAATATGCGATTTCTGCCGGGACAATCACATTGCTGACATTACTTACTACGAAATGGGAACTTTACGTTTGTCTCTTTGGCGTATTGTCACGTTTCTGTTTACGATTCTGTTAGCGCTCATTTTTTATCCGTTGATTCCGATTCCGTGGATGGCCTATGGATTACTGCTTACAGTTCTTGTTTTTTTTAGTGAACTCCTGGATCTGCGGGCAACTCTTTCTGTTAATGCAGTAGTAGCTGCTCATCTGCTTACGCAAAGGGATCATATGGGACAGGCAGTAATCAATGAATTTTTGCTGATTTTGCTGGGCATTATTCTGGCAGTATTATTTAATCTGTTTCAAATGAATTATCGGCATAAGCAGCATATCATTTCCAATATTTCCTTAATAGAAGGTCGTCTTCAGATGCTGATGGGGGCGTTGGCTGCCTATCTTTCCAATAAAACAATGGAGCGAGATGTCTGGGCAGATATTGTCTGTCTGGAACAGGATATTCAGGGATGTGTGAAAGAAGCCTATGAATATCAAAATAACACGTTCCATTCTCATCCGGAATATTATATATCTTATTTTGAAATGCGTTATAATCAGTGTCAGATTCTGCATAATCTACATTACGAAATGCAAAAGATCCGGACTGTGCCGGAGCAGGCGCACATCATTGCAGAATATATGTTATATCTGAGCGATTTTATTGTAGAGCACAATTTACCAGAAGCCCAGCTGCATCATTTGGAAGAAATACTGGATTCTTTTAGAGAGTCGTCATTGCCTCAAACACGTGGAGAATTTGAAAGCCGGGCCATTTTGTATCATATTATGATGGATTTGGAGGATTTTCTTCAATATAAAAGGAGATTTATTGACGGATTAGATGACCGACAATGTGAGATCTACTGGAAGTCATGAGAAAAATATTATAGTGTGAAAAAATACTTGACAATTCCCGCGCATATGGATATAATATTTCTTGCTTGCGGAAGTGTCGGAATTGGCAGACGAGCAAGACTAAGGATCTTGTGGTGGTTACACCGTGTGGGTTCAAGTCCCATCTTCCGCATATTAAAAGGTTCATCCATTCGGATGGATCTTTTTATGTATCGATTTGTTTAGACAGGTATTTCATTTGTGACCTCAATACAAGCGTTAATATAACCGCGGAAAAGAAGCAAAGAAAAAGTTAAAAAAAGTGGTTGACTTTTTAGAAAGTCCATTGTATACTAATAAACGTGCTAAGGAACACGAAGCACATAAGAAATGCAGGAGTGGCGGAATTGGCAGACGCGCAGGCTTCAGGTGCCTGTGGTCGTTAAGACCGTGTGGGTTCAAGTCCCATCTCCTGCATCTTTTTTTTGCTTTACAGAGATTATCTGTTTGCCGGATGACTGGAATTTACGCTTTTGGACGATTACAAATTTATATTTGATTCTAAGACTAATAAATGCTATACTTCAAGATAGCATTTATTTTTTTCATAATAATTAAATTAGGAATCTTTTTGGAGTGGAGGAGAAACAAATGAAGAAATCTGTGGAAGAATATGTAAGAAGTATCCCTGATTTCCCGGAACCGGGGATTATTTTCCGTGATATTACAAGTGTACTGCAGGATGCAGAAGGTCTGCATATGGCGATTGACGAGATGCAGGCGCTGATTGATGCAGATAAGGTAGATGTGATCGCAGGTACAGAATCCAGAGGATTCATTTTTGGAGCTCCGATTGCTTACAATTTACACAAGCCATTTGTTTTAATTCGAAAAAAAGGTAAACTTCCTTGTGAGACCGTTTCACGTTCCTATGATCTGGAATATGGTACAGCCGAGATTGAGATGCATAAGGATGCTATTAAGCCAGGACAGAGAGTAGTGGTCATTGATGACCTTTTAGCTACGGGTGGAACTCTGGAAGCATGCAACAAGCTGATTGAAGAACTGGGTGGAGTTGTAGCGAAGAATGTATTCCTGATTGAACTGGCCGGTTTAAAGGGAAGAGAAAAGTTAAAGGATTATGAAGTAGCATCCGTAATCCGTTATGACGGAAAGTAAAAGTTCCGGAAAAGAAATCCAGATTTAGACGGTGATTAGATGAATAACACAGAGAACACAACAAAACTTGAAGAAATCAAAAAAGTGGAAGCCAGTGTGAAAAAGATGGAAGATTTCACAGATCCGGAGGAACTGCATCAGGAGCTGCTGGCAGGAATTCGGAAGTACCATCCGTCTGCAGATTTGTCTTTGATTGAGAAAGCCTATCAGGTAGCGGCAGAAGCACATAAGGATCAGAAAAGAAAGTCCGGTGAGCCTTATATCATTCATCCGTTATGTGTAGGCATCATTCTTGCAGATCTGGAGATGGATAAAGAGACCATTGCAGCGGGACTGCTTCATGATGTAGTAGAAGATACCGTCATGACCTATGACGAGATTAAAGAAGAGTTCGGAGAAGAAGTGGCACAGCTGGTAGATGGTGTTACCAAGCTGGGACAGCTGAGCTATTCAGCAGATAAAGTAGAAGTTCAGGCTGAGAATTTACGAAAAATGTTTCTGGCTATGGCGAAGGATATCCGTGTCATTATTATCAAGCTGGCGGACCGCCTGCATAATATGCGTACGCTGAAGTACATGCGCCCGGAAAAGCAAAAGGAAAAAGCCAGAGAGACCATGGACATTTATGCGCCGATTGCACAGCGGCTTGGTATTTCCAAGATCAAGGTAGAACTGGATGACCTTTCTCTGAAATATTTGCAGCCGGATGTCTATTATGATCTGGTGGAAAAGATTGCATTGCGTAAAACAGAGCGTGAGAAGTTTGTTCAGAGTATTGTAGATCATGTGAAAAAGCATATTGACGAGGCAGGGATCAAGGCACAGGTAGATGGAAGAGTGAAACATTTCTTCAGTATCTATAAGAAAATGGTGAATCAGGACAAGACACTGGATCAGATCTATGACCTGTTTGCAGTTCGGATTATTGTGGATACAGTAAAAGACTGTTATGCTGCCCTTGGTGTGATTCATGAAATGTATACTCCGATTCCGGGGCGTTTCAAGGATTACATTGCTATGCCAAAGCCCAATATGTATCAGTCACTTCATACAACTCTGATTGGACCAAACGGTACACCGTTTGAGATTCAGATTCGTACCTTTGAGATGCATCGAACTGCAGAATATGGTATTGCAGCTCACTGGAAGTACAAGGAGCAGTCTGATGGCAAGAAGTCAACAGGTAATCAGGAAGAAGCGAAGATGACCTGGCTGCGTCAGATTCTGGAGTGGCAGAGGGATATGTCTGATAACAGAGAGTTTATGAATCTGTTAAAAAGCGATCTGGATCTGTTCGCAGAAAATGTATATTGTTTTACACCTGCAGGAGATGTGAAGAATCTTCCGGCAGGCTCTACACCTATTGACTTTGCATATAGCGTACATTCTGCGGTTGGTAATAAGATGGTGGGAGCCAGGGTAAATGGCAAGCTGGTGAACATCGATTATGTGATCCAGAATGGAGACCGGGTGGAAGTCATTACTTCACAGAACTCCAAGGGACCAAGCCGAGACTGGCTGAAGATTGTAAAGAGTACCCAGGCAAAGAATAAGATTAATCAGTGGTTTAAGCAGGAACTGAAAGAGGACAATATTGTCAAAGGACAGAGTCTGTTTGCCAGCTATTGTAAGGCCAAGGGCATTGTGCAGAGTGATTTGCTTAAGCCGGAGTTTATGCAGGCAGTAATGGCAAAATACGGATTCCGTGACTGGGATTCTGTGATGGCTGCGATCGGACATGGTGGTCTGAAAGAAGGACAGGTGGGAAACCGCCTTTTAGAGGAATACAAGAAAAAACAGAAAAAAGAGCTGACCGATGCACAGGTACTGCAGGCCGTAGAGAATACCGGCACACAGGTGCAGACAGCCGGAAAAGACAAAAACCGCAGAACACATAATAAGAGTGGAATTGTGGTAAAAGGAATTGACGATGTGGCAGTTCGTTTTGCCAAGTGCTGCAGTCCGGTACCGGGAGATGAGATCGTTGGGTTTGTCACCAGAGGCCGTGGTGTGACGATTCACCGGACAGACTGTGTGAATATGATTCACCTGCCAGGGGAGGATCGGGTAAGACTGATTGACGCAGAATGGCAGGCAGCAGGAGACATGTCCGGCAGATACCCGGCTGAGATCAAGATATTTGGAAACAATCGAACTGGACTGCTGGTAGATATTTCGAAGATATTTACAGAACGCCAGATTGATATGATAGGAGTCAATTCCAGAACCAGCAAGCAGGGAACTGCAACGATTTCTCTTTCTTTCGAAGTAGGAAGCAGAGGAGAACTGGATTCTCTGATTGCCAAACTCAGACAGGTGGAAAGTGTAATTGATATTGAGCGAACCACCGGATAAGGAGCAGCGATGGGAAAGTTAAAAATAGAACAGCGTGTCATTGGACCAGTGGCAACAAATGTTTATCTTGGAATCAACACGGAGACGAAAGAAGCATTTCTGGTAGATCCGGCAGATCGGGCAGAAGATATTGCCCTGTGGATTACACAGGCAGGAGTAACGTTAAAAGCCATTTTGTTGACCCATGGTCATTTTGATCATATTGGAGCTGTATCAGAATTGAAGAAACGTTTTCAGGTTCCGGTATATGCTATGGCAGCCGAAGTGGTGGTTATGGAGGATTCTACACTGAATCTGTCCTGCAACTGGGCATCTGCATTTACCGTGAAATGTGATCAGGAACTGAAAGACGAAGAAGTGATTTCCGTGGCAGGATTTGAGATAACTGCTTACCATACTCCTGGTCATACCAAAGGGGGAGCATGCTATTATGTAGCATCGGAACGGGTGCTGTTTGCAGGAGATACCCTTTTTTATCATTCTGTGGGAAGAACGGATCTGCCCACAGGAAGTATGGGAGAATTAAGAAGATCCGTACAGCGGCTGTTGTCCATATTGCCGGATGAGACAAGAGTACTTCCGGGACATGACTGCGACACCAGCATTGCCGATGAAAAAAGATATAATCCTTATAGTTAAAGGAAATGAATATGATTGCTGTACAGTTAAATAAAAGAGATTTTGAATACGATATCCATTCCCTGATACGGGCTTTTTATCCGGGAATGGATGTTCCTGTGTATCAGGAAGCGGAACCACATCCGGAAGGATGGGAGAAAAAACTGGTGGTGGATTATCAGCCGGATAAGATCACACTGGTGTTTCAGGACAGTGACGGACAGATATTGGTGAAGAGAGAGCAGCAGGTAGAATACGAAGTAGATCGAAAAGCTACGAAGAATGTGCTGAAAAGTATGCTGTACGAATTGCTCAGAGACTATACAGGACAGGATCTTCCGTGGGGAAATCTGACGGGCATCCGGCCGACGAAGATCCCTATGGCTCTGCTGGAACAGGGATGGAAGAATACGGAGATTGCAGATTATATGCGAAAGACGTATTACACCAGTAACGAGAAGACGGCGCTTTCCATCATGATTGCCAATCGGGAACGGCATATTTTAAAAGACATCAATTATGAAGATGGATACAGCCTGTATGTCGGCATTCCGTTTTGTCCGAGCATATGCCTGTATTGTTCTTTTAGTTCCAGCCCACTTTCGGTATGGAAGAATAAAGTGGATACGTATTTAGATGCACTTTGTAAAGAAATCGAAGCTTGTGCCAGAATCTACCGCAACCGCAAGCTGGATACGATCTATATGGGAGGAGGAACACCAACTACCCTGGAACCATATCAGATGGATCGTCTGCTGACAAAGATAGAGGAATGCTTTGACCGCAGTTATCTGAAGGAGTTTACTGTGGAAGCGGGACGGCCGGACAGTATTACCAGAGAAAAGCTGGAAGTACTGCGCAAACATGGTATCAGCAGAATTTCCATCAATCCACAGACTATGAATCAGAGTACTCTGGATATCATCGGACGAAGACACACGGTTGAACAGACTGTGGAAGCATTTCATCTGGCCAGAGAACTTGGATTTGATAATATTAATATGGATCTGATCGTAGGGCTTCCGGGGGAGGAGTATGAACAGGTGGAACATACCATGAAAGAAGTGACCGCTCTGGATCCAGACAGTATCACAGTGCATTCTCTGGCAGTGAAACGGGCAGCCAGACTGAATATGTTCAAAGATCAATATAAAGAGATGACATTTACCAATAATCAGCAGATTATGGAGATGACCGCCAGATATGCATATCAGGCAGGACATTCCCCGTATTACCTTTACCGTCAGAAAAATATGGCAGGTAATTTTGAAAATGTGGGTTATGCGAAGCCGGACAGTGCAGGAATTTACAATATCCTGATTATGGAGGAGAAGCAGAGTATTCTGGCGCTGGGAGCCGGAGCAACGTCAAAGAAAGTTTCCGGGGAACTGATAGAACGTACGGAAAACGTAAAAGACATTAAGAATTACGTGGAACGTATAGACGAGATGATTGAGCGAAAAAGGTTATTAATGGAAACGGATTCATAATGAAAAAAGAAAAGAAGCAAACGTATCATCTGATCAACGGTGATCTCTCCAAAGAGATTTCCCATGGGATCTGTGTAAGTAATCTGGCCTATAAGGTGGGAAAAAAGCTGTTGCTGGATGAAAAAACATGTTATAATCTGGCTGTCATGGGATTGTTGCATGATGTGGGAAAGCAGGAGATGGTGCGAAACGTATTTAAACGGGGAGAAGATCGGATTCTCCGCATCGAAGAAATGCGTTATATTCGAACCCATCCGGTTCTCGGGTATGCGATACTGAAGGAACAGGGGTATCCGCAGGAACTGGTAAAATGGGTGCTGTATCATCATGAGAACTATGATGGCACAGGCTATCCATCTAATATAGCAGGCGAAGAAATCCCACTGGGAGCACGCATCCTCCGGGTGTGTGATGTATTTGCAGCTTTGACCACAGAGCGTCCTTACCGGAAGGCATATACAATTGAAAAAGCAATGGAACAGATGATGGCAGAAGTGAAGAACTTTGATATGAAAGTATTTCTGGCATTGATGGATGTGGTACATGAGAATACGGCAGAAGAACTGTGTGATCACCAGGATCTCAGGATTGATGCACCACATTGGACAGAAGAGAAAAAAACGACAGGAGGAATGTTATGAGTTTGAAAAAGAAACCGGTAACCGGTATGAAAGATATCTCTCCAAAGGAAATGGAGATCAGAAACTATGTCATGGGACTGATTAGGGAAACATATGGACAGTTTGGATTTTCTGCAATTGAGACACCATGTGTGGAACATATTGAGAATTTATCCAGCAAGCAGGGAGGCGAAAATGAAAAACTGATTTTCAAGATCCTGAAAAGAGGAGAAAAGCTGAAGCTGGAGACAGCTCAGTCTGAAGCCGATCTGGTAGATGGAGGGCTTCGTTATGACCTGACTTTGCCGTTGTCCAGATATTATGCCAATAATGCCAACGACCTGCCATCTCCATTCAAGGCACTTCAGATGGGAAATGTATGGCGCGCCGACAGACCACAGCGAGGCAGATATCGTCAGTTCATGCAGTGTGATATTGATATTCTGGGCGAGCCTACTATTCTGGCAGAGATTGAACTGATCCTGGCGACATCTACATTGGTAGGAAAGCTGGATTTTGAAAATTTCACGATTCGTATCAATGACAGAAGAATTCTGAAGGCTATGGCAGCTTACAGCGGATTTGAAGCAGACAGCTATGATACCGTATTCATTATTCTGGACAAGATGGATAAGATTGGTCTGGAAGGTGTAGAAGAAGAACTGAAAAAAGAAGGATTCCCGGAAGAAGCGGTAACAAAGTATCTGGAGATGTTCCAGAAGGTAACACCGGATCTGGAGGGAGTCAAATATCTGAAAGAAACGTTGCAGGGAGTGTTGGATGAAAAGACTGCAGATGATCTGGCGCTCATTATTGAAAGCGTGGAGACAGTTCGTACCGCGAACTTTAAGATTGTCTTTGATCCGACACTGGTACGAGGTATGTCTTACTATACGGGCCCGATTTTTGAGATCAGTATTGATGGATTCTCTGGTTCTGTAGGCGGCGGTGGACGTTATGATGAGATGATCGGACGATTTACCGGTAATCAGACACCGGCATGTGGATTCTCTATTGGATTTGAACGAATTGTCATGCTGCTTCTGGAGAAGAACTATCAGGTCCCGAATAAGGCGGGAAAAGTCGCTTTCTTAATTGAAAAGAATATGCCAAAAGATAAGCTGCTGGATGTATTCCGTCAGGCAGAAGAAAAACGCAAAGATGGTACGACAGTGAGTATGAATATGATGAAAAAGAATAAAAAGTTCCAGAAAGACCAGCTGGCTGCAGAAGGTTATACTGAGATTGTGGAATTTTTTGCGAAATAAAACAGATGCTTTAAAGGAGAAAGATTATGGCAGAATCAATGAAGGGATTGCATAGATCCCACAGATGTACAGAAGTGACCAAAGAGATGATCGGCAGTGAAGTAACCCTGATGGGATGGGTACAGAAAAGCCGTAACAAGGGTGGAATTGTATTCGTAGATTTACGTGACCGTTCCGGTATCATGCAGCTGATTTTTGAGGCCGGCTGTGAGAACGGAATTGATGAAGAAGGATTTGAAAAAGCTGGAAAGCTGAGAAGTGAATTCGTAATCGCTGTGACAGGTATTGTAGAAGCCCGTTCCGGTGCTGTGAATCCAAATCTGAAGACAGGCGAGATTGAAGTCAGAGCAAAGAGCCTTCGCGTATTATCTGAATCAGAGACACCGCCATTCCCGATTGAAGAGGACAGCAAGACCAGAGAAGAACTGCGTCTGAAATATCGTTATCTCGACCTGAGAAGACCGGATCTGCAGAGAAATCTGATGATGCGTTCCCAGGTTACGACACTGGTTCGTGCATTTATGGCGAAAGAGGGATTCCTGGAGATCGAGACACCGACACTTTGCAAAAGCACACCAGAAGGAGCAAGAGATTATCTGGTACCAAGCCGTGTACATCCAGGTTGTTTCTATGCGCTGCCACAGTCTCCTCAGCTGTATAAGCAGTTGCTGATGTGTTCCGGATATGACCGTTATATCCAGATCGCAAGATGTTATCGTGATGAAGACCTGCGTGCTGACCGTCAGCCGGAGTTCACACAGATTGATATGGAGCTTTCCTTCGTGGATGTAGATGATGTTATTGATGTAAATGAAAGACTGCTGGCTTATCTGTTCAAAGAAGTTCTGGATGTGGATGTACAGCTTCCAATTCAGAGAATGACCTGGACGGAAGCAATGAACCGTTTCGGTTCTGACAAACCGGATCTTCGTTTTGGTATGGAACTGACTGATATTTCAGAAGTAGTAAAAGATACCGAATTTGCAGTATTTAAGAATGCACTGGAGGCAGGCGGCACGGTACGTGGTATCAATGCCAAAGGACAGGGCAGTATGCCTCGTAAGAAGATCGACAAGCTGGTAGAGTTTGTAAAAGGATATGGAGCAAAAGGGCTGGCTTATGTAGCGATTCAGGAAGATGGCACAGTAAAATCTTCTTTTGCAAAATTCATGACAGAAGAACAGATGCAGGCTCTGATCCAGGCTATGGACGGACAGAACGGAGACCTGCTTCTCATCGCAGCAGACAAGACCAAGCTGGTATGGGATGTGCTGGGAGCACTTCGTCTGGAGATGGCAAATCAGATGGGACTGCTGGATAAGAATGAGTTCCGTTTTGTATGGATTACAGAATTCCCACTTCTTGAGTGGTCAGATGAGGAAAACAGATTCACAGCCATGCATCATCCATTCACCATGCCGATGGAAGAAGATCTGCAGTATATTGACAGCGATCCTGGACGTGTACGTGCAAAGGCATATGATATCGTATTAAATGGAAATGAAATCGGTGGAGGAAGTGTTCGAATCCATCAGAATGATATTCAGGAGAAGATGTTTGAAGCCCTTGGATTTACCAAAGAAAGAGCGCACGAACAGTTCGGATTCCTGCTTGATGCATTCAAATATGGAGTACCACCTCACGCAGGACTGGCTTATGGACTGGACCGTCTGGTTATGCTGATGGCAAAACAGGACAGCATTCGTGATGTCATTGCATTCCCGAAAGTAAAAGATGCATCCTGTCTGATGACAGAAGCACCGGAGCGTGTGGAAGAGAAACAGTTGCAGGAACTGGGCATCGAAGTAGCAGAAGCAGAGGAAGAATAGATAAAAATAAGAAATACCGCAGTCTGCCGGAAAATAGAACCGGTGGATTGCGGTATATTTTGTTTTATAAACAGGATCAGTCAGATTTCACTGCTTCATTTAAAGAGGACAGTGATTCATCCAGATTGCCGAGAAGGGCATCAGTAAAAGATTCGTCTAATACCGGATCCCAGGTATGTCCGTCATTGTAGAGAAGAATGGTAACAGGAGTAACGGTACTGCTTACATTATTCTCCAGTGCATCCATCAGAATCTGACCGGTTTTCTCATTAAAGTCATCCTCGCTGTCACGAATAGACTCGGTGGAGGTGCCATAATCTCTGAGGGGACCAAGGCTGCTTTCTATCACAGCATTCAGATCAAGACTGGTAATATTCACAGTGGCCTGGGCTGTATCACCATCCTGCAGAGTGTCTGTGATCTCGTAATCAAAGAACTGGGCAATCTGCTGGAACAGAAGCTGGTCTATGGTATCTGCCTGGCTGGTGCCAACAGCAAATATATCAGAAATGTTCAGATAATTCTGCCAGTCCTGCGCAGTAAAGTTACAAAATGGCGTCAGAGTCAGATCCAGAATATCTTCCGGTGCCAGAAGATAAGGGTCTGAAAGATACTCAACAAGACCACCGGCAAGCTCGTTTTCCAGCTGTGCATTGGCTTCAATCTTCCAACTGTTGTCTTGTCCAGTCAGATGAAAGGTCGCAGTGGTAGTAGCCATTGGATAATCGTGCTCATCCAGACACTCTTTCATCAGAGAAAACGAGGAAACCGAGGTATCCTGATCAGCAGAAGAACCATAGTTTAAGGAATTCTGGTAGATCGCCTGACAAAGATCCGTTGCCAGTGCTTTTGCATCCAGGTTGGTAATGCTGACAGTAACCGTGGCTGCAGTACCGTCCTGGGACTGGGAAGAGGAATCAATATGATATTTGAAATTTTTAAAAAACAGCTTAATTGCATCAGTGGCATCCGGTTCGGAACCGACTGCCTGACCGGCAGCAGACTGAACGTCTTCATAAGACACAAAAGATGTGATGGTGTTCTCATCCAGCTTCTGGATGGCATCCAACTCCCGGCGTACTGCCTTTTCTGGTCCCGCATAGCCACATCCTGTGTAAAGGCATGCAGAACATACCAGCAAAATAAGGCTGCATGAGTGTCGCTTCATACGTATCTCCTTAATATGACAAAGATAAAAAATAATATGTCACAATTCAATTATAATATAGGAAAAAAGGAAAAATGTCAAACTATATGGAAAATTATGTAAAAATCTTAAGATTTATGCATGAATTCTGTGAAGAAATTGTGAAAACCAAAACTTTCTAGTGCATTTGAAAATGGAGTATGGTACTATACAGAAGTAAAAGTTTGCGAAATTGCGAAATAAACAGAGGTTGAAAATATGAAGAAAAAAGCAGGCATTGCAGTTGCTGTGGTGGTAGTGGCAGCAGGTGCGGGTGTTGGAATATGGCATCATTTGGGAACAGAAAAAGAAAGTGGAAGTACATCCAATGCTGTTTTTGTGGATTCTGTCGGAACCATAACCGGACTGACCGGGTCGGGAGGACTGTTCAGCAAGTATTCCGGAGTGGTGGAACCACAGAAGACAGAGAAGATTCAGCTGACCAGCGGACTTACGGTAAAGAAAAATTATGTATCTGTGGGTGATGAAGTACAGGTGGGTACTAAGCTGTTTTCATACGATACAGACGATGCGCAGGACAAGATTACACAGCTGGAGATTGATATTGAAAATTACGAAATATCGATCAAGTCTTCGGAGTCTCAGGTGGCACAGCTGGAAAAAGAGCGGGCGAAGGTCAAGGATGATGAGAAGCTGTCCTATACGACGCAGATCATGACAACGCAGAACAATATCAAGCGTTATCAGTATGAAATGAAGAGTAAGCAGGCAGAGATGGAGAATCTGAAGAAGCAGATTGCCAATGCAGATGTGACCAGTCCGATTCAGGGTATTATTAAGAGCATCTCTTCGAATACCGGAGGGGATGACAGCTCAGATACTTCTTCCAGTATGAATTCAGATAATGAGGATTCTTCTGCATACATGACGATTATGGCAACAGGGGAATATCGCATTAAGGGAAAAATCAATGAGCAGAATATGTCGGAGATATCCGAAGGCATGGATATGATCGTGTATTCCCGTGTAGATGAAACGCAGACCTGGAAAGGAACACTGACCAGCATAGATAAAGAAAGCAATTCAGGAAATTCAAACAGTATGATGGGATACAATGATTCCGGAGACAGTTCTATGACAAGTTCCAGTACCTATCCGTTCTATGTGGATCTGGATTCCTCAGATGGACTGATGCTGGGACAGCATGTCTATCTGATGGCAGATAACGGTCAGGAAAATGAAGGCGAGGAAGATGGACTGTGGCTGGAAGATTACTACTTTATTACCGATGAGGATGGTGCAGTTACGAATTATGTATGGGCTGTGGACAGTCATGATAAGTTGGAAAAACGGGAAGTGAAGCTGGGAGAGTTTAATGATGAGACTTTCAAGTATCAGATACTGGATGGTCTGACCGTAGAAGATTATATTGCATTTCCTGGAGAAGACTGTGTGGAAGGCGCTCCTGTGACCAGAAATGCAGAGGATCTGTACGATAAAGATGATGACAGCATGGACGGAGACGATGGTGGAGAAGATCTGGGCGGTGAGGATGATGGCCTGACAGATCTGGATGATCTCGGTTCAGACGGCGAATTCTATGAAAATGGCGGATCAGACGAAGATGCTTTTGAAGACGGCGGATTCGGTGAAGAGGTCTATGAATAAAGAAACAGGCAGGAAAAGGAACGGATAAATGGAACAACCACTGGTTTTAAAATTGGATCATATTGATAAAGATTATGTGACCGGGAAGATTGTAGTACCGGCACTCAGAGAGGTGACACTGCATGTGGAACAGGGCGAGTATGTGGCGATCATGGGACCTTCCGGATCGGGAAAATCCACACTGATGAATATCATCGGCTGCCTGGATGAACCGACCAGAGGTTCCTTTGAACTGAATGGAAAAAATGTACTGGGTCTGGATGATAATGAGATTGCAGATGAGCGGCTGAACAACATCGGATTCGTATTTCAGACATTTCAGCTGCTGCCAAAGCAGACTGCGCTGGAAAATGTAAGTTTGCCGCTGGTATATGCGAAGGTCAGTAAAAAAGAAAGAAAAGAACGGGCAGCAAAAGCACTGGAGAGAGTCGGACTGGCGGAACGTATGGATTTCCTGCCGACACAGTTGTCCGGTGGACAGAAGCAGCGAGTGGCAATCGCACGGGCTATGGTCAACAATCCAAAGATACTGCTGGCAGATGAGCCTACCGGTGCGCTGGATTCCAAGTCCAGTGTGCAGGTACTGGAACTGTTTCAGAAGCTGAATGATGAAGGCGTAACAGTCATTATGATCACCCATGATGCCAAAGTTGCAAAGCATGCGAAGAGAACAGTATACATTTTCGATGGACAGCTGGGCGACAGAGACCTGAATCAGGATGAGTAAGACAGAGAATCGAAGGCGGAGGATCTGAATGAAAAATAAAAAGAAAGTGAAGACAGCGGTCATTGTTGCGGCGGCTGTGACCGGCGTGACCGGTGCAGGAGTGGCAGGTGTGACCTATATCAGAAAGAATAACAGCAAAGCAGTAGAAGTGACTTCGGTGGCAACACTGAATATGGGAGACATGCTTTCTATGGGCTCAGATGATGGAACATCCGGACAGGTTGTGTCCAATGTCAGCCAGAATGTGCGGATACCGGATGGGAAAGTGATTGATCAGGTATACGTAAAAGAAGGGGATAAGGTAAAAATCGGAGATAAGCTGCTCAGCTATGATACGACCTTACTGGAACTGGATAAAGAACTGCAGGAGATCACGGTGATGTCACTGGGACTGGAGATCAAGTCAGCCGAGGCTGACCTGAAAAAGCTTCAGAATGCAAAGCCGGGAGATGCCATATTGGAAAACATCAGCAGTGATGTTTCTGGAACACTGCCAGACAGTGCAGATGATGTGGATTCAGATGACGGCGATGACGGCGGAGAGGAAGAAGCCAGACTGGTAAGCAATACCAGAGAGCTTCTGGCGGCGCAGGAGGATGGTGCCGAAGAGACTCCTGCAACGGATACACAGGCAGAGAGCAGCGAAGCTGCATCAGAGAACACCGGCGAAGCGGCAGAGACGCAGAAAAGCAGTCCGGCAACCGAAAGTGAAGAAGTGATTGATCAGTCAGAAAGTAAGGCAGACAATTCCGGTGAGGTGCTGACACCAGATGATCTGGATACAGCAGGAGCAGATACCGCTCAGAGTGACAGCGGACAGGAAGGCAGTGAAAAAGAAAAAAATGATAAAGCAAAGCATAACCAGAGTCTGGAGAAGCTGTTTACCAATATCAGAGTAAAGTTGGCTGATGGCGCCGAGGAACCACTGCTGGCTGATCTGAAGCAGGGAGAGACAAGCGAGATCAATCTCGAAAATCTGGAAGGCAGCATAAAGCTGATACCACATTTTAAAGAGGATGCAGATCATCATTTTCGCAGTCAGGATACGTATACCATGCTGATCCGAGGCGTAAAGCTGAAAAAACAGATCGAAGGAAAGGTATATGGCACAGCTCAGATAAATGGGGAAGACTATCCAGAAATCGGAGGCTTTACGCTGGCTCAGAAAAGTGACAGTGAAGATGTGGTACAGCTGACCATTGCATTTCACGACGGATTGGATCAGCAGCATGAAAAAATGCCGGAACTGGAAGATATGTATCTGGAGGTGGCTCTTGGACAGGAAGAACTGGCAGGAGAAACGCTGACTGTCCGAACAGGAAGCGAAGAAAAAGATACGGTCATTACTGTTCTCGGAGCTGTTTCCGAGAAGGAAACAGAAGAAGTGTCAGAAAGCGAGACAGAGCAGGATACCGAGATGACTGAGATGCAGACGGAAGCAGAAACCGTTGCAGAACAGCTGGAGCAGAACGAAAATAACCAGGAGGAGCCGGGCAGCGAAAGTGAAACAGAAGAGAGTGAAATTACTACCTCACCAGCGTTTGAACTGCAGAATATGCATTTCCGGATTCACTGGAATCATGGAACGAACAGTGTGCAAAGCCGTCCGGCATCCATGAAGGCATATTTTTATCAGAAAGGTATTATGCAGCAGGAGGATCCGGACTGTACTTTTACGCTGACCCAGGGAAGCAGTGCTGTGACCGGGGCAGACATCGGTGTGGATGGCACGGATTCCAGCATAGAGGAAGAGGCTACTACAGAAACAGGTGCGATGACAGAAAGCGTTTCTGAGAATAACGGAACAGGAGCGGAGACAGAAAGTACAACAGAAGAAGCAACGGCCCCGTCAGAAGAGATCACAGATAATACAGATGCGGGAATGACAATAGAAGACTGGAAACAGATCGATCTGGAGATCCCGGAGAATTTAAAAATCAATTCAGCCGATCTGGGCGAGGATGAACAGAAATGGAACGAACTGTGGTCCGGATATACGCAGAATTATGCGATGAAAGTCACCGATGTACAGTTAAACGAAAGGGATGCATCAGCAACGGTCAGCATCACCATGACATATCATCAGCCAGATGAATCACCACTGATCAAGCTGAATCCGATCTCTGAACTGACCTGGCAGCATGGCAGCAATACCCTGAATGAAACAGGTATGCGTGCTTACAAAGGAAGCGGAACCGCAGAAGATCCATATGTGTTTTTTGTAACAGATGGAGTAAAGATTACAAATACCTTTGTAAACTGGGTGCTGGGATTCAATGAAGAGGGCACAGAGCGGATCAGCGACGGATATTACGTACGTCTGGAGATCCGTGAAAGTGATACGATCACAGGAGCCTTTATCCGCAGCATTGACCTGGATGGCACAGTGCTGACAGAGCATGGATACGGACCGGGTACCTACTGGATTTTCAACAGCGAAACAGGTATTACAAAATATGAAGAAGAGGTGCCGGAAGACCCGGGCTCTGTTCCTGATCCGGGATGGGGCAATGATAATGACGGCTCTGGCTATACAGCGGAAGAACTGGCACAGGCCATAGAAGAAAAGAAGCTGGAGATTCAGAAGCTGAAGCTGGATGAGCGTCAGGCAAATCTGAAGTTGAAAGAATATAATAAGCAGATGAAAGAGTCTACAGTAGTCAGTGCAGTAGAAGGATATGTGAAATCGATCAATGGAAGCGGTGAAGATGCTTACATGGTAATCGACAGCGAAAATGGCAAATATGTAAAAACGACAGTCAGTGAATTGAATCTGGCGGAAGTGGCAGTGGATCAGGTGGTCAACTGCAGTTCCTGGGATACGGGAGCCAGCTTTACCGCAACGATTACAGAGATTGATTCATTTCCAAGCTCCGAAAACGGTTCAGATAGTTATTATGGATCTTCAGGAAATGTGAATTCATCCAGTTATCCGGTGCTGGCTGTGGTGGATGAAGAGACAGCGGAGAACCTGTCAGAATACGAATCTGTCAATGTAACATTCCCGTCTACAGCAGTGACAGATACCGGTGCTATCTATCTGGAGAAAGCTTATATCCGTTCGGAAAATGGCCAGAGTTATGTTTATATTGCAGATGAAAAAGAAAAACTGAAAAAGCAGTATATTCGTACCGGTGGTACAGTATGGGGATATGTAGAAGTGAAACAGGGATTAAGTACAGATGATCAGATTGCGTTTCCTTATGGCAAAGCTGTCAAAGAAGGTGCGGCTGTGAAGCTGGCAGATGAGGAATGATAAAAACGCAAAATGAGAGGAGGAAGCAGTCTTGCTTGAGAATATAAGACTATCTTTTCAGGGAATCTGGTCACATAAGATGAGATCCTTTCTGACTATGCTGGGTATTATCATTGGTATTGCATCGATTATTGCAATTGTATCTACGATTCAGGGAACTAATGAACAGCTGATGCAGAATGTGGTGGGATCTGGCACGAACGCAGTAGACATTAACCTGAGTCAGGGAAGTGCGGATAATCCACTGGATTTTTCCTGGAACAGCGTACCGTATGGTATTCCGGTTCTGACAGAGAATATTCGTGAAGAATTGCTGAATGTATCTGGTGTGGAGGATGCTACTTTTTACGTTTCCAGAACTTATGCAGACGGGATTTATTATCTGAACCAGTCCCTGCAGGGGGCAGATATTTATGGTATTGACAGCCGCTATTTTAATGTCAATGGGTATGTAGTACGTACCGGGCGAGAATTCATAGACAGTGATTATAAGAACTTCCATAAAGTAGCTATTTTGGATCAGGATGCGGCCAGCACTCTGTTTCAGGAGGAAAGTGCACTGGGGAAAACCATCGAGATCAGCGGAGAGCCATTTACCGTAGTCGGAGTGGCACAGCTGCAGTCGGAGTTTGAACCGGTGATCAACAGCATCGATGAATATTATACTTACATGGGGGATGATTCCTCTACCGGAAAGGTATTTATTCCGTATGAGTCCTGGCCGATCATCTATCAGTACGATGAACCGCAGAATGTATCTGTTCGAGCAGCAGATGTAAAAGCCATGACAACTGTTGGAAAGCCTTGTGCGGAGATCCTGAACGGATACCTGAATACATCCAGCTCCGAGATCAAATACCGTGCAAAAAACACGTTGGAGAATGTAGAAAAGCAGCAGCAGATTAACCAGTCAACCAATCAGCAGTTGATCTGGATCGCCAGCATTTCCCTGCTGGTAGGTGGTATCGGTGTGATGAATATTATGCTGGTATCGGTGACAGAACGAACCAGTGAAATTGGTCTGAAGAAGGCGATTGGAGCAAGAAAACGGGTCATTCTGACCCAGTTCCTGACGGAAGCGGCTGTACTGACCAGTATGGGCGGAATTATCGGAGTTGTTGCGGGGATTGCCATGGCACAGGCGATTTCCAAAATCGCGCAGGTTCCGGTGGGAATCAGTATCCCGGCCATTATTGGATCTGTCATTTTCTCAACGGTAATCGGGGTCATTTTCGGATTCGTACCGTCTATTAAGGCGTCCAACCTGAATCCGATTGATGCATTACGCCATGAGTGATGTGCATTATGTACAAAACTGCATAAAATGGCGTAAATACAACCAAAAGGACTTGCATGCAAGTCCTTTTTGTGTTAAACTTAGCAAGTCGCAAAAATCACATATGCATATGTCCGCAGGTGGTGCCGCAAGGTTCCTGCTGATGAATTGTATATGGCAGAAAAACCAATATTAAAGGAGAAGTAAAATGAGCGTTATTTCAATGAAACAGTTACTGGAAGCAGGTGTTCACTTTGGACATCAGACAAGAAGATGGAACCCTAAGATGGCTCCATACATCTACACAGAAAGAAATGGTATCTACATCATCGACCTGCAGAAGTCTGTAGGAATGGTTGACGATGCTTACAATGCAGTAGGTGATATTGTTGCTAACGGTGGAACAATCCTCTTCGTTGGAACAAAGAAACAGGCTCAGGATGCTGTTAAGACAGAAGCTGAGAGATGTGGAATGTTCTATGTAAACGAAAGATGGCTTGGTGGTATGCTGACAAACTTCAAGACAATCCAGAGCAGAATCGCACGTCTGAAAGAGATCGAAACTATGGAAGCTGACGGAACATTCGATGTTCTGCCAAAGAAAGAAGTTATTGCATTAAAGAAAGAAATGGAAAAACTGACAAAGAACCTTGGCGGTATCAAAGAAATGAAGAAGATCCCGGATGCTATCTTTGTAGTTGACCCTAAGAAAGAAAGAATCTGTGTACAGGAAGCACATACACTTGGTATTCCACTGATCGGTATCTGTGATACAAACTGTGACCCAGAAGAACTGGATTACGTAATCCCAGGTAATGACGATGCTATCAGAGCTGTAAAACTGATCGTTTCCAAGATGGCAGATGCTGTTATCGAAGCAAATCAGGGAGCAGAACCAGCAATCGAATTCGAAGGTGGAGAAGCAACTGATATCGAAGAAGTTGTTGCAGAGACGGAGGAATAATTAGATGGCTATCACAGCAGGAATGGTAAAAGAGTTAAGAGAGATGACCGGCGCTGGTATGATGGATTGTAAGAAAGCTCTTACAGCTACAGAAGGCGATATGGACAAGGCAGTTGAGTTCCTGAGAGAAAAAGGACTGGCTACTGCTCAGAAGAAAGCTAGCAGAATTGCAGCAGAAGGTATCTGCAAGGTTATGGTATCTGATGATGACAAGACTGCAGTTGTTGTAGAAGTAAATGCTGAGACAGACTTCGTTGCTAAGAACGAAAAGTTCCAGGCATATGTAAGCGAAGTAGCAGCTCAGGCAATGGCTTCAGATGCAGCAGACATGGAAGCATTCATGGCAGAAAAATGGCTGCCAGATACAACTAAGACTGTTCAGGAAGCACTGGCAGGACAGGTTGCTGTTATCGGCGAAAACATGAACATTAGAAGATTTGAAAAAGTAGTTGAACCAGAAGGATTTGTATCTTCTTACACACATGCAGGCGGAAAGATCGGAGTTCTGATCGACGTTGTGACAGATGTTGTAAACGATGAGATCAAAGACATGGCCAGAAATCTTGGCATGCAGGTTGCAGCTATGAAGCCTCAGTTCACTAACAGAAGCGAAGTAAGCGAAGAACATATCGCTCACGAAAAAGAGATCCTGTTAGCTCAGATCAAGAATGATCCGAAAGAATCCCAGAAGCCAGAAAAGGTAATCCAGGGAATGATCAACGGACGTATCAACAAAGAACTGAAAGAAATCTGTCTGCTGGATCAGGTATATGTAAAAGCAGAAGATGGAAAACAGTCTGTACAGGCTTATGTTGATTCCGTAGCAAAAGCTAACGGCGCAAAGATCGCGATCAAGAAGTTCGTTCGTTTTGAAACAGGCGAAGGAATGGAAAAGAAAAATGAAGACTTTGCTGCAGAAGTAGCTGCACAGATGAACGCATAATTCCATATTGTATGAAATTGTTGAAATGATGAATGACCCTTACGAATGGCATAATACCATTTGTAGGGGTCATTTTTGCGCAAAAACGGTTATAAAAAAGCGAAAAGAGAACATGGAAAACATTTGTCAAACATAAATTGCAAAAAAATGCATAAATGGTAGAAACAGTAACTTTTTATGTAGAGAATCCGGACTTGAAATAGTCTGAAAAAATAGTATAATATTAATTAAAACAGAATAATCGTTACGGGGAGCTGGCGTATCAAGCTTGCTGAGAGGAGAATGCATATCTCGACCCATAACCTGATTTGGATAATGCCAACGTAGGGAGACAAAGCGAGTAAGGAATCATTTAAGAGACGCCCTCACAGGCGTCTCTTTTTTGAGTATATGGCGGCAGATTGGGAGCACCACTTTCTGTCGCAGAAAAAATGTTGTGAATACAAGACCGGGAGAAAGCCCGGAGAAGGAGAAGAAAATGAGAGAATACACAACACAGATGGACGCAGCAAGAAAAGGAATTGTAACATCTGAGATTCAGACAGTTGCAGAAAAAGAACATATGACGTCCGAGGCGCTGATGAAGCTGGTAGCAGAAGGCAAGGTTGCCATCTGCGCAAACAGGAACCACACCTGTCTGAACCCGGAAGGAGTCGGCAGCATGCTGCGCACGAAAATCAATGTCAATCTGGGCGTCTCCAGAGACTGCAAAGATTATGACATTGAGATGCAGAAGGTAATGAGTGCGGTAAACATGGGTGCAGAGGCCATTATGGATCTGTCCAGCCATGGTGATACCCGTCCATTTCGCAGAAAACTGACCAGTGAATGCCCGGCAATGATCGGTACGGTTCCGGTATATGACAGCGTCATCCATTATCAGAGAGATCTGGCAACACTGACAGCCAGAGATTTTATAGACGTAATCCGGATGCATGCAGAAGATGGAGTGGATTTTGTGACTCTGCATTGCGGAATAACAAGAAAGACAATTGAACAGATTAAAAAGCATAAACGTAAAATGAATATTGTAAGCCGTGGAGGAAGTCTGGTGTTTGCATGGATGAGCATGACAGGCGAAGAGAATCCTTTCTATGAATATTATGATGAGATTCTGGATATCTGCGAGGAATATGATGTTACCATTTCTCTTGGAGATGCATGCAGACCGGGATGTCTGGCAGATGCGTCAGATGTATGTCAGATAGAGGAGCTGGTGCGTCTGGGTGAACTGACGAAACGCGCCTGGGCACATAACGTTCAGGTAATGGTAGAAGGACCTGGACATGTGCCGTTGGATCAGGTAGCGGCAAATATGAAGATCCAGCAGAGCATCTGTATGGGCGCACCATTCTATGTACTTGGGCCTATTGTAACAGATATTGCGCCTGGATATGATCATATTACAAGTGCTATCGGTGGTGCTGTTGCAGCAATGAACGGAGCCGCTTTTCTGTGTTATGTAACACCGGCAGAACACCTGGCACTGCCAAATGTAGATGATGTGAAGCAAGGAATCATCGCATCGAAGATTGCGGCTCATGCAGCAGATATTGCAAAAGGTGTACCGGGGGCGAGAGATATAGATGACAGAATGGCAGAGGCAAGACAGAAGCTGGACTGGGAAGCACAGTATGCCTGTGCCCTTGATCCAGAGACAGCAAGAGCAATCCGTAACAGCAGAAGTCCGGAAGAAGATCACAGTGATACCTGTAGCATGTGCGGAAAATTCTGTGCAGTGCGAAGTATGAACAAGGCATTGGCGGGAGAATATATCGACATTCTGTAACAAATCAGAATATATTTACATTCATTTTACATAAAAAAGCATACGAATTTTACATGGAGTAACTATAATGTAAAAGATTGCAAATTAAGTATGCGAGAAAGTCAGTTGGTAAATCCAATGGAGTGAAAGGAATGTAAATGAAAAAAACAGAAGATAAATATTTGATGAACCGAGAATTGTCATGGCTGAAGTTTAATGACCGGGTATTGGATGAGGCAGGCAACTCAAGAGTACCGCTGGCAGAGATGCTGGGCGCCAAGTTTAAACTGTTGGCAAATGGAAGTAAAATATTATAAAAATGAAGAGATAGAGGGCTTGTGAGAAGATTGTTACTCATGAGCCCTTTGTTTTATAAATTGCGAAATGAACAGGATTCGATTATAATAGTTATAAAGAGAACGTTATAAAGCAATTTGTTCAAAGCGAAACGGAGGCTGTAGATGGGTAATTATTTCAATCCTGGAAATGAAAAGTTTGATCGAATGATTCACTCAGAAATCTATGTCGATAAAACAGAATTGATTGCATATACCAATGGGGTAATCAATACATTACAAGAATATGTTTGCGTTAGCAGACCTCGCAGGTTTGGAAAGTCTATGACAGCAAATATGCTTGCTGCTTATTATAGCAGGGGATGTAGTTCGGAAAGTCTTTTTCAAAATTTCAAAATAGCAAAAAACACCACTTTCAAACAACATTTGAATCAGTATAATACTATTTTTTTAAATATGCAGGAAGTATTGAGCAGAAGCAAAAGTATTGGTGACATGCTGGAGCGTATAAAAAAACTGGTTTTAAGAGAATTGCTGGTTGAATATCCAGATGTAGATTATTTTGACCGGACAGATTTAATAGAATCGATGCAGGATATATACGGTAAATACAGATGTCCCTTTATTATTATTATAGATGAATGGGACTGTATTTTCAGAGAATACAGGAACGATCATGAAGCACAGGAACGATATCTGGATTTTCTGAGAGACTTGTTGAAGGATCGCTCCTGCATTTATCTTGCGTATATGACTGGTATTCTTCCAATAAAAAAATATGGAACACACTCTGCCCTGAATATGTTTGATGAATTTTCTATGATAGATCCAGGTCCACTGGCGTCCTATGTTGGATTCACGGAAGAAGAAGTAAAAATGTTATGTCAGCAATATGACATGGATATGGTGGAAATAAAGAACTGGTATGATGGATATTCTTTTCAGAATGTGGATTCTATATACAGTCCAAGATCGGTAATAAACTGCATGCGGCTTGGTAAAATAGCAAATTACTGGAATCAGACGGAAACATTTGAGGCACTTCAGATGTATATCGATTTGAATTTTGATGGCTTAAAAGATGATGTGCTAAGTATGATTGCAGGAGAGCAGATACCAGTAAATATCGGAAGTTTTACGAATGATATGACAACATTCCGCACAGAAGATGATGTGTTGACACTGCTGATTCATTTGGGATATCTGGCATATGACGAAATGTATCAGACAGTACGGATACCAAACAGCGAGATAAGAGCAGAATATGTAAATACGGTAGCGGTATCTGATTGGGGAACTGTATCACAGGCGTTGAAAAATTCGGCAGACACACTACAGGCAATCTGGCAGGGGAGAGAACAGCAGGTTGCCGTGGCTATGCAGCAGGCGCACTTTGAAACTTCGCATATTCAGTATAATGATGAGAATGCTCTTAGTTATACGATATCACTTGCTCTCTATGCGGCACGTAATTATTATACGGTGCACAGAGAAATGGCAGGAGGAAAAGGATATGCTGATTTAGTATATATTCCAAGGAAGAGTTTTCCGGATAAACCAGCACTGGTGATAGAACTGAAATGGGATAAAGATGTCAGAGGAGCGTTGCAGCAGATGAAAGAAAAAGAGTATTGCCAGAGTCTGGAAGAATATGAAGGAAATATCATATTAGTAGGAATCAATTATAATAAAAAAAACAAAGATACATGAATGCATGATAGAAACACAGAGAAAATAACTGAGATTATAAGACAGTTAATATGTCTGAAGAAAGGAAAAGGCACTGTGAAAGGTAGAAGATGTGTAGCAGTTTTTTGTATGACAGCTATGTTGTTATCAGTAAATGAGATGGGAGCAGGATCGTGGAAACAGGGAGAATTAGTTGCAGCTGCGGAGGATTCCATGTGGAAGGAAATTCCGGAGTATTTTGTATTTTCCAGCGGCGTGGGTGCCTGGGCAACAGAACTTCAGATGGAAGAGGATGGAACCTTTACTGGCGTCTATCATGATTCAGAAATGGGAGATACCGGTGATGGCTATCCAAATGGTACGGTGTATTTTTGCAATTTTTCGGGTAAATTCACGGAGCCACTGAGATTTGATAAATGTATGTATGAAATGGAGCTGGAAGAACTGGAGACAGAGGGCACCGAAGGAGAATCTTATATTGAAAATGGCGTACGTTATGTGTATTCGGAACCATATGGTATCTCCGGTGGAACACAATTTACATTGTATACACCGGGGCAGCCTTATGAAATGGTGTCGGAAGATTTTGCCTGGTGGGTCAGAAGCTCAAGTGGAAGTCAGGAGACGGATTATCTGACCTGCTATGCTATTTGCAATGCTGCAACGCAGGATGGATTCGTCGGCTATGAGAATCAGGAAGGTGAAGACAGGGAAGACGAATATATTTTTGCCCAGTCGGATCATGAATATTTAAACGAACAGGATATTATAGGCAAGAGTAAAGAAACGATCCAGCAGGCGATCAATGAGATCTATGCAAGACATGGACGGGTATTTCAGAAGTCCGATGTGGCAGCGTATTTTGCATCCAAAAGCTGGTATTATCCGATTCAGGGGAAGACAGACGACCAGATTGTGGCAGAATTTAACAGCTATGAAAAAGCAAATGTAGATTTCCTTGCAAAATATCTGTAAAAAATATAATGCAAAAGAGGAGTCAGGATCCAGGTGTAAATGAAAAGAAGATTTTGCGTGTCCGCATATCAAAGACTTTTGTGCACTTTTGAAAGAATGGAAGGATATTGATTAAAAATATAGGCAGATTGTCCCTTGAATTTCAAGATAATCGGACTATAATAAAAGACAACAAATCAAAGAGAGTTACTTAAATTCGTTGAAGAGAACAAAGTTATTTCCGCAAGGATCTACAGAGAACCTGTATTTGGTGAGAGCAGGGATACTGGAAGAAATAAATATCATCTCTAAGAAGCAGCCTGAATCAGGAATAATGCAGTAGGGTTCGCCGGTTTTCTACCGTTAAAAAGAAAGCGTATGTTAGTACGTTCAGAGTGCTGTGATGACGATCACAGAATCAGGGTGGTAACGCGGAATAGAATTTCGTCCCTGTCAGTGTAGGAAAAGATACACTGACAGGGATTTTTTTTCATTTCACAATAAGGCCTTAGGAAATGGAAAACAATGTCCGGGTTCCTCAACGAAAAAAGCACCTTCTTTCGATTCAAGAATATTTTCAGGAGGAAGATTCTATGAAGTCTTTACAGAAAGCAAGCAAATTTTTATCCGATTATACATCGGTTGTCGTGATACTGATCGCAGTCGTCACATTTTTTATACCTGGTATGATGGGATGGGTAAACTATCAGCTTTTCACTGATCCAGTGGCCAATAAATTTACCAGTCAGTCCATTATCATTGGCGTGATCATGTTCAGTATGGGCCTGACCTTAACAACGAAAGATTTTCAGATTTTGGCGCAGAGACCTTTTGATATCTGTATCGGAGCGGTGGCACAGTATTTCATCATGCCGTTCCTGGCATTTACTTTATCCAAGGTATTACGTCTTCCGGATGGCATTGCACTGGGACTGATTCTGGTAGGCTGTTGTCCGGGCGGTGTATCATCCAACATCATGTCTTATCTGTGCGGTGGTGATGTAGCGTTTTCTGTAGGAATGACAACAGTATCCACGATCCTGTCACCAGTGATGACACCGCTGATGGTTTCCCTCCTTGCAAGAGGAACGAAGATCACCATTCATGGACTGCCGATGCTGGTATCCATTCTGGAAACCGTCATTGTTCCGGTTGCATTTGGATTTGTGCTGAATTTCCTACTTGGAAAGAAAAAAGCATTTCAGGAAGCGCAGAAAGTCATGCCAGGAATCGCAGTACTTGGCCTTGCATGTGTGGTTGGAGGCGTGATCTCTTCTCAGGGGTCCAGATTCTTCCAGTCAGGACTGGTGATCTTTGTGGCAGTGCTGCTTCATAATGGACTTGGGTATCTGCTGGGATATGGAGCCGGAAAACTCACCGGAATGAATAAAGCAAAGAAGAGAACGATTTCCATAGAGGTAGGTATGCAGAATGCGGGACTTGCCACCAACCTGGCAACTACTACCGCACAGTTCGCAAACACTCCAGAATCCGCAGTTATCTGTGCAGTCTCCTGTGTATGGCATTCTATCTCAGGAACCTTACTGGCAGGAATGTTTGCCATGAGAGATAAAATGCAGGAAAATAAAGCAGCCAGAAAAAATCTGGTTGAAGAATAAACAGAGAAAGTAAAGGAATTTCAAACCTTTTACTATATATAAGAAAAAGACATCAATGGAGGAATGAAAAAATGTCAGAAACAGCAAGAATTTTTTATCAGGAAGATTGTAACTTATCCTTACTGGAAGGAAAGACCATTGCCATCATCGGTTACGGCAGCCAGGGACATGCACATGCACTTAACCTGAGAGATTCCGGATGCAATGTCATCATCGGTCTGTACGAAGGAAGCAAATCCTGGGCAAAAGCAGAAGCACAGGGATTTAAGGTATATACCGCAGCAGAGGCTGCTAAAAAAGCAGATATCATTATGATCCTGATCAATGATGAAAAACAGGCAAAGCTTTACAAAGAATCCATCGAACCAAACCTGGAAGAAGGAAATATGCTGATGTTTGCCCATGGTTTCAATATCCACTTTGGATGCATCAAACCACCAAAATATGTGGATGTTACCATGATTGCACCAAAGGCTCCGGGGCATACCGTAAGAAGTGAATATCAGGCTGGCAAAGGAACTCCTTGTCTGATAGCTGTAGAACAGGATGCTACAGGAAAAGCAAAAGAACTGGCTCTGGCCTATGGCCTTGCAATCGGCGGAGCAAGAGCAGGCCTTTTGGAAACAACCTTCCGTGTAGAGACAGAAACAGACCTGTTCGGTGAGCAGGCAGTCCTTTGCGGTGGTGTATGTGCCCTGATGCAGGCTGGATTTGAAACTCTGGTAGAAGCCGGATATGATCCAAGAAATGCTTACTTTGAATGTATCCATGAGATGAAGCTGATCGTTGACCTGATCTATCAGTCAGGATTTGCCGGAATGAGATATTCCATTTCCAACACCGCAGAATACGGCGATTATGTAACCGGACCAAAGATCATTACTGAAGATACCAAGAAAGCTATGAAGAAGATTCTGTCTGATATCCAGGATGGTACCTTTGCAAAAGACTTCTTATTAGATATGTCTGATGCGGGAGCACAGGTTCACTTCAAAGCAATGAGAAAACTGGCTTCCGAACATCCATCAGAAAAAGTCGGTGCAGAAATCCGTAAGCTGTACAGCTGGAATGGAGAAGACAAGCTGATCAATAATTAATTTAATTTTAGAAAAAGGTGCGCAAGAGACTGCGCATCTTTTTTTGTGTCAAAATGAGGCTGCTGGCTGACCTTCAGGGTATGGAGAAAAAGTGCAGGACCATAAAAATCCAGAAATTGCTCCTGACGATCTTTGTCAACCAGATGTTCTGGCCAGCGTCCTTCCAGTGTCTGTTCCAGAAACAGAGAAGTATAGTGGCATATCAGATGCTCGAATGCGCGGTAATGGATGGATTCACAGAATCGGTTCATCAGATGTCGGTGGGAACGAGCCATGTCCAGATAAAGTTGCAGCGCTTTTGCAGGGTCAGAACAGCGCTCCGCTTTTTTGCCCAGATCGGTCAATGCCTCCTGACAGGACCAGTCAATGACATCTCCGATATCTTTAAAATGATAATAGAATGCCTGGCGGGAAATGCCGCATTGTGTGGCAAGCATCTGTACATTGAGTTTATCCAATCCTTTTTCTTCTATTAATGAGAACAATTCTTTTGCAATCATTCGTTTCATATTAACTGGCATACTGTCATTTCCTCCGGAAAATGCCGGTATCTTTCATCTCTTATATAGAAAGAACAGGCATAGAATATAGAATAGTATAACAAATGCCGGCAAAATAGAAAAGAATAAAACTTGACAGATTTCAAAAAGTGTAAAGAACTTGAACAGATCATGGAACTTGCATATTTTCCTGATTTCAAATTTATGATACAAATGTATATCAGATGGGAAGTACTCAAAAAAGAATGGAGGAAAAAGGATGAACGAAGTAAAGACACCAAAGAAACCGTTTTATGTGTACTATGCGATTGTTCTGCTGGCCTTGTTTCTGATCAATGCTCTTCTGGTTCCCAGAATGGCCGGACGTATGATAAAACAGGTGGACTACGACACATTTATGAAGATGACGCTGGATAAGCAGATCGATGAAGTAGAAGTTCAGGATAATCAGATTATTTTTACTTCAAAAGATGACAAGACAATATATAAGACCGGGGTGATGAATGACCCGGATCTGACACAGAGATTGTATGACAGTGGAGCGAAATTTTCCAGTGAGATTGTCGAGCAGATGTCTCCGCTGCTTAGCTTTGTTATTTCATGGATTCTGCCGATTCTGATTTTCTATGTACTTGGTCAGTGGATGTCAAAGAAGATGATGAAGAAAATGGGTGGCAGCAATTCCATGATGTTTGGTATGGGAAAGAGCAATGCCAGGATCTATGTAAAGTCTTCAGAAGGTATCAAGTTCGCTGATGTGGCAGGCGAAGATGAGGCAAAAGAGAATCTGACAGAGATCGTGGAATATCTGCATAATCCAGAAAAATATAAGGAAATTGGAGCGTCCATGCCAAAGGGAATCTTGCTGGTAGGCCCTCCGGGAACCGGTAAAACCATGTTGGCCAAAGCAGTTGCCGGCGAAGCCAATGTCCCGTTTTTCTCTATGTCCGGTTCAGAATTTGTTGAGATGTTCGTAGGTATGGGAGCATCGAAAGTACGTGATCTGTTCAGTCAGGCAAAGGAAAAGGCACCATGCATTGTGTTTATTGATGAGATTGATGCCATTGGAAAAAAACGTGACGGACAGATGGGCGGCAATGATGAAAGAGAACAGACTCTGAATCAGCTGCTGACGGAAATGGATGGATTTGAAGGAAATAATGGAGTCATTATCCTGGCAGCAACCAACCGGCCGGAATCCCTGGATCCAGCGCTTCTTCGTCCGGGACGTTTTGACCGCCGCGTACCGGTTGAACTGCCAGATTTAAAAGGACGTGAAGAGATCCTGAAGGTGCATGCGAAGAAGATCAAACTGGCAGATAATGTAGATTTCACGAAGATTGCCAGAATGGCATCCGGTGCCTCCGGTGCAGAACTTGCAAATATCACAAATGAAGCGGCTCTTCGGGCTGTGCGGGATGGCAGAAGGTATGCCACGCAGGCAGATCTGGAGGAAAGTATTGAGGTAGTTATTGCCGGATATCAGAAGAAGAATGCGATTCTGACAGATCATGAAAAACGTGTGGTATCTTATCATGAGATCGGTCATGCACTGGTAGCTGCAAAGCAGACGAATTCTGCGCCGGTTCAGAAGATCACCATTGTGCCGAGAACTTCCGGTGCACTTGGTTATACCATGCAGGTGGAAGATGGCAACCATTATCTGATGACCAAAGAGGAGATGGAGAATAAAATTGCCACCTATACAGCAGGACGTGCTGCAGAAGAAGTGGTATTTGGATCTGTAACAACAGGCGCTTCCAATGATATTGAACAGGCAACCAAACTGGCCAGAGCCATGATTACCCGTTACGGTATGAGCCAGGAATTTGATATGGTTGCCATGGAAGCGGTAACTAATCAGTATCTGGGTGGAGACACATCGTTAAGCTGTTCAGCGGAAACACAGACATTGATTGATAAAAAAGTTGTGGAGCTGGTAAAGAAGCAGCATGAAAAGGCCGGCCAGATTCTACTGGAAAACAGAGAAAAGCTGGATGAACTGGCTACGTATCTGTATGAGAAAGAGACAATTACAGGCGAAGAATTTATGAAGATTCTGAATTCATAGAAGCCTGAAAAAATGTAAAATAAGAGGTGTAAGGAATTATGAAAAAAATAGGCAAGGCGATTGCAAAAGGACGTTACCTGATCTTTATTCTGGCACTGGCACTTTTGGTACCGTCTGCGATCGGATACTTAAATACAAGAGTAAATTATGATATTTTAAGTTATCTGCCGGATTCTCTGGAAACGGTATCTGGACAGGATATCATGGTAGACGAATTTGGCATGGGAGCTTTTTCCATGGTCATTGTAGAAGGCATGGATAATAAGGATGCGGCTGCACTGGAAGCGGATCTGGAGACTATCAATCATGTGAAAGAGGTGTTATGGTATGATGATATGCTGGATTTAAGTGTTCCGGTATCTATGATTCCGGACAGCATCCGAGATGCATTCTTCCAGGGTGATGCAACCATGATGATTGCGCTCTTTGATAACACCACATCTGCCGACGAGACGATGGAGGCTATCACAGCTATGCGTAAGATGGTGGGAAAAGAATGCTTCATCAGTGGTATGAGTGGAGTTGTTACAGACATTAAGAACCTGGCACTTCAGGAAATGCCGGTTTATGTTGTGATTGCATCGTTACTGTCATTACTGGTGCTGTTGCTGACCACTGATTCCTTTGTACTTCCATTTATTTTCCTGTCAAGTATAGGATTTGCTGTCGTATACAATATGGGTACGAATATTTTCCTGGGGCAGATTTCCTATATTACACAGGCACTGGTTGCAGTATTGCAGCTGGGTGTTACCATGGACTATTCCATTTTCCTTCTTCACAGTTACGAGGAAGCCAAACCGAATTATGAGAACCGTAATGATGCTATGGCAGAAGCTATTTCCAATACATTTATTTCTGTAGCAGGTAGCTCAGTTACTACGGTAGCTGGTTTTGCAGCATTGATTTTCATGACTTTTGAACTGGGACGTGACCTGGGTATCGTTATGATTAAGGGTGTAGTGATCGGTGTGATTTGCTGTGTTACGGTATTACCTTCTATGATTTTAATTTTTGAAAAAGCGATTGATAAGACCAGACACAAGCCATTACTGCCATCCATGGATAAGATCTCTGATTTTATCATCAAACATTCCTGGATCTGGCTGATTCTGTTCGTTGTCGCTTTTGTGCCGGCACTGAATGGAAACAATGGTGTAGAGCTGTACTACAACATTGACAGTGGACTTCCGGATACTCTGGACAGTGCAATTGCCAATAAGAAGCTGTCAGACGAGTTCCATATGAGTAATGTGCATCTGATCATGGTAGACAGCAGCCTGGATGCAAAATCAAAAAAAGAGATCCTGAATAAAGTGGAAGATGTGGATGGTGTGAAATGGGCACTTGGCCTAAACTCTGTAACCGGGGAGATGATTCCGGACAGTATGATTCCGAAGAAGCTGACTTCCAAACTGAAATCAGATAACTATGAGATCATGTTTGTGTGCTCTGATTATTCAGCAGCAACAGATGAAGTCAACGCACAGATTGCCTCTATCAATGACATTGTAAAATCCTATGACCCGACAGGAATGGTAATCGGAGAAGCACCGCTGATGAAAGACCTGGAAGATACCACCAGTGTAGACCTGGTAACGGTAAATACCGTATCCATACTGGCGATCTTTGTAATCGTTATGATTGTATTTAAATCAATTTCACTGCCTGCCATTCTGGTAACAGTAATTGAATTTGCAATCTTTGTAAACATGGCGTTCTCTTATTACGGAGGTATTTCCCAGCCATTCGTGGCACCGATTGTAGTAGGAACCATTCAGCTGGGTGCAACGGTAGACTATGCGATTCTGATGACGAACCGTTATAAGACGGAACGTATGGCAGGAAAAGAAAAACATGAGGCAATTTCCATTGCCCATAAGACTTCCTTCAAGTCGATTCTGACCAGTGGACTGAGTCTGTTTGCAGCGACGATTGGCGTGGCACTGTATTCGAATATTGATATGATTCGTTCTATTGTAATCCTACTGTGCCGTGGTGCGATTATCAGTATGATTATTGTACTGGTACTTTTACCTGCAATGCTGACACTGTTTGATAAAGTGATTTGTTATACAACAATTGGAATGCGCGGTTGTGCAAAAAGAAAATAAACTAGCACCAATGGGGACGGAGTTTTCTGGCTCATAGTGAGCCAGAAACTTCCGTCCCCATTGGTTGCCGCCTTTTTTTCTAAAAAAAATATGAAAAAACTAAAATTTTCCTCACTAAATATCCTTGACAACTAATCTACGTTAGCATATACTTACAAAGTAGTCATTGAAATGTTAAGAAAAGGAGAGGATGACATATGCCATTAACGATGGCCAGGACAGGCGAAGAATGCACAATTAAAAAAGTGGGAGGCAAATCCGAAACAAGACGCTTTCTGGAAAGCCTTGGTTTTGTGGTTGGCGCAATAGTGACTGTAGTATCCGAGAACGCCGGCAATCTTATTGTGAATATCAAAGAATCAAGAGTTGCCATTGACAAGACAATGGCTAATAAGATCATGGTTTAACGGGAAGGAGAATTTATGAACACATTAAGAAATGTTTCTGTTGGAAAGACTGTGACAGTAAAAAGACTGCATGGGGAAGGTCCGATTAAGAGACGTATTATGGATATGGGTATCACAAAAGGCGTACAGGTCTATGTGAGAAAAGTAGCACCTCTTGGAGATCCGATTGAAGTAACTGTAAGAGATTATGAATTATCTCTTCGTAAAGCAGATGCGGAAATGATCGAAGTGGAATAATTTTTTTGACCATGGGTTTGATTATGCTAATAATTTGTAGCATATAAGAACAAAAGTGAGCAAAAGATATAAAAACATAGTCTTATAAAACAAGAAGGAGTAAAAATTTATGTCAGTCAAGATTGCGCTCGCAGGTAACCCAAACTGCGGTAAAACGACACTGTTTAATGCACTGACAGGTTCCAATCAGTTTGTTGGTAACTGGCCGGGTGTTACAGTGGAAAAGAAAGAGGGTAAATTAAAAGGTCATAAAGATGTTACCATCATGGACCTTCCTGGTATCTATTCATTATCTCCATATACATTAGAGGAAGTAGTTGCCAGAAACTATCTGATCGCTGAAAGACCAGATGCCATCCTGAATATCATCGATGGTACCAACCTGGAAAGAAACCTGTATCTGTCCACACAGCTGATGGAACTGGGTATCCCGGTTATTATGGCTGTTAATATGATGGATATCGTGGAAAAGAATGGCGATAAAATACATATCGACAAGTTGAGCAAGGCTTTGGGATGTGAAGTTGTTAAGATTTCCGCTCTGAAAGGAACAGGAATCAAAGAAGCGGCGGAAAAGGCTGTAAAGGTTGCTCAGAATAAGAAGATCTCTACACCGGTTCACGAATTCCAGTCCGATGTAGAAGCTGTTATCACAGAAGTAGAAAACAGACTGGGTAACAGCGTTCCGGAAGAACAGAAGAGATTTTTCGCAATCAAGCTTCTGGAAAGAGATGACAAGATCAAGGCTCAGATGACATCTGCACCGGATGTATCTGCTGAGATCAGTGAACTGGAGAATAAGATGGACGATGATACTGAAAGTATTATCACAAATGAAAGATATGTGTATATTTCTTCTATCATCAAGAGCTGCTATACCAAGAACAAGACTGGTGAAAAGCTTACGATCTCTGATAAGATTGACCGTGTAGTAACGAACCGTTTCCTGGCACTGCCGATTTTCGCAGTAGTGATGTACATTGTATATTATGTTTCTATTACAACTGTAGGTGGATTTCTGACAGACTGGACCAATGATGTTCTGTTTGGTGAAATCATTCCTCCGGCAATTGAGAGCTTTCTGACAGCCGTTCACTGTGCTGGCTGGTTACAGGGACTGATCCTTGATGGTATCGTAGCCGGTGTGGGTGCGGTACTTGGTTTCGTACCTCAGATGCTGGTACTGTTTATTTTCCTGGCATTCCTGGAATCCTGCGGTTACATGGCACGTGTTGCGTTCATCATGGACCGTATCTTCCGCAAGTTCGGTCTTTCCGGAAAATCATTCATTCCAATGCTGATCGGTACCGGATGTGGTGTTCCTGGTGTTATGGCTTCCAGAACCATCGAGAACGAACGCGACAGACGTATGACAATCATGACCACAACCTTCATTCCTTGTGGTGCGAAACTTCCAATCATTGCCCTCATCGCAGGTGCACTGTTTGACGGAGCTTCCTGGGTAGCACCAAGTGCTTACTTCGTTGGAGTTGCAGCAATCATTATTTCTGGTATCATCTTAAAGAAAACGAAGATGTTTGCCGGCGATCCTGCACCATTCGTTATGGAACTTCCGGCATATCACTGGCCAACTGTCAGCAACGTATTAAGAAGTATGTGGGAACGTGGATGGTCTTTCATCAAAAAAGCTGGTACCATCATTCTTCTTTCCACAATTGTTCTGTGGTTCCTGATGAGCTTTGGATGGATTGACGGATCCTTCACTATGCTGGAAGCAGAACAGCTGGATGCAAGTATTCTTTCTAAGATTGGTAATGCAATTGCATGGATCTTTGCTCCTCTTGGATGGGGTAACTGGAGAATGGCAGTGGCAGCAGTCAGTGGTCTGATTGCGAAAGAAAATGTAGTTGGTACATTCGGTATGCTTTATGGATTTGCTGAAGTGGCAGAAGATGGTACCGAGATATGGGGACAGCTGGCAAGCAGCATGACTCAGCTGGCGGCTTATTCCTATCTGGTATTCAACCTGCTGTGTGCTCCTTGCTTCGCAGCTATGGGTGCGATTAAGAGAGAGATGAATAATACAAAATGGTTCTGGTTCGCAATCGGATATCAGTGTATATTTGCTTATGTAGTTTCTCTTTGCATCTATCAGATTGGCATGCTGGTAACAGGCGGCGGATTTGGAATCTTCACAGTAGTTGCAATTCTTCTGATCATCGGAATGATCTACCTGCTGTGCCGTCCATACAAAGAAAGTACCACATTAACAGAAAATGTAAAAGTAACAGCAAAATAAAGAAATTGAAATCGGTGCACAAACTTTCGTGCACCGATTTGTTTTCTGATGTATACTATAGTAAGTTCAGTTGGATAGAAAGGATGTGTGATATATGGGAACACTTTTCGTAGGAGCAATCGTAGTTCTGATTGTTGCAGCGATTATTCGCAGTATGATAAAAGACAAAAAGGCTGGAAAATCCATTCAGTGTGGTGTGGGATGCGAACACTGTGGAGGCCACTGTAATCATAACTGTCATTGAAAGCTGCCGTTGAAAAGGCTTTTAGCGGTTGCCAAAGAGGTCAGGTTTGGGGTATAATAAACCACGGGCTGGGCCTCTTTTTTTATACAGCAACGAAAAATTAGGAGAACACAATGAAAGATGATTCTTTAAATAAACTGGCAGTTAAGTCAGGCATTTTTTTTGTGGTCTGTCAGATGCTGATTCGTGGAATCAGTTTTGCTACCACACCGATTTATACCAGACTATTATCAACAGAGCAGTTTGGACAGATCCGAGTGTATGAATCCTGGCTCCAGATTGCTGTTCCGATCATGTCACTATGTCTTTGGAGAAGCGTAGAGCGCGCCAAATATGATATGAGGGAGAAGTTCGACTCTTATACTTCTGCGGTGCAGAATCTTTCTTATATCTCGATTGCATTGATGACAGGGATTTGTCTGTTATTTAAACCACAGATTCAGAAGTTCTGTGGAATGGACGATGTGATGCTGTATACAGCATTTGGATATATTTTTTCCTATACCAGTGTGCTGTATATGAATCGAAGAGAAAAGCAGAGTATGCGCTATAAGTTTGCAACAGTTGCCTCGGTGCTTCTGGTAGTACCAGCCACTGTGATCTCTATTGGATGGCTGTATATCGGAAATGTCCGTGGAGAATTTGATCAGCTGGTACATTATCGGATCCTTGGATTTTATATTCCACAGATCATTGGCGGCCTGATCATTGCGCTGATTATGGCTGTGCAGGGAAAGAAGCTGTTTTCACTGAAGTATTGGAAGTATGGCTTGCTGTACAGCATCCCTCTGATACCGGAAGTCTTATCTATTCAGATTATGAATCAGGCGGATAAGATTATGATCCAGAATATGGTAGGGGAATGGGAAACAGGAATCTTCGCTGTGGGAACTACCGTATCGTTTATTATCTGGATCCTGGAGGATTCAGTATGGAGTGCCTGGCTACCATGGTTCTTTGAGAAAATATCAAGAGGAGAAGAAACAGATGTAGAAAAACCATGGGAAACAGTGATGCAGGGATTTGGTATGATTTCCTGGTTTGTGGTTATGCTGGCACCGGAGATTGTATGGATACTGGGAGGAAGAAAAAATATGGCAGCGATCTGGGTGATCGCGCCTATGGTAACGGGCACCCTGTTTCGATTTTTCAGTTACAGTTATACTGCGATTCAGAATTATTATAAAAAAACAGCGCAGGTGGCACTTGGTACCATGCTTGCAATGGTGGTGAACGTCATATTGAATTATGTCTGTATTTTACAGTTTGGATATCAGGCAGCAGCTTATACGACTGCGGTTAGTTATGCATTTCTGCTGATCCTTCAGGGATGGCAGGAGATGAAGATTACAGGACAGCGGATTATTCCACTGCGTACGACCCTGAAATATGCAGCTGTATTTTTCATTTTGAATCTGCTTTCCATGACTGCATATAGGATGCCATGGTATGCGCGCTATGTACTGATTCTGGCTGGATGTGCTTTTTCAGTGAAAAAAATTGCACCACAGTTCCTTGGAATTCTGAAAAATATCCGTACGAAAAAAAGTAAGTAAGCATAAGTTGAAAGAAGCGTAAAATTATGTTATAACCTTATTAATTGATTGATAACGATATATTACACAGACGCAGGAGGAAGTAATAAATGAAGCTTTTGGAGGACCGTATCCGTAAGGATGGAAAAATAAAAGAAGGAAATGTGCTGAAAGTTGACAGCTTTTTGAATCATCAGATGGATGTGAAACTGTTTCATGAGATCGGACTGGAATTCAAGCGCAGATTTGAAGGGAAGGAGATTAATAAGATTCTGACGATTGAAGCATCCGGGATTGGAATCGCCTGCGTAGTGGCGGAAGTGTTTGATGTGCCGGTTGTATTTGCCAAGAAGACACAGACAAAGAATATTGCAGGAGAAGTATACCGTACTCAGGTAGAATCCTTCACCCATGGAAGAGTATACGATATTATTGTTTCCAGGGAATTCCTTGGAAAAGAAGACAAAGTACTTCTGATTGATGATTTCCTGGCGAATGGTAAAGCTCTGGAGGGATTAAGCACACTGGTACAGGATTCTGGAGCAGAGCTGGTGGGAGCCGGGGTAGTGATCGAGAAAGGCTTCCAGGTAGGCGGACAGATCATTCGTGACAAAGGCATTCATCTGGAGTCACTTGCGATTGTGGAAAGTATGGATGATAAAACCGGAACGATTGTGTTCCGTGAGCAGTAAAGAAGTAAAGATAGGAAGAAATATATGTCATTTGTAATAGAGAAAAAACTGAAAAATGTGATGACCTTATATTATCTCATGAAGCTGGATAAGAAGATTCCAACAGATCATGAGTTTATTCGAAAACGTCAGGGGAAAAAGGTCCATGAGCTGATGGTAAGTGCCTACAAGATCCCGTTTTACAGAGAACGGTTCGATCAGTGCCATCTGACGCCAGATGATTTTCACAGTGCTGAAGATCTGCAGAAGTTCCCGGTACTTACCCGTGCAGACTTAAGAGCCTGGATGCAGAAGGAATATGATGCCCACCCAGAGATGCATGAGAGATGGAATGTACTCAGTACCAGTGGATCTTCAGGAACACCATTGAAGTTCCTTCAGACACAGAGAGAGTCAGCATGTGTGGATGCAAACTGGATTCGAGTGCTGATGTATGCAGGGTATCATCCACTTCGGGGAAAGCTGTTTTCTTTTGAAACCAGTCATAAGCATGTGGATGCCAAAAAGGAGATTCCATTATTCAGAAGTTTGGATTGATGAGACGCCGTGTTGTTTCAGAGAAGAACTGCGTAGGCGAAGGTATCCGTGATATTCTGAATGAAGTCAATGCCTATGAGCCAGATGTACTTTGCTTCAGAAGAAACTGTCTGGTGCGTATGGCTCTGTATGCACAGCGTCACAATATGAAGGTACATAAACCAAAGATCTATGTGCCGGTCAGTGAGATGGTGGATGACATGACGCGAAAGGTGCTGGCAGAGACCTTTGGAGATGGGCTGATGGACGCATATGGCAGTTCAGAGACAGGGAGCTGTATCATTCAGGTGCCAGGAGCAGACCTGTATTATATCAACAGTGATACTCATGTAGTGAATATCTATGATGAGGATATGCAGCTGGCTGATGAAGGAAAGGTGATCATTACAACCTTATTTAAAAAGGATTTCCCGATTATCAATTATGAGATCGGTGATCGTGCATCTTCTGTGACACTGGATGGAGTACGTTATATTAAGACGATCAAGGGAAGAGTGAATGACCTGGTCAGACATGAGCATGGAGATGAGACTTCAGCACTGGAACTGATGAAGATACCGAATGGAATCGTAGGGATTGCACAGTTCCGTTATATCCAGGAATCTTATCATGATATGCGGATTCAGCTGGTGAAGGATCCGGGAAATGATGCACATACGAAGGAAGAGATTGAGGCCTTTTTCCGGGAAAAGATGGAAGCACTTTTTGGTGATGAGTTCCAGCTGCACTTTGACTGGATGGACATCATTCCACCAGATGAGAATGGAAAAATGCGTTGTTTTGCCTGCAAGATGCAGTGAAACAGTAAGAGATAAGTCGTGAATTAGGAGGTGACCAGGGTGTTATATTCGATTGTGATTCCCTGTTATAAATCTTCAAAGACCATCCGTAAAGTTGTGGAGATGACCATGCAGGAGATGGACAGGCTGGATCGCAGAGAATATGAATTCGTGCTGGTAGATGACTGTTCACCGGATGATGGAGAGACCATGGCAGCTCTTATGGAACTGGTAAGAGATTATGCCTGTGTGAAGGTAGTGGAACTGGCTAAGAATGCCGGACAGCATAATGCGGTAATGGCCGGTCTGAATGAGGGAAGTGGAGATGTATTTATCGCCATGGATGATGATATGCAGACACATCCGTCCCAGCTGGGGAAATTACTGGATGAATTTGATAAGGGATATGATATTGTATATGGATATTATGAACATAAGGAGCACAGCAAGTTCCGTAACTTTGGCAGTTATGTGAATTATATGACAGTCCGGATTCTGCTGAAGAAGCCAAAGGATCTGAAGACGTCCAGTTTCTGGGTGATCCGGAAGTTTGTGCGTGATTATGCAGTGGAGTACAAAAGCGCTTATACGCATTTGCAGGGACTATTTCTGCGTACAACACGTAACATCAGTTCTGTACCGATCCAGCACTTTAAGCGAGAAGTTGGTACTTCGAACTATACTTTGAAAAAGCTGATTAAGCTCTGGTCTAATATTCTTGGATTTTCCATTGTACCGCTGCAGATGGCTACCTATACCGGATTTTTCTTTTCTCTGATAGGAATTCTGGCGGCAATTGGAGTCATTATTTTGAAGTTTGTCCGGCCGGCAACCTATATTGGCTGGCCGTCTATGATGGCAACTATCTGTTTCTTCTCAGGACTGAATCTGATGTTCATGGGAATCATTGGAGAATATGTGGGAAGAATATTCCTGGGAATGAGTAAAAATCCTCAATATGTGGTGCGCCAGGTACATCACAGGGACGCATCTGATGAGGAAGAAAAGGAGAGGTAATGAAAAAGCTGATGATTATGGGTGCCGGAATCTATCAGGTGCCATTGATAAAAAAAGCAAAAGAGATGGGAATCTATACCATCGCAGTCAGCATACCGGGTAATTATCCGGGATTTGCCCTTGCAGATAAAGTAATCTATGAAAATACCGTGGATTATGAAAAAATACTGGAAGTGGCTAAGGCTGAAAAGATTGACGGAATCGTGACCGCAGGAACAGATGTTGCTGTGATTACCATCGGTAAAGTATGTGACGAGCTGGGACTGTCAGGAATCAGTTTTGAAGCAGCGAAGGTTGCATCGAACAAGATTCTGATGAAGAGAAAATATGAAGAATATGGTGTTCGTACCGCACGTTTCCGTGAGGTTGGCCTGGATGAAGAGGTCGGAGAGAAGATCCAGGATCTGAATTATCCACTGATTGTGAAGGCAGTGGACAGTTCGGGAAGTCGTGGTATCACAAGAGTGAATTCTGAAGCAGGGCTGGAAGATGCTGTGAATGCGGTGAAGTCCGTTACCAGAACAGATCATTTCATTGTAGAAGAATTCATCGAAGGAAAAGAGTTTGGAGCACAGGCTTTTGTGCAGAATGGTAAGCTGAAGTTTGCACTGCCTCATGGCGATTATGTATTTCAGGGAGATACCGGAGTGCCGATCGGTCATTTTGCACCATATGATCTGAGTGAAGAAGTGATCGCAGATGCAGAAGAACAGCTGGAGAAGGCGATTCAGGCTATGGGATTGAATAATTGTGCTATTAATGCAGACTTTATCTTAAAAGATGATAAGACTTATGTGCTGGAGCTTGGAGGTCGTTCTGGTGCTACCTGTCTGGCAGAACTGGTATCCATCTATTATGGATATGATTATTATGAAAAACTGATTCGTGCAGCGCTGGGAGAAGATGTGGAGTTCCCGCAGGAGCAAGCAACGCCGAATGCCAGTATGCTTCTGCGCAGTGACCGGGATGGCATCATTCAGTCCATTACGAACCGGAATGTAGAAGACCCGGATATCTGTGAGATTCAGTTTGATTACAAGGTCGGAGATGCGGTAAAGAAGTTCCATGTGGGACCGCACCGTATCGGTCATGTAGTGACCAAGGGAGAGACGCTGGATGCAGCAGTCAAGAAGCTGCATGAAGCGCTGGATAAGATAGAGATTGTAGTTTCGTAATAAGACGCTGATGTTAGGGAAAACAAGAGCCTTGATTTTACAGAAGAGATTTTGTGAAATCGAGGCTTTATCTATGTCAGGAGGCAACCTTTCACTTGCAAATGTTAAGAAAATACGCTATAATAATTACAAAAATGTTACAAATAAGAAAAGAAATGGAAAAACAAAAGGAGAATTTCATGAGAATACGAAGAAAGTCGATGTTTATGATACTGATGCTGATATGCGTATTTGTCATGCCAGTGTCTGCATCCGCAGCAAAAATGAATAAGAAGAGTGCTACGATGTATACTGGTAAGACACTTCAGCTGAAGGTGACTGGTACCTCAAAGAAAGCGGCATGGAGCAGCAGCAGGAAGTCAGTGGTCAAAGTGAATCAGAAGGGAAAGATCACAGCAGTGAAAAAGGGAAGTGCAGTGATCAGAGCGAAGATTGGAAAGAAGACTTATCAGTGTAAAGTAACAGTAAAGCAGAGAGCAACAAGTGTTTCTTTGAATAAGGATTCTTACTTTATGGTTCCTGGAAAGACCTGGACACCGCAGGTGACGGTGCAGCCGTCCAATACGAATGACAAGCGTATTCGGTGGAGCAGCAGCAATAAGGCTGTTGCAAAGGTGAACAGCAAGGGAAAGATTACGGCAGTAGCAAATGGAACGGCTGTGATTACCGCAACAACAAAGGATGGAAGTAAGAGAAAAGCAAGCTGTACCGTTTATGTGCTGAAGGGCGGTAACACATCCAATACGACGACTGGAAGCACCACAGAGAGTAAAATAGAGAGTACAACAGGAGCTGCTTCACAGAATGGAGAATCTGCTCTGGCCAGAAAATTTCTGGCGTTGCTGGAAAAGTATTCCCGGCAGATACAGAGTGATGCGGCCAGTGGAACTACAAAATGGTTTTATTCGAATTCTGGTGCACCGGCTTATTGGAGTACCGCTATAAAAAATGCACAGGAGAAAGGGAAAAGCTGTTGCAACTGTGCTTTGCTGGCACGCTGGGGATTGAGAGATCTTGGAGTGATTGGCAAAAGAGATTTCTGGGGAGAACCAGGTGGAGAGATCAATTTCCGTGGAGATTCTAAGACCCTGTTACAGCAGCATTGTCAGATTATCCGTGTATATAAGACACCGAATCAGCTGCTGAAGGAAGGTAATCTGCTTCCAGGTGATATCTGTACCTGGGTAGAGTATGGACATACAAATGTTTATGCCGGAGATGGACTCTGGTATGATGCAGGAAGAAATGGAAATCTGGGTGGTTACAAGAGTGGTAAGTTCTATTTTAAAACATTTGGACCGGCAGCAACGGTCAATATGTCTGGTACAACGGTAGGGTATATCATTCGTTTGATAAAATAAATATAAAAAGAGGTCTCGGGAACGGGACCTCTTTAGAATATTTAAAAACATACAAATGTTATTTGTGCAATACATATTTTTTAATTGCGTCAAAGCTTTCCGCACTGATGACATGTTCCATCTTGCATGCATCCTCTGTGGCTACAGTCGGATCTACACCAAGACTAATCAGCCAGGATGAAATCAACTGATGACGCTCATAGATCATCTCCGCAATTGCTCGTCCGCTTTCAGTAAGATATATAAAACCAGCATCGGTAACTGTAATATGCTCTTTCTCTCTGAGGTTCTTCATAGCAATACTGACACTGGATTTTTTAAATCCAAGTTCATTTGCAATGTCAACGGATCGAACCACTGGAAGGCGCTTGCTTAAGATCAGTATTGTTTCCAAATAGTTTTCTGCAGACTCATTTACTACCATTTTAATTTCCCCTAACTTTGTTAAAAACAATTCATTTTCTTGTTCAGTATAGCACAATTTAGTTAGTTACGCAAACACATATTTATTGCATTTCACGGAAATGTATAATAAAATGAATCCATGCGCAACAATAAATGCAAAAAAGAAATGAGGAGTAATGATGAAAACAGGACAAATAAAAAATGTCGGGATTTTATTACTGACAGCGATTATATGGGGATTTGCTTTTGTGGCACAGAGCGTGGGAATGGACTATGTGGGACCATTTACTTTTAACTGTGTACGATTTTTTATTGGAGGTGTGGTGCTGATTCCCTGCATAGCCATTCTGAAAAAATATAACGGAGCAGAGGGGCAAAAGAAAGAGACAGATTCAAGAACTGAGTGGATCGGTGGCATCTGTTGCGGAGTTGCACTGGCTGCAGCGAGCTGTCTGCAACAGATTGGAATTATGCATACTACAGTGGGAAAAGCTGGATTTATCACAGCCTGCTATATTCTCCTGGTGCCTGTCTTCGGACTCTTTTTTCATAAAAAATGTGGAATTCTGGTGTGGATCGGAGTGGTTCTGGCTGTGGCAGGTCTGTATTTTCTCTGTATCGATGAGAACCTGACGATTGGAAGAGGAGATCTGACGGTCTTTTTGTGTGCGATTGTCTTTGCCATACATATTCTGGTAATTGACCATTTTTCACCAAAAGTAGATGGAGTCAGAATGTCCTGTATCCAGTTCTTCGTCAGTGGAATCCTGTGTCTGGTGCCAACAGTGTTGCTGGAGCATCCACATATGGTACAGCTGCTGGCAGCATGGCAGCCAATTCTGTATGCCGGAGTACTTTCCTGCGGTGTGGCTTACACTCTGCAGATCATTGGACAGAAGGGCATGAATCCAACGGTGGCTTCCTTGATTCTCAGTCTGGAATCCGTAATTTCGGTGCTGGCAGGAATTCTGATCCTGCATCAGACACCGACATCACGGGAAGTTCTGGGTTGTATTCTGATGTTTATTGCGATTCTGCTGGCGCAGCTTCCGACTCCGTCGAAGAAAAGTCGGCAGTAGTACCTTTGGCAGCCAGATCCAGGAAGGAGATGGCTGCTTCTGTATGTTCGCTATGGGAAGTCACACAGAGGATAGCTTCTTTAGCTGTTCCACCAAAGAAAGTGTAGAGTGGTGTGTCTGCAATATCCACACCGTAAGGAAGCTCAGGACCAGTACTGATGATCTGATCTTCATTATCCCGTTCTTCTGTATGACCAGGAACCAGATGAGAAGAAAAGGCATCTGATACATCCGGGGAAAGCAGGCCTGTAAGATCCTGATAGAAGCCTGAAGCACTTTCAGAGGCAAATGTCTCCTCATCACAAATGACAATGTCAATATCTCCGGTCACCAGCTTCGTGGTGAATGCCATCTGCTGATTCGGATCCTCCAGATAATAGTTGCTGACTGTTACCAGCTGATGCCTGCCATCAGCCTGATAGTAATCCTGCAGATAATCTGTCAGATTTTCATAGTTCGAAATAGCCGTATCATTGATCACAGCAATGCTCAGCACCGTCTCCTGATGACGGAAGAAGATGGTATAGATCAGACTGACAGCAACTACGAGAAGCACGATGGCCAGAATACAGAACTTCAGATAATAGTCCCTGAAATATTGCAGTCTCTGACGACCGGAAAGTCCGGAAATATCCTTCTTTCCAATAGAATCATCCCGTTTCTGATACAGGATAGAATCATCGTCAAGGGCTGTTTTTTTCTGATTGATGTCCATAAGAAAACCCTCTTTCATTTGTTTAGGTAAAGTCTAACACGGAATGAAAAAAAAGTGTATTAAATCTTTATGAAGTATGCTATACTTAAGATTAAGTGAGGGCTGCTTGCGCAGAACTCAGAAAGTTAGCGACAAAGGGGTAAAAAATGAAACGAGTATTACTGAAATTAAGCGGAGAAGCTCTGGCTGGCGATAAAAAAACGGGCTTTGATGAACCGACGGTTCTCAAGGTTGCAGAGCAGGTGAAACAGCTGTCTGATGCCGGAATTGAGATCGGAATCGTGATTGGCGGAGGCAACTTCTGGAGAGGAAGATCCAGCGAGAATATTGATCGTACCAAAGCAGACCAGATCGGAATGCTGGCGACTGTGATGAACTGTATTTATGTATCTGAGATATTCCGTTCTGTGGGAATGATGACACAGGTACTGACACCATTTGAATGTGGATCCTTTACCAAGCTGTTTTCCAAGGACAGAGCGAATAAGTATTTCTCCAGAGGAATCGTGACATTCTTTGCCGGAGGAACCGGACATCCGTATTTCTCAACAGATACGGCTACTGTGCTCCGTGCTATTGAGATTGAGGCAGATGTGATCCTTCTGGCCAAGTCTATTGATGGTGTTTATGACAGTGATCCGAAGACCAATCCGAATGCCAGGAAGTATGATGAGATCAGCATTCAGGAAGTGATCGACAAACGACTGGGTGTGGTGGATCTGGCAGCATCTATTTTATGTATGGAGAATAAGATGCCGTTGCTGGTATTTGGACTGAATGAAGAGAATAGTATTGTGAATACCGTGAACGGTGTATTCAGTGGAACAAAAGTAACCGTATAAAAGAGAGAATCAGGAGGACAGAATATGGACGAAAGAATTAAAGTATATGATGAGAAGATGACAAAGACATTTAATAACCTGCTTTCCGAATTCGGATCTATCCGTGCAGGCCGTGCGAATCCACACGTTCTGGATCGTATCATGGTAGACTACTATGGAACGCCGACACCAATTCAGCAGGTAGGAAATGTAAATGTACCGGAACCACGTATGATTCAGATTCAGCCTTGGGACAGCAGTTTGCTGAAGGCAATCGAGAAAGCAATCATGACTTCTGATCTGGGCATTAATCCAACCAATGACGGTAAAGTCATCCGTCTGATTTTCCCGGAACTGACAGAGGAACGCAGAAAGGATCTGGCAAAAGAGGTTAAGAAAAAAGGAGAAGCTGCCAAAGTTGCAGTGAGAAATATCCGCCGTGATGCCAATGATGCATTTAAGAAACTGAAAGGTTCTGATGTATCAGAAGATACTATCAAAGAACTGGAAGAGCAGACCCAGAAGCTGACTGATAAGTATATCAAAGAAGTTGACAAGGCAATTGAAGAAAAGTCAAAAGAAATCATGACAGTATAACAGAGGATACAAAGATATGCGGCTGCTGCAGATGGAAGTCTGTGGCAGCCTTTATCTATATGATACAAGATATTGGTATTTGTACAGGAGTTGGAGGATCTATGGAAGAAGGAAGAGAAAGCTTACGCATTCCACAGCATGTGGCGATCATTCTGGATGGAAATGGTCGATGGGCAAAAAGTAAAGGAATGCCAAGAAATTACGGACATTCCAGAGGAGCAAAAAATCTGGAAGTCATTTGTGAAGATGCATATAATATTGGAATCAAATATCTGACAGTATACCTGTTCTCTACGGAGAACTGGAAACGTTCTAAAGAAGAGGTAGATGGTCTGATGCGTCTGTTTCGCAGTTACACAAAGACCTGTATCAAAACGGCACAGAAGAATAATATGAAGGTACGTGTCCTGGGAGATCCAGCTGCATTGGATGCGGATCTGCAGGAAAGTCTGAAAAAGCTGGTAGAGAGTTCAAAAGATAATACCGGATTGAACTTTCAGATTGCCATTAACTATGGAAGCCGTGATGAGATTGTCCGTGCGATTCGCCATCTTACCAGAGACTGTCTGGATGGAAAGGTGCAGCCGGAGGAGATCACAGAAGAGATGTTTTCCGGTTATCTGGATACCAGAGAAGTACCCGATCCGGATCTGCTGATTCGTACCAGCGGAGAACTGCGTTTGTCCAATTATCTGATGTGGCAGCTGGCTTATACAGAATTCTATTTTACCGATATTCCATGGCCGGCATTCACGAAAGAGAATCTGTGGCAGGCCATTGAAAAATACAATAAAAGAGAGCGTCGATATGGCGGCGTCATAGAGGAGAAATAATATGTTTGGAGTAAGACTTCGAAGTGGAATTATTCTGGTTGCCCTGGCATTACTGACGATCATTTCCGGAGGCTATGTGTTATTTGGCACATTGCTTGCGATTTCTCTGATCGGATTAGGAGAACTGTACCGTGCTGCGAAGATCCAGAAAAAAGAGACAAAGGGACTGGCGCTAGTCGGTTATCTGGCAACGTTTTTTTACTATGGAATGCTTCTTTTGAAACTGGAAAGTTATAGCACCATGCTGTTGATTTTTATTCTGATTGCATTTTTATTTGTGTATGTATTTACATTTCCAAAATATCACAGCGAGCAGGTTATGGGAGCATTTTTTGGAGTAGTTTACGTTAGTGTGATGTTGTCCTACATTTATCAGACAAGGAATCTGCCAGACGGAGCGTATCTGGTGTGGCTGATTTTCCTGTGCTCCTGGGGTTGTGATACCTGTGCTTACTGTGTAGGTATGCTGATTGGAAAGCATAAGATGTCGCCGATTCTGAGTCCGAAAAAATCAGTGGAAGGAGCTGTCGGAGGAGTAGTGGGAGCTGCTCTGTTGGGTGCAATCTATGCGGCTGTAGTTGGAAAATATCTGCAGGCAGAGAATCAGGTAGTGATGTATGCGGTAATCTGTGCTGTGGGAGCATTGATTTCTATGGTAGGTGACCTGGCAGCATCAGCGATTAAGAGAAATCATGAGATCAAAGATTATGGAACCCTGATTCCAGGACACGGTGGCATACTGGATCGTTTCGACAGTGTAATCTTTACAGCACCGATTATTTATTTCCTGGCAAGTACGTTCATTAAATAAACACAAAGTTATGAGAAAATGACAGAGGTAAAAGAGATGAAGACAATCGCAGTACTCGGTTCGACCGGGTCGATAGGAACACAGACTCTGGAAGTGGCCAGAGCCAATGGAGATTTAAAGATAGCCGCATTGGCGGCAGGACGTAATGTAAAGCTTCTGGAGAGGCAGATCCGTGAGTTCTCACCGCGGGTAGTTGCAGTATGGGAAGAAGAGGCGGCCAGAGAATTAAAGACAGCCATCAGCGATCTGGATGTGAAGATCGTCACAGGTATGGATGGCCTGATTGAGATCTCCACACTGCCGGAGGTGGAAGTACTGGTAACGGCTATTGTGGGGATGATCGGTATTCGTCCGACAGTAGAAGCAATTAAAGCAGGAAAGGATATTGCCCTTGCCAATAAGGAGACTCTTGTTACGGCAGGTCATATCATTATGCCGCTGGCAAAAAAGCATGGGGTAAAGATCCTTCCAGTGGACAGCGAACACAGTGCTATTTTCCAGTCTCTGAACGGGGAACAGCATGGTCAGATTGACAAACTGCTGATTACCGCATCTGGAGGCCCGTTTCGTGGAAGAAAAAGAGCAGATCTGGAACAGGTAAAAGTGGAAGATGCCTTGAAGCATCCAAACTGGGCTATGGGGCAGAAGATCACCATTGATTCTGCTACGTTGGTGAATAAGGGACTGGAAGTGATGGAAGCTAAGTGGCTGTTTCAGGTAGATCTGGATCAGATCGAAGTGGTGGTACAGCCACAGAGTGTGATTCATTCCATGGTACAGTTCGTGGATGGAGCGGTGATTGCGCAGCTGGGAACACCGGATATGAAGTTGCCGATACAGTATGCCCTGTACTATCCAGACCGGCGTTATCTGGCAGGAGAAAGACTGGATTTTGCGAAGCTGAGACAGATTACATTTGAAAAACCGGATATGGAGACATTTCTCGGCTTGCCGCTGGCACTGAAAGCATCCAGAGAGGGCGGTTCTATGCCAACGGTGTTCAATGCGGCAAACGAACGGGCGGTCAGTAAGTTCCTTCACAGAGAAATTGGATTCACGGATATTTATCAGATTATTATCGAAAGCATGGAACAGCATAAGAGCATTCAGCAGCCTACGATAGAGGAAATTCTCGATACCGAGAAAGCAACATATGAATTTATTGAGAGCAGGTGGTAGATTGAGCATTCTGATAGCACTGATCATATTCAGTCTGATTATTATTTTTCATGAGCTGGGACATTTTTTGCTGGCGAAGGCAAATGGTATTACAGTGGTAGAATTTTCCCTTGGCATGGGACCAAGACTTTTAAGCAGGGAATGGCATGGAACCAGATATTCCTGGAAATTGCTGCCTTTTGGCGGTTCCTGCATGATGCTGGGAGAAGATGAGGCAGCAGGGGAAGAGGGATCTTTTGGCAGCAAGTCAGCGCTGGCCAGGATTTCTGTGATTGCAGCCGGACCGATTTTCAATTTTATTATGGCATTCGTAGCAGCAGTGATCATTACGGGATGCGTCGGATATGATCCGGCAGTTGTTTACAGGGCTTCAGATGGTTTTCCGGCGCAGGAAGCCGGTATTCAGACCGGAGATGTGATTACTGAAATGAATGGAAAACACATTCAGCTTGCCAGAGAAGTAAGCAATTATGTATCTTTTCATCAGGGAGAGACTGTCACAGTCACTTATGAGCGAGACGGGGAAACTCATGTAGTTACACTGGATCCGAAGGAGACAGAGGACGGCAGATATCTGCTGGGGCTGTCTATGAATAGTGGATATGTCAAAGGCGGTGTGGGAAAAACATTATTCTATGGCGCTTATGAGGTGAAATATTGGATTGACATTACCCTGCAGAGTCTGAAGATGCTGGTGAAAGGCCAGGTCGGTGTCAAAGACATGTCTGGTCCGGTTGGTGTGGTAGATATGATCGGAGAAACTTACACAGAGAGTGTCCAGATCAGCTGGTTCGCAGTGTTTGTAAATATGCTGAACATTGCAATCCTTCTGTCAGCCAATCTGGGTGTCATGAATCTTCTGCCATTACCGGCACTGGATGGAGGTCGTCTGGTGTTCCTGATACTGGAATTGATCCGTGGCAAACGTATCAATCCGGAAAAAGAAGGTATGGTACATTTTATTGGACTGATGGCACTGATGGCGCTTATGGTAGTGATCCTGTTCAGCGATGTGATGAAATTAATGTAAGACACCAACAAAGCGTCTGTGTGAAAACACACAGGCGTTTTTTGAACAATTATGGGGAAAGAGAACAGATATGAGTATTGAAGTAGAGATCAAATTGAAGATTCGTGACAAGAACAGGCTGATAGAAAGTTTGCGTGATGTTGGATTTCAACAGGGAGATCTGGTATCGGAATCAGATATTTACTATACATCCAGGCATCATGATTTTGAAAAGCTGGATGAGGCACTTCGCATTCGCAGTATCCAGAATCTATCTACGGGAGAAAAGTCTTCTGTGATTACATTCAAGGGAGCTAAGACAGACAGTTGCTCTATGACCAGGAAAGAACTGGAGACGGAAGTGGGAGATCCAAAGATTGCCAGAGAGGTTCTGGAAAGTATTGGATTCACTCCGGTTCCGTCGGTGGAAAAGGAACGTCACTATTTTTATATGCAAAACATCACAGCTTGTGTGGACAGGGTGAAAAATCTGGGTGATTACCTGGAACTGGAAAAGATGGTGGATGTGGAAGAAGAAAAAGCAGAAGCTTTGCAAGAACTGGAAGAAGTATTGCAAAGATTGGGTTATTCGATGGAAGACACCATACGAACTTCCTATTTGAGCATGTTAATGAAACATAATCATCATTACCGGCAGGGCAAGTGGGCGCAGAATATTACACGAGACGAGGTATTTGATGAAGCATAGCAGAAAAATTTACCGAATATTTGAAATACCGGGATAGTATTCAATGAAGTGGAAAGGAGAACTATGGTATATACATGCAAATATAAGTCACCATTAGGGGATATTCTATTGGCTGCGGATGAAATTGGGCTGACCGGTTTGTGGTTTGAAGGACAGAACTATTTTGCAGACACACTTCCGAATGAGCACATCCAACAGGAGACAGAGATTCTCACAGAGACAAAAAAATGGCTGGATATGTATTTTGCCGGGGAAGAACCGAAATTTACTCCGCATCTTCATCCTGCAGGATCAGAATTCAGACAGACAGTGTGGAAAATCTTATTACAGATACCCTACGGTCAGACGATTTCCTACGGAGCAATTGCCCAAAAAATGGCTGAGATGAAAAAAATCAGCCATATGTCTGCACAGGCAGTTGGCGGTGCAGTTGGCCATAATAAAATATCCATTATTATTCCCTGTCATCGCGTAGTAGGCGCAAATGGGAATCTGACAGGATATGCAGGAGGAATTGATAAAAAAATTTCACTGCTTGAACTGGAACATGCGGATATGAGGAACTTATTTATAAACTCAGAATCTCTTTCAGACCCTGGATCGCGAAATCTAATTCATTCTCCGTATTTTCAGGCCCAAAGGAGAAGCGGATTGTTCCGGCAGGATAAGTACCAAGTGTCTTATGCGCATTCGGTGCGCAGTGCAGTCCCACCCTGGTCATGACCCCGTATTCACTATCCAGCTGCCATGCCACCTGGGACATATCGATCTCTGGTGTCTGGATAGAAACTACGGCATTCCGGTCAGTGAGATCTTTTTTTCCAATGATACGGATGTGTCTGCCGGTATCATCCAATGCCAGCAGCTGCTCAAGAAAATAACCGGTAAGGGACAGTTCTCTTTCATAGAGGGACTGCATTGGCGATTCAGCCACCTGTGGCTGCGCATTCAGAAATAACAGCGCCTCATGCAGTCCGTAAATTCCCGGCAGATTGGGTGTTCCCGATTCAAATCGATCCGGCAGAAAATCCGGAATCGCCTCTGTATGGGACACACTTCCAGTGCCACCCGAAATCAACGGCTCCATCTGCTCTGCCAGTTCCTGGGACACCAGAAAACCGCCCGTCCCCTGCGGTCCGCGAAGTCCTTTATGACCGGTAAAAGCCAGTGCATCAATATGCATTCTTTCCATATCAACAGGTACAATTCCAGCCGTCTGTGCGGAATCCACAATAAAATAAAGATGATGCCGCTGGCAGATTTCACCGAGTGCGTCAAGTGGCATTCTGGTTCCGCAGACATTAGAAGCATGCAAAGTAACAATTGCCCTGGTCTGTGGCCGGATCATGCCTTCGACTTCTTCCAGAATCATAGAGCCATCCTCTCGGCAGGGAATCCGTTCAAATGAAATCCCTTTAGAAGCCAGCTGCACCACTGGCCGCATAACGGCATTATGCTCCATTGATGATACCAGAATGTGATCTCCTGGTCTCAGAAATCCCTTCAAAATGAAATTGAGACTGGTGGTAACATTCGGTGTAAAAATCACATTTTTGCACTTTGAAAAGTGGAAAAGCTCTGCCAGGAGCTGTCGTGTCTCATAGATTACTTCCTCTGCAGAGTAAGCACTGGAATAGACACCGCGGTTCACATTCACTCCATTCATAGTCAGATAATCCATCATAGCCTGTGCCACACCTGGAGCTTTTGGAAAAGAGGTGCTGGCCTGGTCGAGGTAAATTCGATTCATAGTCAGATCCTTTCTTAGGTTTCGTAATATGAAAATCATACCACAATCTATAGAAAATATCTATAAATCCAGAAAATAATCCCGGATAATCAATTAGAGTTTTCTGACAAAAAATGTTAAAATATAAAAAGATTTGACAGTTACTGAAGGAGGAAAGAGTATGAAAGAAACATTGTCAAAGAAAGAAACACCTGTAATCATTGGGGCAGGCATCATCATCGGAGTCATTGCAGTAGCACTGGTATACTTCGGAAACCCTGCAAACATGGGATTTTGCATCGCCTGTTTCCTGCGTGATACCACTGGTGCACTGGGATTCCACAGCGCAGCAGCGGTACAGTATATCCGTCCGGAAATCGTAGGTCTGGTACTTGGCTCCTGCATTCTGGCACTTGCAACTAAGGAATTCAAGCCAAGAGGCGGCTCCGCACCTGTCAGCCGTTTCGTGATTGGGATGTTCGTTATGATCGGATGCCTGATGTTCCTTGGCTGCCCGTTTCGTATGATTCTTCGTCTGGCAGGCGGTGATTTCAACGCTATCTTTGGTCTGATTGGATTCATTGCAGGAATTCTTGCAGGTGTATTTTTCCTGAAAAAAGGATACACTCTGAAACGTTCTTACAAAATGCAGCCAGTCGAGGGCGGCATTTTCCCGATAGTGGAAATTGGAATCCTTGTGCTTCTTATCGCTGCACCTGCATTTATCCACTTCACAGAAGCTGATGGTGGACCTGGTGCAAAACACGCTGCAATCGCTATCTCCCTGATCGCAGGACTTCTGGTAGGGGCACTGGCACAGAGAACCCGCCTTTGCATGGTTGGCGGAATTCGTGATGTAGTTCTTTTCGGAGAGTGGAAGCTGCTTCTTGGATTTATTGCAATCCTGGTAAGTGCACTTATTGGAAATATGATTCTTGGATATTTCAACCCTGGATTTGCAGGTCAGCCGATTGCACACACAGATGGTCTCTGGAATGCACTTGGAATGGCGCTTGCCGGATTTGGCTGCGTTCTTCTTGGGGGCTGTCCTCTTCGTCAGCTTGTACTGGCAGGTGAAGGAAATACAGACTCCGCAATTACCGTATTTGGTCTGATGGCAGGTGCGGCTGTGGCACACAACTTCGGACTTGCTTCCTCAGGCGAGGGTCCTACTGCAAATGGAAAAATCGCAGTAATCATTGGATTTGTAGTGATGATCGTGATTGCAACTGTGAATTCTGTGAGGAAGAGCGAAGCGTAAAGAGAAAGGAGATTTAACCCTATGAAAACAATCGATGCAAGAGGACTTTCCTGTCCGGAACCGGTGATCCGTACCAAGAATGCGCTGGCATCCGGCGAGAAAGCTTATACTGTAATGGTAGATAACGTAACTGCCAGGGAGAATGTTTCCCGTTTTGCCCTGCATCAGGGATATCAGGTATCTGTGAAAGAGGACGGCGAAGATTTCATCCTCACTCTGGAGAAATAATGGGTAACTACATAGCCACATTTTTTTCCCATTTCGGGGCAATGGTGTTTAAGAAAAAATGTGATGAGGAAGGTTATCAGGCTGTTATCATGCCGGTGCCAAGGTCTTTAAGCTCTTCCTGCGGAACCTGCGTAAAATTCACCGGTTCTGCGGAAACAGCAAAAGACTGGCACTCTGATGAACTGGAGCAGCTGGCAGAAATACTCGAAGACGGGAACTTTCGGGTGATATGGCATAGTTAGAATGCGAAAGAGAACTGGTAAAGTTATTGCGAGATTTGCGCACAGTGATAAAGCCAGTTCTCTTTTTTTCTTTATAAGAAAGCGAAGTCTGTCTGGGGCAGTTATCGTCTCCTGTCCAGACCGCTTTCGCGGTAATAGCATGACTTACTTTTGTACATTCTCTCATCTGCAGCTTTTGCAATATCATAAATCCCATTCCATGCTTTTTCTGAACTAAAAACGTATCCGTATGAAACACTGATAGAATCTACCAGTTCACCGTGCCATAGGGCAGATTTTTGCTCAAAGTCTTTGATAATCTTTTGAAGTTCCTCTGTTTTCTCGGTCATAATGATAACAAACTCATCTCCACCGATTCGGTAGACATTTCCATAATTCTGAAAACATTCTTTCATACAATCGGCTGCTGCACATATAAGTTCATCGCCGGCAGCATGTCCAAGAGAATCATTTACGCATTTTAGACCGTTGATATCCATGGAAATGTAGACCCATTCTTTATGAAGATCAAGACCGTGTATTGCTGTCTCGTAAGCGTGTCTGTTAAAACATTTTGTAAGTTCATCGGTGTTCGATGTATAGAGTAGTTTTTCTTTTTCATATTTTTCTTTCAGAACCCGTGAGAGCATATACACCATACAACAGGATGCCAGTACAAGATATATACCGACTATCAGTACGGCATATATATTATTCTTTAGATAAAATGAAGTTTCCATAGTAACGGCAATGATATACGCATCATCAAGACATAGGAAACACCTGCAAAGTGTTCCGTTTACCTTTGTGTGTAAGGCAACTGTTTCGCTGCCATTCACTTTATCAGTTGCGATACCAAGATCATCAAGTGCTTCTCCGATCCAGGTACGGTCGGTGGCTCCTTTTACGATCTTTGTCCTGGCATCTGCCACAAAAATTTCGATCCCCTTATAAAGTGGCATGTCACTTACGACATTAGAAATTTCGTTCTGTTTCAATTCTTCCAGCAGACGTTTTGGTTCGATGCCTATCTGAATCATCCTCGTACCGGCTTCATTCCAGGTGATGGCATACATCATCTCTTTCTTTTCAGCGGTATTAGGCGTGACATCCTGACACATGGTAAGCGCCTTGTTAGTAAGCATTGGCTTAAAATAGGACATCTGTTCTCCTGAGTCGAAGTTGTAGCCATAGTATTTTGGCATAGATCCACTATAGATATATCCATTTTTATCAATCAGATGTATCTCATCTACGGATATCAAATTTGCTATTTTCTGCAATTCTTCTACATCATGTTCTGCCGTTGGTTTTGCATCTATGATATATGATGCAGCTTTTGCTCTTATTATATAATCGTCCTTTAGCGATTCAATGAGTCCGTTTTCATTCTCATTATTTTTATTGAGCACGGTAACTACACGGTCAAGAAGTACTTTTGACATCTGATATGTGTTGTTGTCATTTACAGATTTTAAAATTCCGACTTCAAGTAGTAATGCTATGGCAATGATTACAAAAGCCAGAAAAGTAAGTTTTTTCTTTTTCATATATCTATTGTACCAAGTCTCTGGCACAACTGCCAGACTTAAATACATAAAACAACTGCTTTTGTAAAAAATTATATTTGCACAGGTGTTGTTTCTATGTTACATTCAGTGTAATTAGATTGAATTGTGCAAAGGATGGGGTGAGTAAAATAACAGATAAAAAGGTATACTATCATCTTCCAGGATTATTTGAATTTTATGAACTTTATCGAGTCTTTCTGCCAGTATTCCGAGAGCACAGGGAATACTTTTATGACTGGTGCGAGATTGGGTCGATATACGGAGCACCATCTGACTGTATCTGGGGTGGAGGACGTACCTCGTTTGGAGATGCAGATCCACAAAAAGTGCTGGCATTAATGCAGGAATATAAGATATCTGCCAGACTGACATTCAGCAATTCATTATTGAAGAAAGAACATCTGCAGGATCGGAAATGCAATGCATTATGTGAATTGTTTGAAAAACAAACGGAAGTAGAAAATGGAGTGATTCTTCATTCTGAGTTGCTATTGAATTATTTGCAGAATACCTATCCGAACTTTTATTTTGTCTCTTCGACAACAAAAGTCCTGACAGATTTTCAACGGTTTCTGGAGGAAGTGAATCGGGAAGAATTTCGCTATGTTGTACCTGATTTTCGCCTGAACAAAATGTTTGACAAATTAAATCAGATGAGTGACAGCCAGAAAGAAAAAGTAGAATTCCTGTGCAATGAATGTTGCTGGTTTGGCTGCAAAGACAGAAAAGCCTGTTATGAATCTGTCAGCCGGAAAAATCTGGGAGAAAGCTGCCCGGAACATGATTGCCATGCACCTGGGGCAGAAGGCGGATATCTGTTTTCCAAAGCACTGACGAATCCGGGATTTATCAGTGCGACAGACATCAAAGATGTGTATCAGCCAATGGGATTTTCTAATTTTAAGATCGAAGGCCGGGGACTTGGAAGCGCACTGATTCTGGAATTCCTGTTATATTATATGACCAGACCAGAATACCAGATTCATGTCAGGGAAAAAATCTACCTGGATAATATGCTGGATCTTTTTTAAACCAATGGGAGGAGAACTGAATATGGATTTTTCAGAAGTAATAAAAAACAGATATTCCTGTAAAAAATTCAGTGACAGGAAAGTAGAAAAGGAAAAACTGGATAAGATTTTGGAAGCAGGACGTGTTGCTCCCACAGCAAAAAATCTTCAGGAACAGCATATTTATGTGGTACAGTCTGAAAAGGGATTAGCTGCCATTGATAAAGTGACACCTTGCCGATATGGCGCACCGGTGGTTTTAGTGGTAGCTTATAATAAAAACAATGTATTTACTTATCCGGGTGAAAAAAGAGATTCAGGAATCGAGGATGCCAGCATTGTAGCAACACATATGCTGCTGGCAACCTATAATGAAGGCGTTGACAGCTGCTGGATCAATTTCTTTAATCCAGATGAACTGGCACAGGCACTTAATCTTCCAGAAGACGAAGAAGTCCTGATGCTGCTGGATCTTGGAATTGCAGTAGAAGGAACAAAAGCACTTCCAAATCATAACAGCAGAAAAGAGCTGACAGAAACAGTAACCTATATGTAATAAAAAGTTCACCTTCAGGCAATGATCTACCAAAAGAACAGCCTGAAGATGATTTTATATTCGAAAGTGGCTGTAAAGGCTATTTCGAGCCTAGGTGGTTCTTGTCAGCAATAACGCCGATATTTTATCAGTAGTTTTTATTTTGTGATATACTGTTCTATATGATTTAAAAAATAGAGAAAAGCATGAAGTTTACGAAAAGCAAATGCCCGTACCGGATATGCAAAATGCTATTTATTTCTAATGAAAACAGAGGGCAGGGAATCCATATCCGCTGCTGTATATGTAAAAAACTTGAGGAGAGCAGCTATGAATATAAGAAGCGCACAGACTAAAGATTTATCAAGAATTGCTGAAATTTTTGTATTCAATAACAGAATCAATTATCTGCCAATATTCAAAGATGAATCCTATTCCTTCGGAGAATTGCAGGTAGTATCGTTCATAGAGCAGTATCTGAAAAGGAAAGAAGTATACCAGAACCTTTATGTATATGATGACGGACTAATCAAAGGATTCCTGCAAATGAAGGAAACAGAAATCTATAAGTTGTATATAGAACCATGTTTTCAGAGGGAAGGAATAGGTCATGAACTGATAGAATTTGCTATAAAAGAATTTGGGGCAGATCATCTGTGGACATTGGAAAAGAATGTAAAAGCAATTGCATTTTACAACAGACATGGATTTTGCTTTACAGGTCAAAGGCAATTTGAGGAAGGCACCACAGAATATGTGATAGAATTGAAGAGAGAAACATCTTAAGATAATGGAAAATTGGAAATTGTGTACTGGGCTGGCCGTATGGAGAAGATTACTTCTCCATACGTTTCAGTTCCGGCAGTACAGTGCACAGCATAGTGATAAAGCAGAGGCTTCCTCCGATGACGTTGGATACTGGTTCAGCCAGGAATACACCTCTGGTTCCCATGTGCAGTGCATATGGCATCAGATAGGTGAGCGGTACCACAATAAAGACTTTACGAAGCAGGGAGAAGAAGATCGCCTGCTTTTTTTTGTTCAGAGATTTGAATACAGTCTGGCCGATATACTGCAGATCCATAAAAATAAAGGCTGCAAAATACTGATTCAGTGCTGGAATAGTGTCCTGAACCAGAGAAGTATCTGAAGTAAAGACGCGAATCAGAGTACCCGGAACCAGGATGATCAGACTCCACATCACAGCTGTATAAGCAAGGATCATCATGCCGAGAACCAGGATGGCCTTCCGCACCCGGGCTGGACGGACCGCACCGTAGTTGTAACTTAAGATAGGGGAAGTTCCTTCATTCATAGCATAGATTGGTGTCTCGACCAGCTGGCGTACACTGGATACAATTGTCATGACAGAAATGTAGATATCGCCACCGGTAACGGAAAGCACGTTATTACAGCAGATCGTTACCAGGCTGTTGGTAATCTGCATGATAAATCCGGCAGTTCCCAGACTGGTGATATTTTTAGCATAGTTGATACACTTGGGAATCTCATCCTTGTGAAGCAACCGTACTTTAAGTTCTGATTTTTTCGTAAGGAAATAAAGGACAAAGACGGCGGACAGAACCTGCGAGATCACAGTAGCAATGGCTGCACCGCGAATGCCAAATCCCAGAACGAAAATAAACAGCGGATCCAGAAGCAGATTTGCTACGGCACCGATGGCCACGGAGATCATACCGATGACAGAATAGCCCTGTGCATTAATAAAAGGATTCATACCTACGGATAACATGGATGGAAGTGTGCCGATCAGGTAAACCATCAGATATGGCAGAGCATAAGTCAGGGCTTCTGAAGATGCACCGAACAGGATCAAAAGCGGGCTGGCAAAACACAGACCAGTCACCATCAGGATCAGAGCACTGGCAGACAACATGGTGAAGGAAGTATTCATAATGCAGACTGCTTCCGGTTCTTTCTTTTTTCCTCTGTAAATAGAAAACAATGGAGCACCGCCGCTTCCAAACAGATTGGCAAAGGCGGTGATAATGACGATCAGTGGAAAACACAGACCGACAGCACCAAGGGCAGCCGTTCCCTCGCCAGGGATACGTGCAATGTAGATACGATCCACCACGTTATACAAGAGATTTAAAAGCTGGGCCACCAGCATGGGAAGACCAGCCCCCAAAATATTTCCAGTTATGGTTCCATTTTCAAAATCAATTCGTTTCATATAAATCATTCCTTTTTCTTTTCTTGCGCTGTTAGTATAGCAAGTGTTATGCTAGATGTAAATTGCGGATTTAAGAAAAAGATAAGCAGGGAGGGATGAAAAGTTGAATAAAGTATTGATCGTAGAAGATGATCCGGTGATTGCAAAGTCAGTGGCAGATCATCTCACGACCTGGCAGATGCAGGTCAGGTGTGCCAAAGACTTTGAAAAGATTGATGAGGAAGCAACCGATTTTCAGCCGGATATTATCATTATGGATATCAAGCTCCCTTATTATAATGGCTTTTATTGGTGTTCCCAGATCCGAAAAAATTCCAGGGTGCCGATTGTGTTCCTGTCCTCGGCGGATGATAATATGAATATTGTGATGGCAATGAACATGGGCGGGGATGATTTCATTTCCAAGCCCTTTGATCTGCAGGTACTTACGGCAAAGCTGCAGGCGGTGCTGCGCAGAAGTTATGGAGCAGACCTGACATCCCATACTCTGGAATGTGGGGAAGTATGTCTGAATCTGGATGACACCAGCGCATCTGTCAGTGGAAAAAGAGTGGAACTGACGAAGAATGAATTCCTGATACTAAAGACGCTGATGGAGAAACAGGGAAAAGTAGTCAGCAGGGAAACCATCATGGAGCGTCTGTGGGAAAATGATGAGTTCGTGGATGATAATACATTGACGGTAAATGTGACCAGAATCCGCAAGAAGCTGGAAATGGCCGGTGTGAGAGATTTTATAGGAACAAAAAGAGGAATCGGATATATGGTGGGAAAAGAAGAATGAAAATGAAAAATGGCAGAAAGCGGTTTGTGACAGAATATGCAGGTTTATTTTGTATGGAACCGGTCATAGTACTTACTACGTTCGGAGTGTCTGCCCTGTATAACATACCGACAGAGTATATGATATATCTGATTGCATTGAATATAGCAGTATGGCTGATGGTTCTCTGTATACAATACCGTTTTTTCAAAAAGAAAAACGAGGAATATCAGGAAGAGATAAGAAATCTACAGAGAAATCATCGGGAGGAAAATCAAAAATGGGAAAATTTACGGGAAAAACAGGACTTCTTTGCACTGTGGGCGCATCAGATCAAGACGCCTATTGCAGCGATGCATCTGTTATTGCAGTCAGAAGAAACAGATACCGCTGACTGTCGTCAGGAGTTATTTAAGATCGAAAATTATGTGGAAATGGCACTGAACTATCTGCGTTTTGAAGAGATGAGTAACGATTTGGTACTGGAACGGAATTCGTTGGAAGCACTGGTACGCCAGACGGTAAAAAAATATGCGTTTGTGTTTATTCATAATCATATTGCCATAAAGCTGGGGGATCTGGACTATCGTGTGCTTACGGATGAAAAATGGTTCTGTTTTGTACTGGAACAGATATTATCCAATGCGCTAAAATATACCAGACAGGGAAGCGTCACAATTTTTGCAGAAAAGGACGATGAAGGAATACGCCTTACCATTCGTGATACCGGAATCGGAATCAGGAGTGAAGATCTGCCGAGAATCTTTGAAAAGGGTTTTACCGGATACAACGGACGGATGGATAAAAAGGCCAGTGGTCTGGGGCTGTATCTTTGCAAAGGAATCTGTGAGAAACTGGGACATAGGATCGAAGTATTTTCCACAGAAGGAAAAGGAACCGATATGTGTATCACAATGCCACAGGAGAATGTAAAATGGAAAGACCTTACAGAAATGTAAGATTACCATGAGGAAATGTAAGCCAGAAAAAGGGCAGCACATTTCCTTTTTTGTTATGATGATAAAAAAGAGAGATAAAGGAGATGCGAGATGGCAGTCTTAGAAGTAAATCATATCAAAAAAGTGTATAAAACACGTATGGGTGGTGAGGAGATCACTGCATTACGCGATGTTCATTTCAGTGTGGAAAAGGGAGAGTTTGTGGCGATCATGGGAGAATCTGGAAGTGGAAAGACAACGTTGCTGAATATCCTGGCCAGTTTGGATACCCCAACGGTTGGAAAGGTTCTGGTGGGTGGCAAGGATTATAGCACGTTAAAGGATGATGAACGGGCGATTTTTCGGAGAACGAATCTGGGATTTATCTTTCAGGATTTTAATCTTCTGGATAATTTTACCATCGAGGATAATATCAGACTTCCGCTGGTACTGGCAGGAGAGAATCATAAAACGATGGATCAAAAAGTTGTACCGATGGCCAGGAGCCTTGGTATTGATCAGTTACTGAAGAAATATCCTTATGAAGTATCTGGCGGACAGAAGCAGAGAACGGCGGTAGCCAGAGCATTGATCACCAGACCGAGTATTTTGCTGGCTGACGAGCCGACCGGGGCACTGGATTCCCGTTCAGCAACGAATCTGTTACAGCAGCTTTGTGAGATCAATCGATCTGGGCAGACGATCCTTATGGTGACACACAGTAATGTGGCTGCCAGTTATGCCAGTCGTGTGATGTTCATCAAAGACGGGGAAGTGTTCCATCAGATCTATCGTGGTGATATGACCAGAAATGAAATGCTGGATAAGATCTGTGATGCGGTAACGGTATTGATGAGAGGGGGAGAGGACAGTGAATCATAAGCTTTTAAATAAACTTGTATTTCGTGGTATGCAAAAAAATAGAAAAACCCTGATTCCCTTTCTGATGGCAGGAACATTTACCGTTATGATTTTTTACATTTTACAGTCTCTGGCCTATTGCCCTTATATTTACTACAAAGGGGTAGAAGCCTTTTATGGGGCACAGACAATTGCCATTATTTTGGATATAAGCAGTCAGATCACTGCGGTATTTGCTGTGCTGTTTTTATTTTATGCGAACCAGTTTCTGATTAAAGGACGGAAAAAAGAAATGGGACTTTACGGTGTCCTTGGGATGTCCAAAAAGAATATTACTTATATTATGACGGCAGAAACGATCCTGTATGCGCTGATCTCTATGGCAGTGGGAATGATGACAGGCACCTTTTTGAACAAACTGATGCTGTTAATGCTGTATAAAATTATAGGGCAGAGACCGGTAAAAGGACTGTTTTTTTCCACAAAAGCATTTGGAAATACCATGATGCTGTTTGGTATCATTTTTGCATGTTGTCTGCTGCACAATGTAAGATCCATTCGTGTGGGAAATCCGATCACCTTATTGCAGAGCAATCATACAGGAGAAAAAGAACCGAAGGTAAAGATAGGGATTTTTTTACTTGGCGTGGTGACACTGGCAGCAGGATATTATCTGGCACTTACGGCCAAAACGGCCAGTGAGGCTATAAACTCACTGTTTATCAGTATCTTACTGGTGGTACTTGCTACCTATGGTCTGTTTACCGCAGGGAGTATTTTTATACTGAAACGACTGAAAAAGAATCCGAAGTTTTATTATAAAACGAAAAATTTTATCAGTGTGTCTAATCTGATGTTCCGAATGAAGCATAATGCAGCAGGACTGGCATCCATCTGTATCTTATCTACTGGCGTGATTTTGCTGCTGACTTGTGGATGCTCTTTGATGATGTTGGGAGAAAAAAATATCAACAGACTGTATCCAACTGATGTGAAAATAGAATCGAAAGTAACAGGAGCAGAACAGGGACAGCAGGAGATTACACAGATCAGAAGTGCACTGAAGGAATCTGGAATTCAGACATCAGAAGAAGTATACCGACAGTACAAGACAATCATGCTGCGAAAGGATGGACAAAAGCAGACATATGCGGATCCGGATATGATGTATACCGATATGGGATCCTGCATCGATACCTATCTGCTTTCTATGGATGATTACAATAAATATGTGGGAACCAATGAGAAACTGTCAGAAGATCAGGTGTTGATTTATAATTCAGATAAAGAATGGAAAAGCGGAGAAGTGCTGGATTTCCTTGGAAAAAAGTATGCGGTGGCAGGCAATGTGGACTACCGGGTCACATCTTATGTGCTAGACACCACCATGTCGCTGTTTGAATCAGAAATTTTGGTATTTGCCAGTGAAGCACAGATCAACGGTTTCCTGGAACAGGCCGGACAGCAGGAGGATGAAGATTATAATGTATATATTGGATACCAGACAAATGGAGCTTTAAGTAAGGAGCAGCAGGAGTTGTTCACACAAAATGTCAATGCAGTATTTCCAGATGTGGAAATCCATTTTAAGGCAGAAGAAAGACACTTTTTCTATAATATTTATGGAGGAGCTTTCTTTGTGGGAATTTTCCTGGCCATGCTGTTCCTGATGGCCACGGTGCTGATCATTTATTACAAGCAAATGTCGGAAGGATATGAGGATCAGAGGCGTTTCCAGATCTTATCCAATGTGGGACTGACAGAAAAGGAAGCCAGAAAGTCCATTCAGACCCAGGTAAAACTGCTGTTTTTTCTGCCGGTTGGAGCAGCAATGCTTCATATGATGGTAGCCAGTAATGTGATTCGTCTGTTTTTACGGATGGTGCTTGTGGTAGATGCAAAGACTTTTGGAATGGCGATTGCAACGGTGAGCATAATATTTTTACTGGTATATATCCTGGTGTATCATATTACTTCAAGGACATATTATAAAATCATTCACACAAAATCATGCTGATGCATGATTTTTGTGCGTTATAGTTGACTTTTCTTACAATCAGGTGTAAAGTACCTGTTAGGTCTGGTGTCTTGTCAACCAAAATGACAGATGCTAAATAAATAAAGACCGTATGAAAGTGCAAATTGCACAAACGGAAAGGGAAAGTAACATGGGAAAAATTTTTAAAACAAAACTGACGACAGCTACTATCGTCTTAATTCCGGCATGTATCGGAATTAACTATCTGGGAAAGTTATTTGCATCCCTCTTAAAGCTGCCACTCTGGCTGGACAGTATCGGAACCTGTATTGGAGCATGTCTTGGAGGACCGGTGATCGGGGCTATTTGTGGAGCAGCCAATAACCTGATCTATGGACTGACTACAGGGGATAACATTACATTGATCTATGCGATTACCAGTTTAGGCATTGGTCTAGTAGTAGGTATTCTTGCAAGAATGGGATTTATGAAGACATTTCCGAAGTCCTTTATATGTGCACTGGGCGGTGGTCTGGCAGCCGTATGTATCTCCACACCACTGAACATTCTGTTCTGGGGTGGCACAACCGGTAATGTATGGGGAGATGCTTTATTTGCAGCAACACAGGCATCTGGAATGGCAGTAGGACTTGGATCTTTCTTAGATGAGATCGTGGTAGATGTGCCGGATAAGATTATTACCATTATTATTGTATACCTTATTGTAAAGGGACTGCCGAAGAAACTGACAGCGTTATATGATGTAAATGCAGAGACAGAGAGATTAGATTAATGAAGAGTATCAGTTTATATGTAGAGAAAGGGTCATGGCTAAATAAGCTGCATCCGTATACCAAGTTATTATATATTCTGACAGCAATTATGATTCCATTGACAGGGGGAAAGCTTTGGCTTTTCCCTGTTATGATTGTAAGCAGTTTGATCTTACTGCTCAATGGAAGAATTATAAAGAGAGCACTGCCGCTGGTAGGGTTCTCTTTTACCTTAATTGTTGTCATATTTTTGATTCAGGGACTTTTTAATCATAACAATGTAACAGTTTTATTTTCCATCGGATGGATCACTTTTTATAAAGAGGGAACGCTTTTTGCAACCAGAATCGGCTGCAATATTCTGAATATGCTTTTGGCTTTCGGCGTGTTTGTCCTGACCACTTCTCCACAGGATCTGGTGGATGAAATGGAAAAAAGTGGATTTTCGCCGAAATTTGGATATGTGATCAATTCTGTTTTTCAGATTCTGCCGCAGATGATGGCAACAAAAGATACGATCACAGATGCTCAGAGAAGCCGTGGGATGGAGACGGAAGGCAATCTTCTGGCCAGGATGAAGGCATTTCTGCCACTGATTTCTCCGGTAGTGATGAGCTCGCTGATCAATACAAGAGAACGTGCCATTGCACTGGATGTGCGGGGATTTGGAAGAAAGCAGAAGAAGACCTGGCTGTATGACCGGCCAAAATGCAAATGGGATCCGGTGGTCCGAGTGATTCTTATAGGGCTTATGATAATCACCATTGTCTGGAGGGTACTGTAATGGCGATGATAACGATTAAAAATCTGAAATATAAATATCCAGGCACAGACCGACTGGCGCTTGATGGGATCAGTGTTTCCATTGAAAAAGGAGAGTTTATTGGAATTATCGGACAGAATGGAGCCGGGAAAAGTACACTGTGCCAGGCGATGGTGGGGCTGGTGCCACAGTTTTATCACGGAGCTTACGGCGGTGCTGTGAGGGTAAAGGAACGGTTGGCAGAGCAGGTACCAGTACAGGAATTGTGTGAAGATGTAGGACTGATCTTTCAGAATCCATTTAACCAGCTCTCCGGTGCAAGGGATACGGTCTATGGAGAAGTGGCATACGGACTTCAGAATCTGGGAATCGAACGGGAAGAGATGAAGAGCCGTATCGAAAGAGTGTTAAAGCAGTTGGATATCTGGCAGTATCGTGACCGTAATCCTTTTGACTTGTCTGGAGGACAGATGCAGAGAGTGGCAATTGCCAGTATTCTTGTGATGCAGCCTGATGTCATGATCTTAGATGAACCAACTTCCCAACTGGATCCGGAAGGAACGGAAGAGGTATTTCGTGTGGTAGATCAGCTTTCCAGGACTGGAAAGACGATCATTATGGTGGAACAGAAGCTGGAAAAGATGGCAAAATACTGTGACAGATTGATTTTGATGCAGGATGGAAAAGTAGTGGATTTTGATACACCGGAAAGGATCTTTGCAAGGGACGACTTAAACGAGATAGGGATTCAGCCGCCGGCCTTTGTACGTATCAGCAAACAATGTGGCTTATCGAATCAGGATGGTACCTATCCGGTTACTCTTGAGTCAACGATCGCATTATTTGAGCAGCAAAGCGATAAGGAAAATTTGACACAAAAGTTAAAGCCTGAAATGAAACAGACAGTCCGGATACAAAGTTCAAAAGAGTTGTTCCAGATGGAAGATATTTCTTTTTCCTATCAGAAGCATGTCCCGGTGCTGGAGCATTTGAACCTGTCTTTCGATCAGAGAACGACAGCTATCATCGGACAAAACGGTGCAGGAAAAACCACATTAGTCCGATTATTAAAAGGTTTGCTGAAGCCGGTTTCCGGAACAGTGTATTTTGGGGGAGAAGATATTTCAAAAAAGACAGTAGCTATGCTGGCAGGAAAAGTCGGATATGTATTTCAGAATCCAGATGATCAGATCTTCAAATACAATGTGCTGGATGAAGTCATGTTTGGTCCTCTGAATATTGGGATGACGCAGGAAGAGGCGAAAGAGAAGGCCAGGAAAGCTTTGGAGATGATGGGATTGTCCGGAAAGGAAAAAGAGAATCCTTATGATCTGGAGATGTATGAGCGAAAAATGGTAGCCATTGCATCGGTAGTGGCCATGGATACTGATGTGGTGATTCTGGACGAGCCGACGATCGCACAGGACTATCCAGGAAAAAAGAGAATCGGAGATATGATTGCCAGCCTGGCTGAAAAAGGAAAACTGGTGATTGCGATTCTTCATGATATGGATTTTGTAGCTGAGAACTTTGAACGGGTGATTGTCATGGCACATGGAGCAATTCTTGCAGATGGAACTTCTAAGGAAGTATTCACTCAGGATGCAATACTGAAAGAAGCCAGATTACAGAAACCATATATGACACAGTTAATGGAGAGGTTTATCGGAAAATGAATGGACGAGAAAGAAGAAATAAAATCATTCAGATGCTGTCGGAGAGCAGTGAGGCGCTTTCTGGAAAAGAGCTGGCAGGAATATTAGATGTAAGCAGACAGGTAATTGTACAGGATATTGCACTTTTGCGGGCACAGGATCATGAAATTCTTTCGACCAATCAGGGATATTTGCTTACAGGTGAGAAAAAGATCAGCCGGGTATTCAAAGTCGTTCACAGTGACAAAGAAGTGGAAGAGGAACTGAATCTTATTGTAGATTATGGTGGACATGTAGAAGATGTGTTTGTGTACCACAAGATTTATGGGATTGTTCGGGCAGATCTTCATATTGCAAGTCGAAATGACATCAGAGAATTTTTGGCAGATCTTCAGAAAGGGCACTCTGCATTATTAAAAAATATTACGTCGGACTATCATTATCATACGGTAAGTGCGCCGTCTGAAAAACTTCTGGATCTGATTCAGGAGCGCCTGGAGGAAAGAGGATTTCTGGCAGAATTAAAAGACTATGAGCCGATCAACTTCTGGGAGAAAGAGACAAAGGGAAAAGGATAACGAATGAAAAAAGTAAGTATTTTAGGAATCGGTGTGGCTACACTGGATATTTATGTCAATCAGGGGCGGATGTATCCGGGCGGCAATGAATATAACGTAGCATGTAATGCAGCAAGCCTGGGTGCTGAAGCAGGATTCCTTGGTGTTTTGCAAAAAATCCTGCAGGTGAGCTTCTGGAGCAGACGTTGAAAGAAAGGAATATCTGTCTTACCATGTGCCGCCATGAAGAAGGATCCAGCGGATACAGTCTGGTGGAACTGAAAGAAGATGGGGATCGCGTCTTTCTGGACTGGAATCAGGATGGGGTGACAGAACGTTATCCGATTGAATTTACCAAAGAGGAATTAGATTATATTCAAAGTTATCAGGCAGTCAGCGTGGGAAGATGTGCTTCGGTGGCAGTGGAAAAGATTCGAAAAATGAAAGAGCATGGAATTAATGTGTGCTATGATTTCCATGAAATCTATACCGAAGAAGATATCAGAGAAATTGCACCATTGCTTCGCTATGCGTTCTTTTCCTGCAGTCATCTGACAGAAGAAGAAATCCGGCATAATCTGAAAGCTGCGGTAGAACAGGGAGCAGGAATTGCCATAGGAACCCGGGGACCACTGTCCGTCTTCGCCTATGACGGAAAACGGTACTATGAACAGGAAGCCTGTAAGGTGGAAGAAGTAAAAGATGCTCTGGGAGCAGGAGATTCTTTTATCGGCGCCTTTCTGGTGAACTATCTGCAGTACGATGAATGGACAGAAGAAGAACGCATCTCCTATGCATTAAAACAGGCCGTGGAGCATGCAGCATCCGTGATCCAGGTGGAAGGAAGCATCGGCGTTGGATACGATGTGGAAGCAGACCAGGTAAAAGAAATGGTCGGAATTCAGAACGAGTAAAAAAGAAGTGATGTAACTATTCAGAACCAATTGTCCCGCGAGGAGTTTTGGCATGAAAATGCCAAAATCCCGAGACAGGCAAGGCAAAATCCCATCGCCGTAGGCGATTTTCAATGGATGTTATAATAGACAATATGGGTATAGGAGGGACGGTTAATGAAGTATCGTACATTAGGAAAAACAGGACTGGAGGTAAGTGAAATTGGTTTCGGTGGGGAATGGCTGGAGCGTCATCCGGAAGAGGAAAGCGTAGAACTGATCCGCTATGCATCCTCAAAAGGAATCAACATTCTGGACTGTTGGATGCCGGATCCAAAATCCAGAGACATTATCGGAAAAGGAATCAAGGAGAATCGTAGTCAATGGTTTATTCAAGGACATATTGGTTCTACATGGAAGGATGGACAGTATTACCGGACAAGAGAGATGGAGTATGTACGTCCGGCATTCGAAGATCTGTTAAAAAGAATGCAGACAGATTACATAGATCTTGGCATGATTCATTATGTGGATTCTGAGGAAGAGTGGGAACAGATTCAGCATTCTGAGTATCTGGACTATGTGATGGAGTTAAAAGAAAAAGGAAGCATTCATCACATCGGCATGAGCTCTCATAATCCAAAGGTGGCAAAAAAGGCGGCAGAATCCGGCTACGTAGAGATGATTCTATTCAGTATCAATCCGGCATTTGATATGCTTCCGGCCAGTGAAAATATTGATATCATGTTTGCAGATGAGTTTGACAGCGGACTGAAGGGAATCGATGCGGATCGTGCGTTACTATACCGCACCTGTGAAGAAAATCAGGTGGGAATTACCGTGATGAAGGGATTTGCCGGAGGAAGATTATTTGATGAAAAGAGATCCCCATTTGGAGTTAGCCTGACTCCGGTACAATGTATTCATTATGCATTGACTACCCCTGCAGTCTGTTCCATTATGTGTGGATATGACACGAAAGAGCAGGTAGATGCGGCAGTGGCCTATGAGAGAGCATCAGAAGCAGAGAAAGATTATGCATCTGTACTGACCAGTGCACCGCTTCATTCCTGCAGAGGTGAGTGTACCTACTGTGGACACTGCAAGCCGTGTGTGGAAAATCTGGATATAGCCATGATTAATAAATTCTATGATCTGGCAACCATGCAGCCGGAAGTGCCGGCAACGATTCAGGCACATTATGAAGCACTGGAACATAAAGCATCTGAATGTATCGGATGTCAGTCCTGTGAAACACGCTGTCCATTTGGTGTGCCGATTGCAGAACGAATGGAGAAGACGGCAAAATTATTTGGATGCTGATAGGGGAGATAATATGAATTCAATTATGGAAAGTTTATATCACAGAAAATCCGTGAGAGTCTATGAGGATAGACCTGTGTCTGATGAACTTAAAAATGAGATTTTAGATGCAGCCATGCAGGCTCCGTCAGCAGGATGTCAGCAATTGTATACAATTTTAGATATTACGGATCAGAATCTGAAAGATGCACTGGCAGAGACTTGCGATCATCAGCATTTATCGCAAAGGCATCGATGGTACTGGTATTTTGTGCAGATTGCAAGAAATGGTATGATACTTATCTGGAAGCAGACTGCGAGCCAAGATTGCCGGGAGCAGGAGATCTGATGCTGGCGGTGACGGATGCGGTGATTGCGGCGCAGAATGCAGTGGTAGCGGCAGAAAGTCTGGGACTTGGCTCCTGCTATATTGGAGATATTATGGAGAACTGCGAAGAACAAAGAAAAATTCTTAAGTTACCGAAATATGTATTTCCAGCTGCCATGCTGGTATTTGGCTGGCCGACGCCACAACAGAAAGAAAGGAAGAAGCCGGAACGCTGCGAAATGAACTATATTGTTCATGAAAATGCATATCACAGTATGAAAGGTGAAGAATTACGCCAGATGTTCGCACATAAATATCAGAATCATTCTTTTGGAGAGTGGTGCCAGGCATTTTGTAACAGAAAATATAATTCCGAGTTTTCAAAAGAAATGACAAGATCAGTAAGAGAATATCTGAAACAGTTTGAGTAAAAATATTCATCAAGATCACCAGTTAAAGTGGTGATCTTGATGCAGAAATTATTGTGAAAAATATATGGATTACCGATAAATTAGCGATTCTGTAACACATTAAGTAGTGTATACAGTTACGTGATGTTCTTGATAATACTTCATATAATTAGAGTTACAATCAGAATTTGTAATAACGTTTGAAATTGTGTCAAGAGAGCAAAGGTGAGTAAAAGTACGTTTATCATATTTTCCCTGATTTGCTAATAAATAAATTTCTTTTGTATTAGAAAGTAAATAATTATAAAGAGGGAGTTGGGCATGATTGATAATGGAATAACCATTATTTAAATCAATTCCATCGACAGTAAAAAAAGCTTTATCAAAAAATAGTTTATTTAGACTTTGTATGGTGTAATCATCTAGTGTTTCTATGTGATTCGTACCTAAATGCACCGTTCCGCCGAGCAGGAAAGTCGTAATATGAGGCGATCTGACAAGTTCAGAAACAGCAGTGACATTAGTGGTAACTACCATAACGTTTTCAAGATTGCTATTACTTAAATGTTGACAGAGAAGATTGCAGGTAACACCTGCACCAATAAATATAGTATCATTAGATTGTATAAATTCAACAGCCTTTTGTGCAATTGAGTTTTTATACATATACTGTGGATCCTTAGAGTAACAGGAAAATATGGTACTTTGATTGTAAGATTCATTTGTTACATCAGAAAACTCTATTCCCTGCGCACCACCGTGTGTTCGTATAAGCAGTTTTCGGTCCGCTAAAGATTTCAAATCTCTTCTTACTGTTGCCAGGGAAGAATTAGTGAGATCACATAAATACTGTGTTGAAGCTACATGATGTTCAGTAAGATAATCTAATATTCTTTGTTCTCGTTCTATTGCTAACATATACGGTTATCCTCATTTCTATGTTTTATTCATTAATTATATTGAGAAGACTTTTCAATTTTAACAAGTCCGCTAGTGCTGAAGCGTGAAACTTGTTTGAGTGCTTTTATTTCAGTACATAGTTATAGCTTGGGGCTTATAAAGTGCCAATGTTGAGTACCATGTCAATTTCATCTGAATCATCTTCAATAACATCTTTTGTTTCAAAAATTTTAGTTGCACTAAGATTATTTCTGTTCAGAAAACCAATTACCCAATACAATACAGATTTCCAGACGATCCCCCAGATAATCTTTAGTATGCCTTACATAACAAGACGGAATGTATATCGATGCAGTTATGATAAAGGAGAACATCATCGATAAGTGAGTGAATTTGTTTCCATGTAGAAGTTTGTGCCAGAAGAGTGTGATCTATGTTAGATAAAATTCAGAATGTGTCATAAAAATCTTCTGATATTGTGTTTATAGGATGATTATATGTAATAATCTTTAAAATGTCAATACAAATGATTGAAAATGATCGAAAATGTGATTGAAAATACTCAAAAAAGAACAAAAATGTGTTGAAAAAACAAAAAACATATGTTAATATACATTTAACGAAAGAAAAAACAATAAAACAATCAGAAACAATCAACTGTCTTTCGTGTAATTGGGGAATAAGAAAAGGAGGAACAAAAAATGAACAAGAAGGTTATGTTAATTATGGGAACAGGGTTATTAGTTGCAGGAATGCTTGGCGGAGCATCTGTTCAGGCGGAAGATGCAAAGTCGATTGGTTTTGCTCTTAGAACAGCAAATGGTTCTTATTATGCATCTATCGGAGATATTGTAAAATCTACTTGCGATGAACTGGGATGGGAATGTACGGTACTTGATGCTAATAATGATACAACAAAGGAATTGGAAAATATGGAAACTTTAGCAGCGTCAGGTGTTGATTTGATCTTTCTTGATTGCGTAGATCCAAGCGCGGCTACAGCCAGTCAGAGGGCAGCATATGATGCAGGCATCCCGGTAATTAATCTTGACTCAGGTGTAGATGATATGAGTATGCAGGTTACGACTGTTTATTCAGACAATGAACAGAATGGTCTGGTTGTCGGAAAATATTATGCAGAAACATTAGATCCTGATTATGAAATAAGCGCTATTCTGTTAAGTGGAAATACTGGTTCTATTGCTGGAAAACAAAGAAGAGATGGTCTGATGGCAGGTATTATTATGCAGCGTACAGGATGTACTGAAGAAGAGGCCTGGGCAGCGGCAGAAGAGATGGAAAACTCTATTGTAAGTTCCGGTAAGGCAGAAAATGAAGATGCAAAATTTACAATTACAGGTCAGGGTTGGGGTAACTGGACAATTGATGAGGGTCTGGTTGCTGCTGAAGATTTGATAACGGCAAATCCAGATGTTAATCTTGTATTAGCTGAGAATGATCCTATGCTGATTGGTGCTTTGACAGCATTAGATAATGCCGGTATTACATATGGAGAAGAAGGAACTGTAAAATTAATTAGTGCAGCAGATGGAAGCAAAGATGGATACGATGCTATTAAAGAAGGAAAAATTATGGCAATTGGAGAAAACAGCCCGGCCAAAATTGCTGAGTTAGGAATGGAAATTGCACAGGATATTCTCGTTGATGGAACAGATCCGGAAAGCTATGAAGATATTACGATGACACCGGCAGCAGCAGTTACGAAAGAAAATGTAGAAGAACATTACGAATATGGCTTCTAAGTATAAAGGAATAAGCAATCTGTAATGAGATTGTGATAAAGAAGGCAAGTTTTGGTGTCATAAAATATGGGTGATGTCAAAACTTGCCATAATTTTTAGTGTTTTAGTGAATCAAAGGGGTGGTTAGATGGAGAAAAGATCATATCGTTTGGAGATGCAAGGAATAAGTAAGAGATTTGGTGGAACCTGTGCATTAAATAACGTAAGCATAAAAGTGAAACCAGGAGAAATCCATGCATTGATTGGGGAAAATGGGGCAGGAAAATCAACATTGATTAAAATATTATCAGGGGCATATATAAAAGACGAAGGAAAAATTTTTATTAATGGAGATCCAGTCGATATAACAACGCCGTTGGCTGCAAAAAAACTTGGGGTAGCAGTTATATATCAGGAATTTATGCTGGCACCAGATCTGAGCGTGGCGGAAAATATATTTATTGATAGACTGGCAGAAAATGGAAGATTTATTAATTGGAAAAAAATGCGCAGTGACGCTGAACATATATTAAAAGAATTAGGCTTTGATAATATTAATCCTGAAGATAAAGTAGGAAAGCTGAGTGTAGCACATCAGCAGATTGTCGAGATATGTAAATGTTTAAATCGAAACGCTCAAATCTTGGTGCTGGATGAACCAACAGCTGTGTTGACAGTCGCAGAAATACAACGATTTTTCAAACTGATTCGTTTGTTAAAAGAGAAAAATGTAAGTATCATTTTTGTTTCACATCACATGAATGAAATATTTGAATTGTGTGATACTTTCACAGTGCTAAAAGATGGACAATATGTAAATAGTGGAGTGGTAAAAGAGGTTACAAATACCCAGCTGATTCAGATGATGATTGGTCGGGAACTGACACAAATGTTTCCGCAAAGAAAAGCAGAGATTGGAGATTGTGTACTGGAAGTAAAAAATCTTAACGCTGGAAACAAAGTGAAAAATGTTAGTTTCATGGTAAGAGCAGGGGAAGTATTGGGATTTTCAGGGCTAGTAGGTTCAGGGAGAACAGAAACCATGCGTGCAATCATGGGCGCTGATAAAATGGAAAGCGGAAATATATTTTTTATGGGAAAAGAGGTACATTTTAGAGAACCCAAAGAAGCTGTAGATGCAGGCATAGGATATTTATCTGAGAATCGAAAAACATTGGGATTGTTAGTAAATCAGAGCATACGAGTTAATACGACAATTGCGTCGATGAAAAAAAATACAAAGAGAGGTTTTCTGAATCATAAAAAAGAAAAAAAATATGTAACAGATCTTTTGGCGAAAATTTCAACAAAATATGGATCAATTGAGGATAATGTCAATAGTTTAAGTGGTGGAAATCAGCAAAAAATAAGTTTTGCAAAATGGATATCAGCGGACTGCCAATGTATTATTTTTGATGAACCGACCAGAGGAGTGGATGTCGGAGCAAAAGTGGAAATATATGAGATTATTAATAAACTGGCAGAACAGGGTGTTGCAGTTATAATTGTTTCATCAGAAATGACAGAGATTATTGGAATATGCGATCGGACAATGATTATGGCTCAGGGAAGAGTGACAGGTGAACTTGGAAAAGAAGAATTAAATGAAGCGGCTATTATAAAAATGGCAATGAAGGAAGGATAGAATTATGAACAATAAAAACAAAATTGGTAAATTTATCTTAGATAATAATACTTATGTAATATTTTTGGCACTGTTTTTTATTTGCTGTGTCATTTCTGATAAGTTTTTTTCAGTTTTAAATTTAAGAAATATTGTATTACAGCAGTCAGCATCTATATTAGTGGCAGTAGGTATGCTGATGGTTATTTTAACAGGAGGAATTGATCTATCTGTAGGGTCCGTGATGGCGGTAGGTTCTTCTTTGACTGCAATTTTATGCACTAAATTTCAGATTCCATGGGGAGCTGCAATTATGGTTGCTTTGATATTTGGACTACTTATGGGAACCTTTACAGGTATTTTAGTAGCATACTTGAATTTTCAGGGATTTGTTGCTTCATTGGCAGTTATGACGATAGCAAGAGGAGTTGCTTATACAATTACTAATGCAACTCCGGTTAATTTACCGTCAGAAACATTGAATACGTTGACATCGAAATCATTAGGGTATCCAATTATCTGGATTATGCTTATTGTTGTAATTATTTTTGTAGTTATTGAGAAATATACAGCATATGGAAGACTTGTTATAGCAATTGGAAGTAATAGTGAAGCTGTAAAATTATCTGGAATTCGTGTAAAAAGATATTTAATGTCTGTATATATGTTAAGTGCATGTTTATCAACCTTAGCAGGAATTTTTGTAGCAGCCAGATCAAACGTGGGTAATTCAACTATCGGGGAAGGCCAGGAATTAGATGCAATAGCAGCTTGTGTAATTGGAGGCGCAAGTCTCGCTGGTGGAAAAGGTTCAGTAACCAAAGCAGTTGTAGGAGCTTTGACGTTGGCATTGATTGGTAATATTATGAATCTTTTGGCAGTACCAGCATATCCACAGAGAATTATTAAAGGTTTTATTATTATCGCAGCTGTATTATTACAGGTATTAACAGATAAAGAATAAAAATAAGAAGATGAAAGGAAATGGTAGAGATATGAAAGCGGCAAGATTCTATGAAAGAGGAAAAATTGTTATCGATGAGATAGTGTTAAAGAACCTGAAGAGTATGAGGTGCTGATTAAAATACGATATTGTGGTGTTTGTGGGACGGATGTACATATATTTAATGGAGAAAAAGGGTCTGCAAAGGTGAATCCTCCTGTGATTTTAGGACATGAATTATCAGGGGATGTAGAAAAGGTGGGAAGTAAAGTATCAGGAATAAAACCAGGAGATCGTGTATCAGTAGATCCAAATACATATTGCGGAAAATGTTACTTCTGTGCAAATGGAAAGAAACATCTGTGCACAGATATGAAGGGACTTGGGACGGCGGTAGATGGTGCATTTGCAGAATATATCACTGTACCGGAAGAGAGTGTATATCCTATTGCAGAAAATGTTAGTTATGAAGAGGCGGCAATGACAGAACCAATTTCATGTTGTTTGCATGGGTTTGATCTGACCGATGTGAAAATGGGAGACACTGTCATGGTGGTGGGAACTGGTAACATAGGTCTCATAATGGTACAGTTGGCCAGAAATGCCGGAGCGGATAAAATTATTGCAGTAGAACCAAATGAAACAAGAAGAAAAAAAGCTCTTGAATTAGGGGCAAGTTTTGGGATTGATCCGCTTCATGATAATACCGAGGAGATATTAAAGGAACATAAAATCGTGAATATTGACAAGGTAATAGATTGTGCAGGACGTATATCAACGGCAGAATATGCAGTACGCTATGCAGGAAAAGGTGCAACAGTTATGCTTTTTGGTTTAACCGGACCAGATGATGCAATGAATTTAAAACCATTTGAGGTATTTCAGAAAGAATTGACTATAAAAGGATCTTTTGTTAATCCGGATACTTTTGAAAGAGCAGGAAGGCTTCTTGGAACAGGTGCAATAAAAGCAGACAAAATTATTTCAGATATCATTCCTTTAGGTGATATTCAAAGAGTATTTGAAGAACGATTATATGCAAAAGATGGAAAAGTTCTGATTAAATGTGATTAGGAGAATAAAAATATGCAGGAAAGTGGAAAGTTTACAAGAGGGTGGTGTTCACCAGAAAGATACATACAGGGGCCTGGAGAGTTTAATAATATCAAAAATTATACAGATTTATTTGGTACAAAGATTATATTTTTTATAGATGATTTCCTTTATGATAAATATGAAAGAAAACTAAATGAGATATATAAGAGCGAAAAGTACAATTTACGAATATTAAAATTTAAAGGAGAAGTTACCAGACAAAAAATTCAAAAGCATGTGGAATGTGAAGCAGCATTTCTTCCAGACATGGTAATTGGAATAGGTGGGGGAAAAACGATAGATGTTGCAAAAGCAGTTGGAGTTGGTCTTGGAAAACCATTTATTATTGTTCCTACAATTGCGGCGACTGACGCACCGTCGAGTTCTTTATCGGTTATATACCGTGAAGATGGTGGACATGAAGGAGAGATTTTTTATAATCATAGTCCAAGCTTATTGATTGTAGATAGTAAAATCATTGCAGATGCACCAGTAAGATTTCTGGTATCAGGAATGGGCGATGCACTGGCAACATTGATTGAGGCTGAGGCAACACAAAAGGCAAATGTTCCTAATCTTGTTTATCACAAAATGGGTGGATATAGACAGACTCTGGCAGGACGCGCAATTGCCAGAGCATGTTACAAATCACTGATGAAAAATGGAGTAATGGCGAAAGAAGCATGTGAAAAGCATGTAGTGACAGAGGCATTGGAAAATATTATAGAGACTAATATTTTATTAAGTGGTCTGGGATTTGAGAATAACGCTACAGCGGGAGCGCATTCTATAAATGATGGGATTACTTCACTTACAGAGGGAAATAGAACAATGCATGGGGAAAAGGTCGCCTTTGGATGTATTGTGCAGCTAGTGGCAGAAAATGCATCAGAGGAACAACTAGAGGAGGTAATTGATTTTTGTTTAAGAGTTGGATTACCGGTTTGCCTGGAAGATCTTTATGTAGAAAATACAGAAGAGAATATATGTAAGATTGCAGAAGCTTCGATGCATAGTTGCTGGGAAAATATGCCATTTGATGTGAACAAAGAAAGTATTTGTGCAGCAATTACTGTGGCAGATACTTATGGGAGAAATAAAAAGAGCGAATACGGTAAAAAGAATTGATTCTTTGGGGGCACCATATGAAATTTAACAAAAAAGAAACAGATCAGTTGGCAGTTCAGATTAGAAAAAATATTCTTAGAGCGATAGCATCTAAAGGAAGTGGACATGTTGGGGGATCACTTTCAATAGCAGATACGTTGGCTGTGCTATACCAAAATATTATGAATATTGATCCTTCTGATCCTAAAAAAGAAGATAGAGATTATATAGTAATGTCGAAAGGACATTGTGGGCCTGCAATGTATGCAGTCTTAGCTGCAAAAGGATTTTTTAAGGAAGAAGTACTTGATACACTAAATCAGAATAATACGATATTACCGAGTCATACAGATAGAAATAAAACACCAGGGGTAGATGTAACGACCGGGTCTCTGGGGCAGGGGGCGTCCTTGGCATCAGGAGTAGCATTTGCGGATAAAATAAATGGAAATTCTGCTCATACATTTCTTATATTAGGAGATGGGGAACTTGATGAAGGACAAGTATGGGAATCTATGTTATTTACAGCACATCAAAATTTGGTAAATCTTGTTACAATTGTAGATGTAAATGGAAAACAATTGGATGGGACAACGGATAAAGTATGTAGTCTTGGAAATATAGAAAAAAAGTTTGAAGCTTTTGGTTACCATGTTATTTCAGTAGCGAATGGAAATGATACAGAAAAAGTATATATGGCTTTGCAAGAAGCTGTACAGGAGAGAGGCAAACCTCCGGTAGTCATTCTTCATACGGTAAAAGGGGCGGGAGTTACAACATATGAAAGAATGGAAAATTGTCATTCGACTACAGTGAAAAAAGAAGATTTGCCAATGTTTTATAAAGAACTTGAAGAAAGATAGGTGAAGAACATGACTGAGTTGAGAAAAGTATTTGCCAATACTATGAACAAAATGATGACAGATGATTCAGAAGTTGTTTATCTTGAAGCAGATCTGGCTGGAGCAATAGGCACGGTGCAGTTATTGGAACAGTTTCCCAACCAAGCATTTGATTTGGGAATAATGGAAGCTAATATGGTAGGAGTTGGAGCAGGCATGTCATTAAAGGGGAAAATTCCCTTTGTCCATAGTTTTGGTACATTTGCATCAAGAAGATGTGCGGATCAGACATTTATGGCTGGATGCTACAATAAAGCAAATATCAAAATCGTAGGATCAGATCCGGGAATTTCAGCAGAAGCAAATGGTGGAACCCATATGCCATTTGAGGATATTGGAATTTATCGTTCCTATCCGGAAATGACGATATTGGATGTTGCAGAACCTTATTTATTGGAACAGGTATTGCATCAGATGAAGAACAATTATGGAACTATGTATATTCGATTTCCTAGAAAGGACAAAGAAACATATTATACCGGAACGGAAGAGATAAAAATTGGAAAAGGAAATACTTTAAAAGAAGGAACGGAAGCAACGATTATTGCATCTGGCATAGAAGTAAAAGCAGCTTTAGAAGCAGCAGAAGAATTGGAAAAAGAAAATATATCTGTTAGAGTAGTTGATATGTTTACGATAAAACCATTGGACAAAGAACTAGTTTTAAAATGTGCAAGAGAAACAGGTGCTATTGTAACTGCTGAGAATCATAATAAGCAGGGCGGGCTTGGTTCTGCAGTTGCAGAAGTGCTTGCAGAAGAAGCAAGGGTGCCATTTAGAAGAATAGGCGTTCCAGATTGTTTCGGCGAAGTTGGAAGCAGAAAATATCTTGCTGAGAAATTTGGACTTACTGCAAAAGATATAGTGGAGAGAGTAAAACAGGTTATCAACGAAAAGAAAAATAGTGACAGGAAAATGTGATATGAGATATTTGATGGGAATTGACCTGGGAACATCGAGTGTGAAAGCTATGATTACGGATGAGAATGGTGTAATACATGGGCTAGGACAGGTTGGATATGAGATTCATACGCCAGAGATTGGCTACGTACAGCAAGATCCGTTGAAGTGGTGGACAGCAACAAAAGAAGCTGTACGTCAAGCAATAAAATGCGTTGATTTTACGACGGAAAAGATACAAGGAATTGGATTATCAGGTCAAATGCATGGTATGGTTGCATTGGATGAAAATAAGAAAGTTCTTTATCCAGCCATCATTCATTTAGATGCACGGTCGACAGAAGAAAGAAAAATAATTCAGGAAATAGCAGCTGATTTGATTCAGTCCGAACTAATGAATCAGCCAAGTACAGGAATGATGATTTGTTCCTTATTATGGATAAAAAATCATATGGAACAACAATATGAAAAAATTCGTTATGTACTTTCACCCAAAGACTATATCCGTTTCCAATTGACAGGAGAAATAAGTTCGGAAGTCAGTGATGCGTCTGCAACGCTTGCTTTTTCAGTAAAAAACAGATCTTGGTGTAAAGTCTTGTTCAAAAGACTGGATTTGAAGGAGGATATATGGCCAAAGGTTTTGAATTCACAAGAAATTGCAGGGACAATTACGAAAGAAGTGCATCATGAAACAGGGTTACCAGAGAATACAAAGGTAGTAGCAGGCGCTGGAGATTGTTTTGCAGCTATGGTAGGAAATGGCATTATAAAAACAGGGATTATGACCTGCAATATAGGAACATCTTCACAGATTGCAGTTGTAACAGATAAACCGATCTGTGATTCGGATATGCAGTGTCAGTTGTGGTGTCATGCAGTACCAGGAGTTTGGGCATATCAGGGTGGAGCATTGAATGGAGGAGGAACTCTGAGCTGGGCAAAAAATAAAATGTTGTGTGATGGTACATCTTTTGAAGAATTAGACAGAGAAATACAAAAAGTACCTGCAGGAAGTAATGGAATTACATTTTTACCATATCTGGCAGGTGAAAGAACTCCATTTAATAATCCGAAAGCCAGAGGCGTTTACTACGGATTGAATTTGAAACAGGGAAAATATGATATGCTTCGAGCAACAGTGGAAGGCGTTTTGTATAATTTAATGGAATGTAAAAAAATATTTGATGCACAGAATCTTCCACAGGAGATGCTGATTGCATCAGGTGGTGGTGCGCGAGGAATGTCATGGAAACAAATTCAGGCAGATATGTTTGCTATGCCAGTATATACCACTGAAACTGTAGAAGAAGCATGCATGGGGGCTGCTGTGTTGGCTGCAGTAGGAACGGGAATTTATGGTAACATAGAAGAAGCGTGTAAAAAAATGGTAAAAATAAAAGAAAAACCAGTAGAACCGATTTGGGAGAATCATGTAAGATATAAAGAAGGATTACAGATATTTGAAGAATTATATGATAATCTGAAAGGAATGTTCGAAAAAAACAAGCACTAAAAGAAAACAGGGCGGTACAAATCCTAAGACGGTATCACCCTGTCATATATCTATCTTATATGTATAATTCGATGCGAAACAGATCCCATGGGATATAGTGTTTGTTAGTCATCAGAAGCTGGTGCTCTTTGTCGTAGATGTTTTCCAGAACCAGCAGAAAGGAATCCTGGCTGGACAATGTATAGTTTTTTGCAGTAAAGTTTCCGGAAGTGGAATAAGTGCAGCTACGGTAAAAATGGTGGTCTTCATTGTAGCTGGTATGTTCCAGAAATTCCAGAAGCTGAGCCTGATCCTTCAGGTCAATTTTCAGCTTTCCAATTACTTCGATTGGAATGAAACTCAAAGAATAGGCAATGGTTTGCTGTGCATGTCGATACCAGCGGTCTGTAATCACCACAGCAGCCGTATACTGCCCGAAACTGTCCAATATCGATTTGGATGGTATCTCGATTCGGGAATCTACCTCTACATCATCCAGAGATTCGGTACAATAGGCGTGTACCGGATGCAGCGTATGATTGGCTTTTGAAGCAATGGCCATGGAAGATGGGAGGGAGGAACGAGTGGCGCGGATAAAGTTTCCGACACCAGGTACATTTTTTACCAGTCCGTCTTCGATCAGAAGCATCAATGCCTTACGCAGGGTCATGCGGCTGACATTCATAGAAGCTGCAAGAGTGGTCTCCGGAGGAAGCTGTGATTCGGGCTGATAAGTGCCGTCCTTGATCTGTTCGTAAAGCTGATCGTATATTTTTACATGTTTTAGTTTTTTTGTTTTAGACTTGTCTGTTTTTTCTGGCATAGCAGTTCCTCTTGTCTGTAATTCTTCTTTTATCATAAGAGGAAAAAACAGAAATGTCAATCCGGAAAACATTGTATATTCTGCACAAAACAGGTGTGGTTATTTGTACGCTATTGAGTATTGATAATATGCAGGCGCAGGTATAAAATAGACAATACAAATGAAAAAATATACATGTATAAAAATGGAAGTGAGAACGAAGTCATGCAGAATTATTCAGGAGAAGTTGGATTACAGTATCATTTACAGATCAGACCGGGAGATGTAGGGCGTTATGTGATCTTGCCGGGAGATCCAAAGAGATGTGAGAAGATTGCAAAGCATTTTGAGGATGCGAAGCTGGTAGCGGACAGCAGAGAATTTGTGACATATACCGGTTACTTGGATGGCGAAAAAGTCAGTGTGACTTCTACTGGTATCGGTGGACCGTCCGCATCCATTGCCATGGAAGAACTGGTGCTTTGCGGTGCGGATACGTTTATTCGTGTAGGTACCTGTGGGGGCATTGAACTGGATGTAAAGGGCGGTGACATTGTCGTAGCAACCGGTGCAGTGAGAATGGAAGGCACCAGCAGGGAATATGCACCGATTGAATATCCGGCAGTGGCAGATCTGGATGTAGCCAATGCGCTGGTAGCAGCCTGCAAAGAGCTGGGTTATTCCTATCACACGGGTGTAGTACAGTGTAAGGATGCTTTTTATGGACAGCATGAGCCGGAGAGAATGCCGGTCAGCTATGAACTGCTCAATAAATGGGAAGCATGGAAACGTATGGGATGCAAGGCATCTGAGATGGAATCCGCAGCGCTGTTTATTGTAGCGCAGCATTTGAGAGTACGTTGTGGCTCCAACTTCCTAGTAGTGGGAAATCAGGAAAGAAATGCACTTGGCATGGAAAATCCAATCGTACATGATACGGAAGCAGCTATCATAGTGGGTGTGGAAGCAATCCGCAAACTGATCAAAGCAGACCGCGAGAAGAGATAGAAGTGTTCTGGGATTTGTGGTAAAATGGACAGGGAAAACAGATTAGAAGGATGGTGAAAAGATGAAGAAGTATAACCGGATTTTTACAATTGTCATAGATTCTCTTGGTGTGGGAGCCATGCCAGATGCTGCGCAGTATGGAGATGCCGGATGTGACACACTGGGGCATATTGCAGAACGTACAGAGAATTTTCAGATTCCGAATCTGCAGAAGCTGGGAATGGCGAATCTTCATACCCTTCAGGGCGTGGCACCTGCAGAAAAGCCGCTTGCCTGCCATGGCAAGCTGAGAGAAGCCAGTAAAGGAAAGGATACTATGACCGGTCACTGGGAAATGATGGGACTTCAGATTACTACACCGTTTCAGACATTTACCGAACATGGTTTCCCACCGGAACTGATCGCAGAACTGGAAAAACGTACCGGACACAAAGTGATCGGTAATAAAAGCGCCAGTGGAACTGCCATTCTGGATGAACTGGCAGAAGAAGAGATTGCTACCGGTCATATGATCGTGTATACATCAGCGGATTCTGTCTTACAGATCTGTGGAAATGAAGAGACCTTCGGACTTGACGAGTTATATCGCTGCTGTGAGATTGCCAGAGAACTGACTATGAAAGATGAATGGAAAGTAGGCCGTGTCATTGCAAGGCCATACGTGGGCAGGAAAAAGGGTGAGTTCAAACGTACCAGCAACCGTCATGATTATGCTTTGAAACCATTTGGCAGAACAGCACTGAATGTATTAAAGGATGCAGGGCTGGATGTGATCTCGGTTGGAAAAATCTATGATATTTTTGATGGAGAAGGACTGACGGAGTCGAATAAGTCTAAGAGTTCTGTTCATGGGATGGAGCAGACTATCGAGATTGCAAAGCGAGACTTTCATGGTCTGTGTTTCGTGAATCTGGTAGATTTTGATGCTCTCTGGGGACACCGCAGGAATGTAAATGGATACGCAGAAGAACTGGAACGGTTTGATGTAAAACTTGGTGAATTCCTGAAAGAGTTAAAAGAAGATGATCTGCTGATCATTACTGCAGACCATGGAAATGACCCAACCCATACCGGAACAGATCATACCAGAGAAAAGGTACCATTTCTGGCCTATTCTCCATCTATGAAGGAGGGTATGCATCTGGATGAAGCAGATACGTTTGCAGTGATAGGTGCAACGATTACTGACAACTTTGGCCTGAAGATGCCAGAAGGAACCATTGGAACTTCCATACTTGACAAGATTATAAAATAGGAGAGGATAAAAAGATGAACACAAGTGATGTATTAAAAATTGTAGACCATACTCTGCTGGCGCAGACAGCAACCTGGGCACAGATCAGAGAGATCCTGGATGATGCCATGAAATATCATACTGCATCTGCATGTATTCCGGCAGCATACGTAAAGCAAGCCGCAGAATATGTACAGGGCAGATTGCCGATCTGTACAGTGATTGGATTCCCGAATGGTTACAGTACGACAGAGACCAAGGTATTTGAGGCGAAAAATGCCATCGAAAATGGTGCCAGTGAGATCGATATGGTGATTAATGTTGGATTTTTAAAAGACGGAAGATATGAGGAAGTGGAAGAAGAGATCCGCAAAATTCACGAAGCATGCGACGGAAAGATTCTGAAAGTCATCATTGAGACCTGTCTTCTGACAGAGGATGAGAAGATCAAGATGTGTGAACTGGTGACCAAAGCAGGTGCAGAATTTATCAAGACCTCCACAGGATTCTCCACAGCCGGAGCTACGTTTGCAGATGTGAAGCTGATGAAAGAACATGTGGGAGAAGGCGTAAAGGTAAAAGCGGCAGGAGGAATTTCTTCTTTTGATGATGCAGAAGAATTTATGCGCCTGGGCGCAGATCGACTGGGAACCAGCCGCCTGATTAAGATTATGAAACAGACAGACAATGGTGCAGGATATTAATAAATAAGAGAGATAAACATAAAGGGACGCTATAGATTCAGATATAGTGTCTCTTTTTTAACCGAATCAAGCAAGTCCCCTGCTTCCATTGCATGAAGCAATAAGCAGTGGGTTGGGACTTGCTTGTATCAGGAGTGGTACAAGCCACTCCTGATAAGCTGCGAAGCAGCTATTCGGTTATGAGCAAGTAGCGAAGCGGATTGCGAATATCCGCTTTGACTATTTTGAAAGGAACTTTTTCCGACAAGCCAGCATAGCATACCAGGAGAAGGTATATGAGGTTGCTATGAAAAAGTCAGATATGCAGATATTACAGAATGACCGGCCGGATCGGGGAGAACTGAAGATTAATGTGGAATCGGCACTTCGTACTGTTCCTGTTGAAAATGCAACAGTGGATATTTCTTATACCGGGGAGCCGGATCAGATTCTGGAAGAGGTGCGCACGGATCAAAACGGCAATACGGGTACGCTGGAATTGAAGGCCCCGCCGCTGGAATACAGTATGCAACCGGGAGAAACTCAGCCTTATTCAGAATATACGATAAAAGTATCGGCAGAAGGATATGAATCGGTGACGATCAGCGGCTCAGAGGTAATGTCAGGGGAACTGTCATTGCAGAATATCCGGCTTCGTCCGCTGGAGCAGAGACGACCGCCGGAAGTCACTGCCATACCGCCGCATACGCTGTATGGAAATTATCCGCCGAAAATAGCAGAAGCTGAGATTAAACCGGTGAATCAGTCAGGAGAAATTGTATTGCGTCGTGTGGTTATTCCGGAATACGTAGTAGTGCATGATGGAAGTCCAAGAGATACCACGGCAGGAGATTATTATGTTCGGTATAAGGATTACATTAAAAATGTGGCATCCAGTGAGATTTATCCGACCTGGCCGAAAGAGACGATCATAGCCAATGTACTGGCGATTATGTCTTTTACACTGAATCGCGTTTACACAGAATGGTACCGGAATCATCAGTCATTTAGGGGTGAACTTTGCGGTGCAAAATACGGAGTATGAGCAGATAGAAGTTAGCATCACATCCGGAATAAAGTTGTGTTTTGAATTCCCAAAGAGAACAGAGGATGGTGAGAAAATACGGAAAGAGGTAAGAGATATTTTATCTGGAGAATTGCGTGATACGATAAGGAAAATACAGACTAAATAAATGGAAAGAGGAGTATCATGCCATTGAAAAAGGTCAGAATGCTTTTGCGTGTAAGTTCCAATCAGCAGTTAGAGGCAGATGGAGATTTGAGTGTACAAAGGCGAATCGTAAAAGAATACATACAGAAGCAGGAAGACTGGATGCTGGATGAAAAAGAATATTTCGAGGGAAGTAACAGTGGATACAGCAATGCTGTTTCAGACAGAGATGTATTGCAGGAAGCTTTGAGAGATGCGGCATCCGGACAATACGATATTCTGGTGGCATATAAGGATGATCGAATCGGAAGAAGAATGTGGGAGATCGGGTCTTATGTAATGGCTTTAAAAGGCTATGGAGTAGATATTTATACAGCAGTGGACGGAGGCATTTCGCCGGAATCGGATGATATTATGGGACAGATGATGCTGGCTCTACGTTATGGAAATGCACAGAAAAGTAGTTCCGATACCGGAAAAAGAGTAAAAGATACGGCACAGAAACTTGTCCAGAGCGGCAAATTTATGGGAGGCAAAGCGCCATATGGATATATCTTGGAAATATCGGGAGAAATCAGTAAGCATGGCAGAGTTTTACATCATCTGGTTATTGTAGAAGAGGAAGCAGAAATTGTCCGATATATTTACGAACTGGCAGCGAACAAAGAATTTGGATCCCAAAAAATTGCGCAGATTTTAAATGCAGATATAAAGTACCAAAACAAAATGAAAGGAGAAAAATGGAAAACAGGAACGATCACATCAATCCTGACGAATCCGGTATATGCAGGATATACGGCATACAAACGGAGAGAAAAACTGAATGGACGATACAGAAGGTTGGACAGAGCAGAATGGATTCTGGCCGAAAAACCAAATCAGGAAATTATAATAGTAGATCAGGAATTATGGACGCGTGTGCAGGAACAACGCGAAAAAAGAAGGGTAAAGTATCAAAAGTGTGAAGAAAATAAAGATGCCAAGGTAATAACCAGAAATGACGGAATGCTTGCTCTGATAGATGTCCTGTATTGTGGATATTGTGGAGAAAAGATGACAAATGGAACGAAATATAATTACTGGACAATGAAAGAAACCGGAGAGCGGAGAGCCAGCAGAGTACCGGCATATAAGTGTCAGGGAATCTGGCAGGGAATTCCACATGAGAAACAGAGCAAATTACAGGCAAACAAAATAGAGCCAATTGTATTTAAAGCTATTGCTGGGTATATAGGAAAACTACAGGAGCAGGAAGATGCTTTCGTACAGATTAGAGATAGTCAGAATCAGGAGAGGAAAAGGAAGAGGGAAGAACTGAACAGAGAGAAAAAGGCAATGGAAGAACTGGAACGGAAGATTGCGATAATGGAAGAAAAGATTCCGAATGCTATAACTGGTGAATATCCTTTGAGTCTTGGTGAACTGATGAATCTGATAAAAAAGGAAAAGGATAAGGGAGAGCAGCAGAGACGTGAGATTCAGAAGAAAGAAAAAGAGTTGGAGGATATGATAGTATCTATGCAGGGATTGGAGGAATTGAGACAGAAGATTCCGACATGGCAGGAGATATTCTTACATGCAAAAACACCTGTAAAACGCGTACTTGTGAATAAATTGATTGAACGTATAGACGTTAAAGATACAGAAATACATATTCGGTTTAAAATTCATCCAGGTGAATAAATATAAAAAAGGACTTGTCAACCAAACTGATAGCTCGTACAATAAGAATATGGCAACTTTACAATACTAAAGCGAAATGACATAAGAGGAGAAGGAAATGATGAAGAAAAAATGGATGGCAGCAACGCTGGCAACAGCAATGATCATGAGCTGCACCGGTGGAGTGATGACAGCATATGCAGATGACAGTAGTAGTGATGATGAGACAGTACTGACCCTTTGGTGCTGGAAGAACAGCATTCAGGAAGATTTATTGGAACAGGTTTCTGAAGAATTTCCTGGAGTTAAGATTGATGCACAGCTGTATTCCGCAGATGATATCGAAGAGAAGATCAATACTACGATTGCCAGTGGTGGTGAATTGCCGGATCTTCTGGCCATGGATGACTGGATTGCGAATCTGCTCCAGTATCCGGATGAATTCGTAAATCTGTATGATGCTCCTTGTAATGCAGCAGATATTGAAGATCAGTATGTAGAATGGAAATGGAAAAAGGCAGAGACACCAGATGGCAAGCTGATTGCGCTTCCAATGGATATCGGACCAACCTGTATGTTCTATAATGCAGCTTTATTTGAAGCAGCAGGACTTCCGACTGACCCGGATGAAGTGGCAGCCATGATGGGAACCTGGGAAGATGCTTATGCAGCAGCAGAAAAGCTTCAGGCAGCTACGCCGGAGGTAAAGATGTTTGACTTCCTTGGACATATTTTTGTGGCAACACTTGGTCAGCAGACCACCCATCTGATTGATAAAGACGGTAACTTTGTTGCGGATCAGGATAATATCAAAGATGCGTTCATGACAGCAGCAGATGCAAAACCATATGTATATGGTGGCGACAGTGAATGGTCACCGGAATGGGCTGCAGCTATGAATAATGGTGATATTGCAGCGTTCGTTGGTGCTGTATGGATGAAGCCAGAGATCGAAAATGCTGCGCCGGATACAGCAGGAGACTGGAGAGTTACTTCCGCACCAGGCGGCCCTGGAAATGTAGGCGGTTCCGCAATCGGTATCACAAAGAACTGTGAAGATGTAGAGACTGCATATAAAGTCATCACATGGTTAACCAATAAGCAGAATCAGCTCAGTTCACTGGAAAAACTGGGACTGTTCCCATCACTGATTTCAGCGCTGGATGATGACAGTCTCATGTACGAGGAATCTTTCTTCGGTGATGAAGTTGTAAACAAATACTTTGTAGAAGCTGCAAAGAACATCAATGACCTTTACTACCCGCCAAACTACAGCTCATATCAGGATGTATTTGAACAGCAGCTGCTTCTGGTACAGGATCAGGACAAAGATCCGGAACAGGCTTATCAGGATGCAGTAGATGAAGCAAGAGATATGTACGATATGGAGAATCTTTTCTAGAAAAGTATGAATTCTGAATAAAAGAGAGCTGCTGTACATTATCTTCGAAAGTAGGTTTCGAATGATAATTTTTACGGCAGCTTTCTCTTTGGAAAATGTATTTTCAGATGGACAGTGGAGATAAGAATGAAAACAAAGACGAACAAAGTGAAACGGCACCTTGGCAGGGAGATTTACAAAAACAGAATGATTTATCTGCTGATCAGTCCTTTCTTTATTATTTATGGAATTTTTGGATTATTCCCAATTCTTTATTCTTTTTTCCTTTCCTTCCATAAATGGAATGGTACCGGAGAAATGAAGTATGTGGGAATAGCATATTACCAGTATTTGCTTAAGGATAGCACATTTTTATTATCAATTAAAAACACGCTGATTATCTGGTGTCTTTCTACGATACCGATGGTAATCCTTGCAATTATCATTGCATTTATATTGAACAGCAATTTTCTGAAAGGAAAAACGCTGTTCCAGACGATTTATTATCTGCCGAATATTACATCCACAGTAGCGATTGCCATTGTATTTGCAAATATTTTCGGTAACAAATACGGTATTTTGAATTTTGTGATCAGTAAGCTTGGATTTGATCCGATTCAGTGGATGTCGGTCAATCTTGGTGTGCAGTTTGCTATTGCCATGATCGTAATCTGGCGCTGGACCGGATATAATGCAATAATCCTCATTGCCGGACTTCAGAAAATTCCGACCACACTCTATGAAGCTGCAAGTCTGGACGGGGCAAGCACATTCCAGATTTTCAAACATATTACGCTTCCACTGTTAAATCCGGTCATTCAATTTGTCATTATCACGTCCACCATTGGTGGCTGGCAGTTGTTTGCAGAAGCACAGATGATGGCAGGAGATGCAGGAGGTATCGGAAAAAGCGGCTTGACAGTAGTGCTATATCTGTATAATCAGGCATTTAAGAACAGACAGTTTGGTTATGGCTCTGCAATATCCTGGGCACTGGTTATCATTATCGGAGCTTTCTCCATCCTGAACTGGGCGTTGACCAGAAGGGAGGTAGACTAATCATGCAGACATCCGGATTAAAGACAAAAATAAAACCGTCTCTGGTGATTATGTATATGTTACTTATTTTTGGAGCATTTTTATCACTGTTCCCATTTTACTGGCTGGTCGTAATGGCAACAAATTCATCCAGTGCATTTATGAAATATCCGCCGGTGCTTGTGTTTGGCGGACAGTTTATGAATAATGTACATAATCTGTTCTCCAGCATTAAGTTTGGACTGGCAATGAAAAATACGATCATTGTGTCATTAGTGAAAACGGTTGGTGGCGTATTTTTCTGTTCCATGGCATCATTTTATTTTGCCAAATTTGAATTTCCGGGGAGAAAATTTCTATTTGGTCTGTGTATGTTCACTATGATGATCCCACCACAGCTGAATATGATTCCACAGCTGGTAATTATGAACAAAATCGGCTGGCTGTCTACGCTTAAGGCCTGATCATTCCTGGCTGATTCCAGCATTTGGTATTTATTGGATGAATCAGTATTGCTGTGGAGCGATTCATGACGACCTGCTTAATTCTGCGCGGATTGACGGATGCAGTACATTTGGCCTGTACCGTCATGTAGGATTTCCGATTATCATGCCGGGAAGCGCATTTTTATTTATTTATATTTTCATGGACAGCTGGAATGACTATCTGTGGCCGTTGATTGTAACCAGCAATGCCAGTAAAAATACGCTTCAGGTAGCGCTGGCGCAGTTACAGGGGGCTTATAACAGTACAGATTATGGTATGGTCATGTGCGGAGTTATGCTGGCTACCTTACCATTGTTTATCATTTTCCTGCTTTGCAGCAAACAATTTACCGCTGATATTGCAGCAGGATCTATCAAAGACTGATCGTAGAAAGGAAAACGACCGATGTATCGTGGAGAATTATTGAATTTAAACTGGAAATTTCGCCAGGGATTTGATCTTGACTGTGTGAATACACCGCAGGAAGAGGGATATGAAAAAGTACATATTCCACATACGGTGCAGGAGATTCCATATGACTGCTTTGACCAGTATATGACCTGTATGGTATCCACTTATGTGAAATATTTTGAACTGACAACAGAACAGATCGAGGGGAAACGCATCCTGTTGTCTTTTGAAGGAGTATCTGCTTATTATGATCTGTACCTGAATGGAAAACTTGCAGGTAATCATAAAGGAGCATATTCTATGGCATTGTTTGATGTGACGGATTATGTAAAAACCGGAGAAAACCGTATGGTTCTGATGGTAGATTCGAATGAGAGAGAAGATATTCCGCCAAATGGATCTACCGTGGACTATCTGATTTATGGTGGAATTTACCGGGATGTGCGACTGTTTATTCAGGAAGATATTTATATCAGACAGGAACTGGTCCGATATGAAATGAACGATGAGGAAGATACGGTAACACTGGCACCGGAACTTCTCGTAACCAATCACGGAGAAGAAAAAGTAATGTCAGTAAAGACCAGTGTTTATGAAGATGACAGTACACAGGTATTCTGGCAGGATGAGCAGAAAGTGACGGTACCGCAGGGAGCTGCCTCTGTGCATCTGGCGGAAAAGGCTCTTCCACAGGTAAAGAGATGGACATTGAATGATCCAAAGCTTTATCGGATTGAGACAGTTCTTTTCACAGAAGACGGAAAAGAAGTGGATAGATTTGAGACGCATACTGGTTTTCGCACAGTAAAAGTGACACCAGAGGGATTTTATCTGAATGGGGAAAAAGTAATTTTAAACGGTCTGAATCGTCATCAGTCTTTCCCATATGTGGGCTACGCCCTCGGAAAGAGGGCTCAGGAAAAGGATGCAAAGCTGTTAAAGGAGTTTATGGGATTAAATATCGTTCGCTGCTCTCACTATATGCAGTCAGAATATTTCCTGAACTGTTGCGATCGCATTGGGCTTATGGTTTTTGAAGAGATCCCGGGATGGGGATTTATTGGTGGAGAGGAATTTAAAAAGGTTGTGTTCCAGGATCTGGAAAACATGGTGCTGGGACATTATAATCATCCAGGTATTGTTATCTGGGGAACCAGACTAAACGAAACGACAGACTGTGATGAACTGTATGAGGAGACAAATCGCCGTTGTAAAGAAATGGATTCTTCCAGACCGACCACCGGTGTTCGCTGGGAAACAGGAAGTCATTTGATTGAAGATATTTACAGTTATAATGATTATACAGAAGATGATAAGGGCGAATTCCAGATTCTGACCTCCCAGCAGGCTGCAGAACGTCCGGATTTTGTACCGTACCTGATAAGTGAACATACCGGAGCGATTCTTCCGACCAAACCAGGAGACAGTGAAGAACGGCGCGAACAGTTCGCTATTCGTCATGCAAGAGTGATGAGTAAAGTAAAAACGACCAGAGGATATCTGGGGGCACTTGGATGGTGTATGTGTGATTACAACACACACAATGATCACAACTCCATGAATAAAGTCTGCTATCACGGGGTGCTGGATATGTTCCGTGTACCGAAATGGGCGGCCTATGCATATGCCAGCCAGAAATCACCAGAGCAGGAGATTATCTTAGAACCATGTTCGGCAGTCGGTCGTGGAGAACGTTGTGAGCCGGTACCATTTTATGTACTGACTAATTGTGATTATATTGAAGTGACATTTTCCAAAGATATCACCCGTGCTTATTATCCAAGTATGAAGTTCCCGGGTCTGGCTCATCCACCAATTGAAGTGACGGAAAATGGAGAATTCTGGCAGCATCGTTGGGAAGGAACAAAAATTGTTGGCTATATTGATGGAAAACCGGTGACAGAAAGAATCTATTCCAATAATCCACGTCTTTCCAGATATCATGCGATTGCAGATGATCTGGAACTGAACAATGACAGGGTAGATGAAACCAGAATCGTTGTATATGCAGAAGATGAAAATGGAAACCGTATGCATTGCCATCAGGGGGTATTGTCGATAATGACAGAAGGTGATCTGGAACTGATCGGACCGGAACATATTCCATTTATGGGAGGAGCAGCAGCTTTCTGGGTTAAGACAAAAGCAACTGGAAAATCTGGAACAGGAACCGTTCATGTATGTGGACAGGCACCTTTGAGAAACTATAAAGAGAGTGTGAAGATTCAATTAGTTTAAAACATTTATGATAAATACAGGAGAGATAACCACGAATGACCGGTGACTGCGGCGTACAGAAATAAAGGCTTTGACTTTACGATTACGTCGTCCACTGCATTTGATCATAAGTGGATCTATGGAAGAAATATCTTTGAAAGTATTTCCGAGATTGTAGATGAGATTTTTGAAAATTATCTGTCCAGGCCGAATGTGAAACAGCCGATTTTGACCCAATATTGTGATGGCAGCAGAGTGACCTGTCCCCAGTGGATGAGTCAGTGGGGTTCCAAAGCACTGGGAGATCAGGGATATTCCGCAATTGAGATACTTCGGTATTATTATGGAGACTCTATATATATCAATCAGGCTGAACAGGTGGCAGGAATTCCGGCATCCTGGCCGGGATATGTACTGGCACTTGGCTCTACAGGAGATGCCGTGTTGCAGATTCAGGAACAGCTCAATGCCATTTCCAATAATTATCCATTGATTCCCAGAGTGGCTGTAGACGGAATCTATGGACCGGCGACAGCAGAAGCTGTTCGGATCTTTCAGGGGATCTTCGGCCTGACCCAGGATGGAATCGTGGGAAGAAGAACCTGGTATAAAATTCAGGAGATTTATGTCGGCGTTACCAGAATAGCGGAACTCAACCCTTGAAAACACAGAAAAAAGCCTGAAAAAAGGCAAATTAAAAACCGGTAAACCAGTGATTTTCAGACAAAAAATTAATAGAAAATGGGTTGAAAAAGGGAAATGAGTATGCTATCATATTGACAATTTGGGATGAAGGAGGGAAGAGAACATATGTATTCTTGCAGGCGTTCTGTTCCCTTTTTTAGTATATAAATAAGAAAGGCAGGTTTACAAATGAAAGCATTCCTTATACTGGAAGACGGCACGGTATTTTGCGGGCAAAGCATCGGTTCAACAAGGGAAGTGATCAGTGAGATTGTATTTAATACTTCCATGACAGGATATCTGGAGGTTCTGACAGATCCATCTTATGCCGGACAGGCTGTTGTGATGACCTATCCACTGATTGGTAACTATGGTATCTGTTATGAAGATATGGAGTCAGAGAAACCATGGCCGGATGGATACATTGTGCGGGAACTTTCCAGAATTCCAAGTAACTTCCGTTCACAGGGAACCATTCAGGAGTTTCTGGCTAAGCATGATATCCCTGGAATTGCAGGCGTCGATACCAGAGCACTGACCAAGATCCTTCGTGAGAAAGGTACTATGAACGGTATGATTACCACGAATGAGAATTATAATCTGGAGGAAGTGCTTCCAAGACTGAAGGCTTACACGACAGGAAAAGTAGTGGAAAAGGTAACCTGCAAAGAAAAGTATGTGCTGGAAGGCAATGGTCCGAAGGTCGCACTGATGGATTTTGGCGCCAAGAAAAATATTGCAAGAAATCTGAACAAACGTGGATGTCAGGTGACCGTATATCCGGCACTGACTACAGCAGAAGAGATTTTGGCAGATCATCCGGACGGCATTATGCTTTCCAATGGCCCTGGAGACCCGAAGGAATGTACTTCTATTATAAAAGAGATCAAAAAGCTGTATGACAGTGAGGTACCGATCTTTGCCATCTGCCTGGGACATCAGCTGATGGCACTGGCTAATGGTGCAGATACTTATAAGATGAAATACGGACATCGTGGAGGCAATCATCCGGTCAAAGATTTAAAAACCGGAAGAGTCTATATATCTTCACAGAACCATGGATATGTGGTAAATACCGATACATTGGATCCATCCATTGCAGTTCCGGCTTTTACGAATGTCAATGATGGAACAAATGAAGGACTGGCCTATACAGGAAAGAATATCTTTACCGTACAGTTCCATCCGGAAGCATGCCCTGGACCACAGGATTCAGGATATTTGTTTGATCGTTTTATGAATATGATGGAGGTGAATAAGTAATGCCAAAGAATCCAGATATTAAAAAAGTACTCGTAATCGGTTCTGGCCCGATTGTCATCGGCCAGGCAGCAGAGTTTGATTATGCCGGAACACAGGCATGCCGTTCACTGAAAGAAGAAGGAATCGAAGTAGTACTGCTGAATTCCAATCCGGCCACCATTATGACAGATAAGGATATTGCAGATCATGTATACATTGAACCACTTACAGTAGAAGTGGTGGAACAGCTGATTTTAAAAGAGAGACCGGACAGTGTGCTGCCGACGCTTGGAGGACAGGCAGGACTGAACCTGGCTATGGAGCTGGAGGAAAGAGGTTTCTTAAAAGAGCAGGGGGTTCGCCTGATTGGTACCACTGCAGAGACGATTAAGAAAGCAGAAGACCGTCTGGAATTCAAGCTGACTATGGAGAAGATCCATGAGCCGATCGCAGCATCCAAGGTGGTAGAGTCTGTAGAAGAAGGTGTGGAATTTACTCAGACTATTGGATATCCGGTAGTACTTCGACCGGCGTATACGTTAGGCGGAAGTGGCGGCGGAATTGCACATAACTACGAAGAACTGACAGAGATCCTGGAAAACGGTCTGCGTCTTTCTCGTGTGGGACAGGTTCTGGTAGAACGTTGTATCGCTGGATGGAAAGAGATCGAATATGAAGTAATGCGTGACAGTGCAGGAAACTGTATTACCGTTTGTAATATGGAAAATATCGATCCGGTAGGCGTGCATACCGGTGACAGTATTGTAGTAGCACCGTCCCAGACACTGGGAGATAAAGAATACCAGATGCTTCGTACATCTGCATTGAACATTATCAGTGAATTGAATATTACCGGTGGATGTAATGTACAGTATGCGCTGAATCCAGACAGTTTTGAATACTGTGTAATTGAAGTAAATCCTCGTGTAAGCCGTTCTTCTGCGCTGGCGTCCAAGGCTACTGGTTACCCAATTGCAAAAGTAGCTGCCAAGATTGCCCTTGGTTATACACTGGATGAGATCAAGAACGCCATTACCGGAAAGACCTATGCCAGTTTTGAGCCGATGCTGGACTACTGTGTTGTTAAGATCCCAAGACTGCCGTTTGATAAATTTATTAGTGCAGAACATACGCTGACCACTCAGATGAAGGCAACTGGCGAGGTTATGAGCATCTGCAATAATTTTGAAGGTGCTCTGATGAAGGCAATCCGTTCCCTGGAACAACATGTGGACTGCCTGTTATCTTACGATTTTTCAGATCTGGATGAAGACGGACTGATGAAGCAACTTCGAAAAGTAGATGACCGCCGGATCTGGGTAATTGCCGAAGCACTGCGTCGTGGTATTTCCTATGAAGTAATTCACGATGTCACCAGGATTGACATCTGGTTTATCGATAAACTGGCAATTCTGGTTGAGATGGAAGATGCGTTAAAGAATAACGAACTCACACCGGAGCTGTTAAAAGAAGCAAAGAGAATTGAATTCCCTGACAATGTGATTGCCAGACTGACCGGCAAGACAGAAGAAGAGATTAAAGAGATGCGTTATGCGAATGGCATTGTTGCTGCTTATAAGATGGTAGACACCTGTGCAGCAGAGTTCGCAGCATCCACACCATATTACTATTCTGTATTTGGCAGTGAGAATGAAGTAGTGGAAACAAGAGAACGTAAAAAAGTACTGGTACTTGGTTCCGGTCCGATCCGTATCGGTCAGGGTATCGAATTTGACTTCTGCTCGGTACATTGTACCTGGGCATTTGCAAAAGAAAATTACGAAACCATCATTATCAACAACAACCCGGAAACTGTCAGCACAGACTTTGACATTGCAGATAAGCTGTATTTCGAACCGTTGACACCGGAAGATGTGGAAAATATCGTTAATATTGAAAAACCAGACGGAGCTGTTGTTCAGTTCGGTGGACAGACTGCGATTAAGCTGACAGAAAGTCTGATGAAGATGGGTGTACCGATTCTGGGAACCTCTGCAGAGAATGTAGATGCAGCAGAAGACAGAGAACTGTTTGATGAGATTCTGGAAAAATGCCAGATTCCAAGACCGCAGGGACATACGGTATTTACTGCTGAAGAAGCAAAGAAAGCAGCCAATGAACTGGGCTATCCGGTACTGGTAAGACCATCCTACGTGCTGGGCGGTCAGGGTATGCAGATTGCCATTAACGATGAAGACGTAGATGAATTCATCGGCATTATCAACCGTATTGCACAGGATCACCCGATTTTGGTGGATAAGTATCTGATGGGTAAGGAGATCGAGGTAGATGCGGTATGCGATGGAACTGACATTCTGATTCCAGGTATCATGGAGCATATCGAGAGAGCGGGTATCCATTCCGGAGACAGTATCTCTGTATATCCGGCACAGAGTATCAGTGCAAGTGTGAAGAAAACAATTGAAGAATATACCAGAAGACTTGCCCAGTCCCTGCATGTTATCGGTCTGATTAACATTCAGTTTATTGTGTGCGGAGAAGAAGTATACGTGATTGAGGTAAATCCTCGTTCCAGTCGAACAGTACCGTATATCAGTAAAGTGACCGGTATTCCGATTGTACCTCTGGCAACAAAGGTGATTCTTGGAGCCAAGATCAAAGATCTGGGTTATGAACCGGGACTTCAGCCAGAAGCAGATTATTTTGCAATAAAGATGCCAGTATTCTCCTTTGAGAAGATCCGTGGTGCAGACATCAGCCTGGGACCGGAGATGAAGTCTACCGGTGAATGCCTTGGTATTGCAAAGACCTTTAATGAAGCGCTTTACAAAGCATTTTTGGGCGCCGGAATCCGTCTGCCGAAGTATCATAATATGATTATGACTGTGCGTGATGAAGATAAAGAAGAAGCTGTGAAGATCGGTAAACGATTTGAAGCACTGCTACAATATTTTTGCGACAAAAGGAACCGCCAAAGCACTGATGGATGCAGATGTGCAGGTTCGTATGACCAGAAAAATCGAACAGGAATCACCGAACATCCTCGACCTGATTCTTGGACATAAGATTGATCTGGTTATCGACATCCCATCTCAGGGTGTGGAAAAGAGCCGAGATGGATTCGTTATTCGAAGAAATGCCATTGAGACAGGGGTGAATGTACTGACTGCGATCGATACCGCAGGAGCACTGGTTTCCAGTCTGGAAAATGCAGATGTGACGAAGCTGTCACTGATAGATATTGCAACAATCTAAAAATGTAAATGTGAAAGACCATGTTTTCGTATATAAAAAAACGAAAGCATGGTCTTTGTAATGTGGTATTATCTGTTAAAGAATATCAGCTGTGAAAAGGAACTTTCTAGTTGTCATCTTCAGAAGTATCAGCAGTATATACCTGACGTTTTCTTGCCATTTCATCACTGGCCAGATATTCATCATAAGTAGTGATCTTGTCGATCATGGAACCATTTGGAAGGATTTCCATAATACGGTTGGCAGTAGTCTGAACAATCTGATGGTCACGGGATGTGAAAATGATAACACCAGGGAATTTAATCATACCATTATTTAAAGCAGTGATCGATTCCATATCCAGATGGTTTGTCGGTTCATCAAAGAGCAGAACGTTTGCACCACTGATCATCATTTTTGAAAGCAGGCAGCGTACTTTTTCACCACCGGAAAGAACGTTTACTTTCTTTACTCCGTCATCACCGGCAAACAGCATACGACCGAGGAAACCACGTACATAAGTGGCATCTTTGATTTCGGAATACTGTGTCAGCCAATCTACGATAATCAGGTCATTGTCGAACTCTTTGGTATAGTCTTTTGGAAAGTAGGACTGACTGGTAGTAACACCCCATTTAAAGCTTCCGGAATCAGGTTCCATTTCTCCGGAGAGAATCTGAAGGAGTACAGTCTTAGCCAGTTCGTTACCGCCAACCAGAGCAATCTTATCATCGTGACCAACGGTAAAAGTCAGATTATCCAGAACTTTTACACCATCAATCGTTTTAGTGAGCCCTTCAACGGCCAGTACTTCGTTACCGATCTCACGGTTTGGACGAAAATCAATGTATGGATACTTTCTGCTGGATGGTTTGATGGTATCCAGTTCAATTTTTTCCAGAGCACGTTTTCTGGAAGTGGCCTGCTTGGATTTGGAAGCATTGGCACTGAACCGGGAAATAAACTCCTGCAGCTCCTTGATTTTTTCTTCCTTCTTTTTGTTGGCTTCTTTCATTTGTTTGATCATCAGCTGACTGGATTCATACCAGAAGTCATAGTTGCCGGCGTAAAGCTGGATCTTGCCATAGTCGATATCGGCAATATGAGTACATACTTTATTTAAGAAATAACGGTCATGGGATACGACAATAACAGTATTATCAAAGTTGATCAGGAATTCTTCCAGCCATTCGATAGCAGCAAGATCCAGGTGGTTGGTCGGCTCATCCAGAAGCAGAATGTCAGGATTACCAAACAGTGCTCTTGCCAGCAGAACTTTCACCTTTTCGCTGCCGCTTAAGTCTTTCATAATAGCATAATGAAGATCTGTCTCAATACCGAGTCCGTTTAACAGCTGGGCAGCGTCAGATTCTGCTTCCCATCCGTTCATTTCAGCAAATTCTCCTTCCAGTTCACTGGCACGAATACCGTCTTCATCAGTGAAATCTGGTTTTGCATAGATAGCTTCCTTTTCCTTCATGATATCATACAGTCGCTGGTTACCCATAATTACCGTATCCAGAACAGGATAGTCATCGTATTTAAAGTGGTTCTGTTCCAGAACGGAAAGACGCTGTCCAGGTGTGATCACGATGTCACCATTTGTGGTATCCAGTTCACCAGACAGAATTTTTAAAAATGTGGACTTTCCGGCACCATTGGCACCGATCAGACCATAACAGTTGCCTTCGGTAAATTTGATATTAACATCTTCGAATAATGCTTTTTTACCAATACGCAGTGTCACATTATTTGCACTGATCATAAAATTCTCCTTAACCTATAATAATTATCCAATAAGTCTCATAGTGTATTTTAACTGATAATCTGAAAAATGCAAGTGTTTCTTGAGGAAACCGCAAAGTTATGCTATACTGAAAGAACTGTACACCTGCGGTATCCGCAGGTGTTTGTAACAAATTCAGGTTCTTATAAAGAAAGGATCAGGCATGAGCAAAAAGAAAAGAAGAAAGAAAAAAAGACTTCGCTGGATAAAGTTCCTGTTTGAGATAGCTGTGCTGGCAGCTCTGGCCTGTGCATTGTTTGTAGCCTACAAGTTTACCCAGATTACCAGAACAGATATACAGGAGGATCAGCTGGTGGTGAACAGCAGCATTCCGGAAGATGAATGGAACCGGATGAAGAAGTACACTACGGTGGCGTTTTTCGGTGTGGATTCCCGTACGGGAGCACTGGAATCGGGTGCAAACAGCGACACCATTATGGTTTGCAGTATCGATAATGAGACGAAAAAAGTGCAGCTTGCTTCGGTGTATAGAGATACTTATCTGGATACCACGGATGGAGAGTACCGAAAATGTACGGAAGTGTATTCCATTGGGGGTGCACAGCAGTCTGTCAGTATGTTGAATAAGAATCTGGATTTGAATATTACAGATTATGTGACTGTGAATTTTCAGGCACTGGTCGAACTGGTAGATCTGTTCGGGGGCGTTGATATCAATTTGTCAGAGGGAGAGGTTGTGTGGCTGAACGGCTATCTGGTAGAAGAACGGGAAGTACTGGGAAAGGAATGCGAGGATGTGCCGGGACCAGGACTTCAGCACCTGAATGGCATGCAGGCACTGGCGTACAGCAGAATTCGTTATATTGGATTAGATTATGAGAGAACAGAGCGGCAGAGAACGATACTGGAGCAGGTGATGAAAAAAGCGCAGAACAGCGATCTGCTGATGCTGAATGATATTATAGATACAGTATTACCGATGGTGTCCACCAGTCTTTCAGTGACTGAAATATTGAAGCTTGTATCTGGAACAGGAAAGTATACAATGAATGAGACGGTTGGATTCCCGTTTGAGAAAACAACCATGACAGTGAATGGCAGTGATTGCGTGATACCGATCAATCTGGCGGAAAATGTCAGTCAGCTTCATTCCTATTTATATGGAAGCGAGGGTTATACACCGTCGGATGTGGTGCAGGAGATCAGTGATCAGATTTCTTATACAACTGGAATATATTAACGAATTAGTCAATATCTGACTAAAAACAAGGGCCAAAATATGGCTGCCTTATAATTGGTACAGGAGGCAGTCATATGAGAAAGTACCAGAGAATAAGGAATCTGCGTGAGGATAAAGATATGAATCAAACGCAGATGGCAAGAGAGTTAAACATTAATCAGCGTACCTATAGCAGATATGAAAATGCAGACAGTATGATGCCATTGGATATTTTAGTTCAGATCGCAGATTATCATAATGTCAGTGTAGATTATCTGTTAGAACGGACAGATGTTCAGAGGAGATATCCAAGAAGAAAAACAGAATAGGATCCCTGTGGCAGCAGTTGCCCGTTGATTGAAAGTATGTTACGATTGCAGCGTAGTCTTTAAAAGACTACGCTGTTTTTAAGAGGAGGCAACAGATATGAAAAAGAAATCTTCTGCGCAGAAGGTGGCGCTATACGGTGTGCTGATTGCCCTTGCCATGGTATTGAGTTATGTGGATATGTTGATTCCACTTCCGGTTGGAATACCGGGAGTGAAGCCGGGGCTGGCCAATCTGGTAGTATTTCTTGCGCTGTATACGATGACAGCCAGAGAGGCTTTACTGATTTCTATGGTGAGAATACTGCTGGTAAGTATTACCTTTGGAAATGGTTCTGCATTTCTGTATAGTATGGCTGGTGGAATTTTAAGCTTTCTGGTGATGTGGATCTTCCAGAAAAAGGATTTTTTGCTCCCGGCAGGGGTCAGTATTGCCGGTGGGATTGCACATAATGTAGGACAATTGCTTATGGCAGCAGTCATTTTGGAGAATGGAGCAGTATTTACTTACTTCCCGGTTCTTTTGGCGGCAGGGTGCATAACTGGCGGAATTATCGGGTTTTTGGGAGAACAGATACGGAAAAGAATCATAAGAGCCTGATAAAAAAATACCAATATATGACAAAAAATTAACCAGTATGGAAAAATATATTGTTGAAAATGATGAAAAAAAAGTATATGATAATGTAGAGAAGCGCTGTATAAGATAGCTTGAAAAGATAAGGAGAAGGGAAAGTATGAAACTACCAACATTCAAGGGCGGAGTCCATCCTGATGATGGAAAGAAGCTCACAAAAGACTGTCCGGTGCAGACTTATCTCCCGAAAGGAGATTTGGTATACCCGCTGTCGCAGCATATAGGTGCGCCGGCAAAGCCACTTGTTAAGAAAAATGATACCGTTCTGATGGGTCAGAGAATCGCGGAGGCTGGTGGCTTTGTATCAGCGAATATCGTAAGTTCTGTTTCCGGAAAAGTAAAGGCGATAGAGCCTAGACTTACCGTTTCCGGTGCAAAGATAGAATCCATTGTGATTGAGAACGATGGAAATTACACCCCAATAGAAGGATTGGGACAGTACCGGGATTACACGAAGATGTCCAAAGAAGAGATCATTGATGCGGTGAAGGATGCCGGAATCGTCGGACTGGGTGGAGCGGGATTCCCGACCCATGTAAAGCTGATGCCAAAGAATCCAGATGCAATTGATTACATCATTGTCAATGGTGCAGAGTGTGAACCGTATCTGACCAGTGATTATCGTATGATGATGGAATGTCCACAGCATATTGTCAGTGGTCTGAAAGTGATGCTTCAGTTGTTTGATCATGCAAAGGGAGTAATTGCAGTAGAAGCAAACAAGCCTGCAGGTATCAAGAATCTGGAAGAACTGGTAAAAAATGAGGATCGTATCGAGGTGCGTACACTGCAGACCAAGTACCCACAGGGTGCAGAGCGTAATCTGATCTATGCTGTAACAGGAAGAAAGATCAATTCCACCAAGCTTCCGGCAGATGCAGGATGTATTGTAGATAACGTAGATACAGTGATTGCTATTCATATGGCAGTATGTGAAAGCACACCACTGATGCGCCGAATCTTTACCTTAACCGGAAATGGTATCAATCAGCCAGGCAACTACAATGTAAAGATTGGAACATCTTATGCTGAACTGGTAGAAGCATCCGGTGGATTTAAGGATGGTGTGAAGAAGGTTATTTCCGGTGGCCCAATGATGGGTATGGCATTATCTACTGTAGATATACCGATTGTGAAGACTTCATCCGCATTAACCTGTTTCATGGAAGATGAAGTGGAGAAATATGAAGAGACAGCCTGCATTCGTTGTGGAAAGTGCGCTCAGGTCTGTCCGTCTCATGTAATTCCACAGAAGCTTATGGAAGCTGCGCAGCATTATGATATGGATCGTTTTACAGCATTAAATGGTATGGAATGCTGTGAATGTGGCTGCTGTACATTTATCTGTCCGGCAAAACGTCCACTGACACAGGCATTTAAACAGATGCGTCAGGCAGTTGCAGCTGAAAGAAGAAAGAAGAAATAGGAGGAAGAATTGTGAACGGTTTTTTTAATGTGTCTTCCTCACCGCATGTCCGCAGTGGAGAGACGACAAGAAGTATCATGCTGGATGTGGCCATTGCCTGATTCCGGCATCAGCATTTGGTGTATATCGTTTTGGACTTCATGCACTTCTGGTTCTGCTGATTTCTATCGCAGTTGCAGTGCTGTCCGAATATGCATTCCAGAAGATTACAGGACAGAAAGTAACGATCGGAGACGGAAGTGCACTGGTAACAGGACTTCTGATCGGTTTGAATATGCCGCCAGAGATTCCACTCTGGATTCCGGCACTTGGCAGTATTTTTGCAATTATTTTTGTAAAACAGTTCTTTGGAGGAATTGGACAGAACTTTATGAACCCGGCATTGGGTGCAAGATGTTTCCTTCTGATTTCCTTCACCCAGCTGATGAGTGATTTCACTGTGGATGGTGTATCTGGAGCAACGCCTCTGGTACAGCTTTCTTCCGAAGGCAGCACCAATCTGATGTCAGCATTTTTAGGATTTACCAGCGGAACGATCGGCGAGATCTCCGCACTGGCACTGCTGATCGGTGGAGCATATCTTCTGATCAGAAAAGTAATTACCTGGGAAATTCCGGTGATTTACGTAGCTGCATTTGCAGTGTTTGAATTTATTTTTGGAGGACATGGATTTTCACCGGTCTTTGTGGCATCTGAGATCTGTTCCGGTGGTCTGCTTCTTGGTGCCATCTTTATGGCAACTGATTATGTAACCAGCCCGATGACAGAAAAAGGAAAAGTACTGTATGCCGTATTACTTGGTGTGCTGACCGGTATCTTCCGTACATATGGTGCATCTGCAGAGGGTGTTTCTTATGCGATCATCATCAGTAACCTTCTGGTTCCACTGATCGAGCGTATCACAATGCCAACCGCATTTGGATATGAGAAGAATGCACTGGATGGTGAAGGATCTGGTATTTCCCTTAAGACATACAAGCCTGCTATTTCTCTGCTGGTGATTACACTGGTTGCAGGTCTGGCACTTGGTGCAGCTTATGAAATGACAAAGGGACCGATCCAGAAGGCGGAAGAAGCAGCAGCAGTAGCAGCTTATGTAGCTGTATGCCCAGATGCAGAAGATTTCCAGGAATCTGATGATCTGGAGGCAAAAGCAGAAGAGCTTACGACATCTGACAGTGATATTTCCAATGGTACTTATGGCAATATCGTCTTTGAAAGTGTATATCAGGGACTGGATGCATCTGGAAATACAGCAGGTTATGTAGTAAATGTAACATCTAAAGATGGATTTGGTGGCGATATTACGATTACCGTTGGTATTTCAGAAGATAAGAAAGTAACTGGTATGGAATTCCTGACCATTAATGAGACAGCAGGTCTGGGAATGAATGCCCAGAATCCTGATTTCATGAATCAGTTTATCGGCAAAGAAGGAACCTTCAATCTTGTAAAAGACGGAGCTTCCGGAGAAAATGATATTCAGGCGCTCAGTGGTGCTACCATTACTTCCAACGCTGTAACAAATGCAATGAATGCCGCACTGTACTTAATTGACAGTGCAGCTGAGTAAAGGAGGTGCGAGTGATGAATCCATATAAAGAGCGAATTTTAAATGGTATTATAAAAGAAAATCCAACATTTATCCTCGTGCTGGGTATGTGTCCGACACTGGCAGTTACCACATCCGTGAACAACGGTCTTGGCATGGGATTATCTACTATGGCGGTTTTGATCCTTTCGAACCTGCTGATTTCAGCACTGAGAAATGTGATCCCGGACAAAGTAAGAATTCCGGCCTATATCGTAGTAATTGCTTCACTGGTAACAGTAGTGCAGCTGCTCCTTCAGGCCTATATCCCATCCCTGTATGATTCACTGGGACTGTATATTCCGCTGATTGTAGTGAACTGTATTATTCTGGGACGTGCAGAAGCATATGCTTCCAAAGCAACTCCTCTTCTGGCAGCCTGCGATGGTATTGGAATGGGCCTTGGTTTTACCATTGCTCTGACTCTGATTGCATTGTTCCGTGAGCTGATCGGAGCAGGAACAATTCTGGGATTCCAGGTTATGCCATCCGCATATCAGCCAATCGCAATTTTCGTAAGAGCCCCAGGTGCGTTTATTGTACTGGGAACTCTGATTGCAATCTTAAATGGTCTGAATATTAAGAATGCAGCAAACAAGAAAGTAGAAGGATGCGATGGCGACTGCTGTGGTTGTGGCTCATCCTGTGCAGACAGAAAAGAAGAAAGTAAGGAAAGCTAGGAGGAAGAGACATGTCAGAAATGATTTTGGTTTTAGTTGGTGCGGCACTGGTAAACAACGTAGTGCTCAGCCAGTTCTACGGTCTGTGTCCGTTCCTTGGAGTTTCCAAGCAGGTTAAGACCGCAGCAAGTATGGGACTTGCAGTTATCTTTGTTATTACGATTGCATCAGCAGTTGCCAGTCTGATCTACAGTCTGGTACTGGTACCATTCAATCTGGAATATTTACAGACGATCGTATTTATTCTGGTTATTGCCGGCCTGGTACAGTTCGTAGAAATGTTTCTGAAAAAATCCAGCCCGGCGCTGTACAGCGCTCTGGGTGTGTATCTGCCGCTGATTACCACAAACTGTGCAGTTCTTGGCGTAGCTCTGACGAATGTACAGAAAGAATATGATTTTGTAACCAGTGTGGTAAATGGTATCGGTACATCTGTTGGATTTACTATTGCCATTGTAATTATGGCAGGTATTCGTGAAAGAAATGCAGACAACACAATTATCAAACCATTACAGGGTATGCCAATCGTACTGTTTACAGCAGCACTGATGGCGATTGCCTTCAATGGTTTTGCAGGTTTGATCTAAGGAGGAAGAAAGATGAGCGTAACAGCAATCATCATGGCTGCTCTGGTAATTGGAGTAGTAGGTATTATCGTTGGATTTCTCCTGGTGACAGCCGGTGAAAAATTCAAAGTAGAAGTAGATGAAAAAGAAGTGGCGATTCGTGCTGAACTGCCGGGAAACAACTGTGGAGGCTGTGGATTCCCAGGTTGTGACGGCCTGGCAGCAGCCATTGCAAAAGGTGAGGCTCCGGTTAATCAGTGTCCGGTAGGCGGTGCACCGGTTGCAGAAAAGATCAGTGCGATTCTTGGAGTAGAGATGACTGCTGCCGAGAAGCAGGTTGCATTTGTGAAATGTGCGGGTGACTGTGATGCTGCACAGGAAAAATGCAACTACTTTGGAATCAAAGACTGCCGTACAGCGGCTGTTGTTCCAGGAAGAGGAACAAAGAAATGTACACATGGATGTATGGGATTTGGTTCCTGCGTGAAAGCATGTCAGTTTGATGCAATTCATGTAGTGAACGGTGTGGCAAAAGTTGACCGTTCCAAATGTGTGGGCTGTGGAGCATGTACCAAGGTATGTCCTAATGGACTGATTTGCCTGATTCCAGACAGTTCTGTATATGTAGTACAGTGTAGTTCTCAGGAAAAAGGTAAGGCTGTGAAAGAAGCCTGCAGTGCTGGCTGTCTTGGATGTACAGCATGTGTAAAGCAGTGTGAACACGAAGCAATTACCATGAACGGTAATGTAGCTGTGATTGATCAGTCCAAGTGTGTAAAATGTGGAAAATGTGCGGAAAAGTGTCCTGCAAAGGTAATCCGCATGCGAGAACTTTAAAGAATAAGTCTTACGATAGAAGTGTGAGTATGAAAAAGAGCGGATCCATCAGGATTCGCTCTTTTGTTCTACTTTTGGTAAGTACATATGTACTTTATCAATACGGTTTTTATCCATTTTATCCACAACCAGACGTATGCCGGATTCAGTAGTGATTCCTTCATGAAGTTCTGGAAGATGATCCAGCTGCTCGATGATGTAACCGCCGATTGAGTCATAATCTTCGGAGACCAGAGCCAGATCTTTGTCAGGCAGATGCAGGGCATCATTGATATCGTCAAGCTTCATAGAGCCCTCAATAATATATTCATGATCAGATATTTCTTTAATAAGATCCGCCTCATCGTTATCGTATTCATCACGGATTTCTCCAACAATCTCTTCCAGAAGATCTTCCAGCGTGATCAACCCTACTGTCGCACCATATTCATCCAGAACAATAGTAAAGTTAATAGAGTCTTTTCGCATTTCATCCAGAAGTTCAGCAGTATTTTTAAACTCATAGGTGAAGAACGGCTCACGAATATGTTCTTTCAGACGAAAACCAGAAGTACCACAAAGAAGCAGATCTTTGATATTCAGAACACCAATCACGTTATCATTGCTATCTTCATATACCGGATAGCGTGTGAATTTTTCTTTCCGGTAGATTTCCAGGATATCCTGAAAAGAGGCATTGATATCAATGGATACCATATCCACACGTGGAACCATAATGTCTTTTGCCTGGGTATCATCCAGATCAAATACATTATAGATCATCTGTTTTTCATCCTGCTCGATTTCACCATCTTCGTGACTGACATTCACATAGGTACGTAATTCATTTTCTGTAATGACATCGTTGCGTTTATTTGGATCTATATGGAACAATTTCAAAAACAGGTGGGACAGTTTGTTTGTTACAAAAATAAAAGGTGTCATGATAGTCATGAGACCATAGATCACGCCTGCATAGGCCAGTGCCAGTTTCTCTGCATAGGAAGCAGCCAGGGTCTTTGGCGAAATCTCACCAAATATCAGAATGACCAGAGTCAGAATACCGGTACAGACACTTACACCAATACTGTTAAAAATATGAAGTGCAAGGGTGGTGGTCAGTGAGGAAGCGAACAGATTGACAATATTGTTGCCGATCAGGATTGCTCCCAGCATTTTTCCCGGGTTATCAATTACCTTTAATAAGGTACTGGCTCGCTTGTTGCCTTCTTCAGCCAAAGTCATAATCTTAATCTTGTTTACCGTAGTCAGTGCTGTCTCTGCGGATGAAAAAAATGCAGAGAGCAGAATCAATACAATAATGACGCCTAATATGGCGGGGTCACTGGAATTCAATTCATCATCTCCAATCTATAGTTTCTTATCCGACATCATAACCTATTTCTGGCAAAATTTCAATATAATAAATAATACCACACTTAGAATCCATTATTCTGCGGGGAATTTTGGATTCGTATCTGTGAAGAAAATAAACAGATACGAAACATATATCAGAAAGAGTGGCATATATATTTATCATAAAAATCATAAAAAGAGGAGTGCGATATGAAAGTACAGACAGAACTTAGAATCATGATCAAAGCCCTGCTGCTTTCCTATCTGGTGACGGGAGCAGCTCTTTTACTGGTGGCATTTTTATTGTATCAGATGGAACCGGAGGAAAGTATGGTTCTGGCCGGAATTCAGGTAATCTATGTGCTGGGAAGTGGAATCTGTGGCTTCGCAGCCGGAAAAGGAATCCGTAAGAAAAGACTTTTGTGGGGAATATCGGCAGGAATTTTCTATTATCTGTTTCTTCTGCTGGCTTCTGTATGCATAGGTGATATGACAGCATCATGGGTTCAGCTCCTGACAACCTGTGCACTGTGTCTTGGTGGTGGAATGCTGGGAGGAATCTTGTCCTGAGACAGTGAGTCTTGCAATTTGAAAAAAATTATGTTATATTATGGCTATTCATGTATCTGATTTTCAAGTCGATTCGACAGAAACCCATGATAGACACAAGTAAGGAACTACAGAACAATATCACACAAAGCGTAGATAAGTTGAGACGGAAAGTAGAAAGGACGATAATATGACAAGAGAACAATATGAATCTCTTTCTGCTGCCCAACTGAAAAGTATTGCAAAAACAAGAGGCTTAAAAGTGAGCAGCGGAATGCGTAAAAGTGAGGTTGTGAATCTGATGCTGGAAGAAGATGAGAAAACCGCTCAGACAGAGAAAACCGTGCAGAAAGATGAGACATCAGAGAAACAGGCAGATAAAGTGGCAGAAAATAGTACTTATCAGGAAGGAACGGCTGAAAAAAAAGAAAAAGAGGATGACAAGCCATCCATTGATATGGCACAGCTGGATAGTGGAATTCGTGTCAGCGGAATCCTGGAAGTTATGCCAGATGGATATGGTTTTATCAGAAGCAATCATTATCTTCCGGGAGAAAATGATGTTTATGTATCACCATCCCAGATTCGAAAATTTAGTTTAAAGACCGGCGATATTATTGAGGGAAATACCCGTATCAAGACAGCACAGGAAAAATTCAGTGCATTATTATATCTGACAGGCATCAACGGTATGGCACCATCTGAAGCAGTAAAAAGATATAATTTCGAAGATATGACACCAATATTCCCCAATCAGCGTCTTCGGGTAGAACGGGGAAGCAAAGAGGTATCTATGCGAATTGTAGATCTCATATCCCCGATTGGAAAAGGACAGCGAGGAATGATCGTATCTCCGCCAAAGGCTGGTAAGACAACCTTGTTGAAGAGCATTGCCCAGTCTCTGCTGGAGCATAATCCGGATCTGCATCTGATTGTACTCCTGATTGACGAACGCCCAGAAGAAGTAACTGATATCAAAGAGGCGATTGTAGGAAAAAATGTTGAAGTAGTATATTCTACGTTTGATGAACAGGCAGAACATCATAAACGTGTTTCGGAGATGGTAATTGAGCGTGCTAAGAGACTGGTGGAACATCAGGAGGATGTGGTGATACTTCTCGACAGCATTACCAGACTGGCCCGTGCTTACAACCTGGTAGTACCGCCAAGTGGCCGAACCCTTTCAGGTGGGTTGGATCCTGCAGCACTTCATATGCCGAAAAGATTTTTTGGTGCAGCACGAAATATGAGAGAAGGCGGCAGTCTGACAATTCTTGCCACAGCACTGGTGGATACAGGAAGTAAAATGGATGATGTAGTATACGAAGAATTCAAGGGAACCGGTAATATGGAACTGGTTCTGGATCGTAAGTTATCTGAAAAGAGAGTCTTCCCGGCTATTGACATCCCGAAATCCGGTACCCGCAGAGAAGACCTGCTGCTGGATAAAGAAGAACAGGAAGCAGTTTATATTATGCGTAAAGCTCTCAATGGAATGAAGTCAGATGAAGCAGTAGAGAATATTCTGAATATGTTTGTCCGGACGCGTGATAATAAAGAGTTTGTTCAATTAGTAAAAAAACAAAAATTTATTTAAAGTAGTATTGCAAATATGAAAACGGTATGCTATAATTCGGTTGTTATTGGCATAAGTATGCCATAAGTTTAACTGTAGGGACTTACAGGGTTAGCCCGGGATATCTTGCTGTGGATACATCAGGAGCAGCATTGGCCGGGAAGGATTGGGAGTATCCCATAGGCAGTTCACGAATATAATATAAGAGGTGAAAGACATGAGAGAAGGAATCCATCCTGAGTATTATCAGGCAACAGTAACTTGCAACTGTGGCAATACATTCGTGACAGGATCTACAAAGAAAGATATCCACGTAGAAATCTGCTCCAAATGCCACTCATTCTATACAGGTCAGCAGAAATCCGCTGCTGCACGTGGACGTATTGATAAGTTCAATAAGAAATACGGTATTAAATAATAAGAAGCGTAAGGTAAGGTTGAGGTTGGAAAATCTCAACCTTTTTGCTAGGAGGAAAACATGGGCGTGAAGGGTTCAGGCATTGGCGGCCAGGCAGTCATGGAAGGCGTTATGATGAAGAATGGAGACCGCTATGCGGTAGCTGTTCGAAAGCCAGATAAAGAAATTATTGTAAAGACTGCTGAGTCTCCAGGATTTGTAAAAGGAAAGAAGTTTTTGGGGCTGCCATTTGTCAGAGGTGTGTTTAATTTTGTGGATTCTCTGGTACTTGGTATGAAGACACTCACGTATTCGGCCGGATTTTTTGACGATGAAGAAGAGGAAGAACCGGAAAAGGAACCATCAAAGCTGGAAAAGAAGATCGATGATTTCCTTGGAACGAAAAAAGGAATGGATCTGTTGATGGGAGTAACGGTTGCTTTTTCCATGGTGCTGGCGGTTGCAGTATTTATGATTCTGCCATATCTGCTGTCACTTTTACTGAGAAAAGTGACAGATTCCCAGTCATTGATTGCAGCCTGTGAAGGTGTGCTGAAGATCGCTATATTTATGGGATATATAACTCTGATCTCCAGAATGAAAGATATTCAGAGAGTGTTTATGTATCATGGCGCTGAACATAAGTGTATCAACTGTATTGAACATGGAATGGAGCTGAATGTGGAAAACGTCATGAAAAGCTCCAGAGAGCATAAGCGTTGTGGAACCAGTTTCCTGCTGATTGTTATGGTAGTCAGTATTATTCTCCATATGTTTATTCGCGTAGATTCCAAAACACTGGGATTCGTGATTCGGATTCTTTTGCTTCCGGTTGTGGCAGGTATTTCCTATGAGTTTATCCGCCTGGCAGGAACAAGTGATAACAGGCTTGTAGCATTGCTCAGTAAACCAGGAATGGCACTGCAGCATATGACAACAAGAGAGCCTAGTCCGGATATGGTGGAAGTAGCGATTGCTTCTGTGGAAGCGGTATTTGACTGGAAGAAGTTCCTGAATGAGAACTTTGGAGCAAACTACGAACTGACAGAGAAAGAGTATGTAGTTGGAGAGACGATTGTGCCGGGAACAGAAAAAAAATCTGCTGCCCAGCTGAAGAAGACAGAAGAGGTCACTGCATGACCTGGCAGGAAGCATATAAAAGGGGCACAGCCAGGCTGCAGCAATGCGGTGTGAAAGAAGCAAGTGCAGATGCCTGGATTCTGATGGAAGAATATGGAAAAACAGATCGGGCACATTATTTTCTGCGACAGATGGAAGAGATGCCTGAAGAAGCATGGCATAGTTATGAATGTGCCATTGCAAAAAGAGCACAGCGAATTCCGGTACAGCAGATAACCGGAAAGCAGGAGTTTTGTGGACTGGAGTTTCAGGTGAATGAACACGTACTGATTCCCAGACAGGATACAGAATGCCTGGTAGAGGAAGCACTGAAAAAGGTGAAACCGGGAGACCATGTGCTGGATGTATGTACCGGCTCGGGCTGCATTATTATCAGTATCCAGAAGCTGATGAGGGATCAGTGCGTCTGCTGTGCAACAGATATTTCCAAAGAGGCTCTGAAAATGGCTGAAAAAAATGCAATGCATCTGGAAGCGAAAGTAAGGTTTGTACAGGGCGACCTTATGGAAAATGTGGCAGGACGCTATCATTGTATTGTTTCTAATCCACCTTACATTGAGAGTGAAGTGATCAGGGGACTGGAACCGGAAGTGCGGGATCATGAGCCGATGCTGGCACTGGATGGAAAGGAAGACGGACTCTTTTTTTACCGGAAGATCATAAAAGAGGCATTGCATTATCTGGAGCCAGAGGGATGGCTGTTATTTGAGATTGGATATCTGCAGGGAGAGGCAGTGAGTACACTGATGATTCAGAGCGGATACCGGGAAGTGACTGTGAAAAAGGATCTGGCCGGACTGGACCGGATCGTACTGGGACAATATCGGCCCTGACAGATAAAGGAGGAACTATGTTTGATAAACTGGAGGATCTGCTGATCCGTTTTGAAGAAGTATTAAATGAACTGAACGAACCAACAGTTGCCAACAATCAGGCTCGTTTTCAGAAACTGATGAAAGAACAAAGCGATCTGCAGCCAATTGTGGATGCTTATAAAGAATATAAAGACTGCAAACAGACAGTAGAAGATTCTGTAGCCATGCTGGAAGAAGAATCAGATGAAGAAATGCGTGAAATGTTAAAAGAAGAACTGTCTGATGCAAAGAAGCGTATTGAAGAACTGGAAAGAGAACTGAAGATTCTGCTTCTGCCAAAGGATCCTAATGATGATAAGAACGTTATCGTAGAGATTCGTGCCGGTGCAGGTGGAGATGAAGCAGCACTTTTTGCAGCAGAGATGTATCGTCTTTATGTAAAATACGCAGAGAAGAATCGTTGGAAAGTGGAACTGATGAACTGCGATGAGATCGGAATTGGCGGAATGAAGGAAGTAAACTTCATGATTACCGGAAAGGGTGCCTATTCCAAACTGAAGTATGAAAGTGGTGTACATCGTGTACAGCGTGTCCCTGAGACAGAGTCAGGCGGAAGAATTCACACTTCTACGATTACGGTTGCGGTTATGCCGGAAGTAGAAGAGGTAGATGTAGTGATTGACGAAAAAGATATTCGTATTGATGTTATGCGTGCATCAGGAAATGGTGGACAGTGTGTCAATACGACTGACTCGGCTGTACGACTGACCCATTACCCGACCGGTATTGTGGTATACAGTCAGACAGAGAAGTCTCAGCTGCAAAATAAGGCAAAAGCATTTGCACTGTTACGTGCAAAGCTGTATGATATTGAGCAGCAGAAGGCACACGATGCAGAAGCAGAACTGAGAAGAAGCCAGATCGGTACAGGAGATCGTTCTGAGAAGATTCGTACTTACAACTTCCCGCAGGGACGTGTGACAGATCACAGAATCAAGCTGACACTGTATAAGCTGGATTCTATTATGAATGGTGATATTGATGAACTGATTGACAGTCTGATTGCTGCGGATCAGGCAGCAAAGCTGGCCAATCTGAATGAAGAATAAATAGCGTGAAACGCAAAGCTAAGGAGCGGACAGTATGGGAAAATATTTTGGAACAGATGGTTTCCGTGGGGAAGCAAATGTAAATCTTACGGTAGAACATGCATTTAAAGTAGGAAGATTTCTGGGCTGGTATTTTGGAAGAAATCATAAAGCAAATATTGTGATTGGGAAAGATACCAGAAGAAGCAGTTATATGTTTGAATATTCACTGGTAGCAGGACTGACTGCATCCGGTGCAGATGCTTACCTGCTCCACGTAACGACAACACCGAGTGTATCGTATGTGGTTCGTACAGAAGATTTTGACTGTGGTATTATGATTTCAGCGAGTCACAATCCATTTTATGATAATGGAATAAAAATTATCAACGGACATGGCCACAAGATGGAAGCAAGTGTGGAAGAACTTATCGAAAAGTACATCGATGGAGAAACTGAGGAACTTCCGCTGGCTACCAGAGAAAATGTGGGACGTACCATAGACTATGTAGCAGGAAGAAACCGTTATATCGGTTATCTGATCTCCCTGGCTACCCGATCCTTTAAGCGGTACCGTATTGGTCTGGACTGTGCTAACGGAAGTGCATCTTCTATTGCAAAGAGTGTATTTGATGCACTGGGAGCGAAGACTTATGTGATCAATAATGATCCAGATGGAACGAATATTAATACGAACTGCGGATCCACTCATATTGAGGTACTTCAGAATCTGGTAAGAGAAAAAAAACTGGATGTGGGATTTGCCTATGATGGAGATGCAGACCGCTGCATCGCTGTAGATGAGAATGGAGAAGTGGTAAACGGAGATCTGATTCTTTATATATGTGGAAAGTATTTAAAAGAAAATGGTCGTCTGAAAAATGATACGGTGGTGACAACCGTAATGTCTAATCTGGGATTATATAAAGCGTTTGACCGTGCCGGAATTGAGTATGAAAAGACTGCGGTTGGAGATAAATATGTATATGAGAATATGATGAAAAATGGTCATTGCCTCGGTGGTGAGCAGTCAGGACATATTATCTTCAGCAAACATGCGACAACTGGGGATGGTATTCTGACTTCACTGATGATCATGGAAGTACTGACAGAGAAGAAGATGAGTCTGGCAGCGCTGACTGCTGATGTAAGAATCTATCCACAGCTTCTGAAAAATGTACGGGTTGCTGACAAACAGGAAGCCCGTGAGAATCCGGCAGTGGTAGAAGCAATTCAGAAAGTAGAGCAGGAACTTGGTGAAGAAGGCCGCATTCTGGTAAGAGAAAGTGGAACAGAACCTGTGATTCGTGTTATGGTGGAAGCATCCGAAGAGGCGCTTTGCGAAAAGTATGTAAATCAGGTAATTGATGTGATGACAAGACAGGGACTGGTAGTAGAATAGCCGAACCTGCCGTATATGGATGTGTGGAAAGGGATGGGCGTGATTCGATGGAAATACAAGAACGCTCATCCCTTTTCAAAAAGAAAATGATGAGGTAATAGGAACGATATGAACACTGAGTTTAAAAGGCCAGATCTGGGAGATCGAGATATCATCATGCATTATTTTTCACTGCAAAAAAGCAGAAGCTGTGAATGCACGTTTTCCTGTGTCTATCTCTGGTCCAGGTTTTATTATGTAGAATATGCCATAATGGAAGACATGATGGTATTTAAATGCGGAAAAGAACAGCCGTTTTTTGATTTCCCATATGGTGAGGAAAAAAATGTAAAAGCGGCGATTGAAGCAATAAAAGCATACTGTGAAAAAGAGAATCTTAAATTTCGGCTGGGACTGGTGACACCGGTTCAGTTTGAGATACTGGAAAGACTGTATCCGGACACTTTTGAGATTGTATATGACCGGGACAGTGCAGATTATGTTTACGAGAGAGAAAAGCTTGCCAATCTCTCAGGAAAAAAGTATCATGGAAAAAAGAACCATGTGAACAAATTTCAGAAAACCTATCCTGACTGGAAGTATGAGAGCATTTCGGATGAGAACGTGGAAGACTGTTTCCAGATGGCACTGAAATGGAGAAATGCCAATGATGTGGATGAAGATGATGAAAAAAATGCAGAGATGACAGTGGCAATGAATTCGCTGCGTCTGTATAAGGAACTGGGATTGCGTGGAGGGCTTCTTCGGGTGAATCAGGAAGTAGTTGCATTTACCATGGGCGAACCGGTATGTGATGATACCATTGTAGTTCATATTGAAAAGGCCCGCACGGATATCGAAGGGGCTTATTCCATGATCAATCAGCAGTTTGTCATTCATGAGACAGAAGGGTATACCTATATCAATCGAGAAGATGATGTAGGAGAAGAAGGGCTTCGCAAAGCAAAGTTATCGTACCATCCAGTATTTATGGTAGAAAAAGGTACAGTTCGATTTAAGAAATAACAAGAGGAGGAACTGGAAATGATTTCAGAGAAAATGACAGCAATGGTAAAAAACAGCTCGGCGATCCGGGCCATGTTTGAAGAAGGAAAGATCATGGCAGCCCAATATGGTGCCGAAAATGTATATGATTTTAGCCTTGGCAATCCCAATGTTCCTGCACCAAAGGAAGTAAAGCGGGCAGTTGAAGAGATTCTTCAGGAAGAAGATCCACTGATGGTACATGGATATATGAGCAATTCTGGCTATGAAGATGTACGTGCGGCGATTGCAAATTCTCTGAATCAGCGTTTTGGAACCAGTTTCCATCTGGAAAATATCCTGATGACAGTAGGGGCAGCAGGAGGATTAAACGTAGTGATGAAGACGTTGCTGAATCCGGGAGAAGAAGTGCTGACTTTTGCACCATATTTTGGGGAGTACCGTTCGTATGTATCGAATTATGAGGGAATTCTAAAAGCAGTACCGGCCAATACTACAGATTTTCAGCCAAATCTGGAAAAATTCGGAGAAATGATCTGTGAAAAAACAAAGGCAGTGATCGTGAATTCTCCAAATAATCCAACCGGTGTGGTATATTCTGAAGAAACTATCCAGAAGATGGCAGAGATTCTTAGAAAGAAAGAAGCCGAATACGGTATCAGCATTTATCTGGTTTCAGATGAACCATACCGGGAACTGGCCTATGATGGAGTGGAAGTACCTTATCTGACCAGGTATTATCACAATACGATTGTAGGTTATTCCTACAGCAAATCTCTGTCCCTTCCGGGAGAGCGTATTGGTTATCTGGTAATTCCTGATGAAGCGGACGACAGCGAGACCATCATTGGGGCTGCCAATGTGGCAAATCGTATATTGGGCTACGTGAATGCACCATCCCTGTTTCAACGGGTGATTGCCAGATGTCTGGATGCAAAAGTTGATCTGGAATATTATGACCGCAATCGAAAGGAACTGTATGAAGGATTGACAAAAATGGGATTTACCTGTGTCAAACCAGAAGGAGCCTTTTATCTCTGGATGAAATCGCCGGTTGAAGATGATAAGGTATTTTGCGAAGCGGCTAAAAAATATCATTTGCTGATTGTACCAGGTTCTTCTTTTGCAGGACCGGGGTATGTACGGCTGGCCTATTGTGTATCTTATGAAACTATCTGCAATTCTCTTGGACAGTTTGAAAAACTGGCAGAAGAATTTGGACTGAAATAGAAAAATATGCAAAAATGAGGAGAAGAGCAATGAGTATCTGGGAAGAAAACGTAAGAAAAGTAGTTCCGTATACACCGGGAGAACAGCCGGATTTTCCGGACATGATAAAGTTAAACACTAATGAGAATCCATATCCGCCATCTCCATTGGTAGAAAAGGCACTGAAGGAAATGGATGCAGATGCTCTGCGCCTGTATCCGGCGCCGGCAGCCGATGCTCTGGTAGAAGGGCTGGCAGCAGTCTATCATGTGAAAAAGGAACAGGTATTTGTGGGAGTGGGATCAGATGATGTACTGGCTATGGCTTTCCTGACATTTTTTAATTCGGATAAACCGATTTTATTCCCGAATATTACGTATTCGTTTTATGATGTGTGGGCAGATCTCTTTCGAATTCCGTATGAGCAGATTCCTTTAAACGAAGAATTTGCCATTGTGCCGGAAGATTATATGAAAGAAAATGGTGGCATAATTTTTCCAAACCCCAATGCACCGACCGGTGTGGAAATGCCTTTTGAAGAGGTGGAAAGAATTATAGCACACAATCCAGAGTCTGTTGTGATCATCGATGAGGCCTATGTGGATTTTGGAGCAGCATCTGTGTTGCCGTTAATAGAAAAATATGAGAATCTTCTGGTGGTTCAGACCACATCCAAGTCCAGATCCATGGCTGGTATGCGTATTGGGTTTGCATTCGGAAGTGAGAAACTGATACATTATCTGAATGACGCCAAATATTCCTTTAATTCCTATACCATGAACCGGCCAAGTCTGATCCTGGGAAGCGCAGCAATTCAGGATGAAGCATATTTTCGGGAGACCACTGCAAAGATTGTGACTGTCAGGGAGTGGACAAAGAAAGAACTGAAGAGACTGGGATTTTCTTTCCCGGATTCAAAGACAAATTTTATTTTTGCCACACATGAGCATGTGCCGGCAAAAGAATTATTTGAAGCACTGAAGAAGCAGCATATTTTTGTGCGTTACTTCAATAAGCCAGGTATTGATAATTACTTACGTATTACGATTGGAACAGAGGAGCAGATGAAAAAGCTGATCGCATTCCTGGAACAGTATCTGTAAGATACCGGAATATATGCACAGGAGAGGATACCACACAAAATGAAAGAAGAACGTGCAGCATACGAAGAGTTTGCTTCTGTATACGATATGTTCATGGAAGAAATTCCATATAAAAAGTGGCTTGCCAATATTACACAGATACTACAAAAAGAAGGAGTCCACAACGGTCTGGTACTGGAACTGGGATGTGGAACAGGCACCTTTACAGAATTGATGGCAGGATCCGGGTATGATATGATTGGAGTGGATTCCAGCATGGAAATGCTGGAGCAGGCGTTAGAGAAAAAGGCAGAGTCAGGCTATGATATTCTATACCTGCAGCAGGATATGCGGGAGTTTGAATTGTACGGCACAGTAAAAGCCGTAGTCAGTGTCTGTGATTCTATGAATTATATTCTGACGGAAAAGGATCTGGAACAGGTATTTGCCTGTGTGAATAATTATTTGGATCCTGGTGGACTCTTTCTTTTTGATTTGAAGACCATACATTATTTTCGTGATGTCTGTGGAGACTGCGTTCTGGCAGACAGCAGAGAAGAGGGCAGCTTTATCTGGGAGAACAGCTGGTTTGAAGAAGAACAGATCAACGAATATGATCTGACATTGTTTATCAGAGAGGAATCCGGACTCTATCGAAGAGAACAGGAACTCCATGATCAGAGAGGATATGAAATCGATACCGTTCGTCGGATATTGATGCAGGCCGGAATGGAATGGGTATCCGCTTTGGATGCGGATACGATGAAAGAAGCGACAGAGAGCAGTGAACGAATCTATATCATGGCCAGAGAAAAAGGTAAGAAAAATAAAATAGAAAACAGAAAGGATGACAGAAATGTCTGATTATATTGTAAGAGCAACGGCAGCAGACAGCCAGATCAGAGCGTTTGCTGCAACAACAAGAGACCTGGTAGAGTATGCTAGAAATGCGCACAATACCAGTCCGGTGGCAACAGCAGCTCTTGGACGTCTTTTGACAGCCGGAGCCATGATGGGCAGTATGATGAAGGGGGACGAAGATGTACTTACCCTTCAGATCAAAGCAGGAGGTCCGTTAAAGGGCATTACAGTAACGGCAGATTCTCATGGAAATGTAAAAGGATATGTGGGAAATCCAAATGTCGTGATTCCGGCTAATGCAAAAGGTAAGCTGGATGTGGCAGGTGCAGTAGGCCCTGGATTCTTAAATGTGATCAAAGATATGGGAATGAAAGAACCGTATTCCAGTCAGACCATGCTGCAGACCTGTGAGATTGCAGAGGATCTGACTTACTATTTTGCCACATCGGAGCAGGTACCTTCCGCAGTGGGACTGGGCGTACTGATGAACAAAGAAAATACAGTACGTCAGGCTGGTGGATTTATTATTCAGCTGATGCCGTTTGCAGAAGAGAAAGTCATCGCTGCGCTGGAACAGAAAATTCAGAGTGTAACATCAGTAACCGCCATGCTGGATGCCGGTAATACGCCGGAACAGATTCTGGAAAATCTGCTGGGAGATCTTGGTGTGGAATTTACAGATACAATGGAGACAAGATTTCACTGTAACTGTTCTAAGAAACGGGTTTCCAGGGCAATCATCAGCATTGGGAAAAAAGAATTACAGAACATGATTGATGACGGAGAAGAGATTGAAGTAAACTGTCATTTTTGTAATACCAATTATAAGTTCTCGGTAGAAGAACTGGAAGCATTGAAAAAAGAAGCAACAAGATAGGCAGATAGGAGACTGATATGAAACACGGGTTTGTAAAAGTGGCGGCAGCGACGCCAGATATTAAGGTGGCAGACTGTACATATAATGCAGAATCTGTCTGCAGAGATATGAAAAAAGCTGCCGGACAGGGAGCAAAGATTGTAGTATTTCCAGAGCTGTGTCTGACTGGATATACCTGCAGTGATCTGTTCTGGCAGGAGCATCTTTTGGATGCGGCAAAAGAAGGGCTGAAGAAGATCATAAAAACATCTCTGGCGATGGACGGATTGTTCTTTGTGGGGCTGCCATTGGAAGTGGATCAGAAGCTTTATAATGTGGCTGCGGCAGTTAGCCAGGGAGAACTTCTGGGACTCGTTCCCAAGAGATACCTTCCAAATTATGCAGAATTTTATGAGGCCCGCCATTTTACACCCGGCCGGGAGGAAGTAGAGTGGGTGACTTTTGACGGACAGGAAGTTCCGTTTGGAATGAATCAGCTGTTTCACTGTGCTGATATGCCGGGGCTGACTGTGGCAGCAGAGATCTGTGAAGATCTCTGGGTACCGAATCCGCCAAGTGTGGCTGCAGCTATGGCAGGTGCCACTGTGATTGTGAATTTGTCCGCAAGCAATGAGAATACCGGAAAGAGTCTGTATCGTACGGCTCTGGTACAGAACCAGTCAGCCAGACTGATCTGTGGCTATCTCTATGCAAGTGCAGGAGAGGGAGAATCCACAACCGATCTTGTATTTTCCGGACATAATCTGATTGCCGAAAATGGAACGATTTTAAAACAGTCGCAGCGCTTTCAAAACGAAATCATATACAGTGAACTGGATATTCATAAGCTGCGCAGTGAGCGTCGCCGTATGACAACTTATCAGGTAGAAGGCGCCGGAGATTACTGTGATATAGAATTTCATCTGAAGAAGAGTGATACGAACCTGACACGGTATGTGGATCCAAATCCATTTGTGCCTTCCGATAAGTCAGACAGAGAGTGCAGATGTGAGGAGATTCTCACGATTCAGGCATTGGGACTGAAAAAGAGAATGTCACATACGGGATGTAAGTCGGTTGTAGTAGGAATTTCAGGAGGACTGGATTCCACACTGGCTCTCCTGGTGATGGCAAAAGCAGTGGATATGCTGGGGCTTCCGAGAACCAGTATCCTTTCTGTGACCATGCCTTGTTTTGGAACGACCGATCGTACTTACAATAATGCCTGCGAGCTGACCAGAAAATTAGGCGCAACCCTAAAAGAAGTCAACATTCAGGAGGCAGTAAGAAAGCATTTTGTGGATATCGGTCAGGATCCGGCAAAACATGATGTAACTTACGAGAACTGTCAGGCAAGAGAACGGACCCAGGTGTTGATGGATCTGGCCAACCAGTCAGGTGGTATGGTAATCGGTACCGGAGATCTGTCAGAGCTGGCACTTGGATGGGCAACTTATAATGGAGACCATATGTCTATGTATGCGGTAAATACATCGATTCCGAAGACTCTGGTACGTCACCTGGTAAAATATTATGCGGATACCTGCGGAGATAAACAGCTGGAGAAAGTTCTGCTGGATGTGCTGGATACACCGGTGAGCCCGGAACTTCTGCCTCCGGAAAATGGAACGATTTCCCAGAAAACAGAAGATCTGGTGGGCCCTTATGAGCTCCATGATTTCTTCTTATATCATATGATGCGTTATGGAGAAGAACCGGAAAAAGTATACCGCCTGGCAAAATATGCGTTTCAGGGAACCTACACAGATGAGGTCATTCTGAAATGGCTGCGTACCTTTTACTGGAGATTTTTCTCCCAGCAGTTTAAACGATCCTGTCTCCCGGACGGTCCGAAGGTAGGAAGTGTTGCAGTCTCTCCAAGAGGCGATTTACGTATGCCGAGTGATGCCAGCATACAGATCTGGAAAGAACAGCTGGATCGCCTGGGATAACGGATTAAATTTCTCTGGCCAGTTCCAGTGCTGAACGGATGGCATCCAGCAGCATCTGGGAAGTATACTGACTGCTTTTTTCATAATAGATATTTTCCAGAGACTGGCTGTCACAGATCTGGCGGGCCAACTTATCCAGAGAAGGCTGTATGGCAGGATACATGGCAGATACAGCGTTGCTGAGATTGCGCAATTCGATACTTCGTATGCCGGAATGATCAGCCCGGACTTCCACATCCATGGTATTGTTCTGCAGAGTAACCTGTGAGGTGTAGATGCCTGGAGAAAAAGAAGCGGAGGCTTGAGAACTTTTTCTGACAGCAGGGAGAAACATCCATATCATCAGGACAATCAGGATAACAGCAAGTGCAGCAAAAAGCAGGGTATAGATCAGTTCGCGTTTTTTTAGCAGCAGGATTTTGGTTTTGGAACTCATAACGGATCTCCTTTGAAAACAGAAATCTTGTTTTTATATCTTATGCACTATTTATGCAGAATAAAACAGCTCCTTTGGGGAACACTTAAGAAAGTGAATAACCCAAAGGAGTTTTTTAATGGAAACAAAAATTTCTACAGATTTATATGAAAATACCAGATTATTGTACGAATTGCTACGGGCAGATCAGAACTATGATATGATTTTCCGTCCGATTCGAGTGGGAGATCAACAGGCGTGTCTGTATTTTATCAATGGATTTGTGAAAGATGAAGTGTTGGAAAAGCTGCTGGAATTTTTCTATTCTCTGACACCGGAGGATCTGCCTCAGGACAGCGAAGATTTGACAAAGAATCAGATCCCTTACGCAGACGTCCGGCTCCTGACAGACTTGTCGGAGGTGATGCAGTCCGTGCTGGCAGGCATGGCCTGCCTCCTGATTGACGGGTATGATGCCTGTTTTACCATAGACTGTCGCAGCTATCCTATGCGAAGTATCAGTGAACCAGATAAAGATAAGGCACTGCGAGGTTCCAGGGATGGATTTGTAGAAACATTGGTGTATAATACAGCGCTGATTCGAAGGCGAATCCGAAGTAAAGATCTGGTAATGGAACTGCTCCAGGCAGGGGAAGCTTCTAAGACAGATATAGCCATTTGTTATATGGCAGGCAGGGCAGATCCTAATCTGGTAGATCAATTAAAAGAAAGAATTCAGAATATGAAGATAGATGCCCTGCCGATGAACCAGGAAAGTCTGGCTGAGGTACTCTATAAAGGAAAATGGATAAACCCGTTTCCGAAGTTCAAATATACAGAACGACCTGATGCAGCGGCAGCATCGCTGCTGGATGGAAAAGTTCTGATACTGATAGATAATGCTCCAACTGCCATGATCCTTCCGGCGACGTTGCTGGATATTATGGAGGAAGCAGATGATTATTATTTTCCACCGATAACCGGCAGTTATCTGCGGATCAGCCGTCTTGTGATTGCCATACTTACGCTGTTCCTGACACCGTTGTGGCTGCTGCTGCTGGAACATCCCCAGTGGATTCCGCCGGGAATGGAGTTTATTCAGGTAGAAGGAACGATACACATCCCGGTGATCTGGCAGTTATTATTCCTGGAATTTGCGATTGATGGATTAAAGCTGGCAGCAATCAACACACCGAACACCTTATCCACACCGTTAAGTGTCATTGCAGGTATTGTGGTGGGAGAATTTGCTGTACAGTCTGGATGGTTTAATTCAGAAGCTATGTTGTATATGGCGTTTGTAGCGATAGCCAACTATACCCAGTCCAATTTTGAATTGGGTTATGCATTAAAATTCATGCGGTTGATGTTGCTGATTTTGACAGAATTTTTTGCTTTGCCAGGTTTTTTGGTGGGCAGCATTTTGGTATGTCTTTTTGTCGGGACGAATAAGACAGTATCTGGAAAAAGTTATTTATACCCACTTCTTCCATTTTCCGGGAAACAGTTAAAGCGCAGAATATTGAAAGAACAGACGAAAGAAACGGAGAATAAAGTAGAGAGAAACAGGTATAAAACCAGGAAAAAGTGAGATATTAAGAAGGACAGGCAAGTCTTAAAAAGAAAAGGAGAAATGCTATGAGAAACGGAAAAAAGATTCTGACAGGATGTTTGCTGGCTATAGCAGTCAGTACACTGATGGTGGGCTGCGGAAATAATGATAATAATACAGCCGGAACAGAAACCACGACAGGCGTCAAGGATAATAATACCATCAAGAATGAAACAACAGAAAATAATACCATACGAAATGATGGAGCAGAAAACAACCGAATAAATAATAATGCTTCGAATGAGGGAAATAACAATGCCGATGGTGGTGTGCTGGAAGATGTGGGGGCAGGCATCGGGGAAGCTGGAGATGATATCATCGATGGGGCAGCAGATGCGGTAGACCGACTGGCAGATGACGGCATCGATAGTGAGAATACGGAAAATACCAATACCGGTGTACAGTAGCAGAAAATAATGAGACAGGATGCGGAAGTGGAACAAAATCTGAGAACTCTTTGCATCCTGTCTTATTATGTAAAACAGAATATTTCTTTGAGATATTCACAGATGAGATCACAAAATTTTATCATAATATAAAAAGAACATGGAGAATTAAAATGGGCTATGATAAGATAAAAGAAAATAAGAATGGCTATGGAAAGATATGAGGTGAGCAGGATGGAATTCAGACCATGCATTGATATACATAATGGAAAAGTTAAACAGATCGTAGGAGGCTCGCTGCAGGATCAGGGAGATCGGGCAAAAGAGAACTTCGTAGCAGAACAGGATGCGTCTTTTTATGCAGAGTTCTATAAAAAAGACTGCATTCAGGGAGGCCATGTGATTTTGTTAAATTCCAGAGATTCTGAATATTATGAAAAGACGAAAGAACAGGCTATGCAGGCGTTGAAAGCATATCCGGGCGGGCTTCAGATCGGTGGCGGAATCTGCGCAGAAAATGTGGCAGAGTTTTTAAAAGCAGGAGCATCTCATGTAATCGTCACCAGCTATGTATTCAAAGATGGACAGATCAATTATGAGAATCTGAAAAAATTAAAACACACAGTTGGAAAAGAACATCTGGTTCTGGATCTGAGCTGCAGAAAAAAGATGGATGCGTATTATATTGTAACTGATCGTTGGCAGAAGTTTACGAATGTGGTGCTGACAAAAGAAGTGCTGGATGAACTGGCAGACAGCTGCAGTGAATTCCTGATCCATGCAGTAGATGTGGAAGGAAAGGCATCTGGCATAGAAAAACCATTGGTCAGGATGTTGGGAGAGTGGAAGCAGATTCCTGTTACTTATGCAGGAGGCGTGGGCTCCTATGAAGATATTCATATACTGAAAGAACTGGGGCAGAATCATGTCAATGTGACTGTTGGAAGTGCGCTGGATCTTTTTGGGGGGCAAATGGCATACCGGAAAGTACTGGAACTATGTAGAAATAAACAATAGAATACACGCTGTGCGAACATACGATTGTCATGAACAAAAATCCCGTGGGACGAATCCCACGGGATTGCTTTTGCATGATTAATTTTCCGGAACAATCATTCCATAGGTGCCGCCTTTACGCTTGTACACCACATTTACTTCGTCGGTTTCTGCATTATGGAACATGTAAAAATTGTGACCTAAAAGTTCCATCTGGATGCAGGCGTCTTCTGGATACATCGGCTTCATCTCGATCTCCTTGGTACGGATGATCCTGATCTCTTCCGGTTCGATGGTATCTTCTTTTTCCAGGAACTCTCTGCGGAAATTGCCGCCATCCTGCTGTTTGGCTACCAGTTTATTTTTATATTTGCGAAGCTGACGTTCAATGACTTCTTCTACCAGATCAATGGAAACATACATATCATTGCTGACCTGTTCAGAACGGATGATATGCCCCTTTACCGGGATGGTAACTTCAATCTTCTGACGCTCCTTTTCTATGCTCATGGTCACATTCACTTCTGTGTCCGGTGTAAAATACCGTTCCAGTCTTCCCAGCTTGTCAATTACGCTGTTTTTTAGTCCCTCTGAAACCTCCAGATTTCTTCCGCTGATGATAAACTTCATATGTTCAGCCCCCTTTAAAACGATAGTTTTTGGTAACTCTATTTTAACATACTTTCATGTGAGTGTCAAAAAAAGAACACTTTATAAAATATTTATTGTGTAAAAACAGGAATAGTGTTAAGATAATGGGTAGTATGTGCAGGAGATTATCGACCCTGCAATTAATGCAAAATGACTTAGGAGAGTAAGAATGAATTTTATTGAAAAAGTGTTTGGTACACACAGCGATCGTGAGCTTAAGAGAATCATGCCGCTGGTTGATAAAGTAGAAGCACTTCGTCCGACCATGCAGGCTCTGACTGACGAACAGCTTCGCGCAAAGACGCAGGAATATAAGGACAGACTGGCAAATGGAGAGACACTGGATGATCTGCTTCCGGAAGCATATGCCACTGTCCGTGAGGGGGCAAAGCGTGCCATTGGACTGGAGCACTACCGTGTACAGATCATCGGTGGTATCATTCTTCACCAGGGACGTATCGCAGAGATGAGAACCGGTGAAGGTAAGACCCTTGTTTCTACACTTCCGGCTTATCTGAATGCACTGGAAGGAAAGGGAGTTCACATCGTTACCGTCAATGACTATCTGGCAAAGCGAGATGCAGAATGGATGGGAAAAGTCCATGAATTCCTTGGCCTGACCGTAGGTGTGGTATTGAATGATATGGACAACGATGAGCGTCGGAAGCAGTACGCCTGTGATATTACCTATATCACCAACAACGAACTGGGATTTGATTACCTTCGTGACAACATGGTAATTTATAAAGAGCAGCTGGTACAGAGAGATCTTCATTATGCCATCATTGATGAGGTGGACTCGGTATTGATCGATGAAGCCAGAACACCTCTGATTATTTCCGGTCAGAGTGGCAAGTCTACCAGACTGTATGAAGTGGCAGATATCCTAGCCCGCCAGCTCCAGAAGGGTGAAGCCAGTGGGGAAGTGACCAAGATGACAGCCATCATGGGTGAAGAGATCACAGAGACCGGTGACTTTATTGTCAATGAGAAGGATAAAGTCGTAACCCTGACACAGCAGGGTGTAGAAAAAGTAGAGAAGTTTTTCAATATCGAGAACCTGGCAGATGCAGAGAATCTGGAGATTCAGCACAACGTGGATCTGGCTCTGCGTGCCAATTATCTGATGTTCCGTGATCAGGATTACGTGGTAAAAGACGATCAGGTTATGATCGTTGATGAGTTTACCGGACGTATCATGCCGGGAAGACGTTATTCGGATGGCCTGCATCAGGCGATTGAGGCAAAAGAGCATGTTAAGGTAAAACGGGAAAGTAAGACCCTGGCTACCATCACTTTCCAGAACTTTTTCAATAAATACGATAAGAAGTCTGGTATGACAGGTACCGCACTTACCGAGGAAAAAGAGTTCCGTGATATTTACGGTATGGACGTTGTTGTGATTCCGACGAACAGACCAGTAGCCCGAATCGACCTGGATGATGCGGTTTACATGACCAAGAAAGAGAAATACCGTGCTGTTGTAGATGAGATTGAAAAGGCCCATGCAAAGGGACAGCCGGTTCTGGTTGGTACGATTACCATTGATATTTCTGAGCTTCTGAGTGGTATGCTGAAAAAGAGGGGCATTCCACATAAAGTTCTGAATGCCAAGTTCCATGAACTGGAAGCAGAGATCGTAGCAGATGCTGGTGTACATGGAGCTGTTACCATTGCAACTAACATGGCCGGCCGTGGTACCGATATTAAGCTGGATGATATTTCAAAGGAACTGGGTGGATTGAAGATCATTGGCACGGAACGTCATGAATCCAGACGTATTGATAATCAGCTGCGTGGACGTTCCGGTCGACAGGGAGATCCTGGAGAATCCAGATTCTACATTTCGCTGGAAGATGATCTGATGAGACTGTTTGGTTCTGAACGTCTGATGAATATGTTCCGTTCTCTTGGCGTAGCAGAGAATGAACAGATCGAACATAAGATGCTTTCTTCTGCTATTGAGAAGGCACAGGAGAAGATTGAGACCAATAACTACGGAATTCGTAAGAATCTGCTGGAATACGACCAGGTGAACAACGAACAGCGTGAGATCATTTACAAAGAGAGACGCCGTGTACTGGACGGTGAAAGCATGAGAGATTCCGTGCTGAAGATGATCCGCGATGTATCAGAGAAGTACGTGGATATGTGCAATGAAGTAGAGAACGGCATGAATATCAACGAACTGAACCGTATCCTGCTTCCGATTATCCCGGTTCAGCCTTTGACGGAAGAAGATGCGAAGATGAGCGTATCTGATTTGAAAGCTAAGCTGGAAAAAGAAGCAGTTGCACTTTACGAAGAAAAAGAGAAGATCTTCCCGACATTGGATGAAATGCGTGAATTCGAACGTGTGGTTATTCTGAAAGTCATTGACCGTAAATGGATGGATCACATTGATGATATGGATCAGCTCCGTCAGGGAATCGGACTCCAGGCATATGGCCAGAAGGATCCACTGGTAGAATACAAGATGAGTGGATTTGAGATGTTTGATGAGATGCTGTCCGGTATTCAGGAGGATACCTTAAGACTGATCTTCCATGTACGTGTGGAAGAAAAGGTAGAACGTGAGGAAGTAGCGAAAGTAACCGGAACCAACAAGGATGATACAGTTGCCAACGCACCAAAGAAGCGTGCGGAGGAAAAGATTTATCCGAATGATCCGTGCCCATGCGGCAGCGGAAAGAAATACAAACAGTGCTGCGGACGAAAAAAATAAAAGTGATGCAGACTGCCGCAGACAGAAACTGCCTGTTGCAGTCTGCTTTCAGTTTAAGGAAAGAAGGTGACAGAGTGGTCGAATTAGATCAGTTCAAGTATACGCTTGGCACATATGAAAAACCATTACTGGAAGTGAGGGATTCACTTTGACCTGGCTAATAAGGAAAAGCGAATCGAAGAATTAGAACGAAAAATGGAAGAGCCTGGCTTTTGGGATGATCCGGAACAGTCCCAGGAGATGATGAAAAAACTAAAATCCATGAAGGATGATATTGCAACTTATCATACTCTTCAGGAACAGTATGAGGAGATTGAGACGCTCATTGAGATGGCAGAAGAGGAAAATGATACCTCTCTGATTGAGGAGATTCAGACAACACTGGATGAGTTTATTGCTTCGTTTGACAACATTAGAATCAAGACATTACTTTCTGGTGAATACGATAATGCGAATGCGATTGTATCTCTCCATGCGGGAGCTGGTGGTACCGAATCCTGCGACTGGGCAGGTATGTTGTATCGTATGTATACCAGATGGGCGGATAAAAAGGGCTATGAAGTAGAAGTGATTGATTATCTGGATGGAGATGAGGCCGGAATCAAGTCTGTGACTTTTGAAGTACGTGGGGAAAATGCTTACGGATATCTGAAGTCCGAAAAAGGCGTGCATCGTCTGGTGCGTATTTCTCCGTTTAATGCGGCAGGAAAACGTCAGACTTCTTTCGTACAGTGTGATGTGATGCCAGATATTGAGGAAGATCTGGATGTGGAGATCAGGGACGATGATATTCGAATTGATACTTACCGCTCCAGTGGAGCTGGTGGACAGCATATTAACAAGACTTCTTCTGCAATCCGTATTACGCATATACCAACCGGAATTGTGGTACAGTGTCAGAATGAACGTTCACAGTTTCAGAATAAAGACAAAGCAATGCAGATGCTGAAAGCAAAACTGTACCTGTTGAAGCAGCAGGAAAATGCAGAGAAGGTATCCGGTATTCGAGGTGAAAAGAAAGAAATGGGCTGGGGAAATCAGATTCGTTCTTATGTGATGCAGCCGTACACCATGGTAAAAGATCACAGAACGAATGCAGAAACCGGTAATGTGGACAGTGTTATGGATGGAAACATTGATCTTTTTATCAATGCATATTTAAAATGGATTGCCCTCGGAAATGAAGAAGAGGAGCAGCAGTAAAGGAGGATAAAGATGGGAATTATCAGAACGGCGATTGGAGCGGCAGCAGGAACCGTAAAATCAGGATTTCAGGATCAGTTTTTGGAAGCAATTGAGCCAGAAGAAATGGATGCCCAGACCGTATTCACCAGAGGAGTGATGGTCAGAAAAGGATCAAACAGACCGACCACAGATGTGATTTCGGACGGTTCTGTGATCCATGTATATGACAATCAGTTTATGATACTGGTAGATGGTGGAAAGATCATCGATTATACAGCAGAACCGGGATACTACACAGTCAGCAATTCTTCAGCCCCGTCTATGTTCAATGGGCAGTTTGATGAAGCACTGAAGGAGACTTTTTCCAGATTTAAATTTGGCGGAACGACACCAATGTCCCAGAAGGTATTTTATATCAATCTGCAGGAGATTAAGGGAATTAAGTTTGGAACCCGCAATGCGGTGAACTATTTCGATAGTTTCTATAATGCAGAACTGTTTCTGCGTGCACATGGTACTTATTCTATCAAGATAACAGATCCACTGAAGTTTTATGCTGAAGTGGTACCAAAAAATGCGCAGCGTGTGGAGATAGAAGAGATCAATGATCAGTACCGCAGTGAGTTCCTGGAAGCTCTTCAATCAGCGATCAATCGGATGTCTGCTGAAGGTATGCGTATTTCTTTTGTGACATCCAAGGCTATGGAACTGGGACGTTATATGGCGGATGTGCTGGATACACAGTGGACACAACAGCGTGGCATGGAGATTCAGGCAGTGGGAATTGCCAGCATTTCCTACGATGAAGAATCGCAGAAACTGATTAATATGAGAAATCAGGGGGCTATGATGTCGGATCCATCAGTAAGAGAAGGATTTGTACAGTCTTCTATTGCACGGGGAATGGAAGCAGCAGGTTCGAATGCCAATGGAGCAGCAACTGGCTTTATGGGCATGGGAATGGGCATGGGAGCAGCCGGAGGATTTATGAATCAGGCATCTCAGACCAATATGCAGCAGATGCAGATGAATCAGATGGCGCAGCAGCAGGCGAATATGCAACAGCAGATGAATCAGGCACAGCCGTCAGGATGGACCTGTTCCTGCGGAGCTTCTAATACTGGTAATTTCTGTTCGAATTGCGGTAAACCAAAACCATCCTCAGACTGGACCTGTTCCTGCGGAACGGTCAATAAAGGCAATTTCTGCTGCAATTGCGGAAAGCCACGGGCATAAGAGGTGAAAAATGGCAGCAGTCAGTTATAAGTGCCCGAATTGTGGCGGAGATCTGCAGTTTGATCCAGGCACTCAGAAGTTTAAGTGCGAATACTGTTCTTCCGTATTTTCAAGGGAAGAGGTAGAGGCAGCAAATCCAGAAAAAGAAGGAGAAGATGGCTCAGAGGAGACATCACAGTACAAAGCAGAGACTGATGCAGGGAGCGAAGCGTCCCTGTATCAGTGCCCAAGCTGCGGAGCGGAGATTGTAACAGATGCCACAACAGCTGCGACATTTTGCTTTTATTGTCATAATCCAGTGATTCTTCAGGGAAAGCTGTCAGGAGAATATCGACCGGAAAAAATCATTCCCTTTGCGGTTAGTAAAAAAGAAGCTGTAGATGAATTCCTGAAGTTTGTAAAGAAAAAGAGATTCATTCCCAGGGATTTCTTCTGCAAGGAGCAGATAGAAAAGATAAGTGGAGTTTATTTCCCGTTCTGGGAATATGACTGCAAAACAGAAGGGGACTGGCAGGGAGAAGCCAAAAGGATCCGTATCTATCGAACTGGTGATATGGAGCATACAGAGACAAAGATTTATCGTCTGGAAAGATCGGCAGAAGTAGGGTTTGAAGAACTGACCAGAAATGCACTGAACAAAGAAAACAGACAGTTGGTAGAAGCTGTGCAGCCATTCCGATTGGAAGAGACGAAGGATTTTTCCATGGAATATCTTTCTGGTTTTCAGGCAGAAAAAAGAGATATCGAAAAAAAAGATCTGGCAGAAGAACTACATCAGGAAGTGAAGAAGCACTCATCCGATATGGTAAGATCCAGTATACAGGGATATGATACGGTAACATCAGTGTCTGATCAGTTCCATTTACTGGGTGAAAACTGGAAATATCTGCTGGTTCCTGTCTGGGTGCTTACTTATCGTGGAAAAAATGACAAGATCTATTATTATGCAATGAATGGACAGACCAGAAAAATCAGTGGGGAATTCCCTGTTGATAAAAAGAAGGTTCTGCAACTGTTTTTGGGTGTGTTTGTGGCTGTTTTTCTGTTTATGCTGCTGGGAGGATACTTGGTATGGTAGAGAAAAAAATGCCAAAAAGAAAGGCAGCGGGTATGATAGTATTATGGATAACTATCTGCCTTTGGCTGTCAGGAGCGACGGTATTTGCACAGTGTCAGATCCAGGATGATGCGCAGCTCTTTACAACCGAAGAAACAAAGAAGATAGAAAATTTATCGGAAGAGATTCAGGATCAGTATCAGATGAATGTGCTGGTCATGACCTGCGAAGATGCCGGCGGAAAAGAATCCCACGAAGTTTTGGAAGATACCTATGAGGAATACGGACTGGAGAGTAATGAGGCCAAAGGTGGAATCGCATTGCTGATCGATATGGACAACCGGGAACTGAATCTTGTCACAGAACGAGATATGATCTATTATATTACCGATTACCGGGAAGAAAAGATCTATGATGCTGCACAGTCCTATGCTTCAGATGGGGAATATGGAAATGCAATGATAGCCATGTTGAAAAAGGTACAGCAATATCTGAACGAGGGAATCCCGAATAATCAATATACGTATGATACGGAGACCGGGCGGATTGTGCGTTATCACAGTCTTGCTTCAGGAGATGTTTTGCTTGCTTTTTTAGCAGGACTTATGGTAGCTGCAATCGTTTCGGCCATTCTTTACAGAAGCTACACTGTGGTAAAAAAATATCGGTATTCTACGGAAAAGAATGCAAGACTTAAGATTACAGCGCAGAGAGATATACTGGTGAATCAGTTTGTAACACATCGGAGAATTGAGAAAGATCCTCCATCCGGTGGCGGTGACAGTGGAAGAACATCCACGCATCATTCTTCTGGAGGTCATACATATGGCGGCGGTAAAGGACGGGGATTCTGACAGTACTGCTGTATAAAGGAGAGCATATGAAAGGAAAAGAGCAGTTCTATGTAGTAAAAGAAAAGGCGGTGCCAGAGGTCCTTTTGAAAGTAGTAGAGGCAAAAAAACTGCTGGAGACCGGAAAAGCAGCGACCGTGCAGGAAGCAGCGGATCTGACTGGTATTAGTCGAAGCTCTTTTTACAAATATAAGGACGATATTTCCCTTTTTCATGAAAATACAAAGGGAAAAAAGATCACATTTGTGATACAGATGAATGATCAGCCAGGATTGCTGTCAGATGTTTTGAAAGTGATTGCAGAATATCAGGCCAATATTCTGACCATTCATCAGACCATACCGGTCAATGGAGTCGCATCGCTGACCCTCTGCATCGATATCCTTCCAACAACGGGAAATTCTATGTCGCTGTTTACGGATATTGAGAATCTTGAAGGGGTGCATTATATGAAGATATTAGCGAGCGAATAAAGGAACGATAACGAATAGGTGGAAAAGAATGGACATGATAAAAAAAATTGCTTCTGAACTGGAAGTGCAGGCATGGCAGGTAGAAGCTGCTGTAAAATTAATAGATGAGGCAATACCATACCATTTATTGCCAGATACCGGAAAGAGGCAACTGGAACATTGAACGATGAACAGCTGAGAAAGCTGCATGAGAGACTGGTTTATCTGCGCAATCTGGAAGAAAAAAAACAGCAGGTCCTGTCCAGTATTGAAGAACAGGGAAAGCTGACAGAAGAATTAAAGAAGCAGATTCTGGAGGCACAGACGCAGGTACTGGTAGAAGATCTGTATCGTCCGTATCGGCCGAAACGCCGTACCCGTGCAACGATTGCAAAGGAAAAAGGTCTGGAAGGTCTGGCAAATATCATTCTTCTTCAGATAACCAAAAAGTCTCTGGAAGAAGAAGCAAAAGATTTTCTGAGTGAAGAAAAAGAAGTTCTGACTGTGGCAGATGCGATTAATGGTGCAAAAGACATCATAGCAGAAAGCATCTCAGATGAGGCTGCGTATCGTACCAGAATTCGCGAGATAACAGAAAAAGAAGGAGTTCTGACTGCAGAGGCTAAGGATGAAAAAGCAGAATCTGTCTATGAAATGTATTATCATTTCCAGGAGCCGGTTACAAAGCTGGCGGGACATCGTGTATTGGCATTAAATCGTGGAGAAAAGGAAAAGTTCCTGACTGTGAGGGTGGAAGCACCGGAAGATCGGATTTTACGGTATCTGGAAAAACAGATCATTAAGAAAGAAAATCCGAATACAACAGATGCATTAAAAGAAGTGATCGAGGACAGTTATAAGCGTCTCATTGCGCCTGCTATTGAGAGAGAGATTCGCAATGCACAGACAGAAAAGGCAGAAGAAGGGGCCATGAATGTATTTGGCAAAAACCTTCAGCAGCTACTGATGCAGCCGCCAATCTCCGGTAAGGTGGTGCTGGGATGGGATCCTGCATTTCGTACCGGATGCAAGTTGGCAGTAGTAGATCCGACTGGAAAAGTACTGGATACCGCAGTTGTCTATCCGACAGCACCGACCAATGAGAAGAAAATCCGTGCAGCAAAGGATAAAGTAAAAGAATTTATTGATAAGTATCATATTACTCTGATTTCAGTAGGAAATGGAACCGCTTCAAGGGAGTCGGAGCAGGTGATCGTAGAAATGCTGAAAGAGATATCCACACCGGTACAGTATGTCATCACAAATGAAGCTGGAGCATCTGTTTATTCGGCAAGTAAACTGGCGACAGAAGAGTTTCCGAATTTCGATGTGGGTCAGAGAAGTGCAGCTTCGATAGCCAGAAGAGTACAGGATCCTCTTGCGGAACTGGTTAAGATTGATCCGAAATCCATCGGAGTAGGCAGTATCAGCATGATATGAATCAGAAAAAGCTGGGAGAAACTTTAAGTGGTGTAGTGGAAGATTGTGTAAATAAGGTAGGCGTAGATTTGAATACAGCATCTGCATCTCTCCTGGAATACATTTCCGGGGTAAGCAAAACAATTGCTAAAAACATTGTTGCGTACCGGGAAGAAAATGGCAGATTTTCAGATCGAAAACAGCTGCTGAAAGTAGCAAAGCTGGGACCGAAGGCTTATGAACAGTGCGCAGGATTTATGCGGATCCAGGGTGGTGCCAATCCGCTGGATCAGACCAGTGTACATCCAGAGAGTTATCATGCGGCAGAACTTCTTTTGAAAAAGCTGGGATATTCTACCGCAGATATCGCAGATAAGAAACTGGATGGTTTATCAGAAAAAATCAGAGACTATAAAAAGCTTGCCGGGGAACTGGAGGTAGGAGAGATTACGTTACGTGATATTGTGAAAGAACTGGAAAAACCGGCCCGAGATCCACGTGACGAGATGCCAAAGCCGATTCTTCGTACGGATGTACTGGAAATGAAAGATCTGACCCCAGGCATGATATTAAAAGGTACGGTACGTAATGTAATTGATTTTGGGGTGTTTGTTGATATCGGTGTACATCAGGACGGACTGGTGCACATTTCACAGCTGACAGATAAGAAGTTTGTAAAGCATCCGTTGGAAGTAGTAAGCGTAGGCGATATTGTGGAAGTAAAAGTCATGAGTGTGGATCTGAATAAAAAGAGAATCCAGTTGACGATGAAAGGTATCAAATAATGGGAAAAATCAGAAGTGTCACAAAAATGACAGATAATCGTTTCCTGAATATGTATCATCTGGATGCAGAAAATCGTCTGGGAGGCGATGTAAATTATTATGTGGCATCCCGGGCGTCTGAAGCTGCACAGATGAAGCTAGTGAAAAAGGATGATACACCAGATGGAGTAGCGATTTACAGTCTGTATGGAGAAAAAAGAGATCGGATTGTACTGGTGCATCAGTACCGCTATGCCATTGATGATTACATTTATGAATTCCCGGCAGGCCTGGTAGAAAAAAAGGAAGATTATCACGATGCAGCGGTCAGGGAACTGAGAGAAGAGACTGGACTGAAGCTGGAACTTTTGAACGTACCGGAATACATGGAAAAACCGTTATACACCACGATTGGAATGACGGATGAATGTTGTGCCATGGTTTATGGATATGCATCAGGAACCATCTGTACAGATGGAGAAGAAGACAGCGAAGAAATAGAAGTGGTCTTAGTGGACAGGAAGGAAGCAAAACGGATTTTAAAAGAAGAAAAAGTTGCAATGATGTGCGCCTATATGCTGATGCATTTTATAGCAAGTGAAGATCCGTTTTATTTTTTAAAATGTGATGAAGATAGAGACATTTAGTGAAAAAGAGACATTTGAATTAGGAAAAAAGCTGGGAACAGAAGCAAAACCGGGGCAGGTCTATGCACTTTTGGGAGATCTGGGTGTGGGAAAAACCATATTGACCAAAGGATTTGCAGAGGGGATTGGCATTACAGAGCCAGTCAGCAGTCCGACTTTTACCATTGTTCAGGTTTATGAAGAGGGCAGAATGCCGTTTTATCATTTTGATGTATACCGGATCGGAGATATAGAAGAAATGGATGAGATTGGGTATGAAGATTGCTTCTATGGAGAAGGGGTCTGTCTGGTAGAATGGGCGAATCTGATCGAGGAGATCATGCCGGAGAATACAATTTGGATTACGATAGAAAAAGATCTGGAAAAAGGCTTTGACTATCGCAGAATAGAGGTGAAATAAGATGAAAGTTCTGGGAATTGACAGCTCAGGTATGGTGGCCACAGTTGCTGTTGTGGAAGATACACAGATGTTGGCAGAATATACCATTAATTACAAAAAAACACATTCACAGACACTGCTTCCGATGCTGGATGAAGTTGCAAAAATGATTGAACTGGATCTGAATACCATAGATGCGATCGCAGTGGCAGCAGGGCCGGGATCATTTACCGGACTGCGTATTGGATCAGCAACAGCAAAAGGCCTGGGACTGGCATTGAAAAAACCATTGGTTTCGGTACCGACGCTGGAAGGAATAGCATATAATTTCTGTGGCTCTGAGAAGGTAATCTGTCCGATGATGGATGCGAGACGCAGTCAGGTATATACCGGAATTTATGAATTTCAGGAAAACACTTTAAAAGTAATGGAAGATCAGATGGCAGTGCCGGTAGAGGAAGTCCTGGAAAAATTGAATCAAACAGGTCGTGAAGTAATTTTGGCAGGGGATGGAGTGCCAGTTTATCTGGAATTGATTAAAAAAAATCTAAAAGTGCCATATTTGCTTGCACCTGCTCACCTGAATCGGCAGCGGGCAGGTGCAGTTGCAGTGTTGGGCATACAGTATGCAAAAGAAGGAAAGCTGGAAAGTGCTATGGAACATCAGCCAGATTATCTCAGACTGTCTCAGGCTGAAAGAGAACGCGCCCAGAAACAGGCGCGAAAAGAAGATGTCTGAACAAAATGGCAGGCTGGAGATCTGCGAAATGAAAAAAGCGGATTTGCCGGAAGTGGCAAGAATCGAAAAAGAAAATTTCAGTCTTCCATGGTCGGAGCAGGGATTTGCAGATTCTATGGAGCAGGAGAACACCTGCTTTCTTTCAGCATACAAAAATGGATCCATAGTAGGGTATTGTGGCTATTTGCAGGTATTGGATGAAGCAGATATTACGAATGTGTCGGTGGATGCAGCCAGCAGAAGATACGGAGTTGGTGAAAGTATGCTTCAGGAACTGATGAGACGGGGAGAACAAAAAGGGATAAAAGCCTTTACACTGGAAGTAAGGGAAAGTAATCTGGCGGCTATTTCTCTTTATCAGAAGTTGGGGTTTGTCTCAGCGGGAATTCGTAAAAATTTCTATGATGCACCGAAAGAAAATGCAGTCATCATGTGGAAATATCTCTAATCATTTCCACTGGGATAAATAAAAAAAATCCTGTATAATCGAGCTGAATTGAAGAACAGGAGGATAAGATATGGAAAAGAAGATTTACTGCAACAAATGTGGAAGAGAACTTTTACAGAATCAGGAAGAATATCTGACGATAAAGAAGCAGTGGGGGTATTTTTCTGGTGTGGATCAGAAAGTTTACCGGTTTCATATCTGCGAGGAATGTTTTGCAAAAATGCTCAGTGAATTCAGGATTCCGGCAGAATGCTGGGAACAGACAGAAATGTTATAAAAGAGTTGCAATGAAATAAAGAAAGTAATGGTGAAATATGTTAGATGTATGTTTGCTGGGGTGCGGAGGTATGATGCCGCTGCCCTATCGCTGGCTGACTTCGCTGATGATGCGTTATAATGGCAGCAGTATTTTAATTGACTGTGGGGAGGGAACACAGATCGCAATCAAAGAAAAGGGATGGAGTTTTAAACCAATTGATGTGATTTGCTTTACTCACTATCATGGAGACCATATCAGCGGGCTCCCAGGGCTTCTGCTGACTATGGGGAATGCTATGCGAACAGAACCACTGACCCTTATTGGACCCAAAGGGCTGGAACGTGTGGTAAATGCACTCCGTGTGATTGCACCGGAACTGCCTTTTGAGATTCATTTTCAGGAAATTCAGGGGGCACAGCAAGTATTTGAAATGGACGGGTATCGTCTGATCGCATATAGGGTAAATCACAATGTGCTTTGCTATGGATATTCTATTGAAATAGACCGGGCTGGAAAGTTTGATGCAGTGAGAGCAAAGGAGCAGGAGATCCCTTTAAAATATTGGAGTCGTTTGCAAAAAGGCGAACAAATTGAGGAAAATGGAATATGCTATACTCCGGATATGGTGTTAGGGGCGCCACGAAAAGGAATTAAACTGACGTATTGTACGGATACCAGACCGACACAGTCGCTGGTGGAAAATGCCATGCATGCAGATCTTCTTATATGCGAGGGAATGTATGGAGAACCGGGAAAAGAAGAAAAAGCAGTGGAACATAAGCATATGACATTTACGGAAGCAGCGGAAGTGGCGAGAAAAGCACAGGTCAGTGAAATGTGGCTGACTCATTATAGTCCGTCTCTGAATCGTCCGGAAGAGTATATGAAGACAGTAACAGATATTTTCCCGAACGCATATCCGGGAAAAGACGGAAAAACAACAGAATTAATGTTTGAAGGGGAAGCAAAAGAAGCATCATGAAAAACGAAAAGGATATAGTAATACTTGCAATAGAAAGTTCCTGCGATGAAACAGCAGCGGCAGTTGTAAAAAACGGAAGAGAGGTATTATCCAACATTATTTCTTCCCAGATTGCACTTCATACGTTGTATGGGGGTGTTGTGCCTGAAATTGCATCCAGAAAACATATCGAAAAGATTAATCAGGTAATTGAAGAAGCGTTAAAACAGGCGAATATGACATTGGATGAGATCGATGCTATTGGTGTGACCTATGGACCAGGACTGGTAGGTGCACTTCTTGTCGGTGTGGCTGAGGCAAAAGCGATTGCTTATGCTGCGAAGAAGCCGTTGATAGGTGTACATCATATTGAAGGCCATATATCAGCCAACTATATAGAAAATAAAGATCTGGAGCCACCGTTTGCATGTCTGGTAGTATCAGGCGGACATACACATCTGGTGGTAGTAGAAGATTATGGAAAATATAAAATCCTTGGTCGTACAAGAGATGATGCGGCAGGAGAAGCGTTTGATAAAGTTGCAAGAGCAATTGGACTGGGATATCCAGGCGGACCGAAGATTGATAAGCTTTCAAAAGAAGGAAATCCAGAGGCAATTACCTTCCCAAGAGCACATATTGCGGAATCAGTCTATGACTTTAGCTTCAGTGGACTGAAATCGGCAGTGTTAAATTACCTGAATGGTGCAAAAATGAAAGGCGAGGAGATTGTAGCAGCTGATGTGGCAGCGTCTTTCCAAAAAGCAGTTACTGATGTGCTGGTAGAACATGCTATGATGGCAGTGAAAGAATACGGATTCGATAAACTGGCAATTGCAGGAGGAGTAGCATCTAATTCTACGCTTCGAAGAGAAATGGAACTTGCCTGTGAGAAAAATAATGTGAAATTTTATCATCCATCCCCGATACTGTGCACCGATAATGCGGCGATGATTGGTGCTGCTGCTTATTATGAATATCTGGCTGGAACACGCCATGGACTAGACCTGAACGCTATCCCAAACCTGAAATTAGGCGAAAGATAAAAAGTCGAAAAAAATAAAAAAAGTTGTTGACAAATGAAAAAGTCGATGATAGAATAAATCTTGCCTTTTGAAGTGCGGAAAAGCAAAAAGGCAAATGGAGAGATATCGAAGTGGTCATAACGAGGCGGTCTTGAAAACCGTTTGTCCGCAAGGGCGCGTGGGTTCGAATCCCACTCTCTCCGTCAACTGAACAGAAGTTGAAGATCAGTCTGGAGAAGTACCCAAGAGGCTGAAGGGACACCCCTGGAAAGGGTGCAGGTCGTTAATAGCGGCGCGAGGGTTCAAATCCCTCCTTCTCCGTCAGTCAATGAAAAAAAGTAGTTGACAAAAACTTGAACTTATGATAACATACAGAAGTTCGAAACAGTAAAGAACCTTGATAATTGAACAGTGAAACAACCTTGAAAGATTCTAAAAAAGTTTTAACATTCAAGGAACTGACCTTATAAAACAGTAAAAGGGATAGATTAGCTAGTATGTTGATTTTGAACTGGATTAAATTTATTTTGAGAGTTTGATCCTGGCTCAGGATGAACGCTGGCGGCGTGCTTAACACATGCAAGTCGAGCGAAGCACCTAAGAAAGATTCTTCGGATGATTTCTTAGGTGACTGAGCGGCGGACGGGTGAGTAACGCGTGGGTAACCTACCTCATACAGGGGGATAACAGTTAGAAATGACTGCTAATACCGCATAAGCGCACAGTGCTGCATGGC
>QUMM01000050.1 GCA_003435055.1 Lachnospiraceae bacterium OF09-6
CTATACCCATTCTCCTGTCATTCCATTTTCGATTTTAAAAACTATACTTGACACAAAATTCCATTTTCGATTTTAAAAACTATACTTGACACAAAATGACTATTGTAGTAATATAATCATATGATTACTATTTCAGTAGTCATTTCATGCATGAAGGGAGTTTTTAAATGAACGTTAAATTATTTGATTCTGAACAAAAAGTAATGGAAGTATTATGGCGGGAGGGAAATCTGCATGCAGGCCAAATTGCAGAAATCCTAAAAGAAGAAATTGGCTGGAACCGGAATACCACCTACACCGTGATCAAAAAGTGTATCGAAAAAGGCGCAATTGAACGACAGGAACCAAAGTTTTTCTGCAAAGCGCTGATTACCAGGGAGCAGATACAGAAAGCAGAAACCAATGAACTGATCAATAAACTTTTTGATGGTTCTAAAATGCAGTTTTTTTCTGCTTTTCTTTCAGAAGACAAACTTTCCAAAGAGGAGATCTCTGAATTAAAAGAACTGGTCAACAAGCTGAAATAAATCAGATGGAGGTACTATAATAATGAGACAGTTATTATCAATGAATCTCACAGCCAGTTTCCTGATTCTGGTGATATTACTGCTTCGACACTTTTGCGGCAGAATACTGTCGAGAAGATGTTTTGTATGGCTGAGTATGATCGTGATACTTCGTCTCCTGTTTCCACTGCAGTTTGACGTATTTCCGTCACAGATACCAACAGTCACAGGTATTATGAAGATGTTTTCCGAAAAAGAGTCTGATCCGGTTTCGACAGTTTCCGAACATTCTTGGGCTGCAAATTCTTCCCAGAATACGGGCAAAACAATATCGAAAGGTTTGGACGGAAATTCTGTCACCGGTACAATGCCATCATTAGAAACTTTTTCGAAACAGCTGGCAGCTTTTTTCAGGTTTAAAACTCCTGGGCTGTTTCTCTTCTGGATAGGCGGTATTCTTTTCACTGCAGCAGTCTTTTCTCACAGACTGTGGAAAGAATACCGGATTCTACGTCAGGCATTGCCGCTTGATACCAGGATTGTGACTTGGAACGGCCGCAGCTTTTCACTGCCACTTTTTTACTCTGACCAGATCACATCCCCTGTGACCTTTGGATTTTTTCATTGCAGTATTGTTTTGCCAAAATCTATGCGAAGTGAGGATACGTCCAGACTGGATCTCATTCTGCTTCATGAAGCCATGCATATACAGCATCGGGACAACCTGCGTAAAATATTTGCTCTTTTCTGTGTCTGCATTCACTGGTTCTCTCCGCTTGTCTGGATCTGGATGACAGTCTTTTTCCGTGATCTGGAACTTTCCTGCGATGAAGCTGTTCTGTCTTTCCTCGGAAGTCAGAACAGGGAATCTTATGCCCTTACCTTAATTACTTTTATGGAACAAAATCAAACACCGTCAATTATGAACAGCGGCTTTGGACAGACCGCCGTAAAGGAAAGGATTGTGTCTATTATGAATTACAGAAAAAAAGGATTCTTAAGTATTACATTAAGTGCTGTTTTACTTTGTTCTTCCATAACCGTATTTGCCGGAAACAGTACAACCGACATTACTGCAAAAAAAGACTCCACCGAAGCGCAGACAAAATCATCTTCGGATTCCGACATTGCTTACGAAATGGGCGAACTGGAAATTTCAGAGCATTACTCTTCTGCCGATGAGCTGATGCATTCTCCTTACTATCCGGAATATGAGAAACTTGGGCTGACTTATGATAAAACCAGTGATTCACTGATGTACCAGGGAAAAAGTGTGGTATTTTTGGAAGACTTTATAAATGAAACCAATGTTTTACTTTATGAAGATAAAAACTATTTTACTTTTGATGGTGAAACAGTTACTTCCGATGTGTTCATTTCTAATATATACGATTCCGACAAATATGATGAAGAAGATACGCCTGATGATGATTCTGAGCAAACACATGAAACTGAAACAGAAATTCTTACAGAAAACGCAACTCCTCTGGAGGATGATTCCGTTGTCTTTCTTTTCACCCTGAGAGATGAAAACGGAAAACTGACTGAACTTCAGATCCCTGAAGTATCTTATGGTGATTCTGTCACGGAGGAAAACAGCTCAACCGATGAACCGGATGAAGCGACAACAGAAGATGATCTTGCATCTGCTGCTGTCATAGGCGGTGCAGATGGTCCGACCAGTATCTTTCTTGCTGGGAAATTGGGATCGTAATTCTCTTTTACCGTTGAAATTTTTGAGGGGCTTTACTACTGCCCCTCAAATCATATCCTGTTATAGTCCTTATGAAACACAAGCTCATACTGTGAGATTTGTGTCATTTCCAACTTATTTCACTGCTACTTCATAATATTCTGGTTCTTCTGTCACGTCTCCATTGCCATTTGTTGTTTTATAGAAAAGTACAGACGCAACCTGATCTGGATCTATCACACGGTCAAATGCAAAGCCTGAGATATATTCATCACTGTCTTCTGAAATATATCCTTCTGTTCCAGGTCCTCCATACAGATTCATGATGGTTGTCCCATCCTTATATTTTACTCCGCTGACCATTGGTGCTTCTTCATAATAGGTAGTTACCTGCGTTTCTCCATTTTCATCTTCATATTCCTCATTTTTTCAATCCGTGGAAAATCATAAGACACACGGATAGATACCGGAGAGAGTTCCACACCGGTCACAGTTGCCCCAGAATCTCCCAACTTCTGTTCCGTTTCTGTGAATCTGGATACATCTGCACCACCAAGCGTCATATCCAGTGCCCATGTTCCATCAATATCCGGTGTATAGTCTGCTTTTGCCACAGTTCCAAGATTTTTAAATTCCACATGCAGATTCTTTCCCATAAAAAAGCCTTTTTCATCACTCTTGGCCAGTACCATATGGTATTCCAGACTGCCATCATCCATCACGTAATTTTCGATAATGGAACCATCTTCCTCTGTCTCCAGTTCTGATCCGTCAGCATGAACTGCCATTCCATTTTCATCTGATATCATTCCATTGTAGAAACTGCCTCCCCAACTGAAATCATCCTGTCCATCCACTGTAACAGATATAGTTTCAAAATCTGGCTGAACTCCCTGTTCCACCGAATAACCGTCTATCTTAAAGGAAAGATAGGTATAGTAATTATCCGTAATGCTCTGCTGTGCAGTCACTGTCACGCCTGCATCGGTTACGGTTGCATCGGAAAATGCCGCCATTCCATTTTCCTCCATATGATTCTGCTGATCCACGGAAATACGCAGTTCTTCTTTTAGACCTTTACTCCATCCGGTATATGCTGCATAGGCTGTTGCTGTTCCTACTGCCAGGGTTGCTGCCAGTGCAATTACCATATATCTCTTTCTGCATTTTCTTTCCGGTTTCTGGTATGTAACCATTTTGTCATTTTTCATATCGGCATCCTTTCTGATCTGTTCCAATATCTTATTTGCTTTGTCCGTTACGATTTTAGGTATTTCGATATCCTGCTGTAATGTATAGATAGTATCATTCCTACTCATATGTTTGCCCTCCTCTTCCGCAAATCGTAGATATCCGTCAGGCTGTCACGCCCTCTTGCCAGCCGGCTTTTTACGGTTCCCTCTGATATTTCCAGTATCTGACTAATTTCGCTGACCGTAAATCCTTCCACATAATGAAGCATCATCACCAGCCGGTATTTTTCTGAAATGGAATCTAAAGTCTCTTTCCATTCAATATTTTCATATGCTATTTCCTGATATCCCTGCTCTGGAAACTCTGCATCAACAGTGATATTCCTGTTTTTTCGAATCAACTCATAACATTTATTAATCAATATCCTTGTCATCCAGGTTCGAAAATAACTGTTATATTTTAGACTCCCCAACCGCTCCCAACATATCAGTATGGTCTCTGAAATAGCATCTGCCACATCAGCATCCTGGGATAAAATAGATCTGGCTGTTTTGTACATGTTCTGCATCTGTGACTGTATCAGATCCGTAAAGGCATCCGGATCTCCTTTTTTTGCTTTACTTACTAAATCATCCACTTAACTGCCCCTTTCTTTTTGTCTGTACGTACAGGAACATTTTTCATGTTCTATCTATTAGATGCATGAGAATGCAATTTTGTTCCATTTATTTTAAATAATTTGGAAAAAAGTTGAATGAGTTGGAAATTTAGAACCGAAATAGCGTATTCAGACTGAAGAGATAAAAAGAAAAGAAGTTTTAAAAGAAAAATGGTGCTGGGCATAATCCCCAACACCAAGTTTGTCTACAGTCTGGGGGCTGTCAATGACAGCCCTTTTTTTTATTATGCTCCAAGAATTGCGGATATCTTTATTTCTTTTTCTGTTTCACTTAGATCCATGGTTCCACCATCTTCTACTGTCATATACACTTCATATAATTCATTTTCAGACAGTGTCTCTGGTATCTCACCATTTTCTTTCTGAATATGCCACAGTTCAGCAGCAACTTCCTGTAAGGTTCCATTTGCATCATATGCATACAGCTTCATTTCTTCTGCGCTGCCTGAAATTCCTTTCATTCGCAGAACTACTGTCGTATTCGGATGTACATTTTCAATGGTTACGGTATTGAGCCATCCTGCCACACTGCCCTGTCCGCCGTCTGCTTCAAACTGTTCCTGCGACAGTACGTTGCGTATTGCCTGATCCAGATCTACTTTACGATATGGCATATCCGGAAGATAGACGAATCGATCCTGCAATCTCAGCAATTCCAGATAGCCGGTCGGACAGTAAAGAGCATTTCCACTATTTCCGGCATACATACCGATTGCCATATTGTTATATCCCGGCTTGTTTGCAACATCCATGGAAAATACAGTTTCCCCTGTTTCAAAATCCAGCATGATATACTGCCACATTCCGGTTTCCAGATTCTGAACATAGCCATAAACATAGCCTGTTGCAGTAGAAAGCTTCATCATAGAAGTATCTGACAAATCACTTCTGCACCAAATACTCTTCATTTCATACCCATCCTCTGTTTTTATCGTATCTACACGTTCCACACCTGGCATGATCATTTTATTTCCCTGTCTTAACCAGTTCACATCATAGATATTCTCATAGCTCTGCACGGAAGAGTCATTATCTTCCTTTGCCAGATTGGCACTTCCGGCGCCAAACCAGTTACATACAATCGTACTTACCGTACCTTCTCCATTGTCATATACAATGGCTGAATTTTCTACTGACACCTGTACATCTTCCGGCAGTTCGTCAATTACCGGCATACTTGCCACCACTTCTCCAGTCTTCATATCCAGTGCCATCAGACTTACTGTTTTCTGATTATCCGTAAACATCACAAGATCTCTGGTAATGGATGGTGAGCATCCGCTGCCCCATGCCAGACCGCCGCCTGTTGTTTCATCTCCCTCATGGCTGTCTTTTGCTCCCACGCTTTCATATGGTGTCTCCCACACCTTCTTCACGCCATTATCCGCCTGAAGCAGATAACAGTTTAAATTGGTCAAAATCACTGCACCGTCTTTGGATGCTGCGATTCCATTTTCAGCGCCTTCCCCAGGAGCCAGTTCATATACGAACACGCTGTCCGACAGATCCTTCTCTTCTCCATTTAAAATCGCATCAATTGCAGAGCGGGAAATATATCCGAAGGTTCCCTGCTGCTTTCTGTCCGGATAAATTCTGAAGCCTCCCGTTGCAAACCAGAGATTTCCATCATAATCAAACACAACTGACAACAGATTCTGATCCAGTGTCTTTCCAAGTGCTTTTTCTGCTGCTGCCTTGATATCAATATCTAATACTTTTTCAAATTCCGGAAGTACATTTCCTTCTTCATCGGTTGCCTTCAGCATTAGCACATGATTGTTGCTGGTCGGGCACACCAGGCGATTGCTCTCATCCACAAATGAATAAGAACTCTGTATCAGATAACCGCCTCCATCCTGCTGCTTCGGTGAAAAGTATCCTTCGGTCTGTGTCTCTTCTGCGTTAATATCCCGGATGGCAAGCCCTCCAAGAAACGGAACAACTGCATGTCCATATGTATCAAAAAAGACAGCCGGTGATGCATTCGGATTTACCTTCTCATATGAAACATTGATTTCTGAATAAATATCAACCGGCAAAACTGCATCCGTAGTATCTGAATTGTAGCAGTCATGATGAATATTTGAGTCACTGTTCGCCATATAAGGATTCTCATCAATCGCTTTCGGACTGAGTGACTTAATCGGCACCTGCACTTCTGCTGTACTGTTTTCCTTCGCTTCATCTTCTGCATGCACCATACCTGCAGTACCGTTTGATGCCATTGTCAGCATAAGTGCCGTAAGTGCAAGCATTGCCATTCTCTTCTTCATGATGTTTTCCTCCCAATTTTCCCAATATTTTTATTATACTTTTCCTATACGTTCCAGCCAGGCCTTAAGCCCTTCTTGTATTTTTTCATGTTCCACCGGTTTCATAAAAAAATATTCCACACGTAATCTGAAAGCATGAAGCGAAAAATCCAAATCACTGCACCAGATAATTCCACATCTGGGATATAATGAACGAAGATGTTCTGCTGCATTTAACCCACCCACTCCCGGCAATGAGAGAAATACCATAGATGGAACTCTTCTCTGTATCTGCTTAAAAAAGACTTCCTGATTTTGATAAATCTCAATCAGCGGAACGATTCCTTTTTCCATGCAGTAATCTGATATATATTTTGCATAATCATGACCATCCTGATCTCTGTCAGTTAATACAGACATACAATACACAGAACCTCCTCCTTTCTATTTTCACTCCATTTGTTGTCCCCATTATAAAATAAACAGATTCTTTTTCAATTGTTCTGGCACGAATCACCAAATATTGGCACGAATTGTAAAGCCATATCATAGCCCATGACATCTTTTTGTGTTATACTTTCTATATGAATGAAATCAGCTTTGTATGAGAGGTATGTACAATGAGAATTGCAATTGTTGACGATATTGCCGAAGAACGTATTCTGCTTCGCAGCAGACTTGAATGTCAGCTCTCCCGGCGTGGAATCCATTCAGATTTCACTGAATTTGAAAATGGTGAAGATTTTTTGCTTGCATCCAAAGAACGCCCTTTTACCGTGTTGTTTCTGGATATTTACATGAATGGTGCGAACGGCATAGAAATAGCAAGAGAATTACGCAAATCAGACACTTCCTGTCTGCTTATTTTTACTACTACATCCACGGATCATGCTCTTGAGGGGTTTCAGGTACGCGCCATGCATTATCTTGTCAAACCGTATCATGAAAATGAGATTTCTGCTTTAACAGACGAAATTCTTTCCCGCATTCCGAATTCCGGGAAATATATAGACGTTAAAATAAACGGAAGTAATGTAAAAGTCCCATTTCAAAGTATGATTTATGCCGAGCATTTTTCTCATATGATGCATATTTATACGACAAATAAAAAAGAACTGATTACACGTCAGTCTTTTGAATCTTTTCTGTCTGCTTTGAAGATGGATACCCGGTTTTATCAGTGCAACCGCGGGATTGTTATTAATCTGGATCATGCTCTTGATTTCGACGGCACGGTTTTTACCCTGGATAACGGAAATCAGATTCCGGTTAGTCGTAAGTTGAGTAAACATGCCCGACAGACTTTTATGGATTACCTTTTTCAAAGGAGGACTTCATCATAATGCTTTTTTTCAGACCTGTTTTGGAACTTACTGTTCTCCTTCCCGGCATGCTGCTTGCTTATCTTCCGGTAAAAACTTATCTGAAGCTGACACCGTTGAAGCTGACTTGCTGGATGCTCCCTTTACTCACAGGCATCTGTATTTCCGGCGGTTTATTGTGTTATTTTCTTCAAATTTCCACAAAGTTTGTTCTGCCATTTATGCTTCTTGTGGCACTGCTTCTTTACCACAATACTCTGCGTATTTCCCTGTGGAAATCCGGAAGTATTTTTTTTGCAGTCTGCGCTGTTTTTGCATGTATCAACAGTTTTTCCAGGGCAATTGATGCCATTATTACTGCAGATCAGACCATTTCCAGTCAAACTCTGTGGTTTCATACCAAAACCTGTATTTTATACAATCTGATTTGTCTGTCTTTTGTTTTGGCTGCATGGTTTCCTGCTTCTCACACTGCTAAAAAACTGGTGGAAGACGAAAACTTTGCACAAACCTGGTATATTTTCTGGATTCTGCCACTGCTGTTTATTGGACTGAATCTGTTTATAGCACCAAAATATCGCAATACATTGTATACGGGACGTATTTTAAAAATATATATAGTCATGAGCCTGGTTCTTTTTCTGATTCTCATCCTCTTTTATGCCATGTTTCTTTTAATGGCAAACAGTTTGAACCGGAATGTCAGACTCCAACAGGAGAATCATCTTCTCACTTTACAGCAGACAAGATACGAAAATCTCTGTAACGCCATTGAAGAAGCAAGACAGGCCAGACATGATATCCGGCATCAATATCTTCAACTTTCTTCACTTGCGGAACAAGGAGATCTTGAGAAAATAAAAGACTATATTTCCAGTGCTGTCAGTAAAATCCCCAGTCAGGATCTGCACTTTTGCGAAAATCAGGCTACTGACAGCATCGTAGGCTATTATTCTGCCCTTGCCGCACGAGATCAGATTCCTTTTCTTTCCAGACTGGATCTGCCGGCACAGATGTCTATTGACGAAATGGATCTCTGTATCATTCTTTCCAATCTTCTGGAAAATGCTATCGAGGCCAGCCTGAAGACTGAACCTGCAAGACGGGCTATCTCCGTAACTGCTTACCTGCATCATAATCATCTTCTCCTTCTTCATGTAGAAAATGCGTATGACACTCAAATTTCAGAAAAGAATCATATCTTTCAGTCATCCAAGAGACGCGGAAATGGTGTCGGTGTTCAATCTGTGCGCCATATTGCCCAAAAAAATGGCGGAGACAGTGATTTTTCTTACGAGAATGGGATATTCACCGCAAACATCATGCTCCGCCTTCAACTAGCAGAAATGCAATGATTTCTATCGCAGAACTGTTCACAATTCCGTTATACATATAATTGAAGAAACCTGTTTCTCCATCTCCACTGAATAACGTAACAAAATCATGACGCCCTGTTATCATTTTTTATTTATTCAGAATAATATCCTCTCTTTTATCGAAACAGTCATATTAAAATAGGGTTAGTAAAACTTGATTCTATGATTTACTAACCCTATTTCGCAACTATTGTTATGGCAAAAGAAAAAACAGACATTGTCCTAAAGTAATTCTTCATCTACTCTTCTGGCTGATTTCACTGCCACATCCTTCCCGGCAAATGCTATCCCCAGTTTATAGATATGTTCTTCTGCAATCCCTGCTGCCAGCAGATCTGCATCATAACGTTTTTCTTCTATTTGACGCAGGGCATTTTCTGCTGCTTTTTCAAGTGTTCCATCTTCTTTTTCGTCGCATACTTTAAATTCTATGATAAATGCATCTTCTCCTTCACTCAGTGGATACATGGCAATGTCATACCGACCACGTCCGCTCTCCCGGTTAGATACAATACGGTATCTGTCTCGAAGAGATACGATCAGTCCCAATACCAGACCATGATAAAAATTCTCCGGAGCACGTTCTGAATGTCTTCTTCCCACATCAAAATAACTCATAGACGTATAGGATATATCCATCAGAATATCTGTCAGTTCTTCTGTTCTGTGTGACAATAATGCCTCTACAAAATCATAATAGACCGCATTCCCATTTTCAAACATTGCCAGTATTTCATACCGGAACATCTCCATGACTTCCTGATTTGTGACAGATACATCGCACTCTGTAATCCCCTGCATTTTTTCACATTATCTGCTTTGATATATCCGACAGCGAGAAGCAACGACCAAAGACTGTTCTCATCACCGTCCAGATACTGGAATGTAATATGTTCATTTATTTTTTTGTGCACTATGGCGCCTTTCATAAGCTGCTCGATTTCATACTTACTTCGAGCCGGATACTTACGAATAATATCGCCTATCAGCTTGTTACTGCTGGTGTTGGTCCAATAAGACAGCAGTTCTCCCTGCCGCAGATAATTACAAATGGACCATGGATTATACATATCTTTCCGCTTTCCAAAAATGAAGCCATCATACATGGCTTTCACATCCTGCAGACTATCCATATTCTGGCACTTTAATGCATCTGACACCAGTAAATCCAAAACAGTCACTGTATGGCTCACAGGTTACTGTGTCCACCTCGATATTATTCAGATCAGAAAATAAAGAATTTTTAGTTACCCTCGTTACTCCCGTAATGATTGCCCTGCTGTAATAAGGATTCTCTTTTAATGCGCGATGAAATAACTGACGGCATGTTCCGATCATCTCATTCCAGTATCCATCCGTATATGCTTCCAGTAGAGGTGTATCATATTCATCAATTAAAATAATGGGCTTACAGTTATAATGTCTGTAAAGAAGATAACATAATCTTGATATAGCTTTCTCCACTTTTTCCTCTGCACCATTCCATAGAGCTTTACAAAAAAAACTATATTCATTTCTGTCATCCTCTCCCAGATACTCACTGCAACGCAGATAATCATGTGCTTCATAAAGCATAAACAGACTGTCCATCATACCGCGCAAAGCCTGCCTGTAATCATTCCCCTTACAGCTTCCAAAGCTGACTGAGATCACCGGAATCTTGCCAAACCATTCTCTGCTTTTATCATCTCGCCAGACTTTAAACTTTTCAAAATGTTCTGGATGATCTGAAAATTTCGGATCCAGAAAATTCTCAACTGTACTGAGCAGTGTTGTCTTGCCAAAACGTCTTGGTCTGGTAATCAGGGTTACCTTTGCTTCGCTCTGCAGCCATTCTGTAATAAAATGTGTCTTATCCACATAAAACTGCCTGCCACATGCGAAATCCTGAAAGTCCTGATAGCCACACCCTACCTTTTCCGCCAGATAAGGATTATCCTTCAGGATCTCCTGCCGCCCATTTCTATAAGCAAGCAAATGTTTCTTTTCTTTCGATCCTTGCTTTCTTTCCTCAAATCTAATAATTCTTACTAAAGAAATTCTTCTATCAGCTTTTTCCCTGTATGCCTTGGCCTTCACAAAGAAATTCTTCTATCAGCTTTTTCCCTGTATGCCTTGGCCTTCACAGCTCTTCTGCATTCTTCGCTCCTCCCTCCTGCCGGTAATTGATCTGTGTATTTTTCATTTTAGTCGCATTTCGTTTTTCAGTCAATCTCTTTTTGTTTATATAATATTTCCTTTTATTTTTAGTTCTCATAAGATTTATTCCATAAAAATAATTCTTCTGGTAATTTTTGTGCTATACTGTTTTTGTTTCTAATATTCAAACAGGAGATGTTTTTATGCATACACTGATTATCAGTCCCCGTGACTGCCTGAAACATGACTTTATCCGCCGTATTACAGATGCCCTTGGCCGCCCTGTCTATGGCTATGAGACTCAAAGAGAACCGGAAATAAAGATTTCCTCACTGGGGGATCCAATCTATATCCATCCATTTGGCGGGAAACATCATTTTTCTGAGGATAACCTGGTTGGCTACTGTATTAACCACAAACCTCACACAGTTCCTGGTGTGTTTAACCGCTATGCCCCGCAGCTTCTTCTGCCGGTTCCAGAAGTCAGTATTCTGGCATTTGATGAGATCGGTTTTATGGAATCTCAGGAAGAAGATTTCTGTAACGCCATCCGCACCAGACTGGATGGTGACATTCCTGTTATTGCTACTATGAAAGACAAACAGATTCCTTTTCTGATGGAACTGCGCAGTCATCCCAAATGCCGTTGCTTCTTCCTTGAAAAAGACAATCAGGATAATCTTTTTCAGGAGATCATGGATTATATGAAAAATGATGCCTTCAAAGACTGAAGGCACCAGACTGTAGACAAAGCCCTGCTTTTGCAGGGTTTTGCTATTGTTGGAACCGCTTTTCTGATATAATAAATATCAGAAGGGCGGTGTTTTTTTATGATGACCAAAAACGCAGATAAAAAAGAGAACAAATGATGATGTTTTCCATGGATGACATGGTACCTCAAAACCATATGCTGCGATTAATTGATAGGGCAATCGATTGGAATTTTATTTATGATCTGGTTGAAGAAAAATACTGTCCGGATAACGGGATGGTTTCGAAAGGGTGAACATAAACACGTTTTTGCATATGCAGTAGAAACTGCTTGTGATAAACATGGCTGGATCCTTGGATATACAGTACATCCTGGTAATGAGC
>QUMM01000051.1 GCA_003435055.1 Lachnospiraceae bacterium OF09-6
TGTTCATATTCATTCCATGGTCTCCGTCACCGATCAGGCCATCGATATCACCCAGATACTGTTTATTTTCATGAATAGCCTGTACCATATTCAGCAGAATCGGACGACCGTTTGCGTTCTTTACTATCATTTTTCTGCGCTCCTTTTATCTCTCATGAAATCCCATCGTATACGCTGGCATATCCAGCATTTTCTTTAATTCGTCGTCCAATTTTGTTATGGTAAGGGATGCTCCCATCATATCCATCGAGGTAAGGTAATTTCCTACATATGATTTATAAATATGTATTTTTTTTGCATCAAGTATCTTTGCCACCTCATTATATAATACATACTGCTCATTCAACGGTGTTGCTCCCATACCATTAATCAGTACACTTACCTCATCACCTTCTTCAAAAGGATAATCCGGAAGAATAATATCCGTAAGCCGCTTTGCAATTCCGGCTGCACTTTCCAGTTTGCATACTTCCATTCCTGGTTCTCCGTGAGGACCAACCCCCACTTCCATAGTTCCTTCTTTAATTTCAAAATTCGGATGCCCAACTGCCGGCAGTGTACAAGGTGTCAATCCAACCCCTGCACTTCTGGAATGATCTACTGCTTTTTGTGCCACACGAATCACTTCATCCAAATCTGCGCCTGTAGACGCCATAGCTCCACCACATTTATACATAATGATTTCACCTGCAATTCCACGTCTCTTTTCACGCTCTGCAAGTGGTGCGCTTGCTACATCATCATTACAGCATACTGTTTTTACCGTCAGACCCATTTTTTTTGCCATCTTGACAGCCATTTTTACATTCATGTTATCACCGGAATAATTACCATACAGACACGCAACACCTTTTCCGCCATCTGCGGCTGAGAATGCATCAAGAAAAGCTTTTGCTGTAGGTGACGAGCAGATCTCTCCGACTGCCACTGCATCACACATTCCTTCTCCACAGAAACCGATAAATGCAGGTTTATGTCCGGAACCGCCTCCCGTCACCACTCCAACTCGTCCTTTTGTGGACGTTTTTGCACGAATTGCTCTTGGATTATCCGTCGGCTCCACAATATCTGCATGCACTCGCATAAAACCTTCCAGCATTTCATCTGTAATATTATCAGGATTATTCAATATTCTCTGCATCGCTTTTTCCTCTTTTCTGTTCAAATATCACTTTGCGAATGATTCTGTTGAATCCTTCTGCATCCCACGCATTTCTTCCTATTCCAAGTCCATCTATCTGCTGCTGTTCTATGAGTGGCAGAGCATTTTCTTTATCCACACTTCCACCATAAATAATCGGTATGCTGTCCGCCCTGTCCTGGCCATATAATTCTGCCAGGCAGTTCCGTATGATCTCATGACTTTTTTCTGCATACTGAGGTGAAACTACGGCTCCCGATACCCCAATTGCCCATACCGGTTCATATAAAATCCGGAGCAGATGTAATTTCTCTGTTGATACCCCCTGGAGACATTTCTTTAACTGAATTTTTAATACTTCTTCTGTAATCCCCTGCTGCTTTTGCTGCTCTGTTTCCCCTATACACAGATAGACACAAATATCCTGTTCTGTTGCCAGCAACACCTTCTTTCTGATTTCTTCATTACTCTCATTCATCTTGCAGCGCCGGTCCGAATGTCCTGCCATCACACAGTCGACTTCCAGTTCTTTTAACATTTCTATTGAGATTTCCCCGGTATAACCGATTTCACGTCCCCCACATACATTTTGGGCTCCCAAAAGAATGCCTCTTCTTTTCTCACTGCTTTTTACAGCATACAACACTGCATATGGAAGCATAACTGCAATCTCCACCTGCATACCGCCAAGATCTGCGACTTTCTGATTCAATTCTTCAAAATACTGAATACTTTCTTTTATTCCTTTTGACATCTTTGTATTTGTCACAAAAAACAAACGCTTATTATTTTGCATTCTCCAGCCTCTTTGCATTCATTTCACGAATCTTTGCGTTTCTGCTGATCTTTGCCTGCATCATATTGATCAACATAATAACCAGAAGCATCATTCCCCAGATCAGTTTCTTCGAATACGGTGAAAACTGCCATAATGTAAATGCTGTCTGCATTAACTGCATACAGAATGTTGCAATAAAGACACCGTACAGTCTTCCTTTTCCACCTGAAGGACTGATTCCGCCGAGAACCGATATCATAATAACCTGCAGCTGATAACTGTCACCGTATCCGCATCTGGCGGAGTTTGCTCTTGCCATGATCATTAAAGATGCAATACCCGCCATCAGACCGGATATGGTATATATTCTCATAATTACTCTTTCATTATCAATGCCAGCGAATCTGGATGCTGTATGATTTTCTCCGATATAGTGAATCTCATGACCTAATTTTGTTCGATCCAGTGCCAGAATCAGAACAATAAATACGACGACAGCTGTGATAAATACGATTGGGATACCGGCAACAGAACCAGATCCGAATTTCAAAAAAGATTCCGGATAACCTCCAATACTGTTGCCACCTGTGATTCCCATTGCAAGTCCGGAAAACAGTGTCATTGTAGACAACGTGGCCACAATTGGGGATACCGAAAACTTAGATATGATAAGTCCATTCATCAGACCACACAAACTGCTGACGATCACCGTCACAATTATTGCAACCAGAATCGTTACCACATTTCCCGCCTTCTGAATGTCGAAAAATTTTCCTGTCAGAACCATTGCCGCCAGAAGACTGGATAAATTGGCATTTGCCACAATGGACAGGTCAATACCTCCCTGAAGCATACACAGCGCCATTCCAAAAGCAAGTACCGCTACTTCTGAAAGCTGAAACGCCATGCTGGAAAGAGTCTGTCCGTTAAACATACTGGTTCCAAAACTGGCAAGCATGATTACGCAGATTCCCAGGAAAAAGATAAACAAAATGGCCATTGATATATCCCTGTTGAGATACTCCTTTAACTTCTTCATATTTTCTTCCTCCTGTGCTATTCTGTGTAAATAAAGTTCTTTCGATTCTGTACTCTGTTCTGATAAGATGTGGACATAATACTGATCAGCAAGACAATTCCCATGAAAAAGTCCTGCCATGCAGCAGACAGTCCCAGATAAACCAGGGTCTGATTAAACAGAAAATACAGGATCACTCCCAACAATGTTCCAAATATTTTTCCGTAACCTCCACTCGGCTTCGCACCGCCAATTACCACGCAGGCAATCACGGACATTTCCGTTCCGACCAGAGATACCGGATTGACAGAATTCGTACCGGCAATATAGATGATTCCCATGATTCCTCCCAGAAATCCTGCATAACCGTAAATAAACAGTCTCAGCAAAGTCACATTAAAACCTGCTCTTCTTGCCGCCTCATTATTACATCCCAACGCGAAAATACCTTTTCCGATCAATGTTTTATGTAAAATAATGTAGGTAAGCAGTACACATAATACTACCGGTATAATAAATACCGATAATCCGATTTTGCCGCCATACTGGTTTACTGTGGTAAATACCTTGGCTGAACTCAATGCACGGAATTGTTCCGGAAGATCACTGGCTCCGACATTCTTGGTTCCGATCAGAATCGTCATAACTCCAAAGAATACACTTGCAGTTGCCAGAGTGATAATAAACGGTTCCAGTTTCAGAATATTAATCAATACTGCGTTGATCAGTCCCAGAAGAATACCGATTGCAATTGAAATCAAAAATGCCAGAAACAGACTTTTTATATTACACCACATGCAAATTCTTAAGGATGCATATCCCCCGAATATTGCAACTGCCGGAAAGGATACATCAATTCCGCCTGAAATCATAACCACCAGAACTCCCATTGCAAGTATGGTCGTTCCTGCAGCAGATCTGACCATATTAAATAATGTAGTCAGACTTAAAAATGCCGGATTTCTCATTGCAACAATGATGCAGTACACAACAATAATTGCAATCAGAAAGCGCTGTGTTTTGTCAATTTTTTTTAATCCTTTCATGATTGCGCCTCCTTACCTGCTTTTTTTCCGGATTCTACCAGCGCATTAATCTGCTCTCTGATATCCGGAGCCTGCATTTCTTCTTCAGAATATTCTTTCACTACTTCACCGTCAAACATAACCACCACTCTGTTACAGTTGCTGACGATTTCTTCCACTTCATCCGAAATAATAATGACACCAATTCCGGCCTCGGCAAATTTCTGAATATATTCATAAATTTCTGATTTGGATCCAATATCAATACCAACGGTCGGTGTATCCAGAATAAATAATTTCGGATGAGAAGCTGCCCATCTGGCAATCAGCGCTTTTTGCTGATTTCCACCGGATAATGTATTGATCAGTGTTTCTTCGTTATATACCTTTATACGAAACTGCTCTATCGCATCTTTCGCTAATTTGCGTGATTTATTTTGATCTATATTTCCTAAGAATCCTGTTAATCTTTTCAAAATTGCTGCTGCTACATTTTCATTGATACTCTTCTGCAGAAACAGTCCCTGTATTGCACGTTCTTCCGGAACCAGTCCGATTCCAAGATCAATTGCATCCTGCGGACAGGAAATCTTCACCGGTTTTCCTTCCATACAAATCTCTCCGCTGTCCGGTTTATTTAAGCCAAAGATTGAAAGTGCCAATTCTGTACGTCCTGCTCCAAGAAGACCTGTCAGTCCTAAAATATCTCCCTTTCTCACATCCAGACTTACATTCTTATAATTTCCTGCCTTACTGAGATTTTTTACTTCCAGCAATTTAGTATGATCTTCCTGTTTTCTCTCATATTGCTGATATGCTACTTCTCTTCCCGTCATATAAAATGCAAGTTTTTGTGCATCCATATCCGCTGCCGCGAAATCACCTATTTTTTGTCCGTCTCGGATTACTGTAATACTGTCTGCAATTCTCATAACTTCATCCAGTTTGTGACTGATAAATACTACCGCTATATTTCTCTTCTTTAATCCCATGACAATATCAAGCAGACTGTCTACTTCATTTTTCGTTAATGCCGTCGTAGGCTCGTCCATAAACAGAAGCTTTGCATCCAGTGCCAGTGCTCTGCAGATTGCAATCAACTGACGGTTTGCAATCGATAATTCCTGAATACTTGCGTCCAGCGGGATATCTACTCCAATCAGTTTCAATGCATCTTCTGCGATTTTACGGATCTCTTTTTTATTTGTCAGCGGTTTTCCTTCCTTGATGAGTTTGTTTATTGCGATATTATCTGCAACAGACATTTCCTGAAACAGGGACAAGTCCTGGAAAATAACCTGAATTCCTTCATCAATGGCCTGTTTTGCAGAATGTTTCGTACAATCTTTCCCATTTATCCGGATGGTTCCTGATGTACACTCTTCTACCCCTGCAATAATTTTTACAAATGTGGATTTTCCACATCCGTTTTCCCCTGCGAGACATTTAATCTCTCCCTCTTTAATGGTAATGCTCACATCATTCAGTGCCTGTACGCCTACATAACTTTTACAAATATGCTCTGCCTCTACTATATTCTTTGCATTTATCATCGAACATTGCCTCCATTTATTTTTAAAAGAAGTGCGGGCCTGTTACCCGCCCGCACACCTTATTCATCGAAATACGATTTAGAATGGATAGTCATCTACATTATCAGCATCGAATACTAATGGTGCATTTCCGATTACCAGATTTCCATCGACTGTAACTGTTTCATATCCTTCTTTTGTGAATGAAGATTCACTTGTAATTTCTTCACCTTTTAAAATATTATAAGCAATCTCACATGCTGTATAACCTGCGTCTGCCGGTCTCCAGCAAAGACCTCTGTACTGTGTTCCGTCTTTGATATAGCTCCGCCCTGTGATGGTGTAGCAAGACCAACCAGTTTAATATCTGTACGTCCCTGTTCTTCCAGTGCAAGTGCCATACCATTGGAAGATGCCGCACAGTCTACCAGACCTTTCAGATCCGGATATGCTGCGATCGCCTGAACTGCCAGATCATAAGCTGTCTGTTCGTTATTGTCATCTTCTCCAGGAATTCCGTCCGGGTTAACCAGTTCCATATCCGGATAGTTTTCTTTCAGGTAATCAACCATAGAATTGAACCACTGCATATGAGTTGTCATTCCAAGTCCGCCAACCGCTGCATAATACTGACCTTCTCCACCCATTGCTTCTGCCAGATACTGACCGTATAATGTTCCGAAATAATCGTTATCGAATGCTTCCAGGTCATAATCTACATAATCCAGTATATCGGACGCTTCATGTGTAACAACAACAATGCCCTTATCTCTTGCTTTCTGAAGTGTCTCAGCTACTGCCTGCGCATCTACAGGTACACAGCAAATTGCATCTACACCCTGGGCAATCAGGTCTTCCAGCATAGCATTCTGTTTTGCTGCGTCAGAACCTTCCGGGTTAATTTCGTATGAATATACATCCTCGTGATCAGCATTGAATTCATCTACACCGGTACGCATATCATCAAACCATGCAATACCTTCTGTCTTTGCGCAAAGTGCAATTGTGTATTCTGCATCTTTGTCTGCTGCCGCCGCCGGAACTGCCATAGACACTGCCATCGCTGCTGCAAGTATTAACGCCATTCTCTTTTTCATTTTTGTAATCCTCCCAAGATTATATATTTATATAAACACCCCCACGTGCCTATATCGTTACTCTACATTCCGGTGACGCATGGACATTTTTTCAAATGTCAGATCCGGAATTTCATCTACGAGTGTCATAACAATCACATCAAATACCATTAACAGACACTGTTCAAACAGATTTCCCATTGGCTGAAAGGAAGGTACCACAGGATCTGTCCCTCTGTACACACAGGCCGGGATAAAGAATACCTGATCTGCTACTTCTTTCGCTGTTTTTCCACTTGGAGAACCGGTTACCACACAAATGTATGCTCCTGCTTCTTTTGCTCTTCTGCAGACATAATCAATATGTCCTATGCTTCCATCCCCCAGCGTTGCAATCAGAAGATCACCTTTACCGATATGCGGTGTTGTATCATCCCAGATCCAGTGCACTTCTTTTCCCATATGCATCAGTCTCATTGCAAAGGCTCTGGTCATCATTCCTTCACGGCCGACTCCAATGCAGAAAATTCTGTCATGTTTCTTTATGAGCTCTATAAACTCTCTCATGCTATTCTGATCCAGTGTTTCAAAAACCTGTCGGTATTCTTTCAGCATGGTTTCGTATTTTTCTTTATAATCCATTGTGTTTACCCCCTTTATCAGAACATATAATCCTCTATATTCTCCGCAGTATATTCCAGCGGCGCACTTCCATAAGCAATTCCATCTTTGACTCGAACAGATTCATATCCTGTGGCCTTCAGATCAGTTCCATTTTCCACTGTCTGTCCCGATGCCAGCAAATAAGCCGCATAACACACTGCATATCCCGCATCTGCCGGTCTCCATGCAAGAATACTGATCAGTGAACCGTTTCCCAGAAAATCTGTTACCTGGGACGGTACTGCCAGAGAAACAACTTTCACTTTATCTGACAGTTTTTTCTCCGAAAGCGCATTGCACACGCCGGCGCCATATGCGGAACATTCGATGATTCCCCCCAATTGCGGATAATTGTCTACCAGATATTTCGTAGCTTCATAGGCACCTTCCAGAGAATTCCCATCCTCCTGAGGTTCCTGTGTCAGGCACATCATATCCGGATAGTTGTCTTCAATATAACTGACTGCTGCCTGATACCATTCCAAATGAGTGTCCATATTTCTGCTTCCCACCATCCCGGCATAGTATCCTTTACCGTCCATGGCCTCTGCAATATTTTTTCCAAATAATTCTCCGAATGTCTTATTCACAAATGCTTCTACATCCAGATCCACCTTATCTGCAATACTCGGTGCTTCATGTGTCACTACCACAATCCCCATATCCCGTGCTTCCTGTATCACGTCCACCAGTTCCTCCGGATCATTTGGTACAATACAGATGGCATTCACACCCTGTTCCATCAGACTTTCCACGATCCTGACCTGTCCTTTTGCATCATTCGTCTCCGGATACTGCATGGAAACATTCAATCCGATATCTTTTTTCAATTGCTCCACACCGGTTTCCATATCTTCAAACCATGGATCACTCTGTTTTGCAATCATTACAATCTGATAACCTGCAGGATCTGCCGTTGCCAGAACGCTGCTTTCCTGCATGATCATACAGGCACCGCATATCAACCCCGCTGCTGCAAGCTTTTTCCATAATGGTTTCTGTCTTTTTTTCATTTTGACCTCTTCTCCATCTGTAGTCTGACCTGCGATTTTCCTGCTTTCATTAATTTATCTGACACAATTTATTATAGTTCCGGGCACTTTGATTGAACATAAAAAAAACCGACCTCTGATTTTAAAAAACCGATTTTTTCTATTTATCTTTCATTTTTTGCCTGTTTTCGTGTTACACTGAGAAAAAGCCCAGGCAAAAGGAACTACTGACATGAAAGAAAAAATGTTATCGCACATCAGAAATTTTTCGTTGCATTCTAAAATTACTCTGATTGTATCTCTGGCCGTGATACTGCTCACAACCATGTCCATCGGCGGCATTACCATGACCATTAATTCCGGAAATGCCCTGATTTACAAGGCACTTGCCGGTTCACTGAATTATACTTCTTCTGATATTTCTTCAAAACTGTCTAATATTGAATCTATGACAAATATGATTGTAACCAATAGTAACATCCGGCAGAATCTGATTATTCTGAAGGATGAAGATTACGAAATTAAAAAGAAAAATGCCAAGAGTAATCTGGAACGTCTCCTGACCGATTATCAGCAGACTTATAAAAATAACAGTATTGATTATATCAGCATTTATTCTAATGATATGCATGTTACCAGCTATGAACCAGGATGTTCTTCCACTCCTGCTCATGTGCATACCAGCATCATTGCTGAAACAAAGTCCAACTCCGGTTATCCTGTATGGGATACCTCTTACTGCGGGACACATGGATTGTTCCTCGGCCGGGAATCCAGACAGGTGAAGCATCTTTCTTTTCGGACACTTGGAACCGTCATCGTCAATGTGGACCTGAAAAACCTGATTGCCTCCAGCACACAGTCTATTATTCTGCCCGATAATATTCAGTACATTCTGATGGACGAAAACGATAAAGTTTTTTATTATCCGGATAATTTTACCTTAAAACAGGCTACTGAATTATCCAGAAAACTGGCATCCGACTATCAGGTAATTAACCTTGATCGTACCTCTTATTTTTCAGTACAGGGGGATCTGGGTGCCAATTCCTGGCGTTACATCTGTCTGTTTCCATATAGTACGATGGCCCAAACGATCCACAGAACCGAATTTGCTGTTTTTGTTCTGATTTTTCTTACGCTTACTCTGATTCTGTTTCTGACCAGAAAACTGGTCGCTCTGACTCTGTCAGATGTCTCCGTGCTTGTGGAAAAGATGAATACCTTTTCTAACAGTGATACGCTTGCCTTTGAAGTCGATCATTCCTATCAGAACCGGACAGACGAAATCGGTATCCTGCATAATCATTTTGATGATATGGTGCGTCAGACTCAGGATCTGATCCGTCAGAATTATGTCAGTGAAATTCTGACAAAAGAGGCTCAGCTCAAAGCCCTGGAGAATCAGATCAACCCGCACTTTCTTTACAACACACTTGAATCTGTTAATTGGCGCGCAAAAGCAATCGGGGAATCCGATATTTCAGCTATGGTAGAAGCGCTTGGCGGTCTTCTACGTGAAACAATCAGTGTCAAAGATAAAGTTAACTCTCTGAAACACGAACTGCAGACTGTATCTCATTACATAACCATTCAGAAAATCCGTTACGGAGACCGGCTGCAATATTGCGAACATGTTCCAGAGACTCTGTTGGATATTGAACTTCCGCATCTGACGATCCAGCCCCTTGTGGAAAATGCTATCTACTATGCGCTGGAAGAAATCATTGAACCATGCCTTATAGAAGTATCCGCACGTCAGGAAAATGATTTTTATATAGTGTCCGTAAAGAACAACGGCTCTCAATTCGAAAACCATGCCCTGGAAAATATGATCAACGGAACTTCTTCCGGTCATGGCTTCGGAGTAGGCATTCTGAACATCCAGAAACGCATTCAAATCATCTACGGTCCCCAGTATGGTCTGGAACTCTGCAATGAAAATGATGATATTGCACTTGTAAATATTTATCTTCCGGGAGGGCATCATGATAAAATTACTCATTGTTGACGACGAAAGAATTATACGCGAAACCATCGCCTCACTGATTGACTGGGATTCTCTCGGCATTTTCCTTATCGGAACTGCGGAAAACGGAATCGAAGCCTATAACAGGATTCTGGATGACTATCCGGATATCGTTCTGACAGATATCAAAATGCCCGGTCTGAGTGGACTGGATCTTATCCAACGCATAAAAGAAATTAACCCTGATACCCAGTTTGTGATTCTTTCCGGGTATGGAGAATTTAAATTCGCACAGCGTGCCATGCAGTACGGTGTGAAACATTACCTGCTGAAACCATGTAACGAAGAACAGATCATTGCTTGCTTAAATTCAGCCAAACAGGACTATCTGAATGCTCTGGCTTCTAAAAATGAACCCGCTCCATCATCTCAGATCATCCAGCCGGTTATTATGAAAAACATTCTGACCTATTATCTTCAGACCCCGACAGAATGGATGCAGGAAAATCCGTCTCCCTATTATCAGTACACCAGTGTAACACAGGAGCCGTATACCCTTTTTTATATCTATTTCATTACACAGGAAACCTTTCTTTCTATCTGTAATGATCTGTATGAAAATATAACTGCACGTTATCCGGATATTCCTTTCCACCTGTTTTATGTGAAGGGAACTATTATCTGTTTTTACCAATCCAATCCTGACATAGCCGCAAGCGTCCTTTTATTTCTGGCAGATTTGAAAACACAGGCCTGCGGTCTGCTCTCTGAATACAAAAAATCAGAATACGATTCTGTCCATTTATTAATGACGGATTTTGTAAAACATATTAAAAATTATGAAGTTATCTATCAGGTAATCGATGATTCCGCTTTACCGATTTATAACTATCATGCTGTGGTAAAAGAACTGTATCGTCTGACTGATCTTGCGTTTTCACTGGATCTGGATACAGCTTTAACAGCTCTGGATGAACTGCTTGCGCTTCTGAACGATATATCTGATCCGGAACTGTTACGCCAGCAAGCTTCTTCTATCATCATTTATGCCATATCCAAACAGACGGAACCGGACATGACAGACGCAATGAAGTATCTGGTTGCTATCAATCAGACGGAACCAAATAATTCTGTCCTCCTGTCTGTCCGCGGGAAACTGACGGAACTGTTTGAGAATTACCATAACTGCAGTTCCTGCGTAAGCCTCAGCCAGAAAATCATCACCTATACGGAACAGAACCTGGAAAAATCCGGTTTATCACTGAAATGGCTTGCGGAAAATTATCTGTTTATGAACGTCGATTACCTAAGTAAACGATTTGCCAAAGAAACAGGAATGAAATTTTCCAAATACCTGACTGATCTGCGTATCCAAAAGGCAAAATATTATATGGAGCAGAGCACCTATAATGTACAGGAAATCGCTGAACTGGTAGGCTGTGGTCAGAATCCACAATATTTCAGCCAGATATTTAAGAAAAATACCGGGCTGTCTCCAAGCCAGTATCTTGCCAGTCTGTTCCATTAAGCACATTCAGAAATATAAAAGCCCCATTCCATCTGGATCATTACTCATACCAGAAAAATGGGGCTTTTTGTTTTTAATTATCTTTCCTGATCATATTTTACAAATGCATCTACCTTGGGCTGTGAACCGCAGCCTTTTACGAATTCATTTGTAAGGAATTCGGTTGTCAGAAATTCTCTTTCCTTGCATCCTGTTGTAAATGCACCCATGCAGATGATGTTAGCGTCA
>QUMM01000052.1 GCA_003435055.1 Lachnospiraceae bacterium OF09-6
CCCATGCGAAAGCAATAAGACCCCTTGAAGACGACGAGGTAGATAGGGCAGAGGTGGAAGTGCAGTAATGTATGGAGCTGACTGTCACTAATAGGTCGAAGGCTTGACCAAAAAGCTTAAGAGTGGCTGGAAGAAGCGAAGCGAATTCCGAGTGACCGCGAGTAAGCGAGTATAGTCTGGGAAACACGGATGAAAAAGTATTTACCGTATGCGGTTTTGAAGGTACAAAAGATTACAACTTTTACAAAAGATAATAAAGATACAAAAGAGAGTGAGAACCAGCTTGTCATGACAGCTGGTTCTCTTAGCGTATAGAGGAAAATAATGAAGGCATTATATGGTGAAGCACTGGAACGAAGAGTGATAAAGGAGCAATGTAAAAAAGGCAAAAGGATAGGGGAAGTGATCTTGGGAGAAGAGTGGTTGATTCACAGATATTTTTTTCAGACATCCTATATTGCGTATTCGGATATCAGGCGTGCCTATATGCGTGTTGCGGGAGGAGAGTTTGGAGAATTTCCGGTAGATGAGTATAGCCTTGTTTTGGAGGACTTAGACGGAAATGAACATGTACTTCATCTCGATCGGCCAGAGTATGGAAAAAAGTGTCTTGAATGGCTGGAAAAAGTACAAAGCAGTATTAAAATTGGAAAAATGAAACAATAGGAATATCATATTTCTATCAAAAACAAAAGATATGCTAATAGGTGGAGTTCAAAAGAAAATAGAAAGAAGGGATTTTCATATATCAGTTAAAAAAGAAATGTTTATTCTGTCTGTTATTGGTAATGGGGATCATGCTGATTGTAAACAGAAATGCATTTTATGAAGAAAAAGAGTATGGAAGTGCTTATAGTGGCCAGAGTGAAAAAGAAATCAGCCTAAATGGAACACAGGAGATCTGTCAGGAGTTTGTGGCGAAAGAAAAAGAAATCACAAAAGTAATGCTCGATTTCAAGGCCTGGGAACAGAAAAATGGTTCTGGAACTATTGTAGTAGAAATACAGAATAAAGATGGAATGGTGCTGGCCACAGCACAAAAAGAGGTAAGAAAACTGAAACAGTCCAAGACATCTGTCACAACCACTTTTGCAATACCTGTGGAATTGGTGAAAGATGAAGTTTACAATCTGGTAATTCGAAGTCAGAATGTGAAAAGTGAAAAAGGTGTATATCTTTATGAAATTGGCAAAAATGGAGATCTTTTTAACGCTTTGACAGTGAATGGAACAGAGGAAGAGGGGCATATAAAGCTGAAATTCGGTATGATGCATATGGCATATAACAGCATGATTCTGATGTTTATGGTACTTGGAGCAGCTGCAATTCTGGTAGGTCTTCCGTTGGATAAATTTTGCATAAATTTACCCGGAAAAGAAAAAAAAGAACTGGATGTGAATAAATTACTGGCCAGAATTCTTTTTATTCTTTCCGTACCAATGGCATTTTTTATTGTACAGCGGTATTCAGGATATGGAATTGGAAAATTTATACGTTTGTCATTTAAGTTCAAAGGATTAGCAAACTATTTGTTATATTGTTTGATCTGGTGGGGGCTTTATCTGATCTGCAATCGTACGAAATATACAGCAGCTTTATTGACCTTGCTGGCTTCTATTGCAGGATTGGCGAATTATTTTGTATGGCAGTTTCGTGGAATTCCTGTTATGGTGGCAGATATAGCTTCATTAGGAACAGCAATGGACGTAGCAAAGCACTATACTTATGAGCTGAATCGATCAGCTTTGTGGGCATTGGTTTATACAGTTGCTTTCATTAGTGTCACATTAAGTTTGAAAAGTTATAAAGGGCTAAATTGGAAAAAAAGAATTTGTGCTCTTTTGGGTTTTTGTATTCCATATGGAATATTTTACACACAGATGCTTCATGGTGATCTGATGAAAAAACATGGGATCACAGTGAGTGTCTGGGAACCATCCAGAAACTATGCATCGAATGGCTCACTGTTATCTTTCTTTTTAAGTTATACTTACTACGTAGTAGAGGAACCCGACAATTATTCAGTTTCGAAAGTGGAACAGATAACAGCATCCTATACATCAGATTCCGTGTCGGAGCAGAATGCAGAAGTGAGACCGAACATCATTGCGATTATGAATGAGGCGTATTCTGATCTGAATATAGATGGAAAACTGGAAACTACAGAAGACTATATGCCATTTGTACATAATCTTACGGAAGATACAGTAAAAGGAAATCTGTATGTGTCCGTATTTGCAGGAAATACTGCCAATACCGAATTTGAATTTCTTACGGGCTGTTCAATGGCTTTTTTGCCATATCGGGCAATTCCATATAACAGTTATATAAAAGATACATTTCCATCGCTTACACATAATCTGGTGGCAGACGGCTATACAGGAAATGAAGCCATTCATCTTGCAACAAAGAGCTCATGGAGCCGGGATAAGATATATCCACTGCTTGGGTTTCAGAAATTTATTGGAGCTGCTGACATTGATCAGATAGCATACATTCGGAATTTTGCATCGGATCAAACAGATTTTGATTTGTTGATTTCGGAATATGAGTCAGCCAGAAAACAGGCCCGGGATCCTTTTTATGTCTTTACGGTGACAATTCAGAATCATGGTGGCTATTCGGCCTCTCAGGGATTGATTGATACACCGATTCAGATCACCAGTGCGGAACAAAAGGATGAAGCAGCAGAGCAGTATATTAATCTGATTCGAACAACAGATTTGGCATTTGAAAATCTGGTATCCTATTTCAAAAACGTAGAAGAACCTACTGTAATCATTATGTTTGGAGATCATCAGCCATCTTTGTCAACATCTTTTTATGAGAAACTGATTGGAAAAAAAGCAGAGGATTTTACATTGGAGGATACCAAAAACAGATATACAGTACCTTATCTTATCTGGGCCAACTATGATATTCAGGAAGAAGAAATCGATATGAGTGCCAATTATCTGTCTGCTTATCTTATGAAAGTAATTGGTGGAAAAATGACCGGTTATCAGAAGTATCTGCTGGATCTTTATGAACAGGTGCCTGTGATTACAGCCAATGCATATCAGGGAAAAGACGGAGTGCTTCATGGATTGGATGAAATCTCAGAATATAGTGATAAGATCAGGGAGTATCAGATGATTCAGTATAATAATCTGTTTGATTCATCCAATCGAGTAGCTGATTTTTATCAGCTCACACAGTAACAGGTATATTTTGCTCACTTTCTGGAATACTTATAAAAAAGGAGGTAGCAAAATGGAAAATCGTGGATTGGACTATACAGCACTGATCATTTCCATGATCGGAGCATTGAACTGGGGACTGATCGGATTATTTAAATTTAACCTTGTTCCTGGATTTTTGGTGACATGTCCTGGATAAGCAGAATCATTTATGTCATTGTGGGAATCTGTGGTTTGTATCTTCTTTCCTTTATCGGAAGGACTGGCAGCAATTTCAATCATGCATAAAGACAAAACAGCAGTCAGAACAGAATCTGACTGCTGTTTTTCTCTTACATACCTGTTTGACGGAATAAATAGGATCGTGTACAATGGGGAAAAGGATGGAAAAAAGTATGGCAGAAAAAACAGAACATTTGATTTTAGGCATATTAGCTCATGTGGATGCAGGAAAAACCACTATGGCAGAAAGTATGCTTTATCATAGTGGAACAATAAAAAAACCAGGAAGAGTAGATCATAAAAATGCGTTTCTCGATACTTTTGAGATGGAGCGTTCACGTGGAATTACGATTTTCTCCAAGCAGGCAAGAATGAACTGGAAGGGACGTCAATATACATTGCTGGATACGCCAGGACATGTGGATTTCTCGGCAGAGATGGAGAGGACGCTTCAGATATTAGATTATGCAATCCTGGTGATCAGCGCACCAGATGGGGTGCAGGGGCATGATATGACATTGTGGAAGCTTCTTCGTCAGTATCAGATTCCTGTATTTTTATTTGTAAATAAGATGGATATGCCAGGTATGGATCGAACAAAGATTTTGAAGGAATTGCAGAAATATCTGGACAGCGGATGTATTGATTTTCCGATGCCGTGAAACGAAAAGAGGAGATAGAGGAAGAACTCGCCATGTGCAGTGAAGAACTGATGCTGGAGTATCTGGAGCGGCAGGAGATCCGACAGGAAATTGTAAAAAGGGCGATCAGGAAGCGGGAAGTTTTTCCATGTTATTTTGGTTCAGCCTGAAGCTTCTTGGAGTGGAGAAATTTTTAGACGGGATACATAATATGGCAGAATTGCCGATGTATCCACAGCAGTTTGGAGCAAGAGTTTTTAAAATATCCAGAGATGCCCAGGGAAACCGGCTGACGCATATGAAGATCACCGGGGGAAGATTACGGGTAAAACAGATTCTGGAGAGCAGCAGTCTTGAGGAAAAAGAAAAATTGGATCAGATTCGGCTGTATTCTGGAGTTGCCTGTCAGATGACAGACGAAGTACAGGCTGGTGAAGTCTGTGCAGTGACTGGGTTGCAGAAAAGTCTGGCTGGTATGGGATACGGATTTGAGACCGAAGCAGAGGCGCCTGTGCTGGAGCCGGTATTGTCCTATCAGATTTTGCTTCCGGAAGGCAGCGATGTTCATGGCACATTCTTAAAGTTGTGTCAGCTTGAAGAAGAAGAGCCGCAGCTGCATATGGTGTGGGATGAGCGGACGCAGGAGATTTCTGCAAAAGTCATGGGAGAGGTTCAGATCGAAGTGCTGAAAAATCTGATTTGTGAGCGATTTCAGATGGAGGTAGAATTTGGAGCAGGAAGTATTACCTATAAAGAGACGATTGTAGCACCGGTAGAAGGAGTAGGGCATTTTGAACCACTTCGTCATTATGCTGAAGTACATTTGTTGTTGGAACCATTGGAAAGAGGAAGTGGTCTGCAGTTCGATACAGACTGCAGTGAGGATCTGCTGGATAAGAACTGGCAGAGGCTGATCATGACACATTTGGAGGAACGGAAGCATCCGGGGGTGCTGACCGGGTCTGAGATTACGGACATGAGGATAACACTGATAGCCGGAAAGGCACATCTGAAGCATACCGAAGGTGGGGACTTCAGGCAGGCAACTTACCGAGCTATCCGTCAGGGGCTGAAGATGGCAGACAGCCTGTTGCTGGAGCCAGTATATCAGTTTCGGCTGGAAATACCGATGGAGAATGTGGGACGGGCCATGACGGATCTCAATAAAATGAACGGAGTTTTCCAATCACCGGAACTGGATGGGGAGATGGCAGTCTTAAACGGAAGTGCTCCGGTGGCCTGCATGAGAGATTATCATAAAGAGGTGACAGCCTATAGCAGAGGAAGAGGACATCTGTTCTGTACGCTGAAAGGATATGAAGTATGTCATAACCAGGAAGAGGTGATCAATCAGATAGGCTACGATGCAGAAGCGGATCTGGAGAATCCGACAGGCTCTATATTTTGCGCTCATGGAGCAGGCTTTCTTGTGCCATGGGATCAGGTATATGATTATATGCACATGGAAGGAAGTCTTTGTCAGAAAAAGGAAAGTGCAGAGGAAGAAGAACTTCCGGTACGTGCCACATCAGCGATATATGCGGCTTCCAGAGGATGGGGAGATGACAGTGAACTGGAAGAAATATTCAATCGAACCTATGGCAGCGGAAGCGGAGAAAGAATCGGATGGAGAAAGAAAAAGACGGCAGAGAACGGGGCAAGGACTGTTTCAGCGTCTACAGTAACGATATCACAAAAGGATCCAGAAAAAGAGTATCTGCTGGTAGATGGATATAATATCATTTTTGCGATTCCCCAGTTAAAAGAACTGGCAAATCTGAATATTGACAGTGCCAGAGATAAGTTGATGGATCTTCTCTGTAATTATCAGGGATACAGGAAGAATACACTGATTCTGGTATACGATGCCTATAAAGTAGAAGGTGGGCTGGGATCGGTGGAAAAATATCACAATATTTATGTGGTGTATACAAAAGAGGCAGAGACTGCGGATCAGTACATTGAGAAAACTGTACATGAGATTGGAAAGAAATATCATGTTACCGTTGCTACATCCGATGCCCTGGAGCAGAAGATTATCTGGGGAGCCGGCGCAGATCGTATGTCTGCAAAAGGTCTGTGGGAGGAAATGCAGCAGGTACGTGAAGAAATAAAAGAACAATATTTGGAGAAATCAGGAAAGGGCGGACAGAAGCTGTTCCATAATCTGGATGAAGAACTGGCAGAATATCTGGAGGATATCCGCCTTGGACGAAGAGTGATAGAAGGAGATTCAGATAAATGAAAAAAATGAAGTTTAACTGTGACTACATGGAAGGGGTTCATCCAAGGATCCTGGAGCGTCTGGTAGAGACAAATCTGGAGCAGACTGCGGGGTATGGAAATGATCCGTATTGTGTGTCTGCAAAGAAAAAAATTCTGGAAGCGTGCCAGTGTCCGGACGGAGAAGTTCACTTCCTGGTGGGTGGTACGCAGACTAATGCAACTGTGATCGCAGCGCTGCTGCATATGTATGACGGAGTACTGGCTGCGGAGACAGGACATGTAAATGTACACGAGGCGGGAGCCATTGAATACACTGGCCATAAAGTATTGACATTGCCTCAGAAAGATGGGAAAATTAGTGCAGAATCAGTTGAAAATTATTTAAAATGGTTCTATGCTGATGAGAATCATGAACATATGGTACAGCCTGGAATGGTCTATCTTACACATCCAACGGAGTATGGAACTCTGTATACAGCGGAAGAATTAAAAGTGATTCATGGAATCTGTCAGAGGTATGCAATTCCATTGTATGTAGATGGGGCAAGACTGGGATATGCACTGGCTGCGAGAGAAACGGATGTGACCCTTCCGGTTCTGGCACAGAATTGTGATATATTTTATATCGGAGGAACAAAGGTAGGAGCCTTTTGTGGCGAAGCAGTGGTTATTCCGAAGAAAGGCCTGATACCAAAGTTTTTTACCACGATCAAACAGCATGGAGCTCTGCTGGCGAAAGGAAGACTGATCGGAATCCAGTTTGATACCCTGTTCACAGACGGACTGTATCAGGAGATTTCAGCACATGCCATCCGCATGGCGGAAAAGCTGAAAAAAGCGCTTATGGAAAAGGGATATACCATGTATCTGGATTCTCCGACCAATCAGCAGTTTGTGTTGCTGGACAATAAAAAGAAAAAAGAATTGTTGGAACAGGTAGATTTTGATTTCTTTGAGAATTATGATTCTGAGCATACGGTTATGCGTTTTGTAACCAGCTGGGCAACCAGAGAAGAAGATGTGGATCGACTGATTGAGATACTGTAAACCGGTGTTAGCAACAAGTATGGGAGGAACAAACATGATACAGGACATTCTGGAGTACAATAAGAAATTTGTAGAGAATAAAGAGTACGAGTGTTATCAGGCTGGAAAATATCCGGAAAAGAAGCTGGCAATTTTATCCTGTATGGATACGCGTCTGACAGAACTGCTTCCGGCAGCCCTGGGAATCAAAGATGGAGATGCTAAAATTATCAAGAATGCAGGCGCAGTGATTACACATCCGTTTGGAAGTGTGGTAAGAAGTCTTCTGGTAGCCATCGTAGAACTTGGAGTAGAGGATGTTATGGTTATTGGCCATACAGATTGTGGTGTACAGCATATAGATGCAGAGATGATCCTGGGGCATCTGAAGGAGCGTGGCATTAACATGGAGAGTGTGGAGATGCTGAAGTATGCAGGTGTGGATTTTGAAAAATGGCTTTGTGGATTTAATACCATTCGTGAATCTGTAGAAGATACGGTAAAGACTTTAAAAGAGCATCCACTGATTCCAAAGGATGTGGGAATTACCGGATATATTATGGATACGAAGACAGGTGAACTGTATCCGGTATGTTAAAAGAAGCGTAAGATTTGGAGGTCGTGCTGTTACAGTAGTGGTAGCATGACCTTTTTCTTTTATTATCCGATGTCGAATTTTGTCGAATAAATACGATGGAAATTTCTTGCTATCTTTGCAACTGGCTGCCTATAATAAAAACATGACGAGAAAATGATATATTTGGAGGATAGATCTTTGGGAAAATTAAATGTGGCAATTGCAGATGATAATGAAAGAATCGTACAATTATTGGAGAATATTGTGAAGAGTGATAAAGAACTGGAAGTGGTGGGAAAAGCCGGAAATGGAGAAGAGATTGTCAGCATCATCAAACAGAAAGAGCCAGATGTAGTTCTTCTGGATATTGTCATGCCGAAGATGGATGGACTCAGCGTGATGGAAAAAGTAAATGAGGATGCTGAGATCAAAAAAAGACCTGCATTCATCGTGATTACTGCAATCGGACAGGAAAAGATCACGGAAAATGCATTTGAACTGGGGGCTGATTATTACATATTAAAACCATTTGATAATGATATGGTTATAAACCGGATCAAACATGTAAAACAGACCGGAGAAAAGAATTTTGCAGAGGCCAAACGAGTAAAGGCATATGAAAGTAAAAGGGAATATATGGAACGAAATCTGGAGACGGATGTGACCAATATTATTCATGAAATCGGTGTGCCGGCACATATTAAGGGCTACCAGTATCTGAGAGATTCTATCATGATGTCGGTCAACGATATGGAGATGTTGAATTCTATTACCAAACTTCTGTATCCAACAATTGCCAAAATGCATCAGACGACGCCAAGTCGTGTGGAACGTGCCATTCGCCATGCCATCGAGGTGGCCTGGAGCAGGGGAAAGATGGATACCATTGATGAATTGTTTGGTTATACGGTAAATGGAGGAAAGGGAAAACCAACGAATTCAGAATTTATTGCACTGATTGCAGATAAAGTGCGTCTGGAATATAAGAACCGATAAGTGGGATGGCACTCTGAAAAGATTGCTCTTTTGGCAGAAAAGAGGTATACTGAACTAGAAGAAAATGCCAGGAGGTTCATAATGAAGAAGATTTTATTTGTAGCTTCAGAAGGAGTGCCTTTTATCAAGACCGGGGGACTGGCTGATGTTGTTGGATCCCTTCCCAAGTATCTGGATAAAAATCAGTTTGATGTGAGAGTGATTCTTCCAAAGTATATGTGCATGAAGGAAGAATACCGGAAGCAGTTGACTTATATTACCCATTTCTATATGGATCTTGGCTGGAGAAGCCAGTATGTAGGTGTGCTTGAGACGATCTATGATGGAATACATTTTTATTTTATTGATAATGAATATTACTTTGCAGGATTCAAACCATATGGGAATATTTATGAGGATGTGGAGAAGTTTGCTTTCTTTTCCAAGGCAGCACTTTCTGTATTGCCTGTGATTGGATTCCAGCCAGATATTATTCACTGCCATGACTGGCAGACAGGTCTGGTACCGGTATTTCTGAAGGGCAAGTTCCATGAGAATGCGTTTTATGCCAATATGAAATGTATTATGACGATACACAATCTGAAGTTTCAGGGAGTATGGGATATGCAGTCCATTAAGAATATTACCGGGCTTTCAGATTATTATTTTACGCCAGATAAGATGGAGCTTTATGGAGATGCCAATTATCTGAAGGGTGGTCTGGTCTATGCAGATGCACTGACAACGGTCAGTCCGACTTATGCAGAGGAGATTAAGACACCATTCTATGGAGAGAATCTGGACGGACTGATGTGTGCCAGAGCCAATGATCTGAGAGGAATCGTAAATGGACTGGATTATCAGGAGTGGAATCCTGAAACAGACGGACGAATCTATCAGACCTATACGGCAGACAGCTTCTGCAATGGAAAGGCAAAAAACAAAGAAGCACTGCAAAAAGAACTGGGACTGCCGCAGAAAAAGGATGCGTTTATGATCGGCATTGTGTCCAGACTGACTGATCAGAAGGGGATGGATCTGATCGATTATATGATGGATGAAATGTGCCAGCAGGATTATCAGATTGTAGTACTGGGAACAGGCGAAGAACGATATGAAAATATGTTCCGGCATTTTGCATGGAAGTATCCGGAAAAAGTATCTGCTAATATCTACTATTCTGAGGATATTTCCCATAAGATTTATGCAGCCTGTGATGCATTTCTGATGCCGTCACTGTTTGAGCCGTGTGGATTGAGTCAGCTGATGAGCCTTAGATATGGAACAGTACCAATAGTAAGAGAAACCGGTGGTCTGAAAGACACAGTAAAACCATATAACCAATATGAAGGCACCGGTACCGGATTCAGTTTTGCAAACTACAATGCCCATGAGATGTTTGATACCATCCGGTTTGCACATTCAGTATATGTAGAGCAAAGAGAGGTCTGGGATCAGATCGCAGAAAGAGGCATGAGAGAAGATTTCTCATGGAACGCATCTGCACAGAAATATGTAGAATTGTACAACTGGTTGTAGAAAAAGAGGAAAAAGAATGACAGGAAGAAGAAAAAGAACCATCACACTTTTACTGCTGACGGTGATGCTGCTGGCATTTGGCATCACGGCCAGCGCAGGATTTCAGAAGATGCCTGGTGGCAGATACCGTTATTATGTGACGAAGAACAGTTATCTGAAAGGCCAGAAGAATGGAGAAGTTCGGATCCCGGCTCTGAAGAATCTGACATATAAAGGGAAAAAATATACGTATGCCTTTGACGAGAATGGCTATATGCTCACTGGCTGGCAGGTGCTGTATACCAGAGACCAGAACGGAGAAAGCAGCCTTGGCTGCTATTACTTCAACAAAAATGGCCAGATGATGAAAAATACCCAAAAGAATGGCCATTATTTTCTGGGCAATGGTCGAATGGTGAATGATTATGACAAATATGGACATTACTATGGAATGGATGGTCGCCAGACGACTCCGCCGAAGTCAGCAGCAGGCTGGGTAAAGAGCAAAAAGGGAATGCGTTATCAGATAACCTGGGAAAATTATGCAGCAAAGACCTGGATGTGTATTCGAGATCCGAAGACGAAAAAAGCATATTGGTATTATTTTAAAAGCAATGGATATATGGCGAAGAAGACCTGGGTTGGAACCCATTATGTTGATAAGAATGGAAGATGGATTCCGGGAAAAAAGAAGATAAAATAGAACAGAAAGGAAAGACTGCTCCTGTATGAGAAAGGTTCTCATACGGGAGTATTTTTTTGTATGGCAGAAAAATAAACCACCTGCTCGGCAGGTGGAGGGAGTAGCTTTAGCTTCAAGTAAAAAACCTCCTGTGATAATATAAAAGTGGGTCCGCAAAACTCACAAAATATAATCAAGGAGGTATCCAAAATGGATAAGAACAGTTTAAGTCATACAACATGGGAATGCAAGTAT
>QUMM01000053.1 GCA_003435055.1 Lachnospiraceae bacterium OF09-6
TCGGAAATGAAATTCTGGAAAAACCAGAAAAATTAACAGATGAAGAATTTAAAACGATGAAACATCATGCAGAATATACCTATTATATTTTGTCAGGGATAGATGATTTCGAGGAAATACGAGACTGGGCGGCTCTTCATCATGAAAAGTTAAATGGAAAAGGATATCCTTTTGGAAAAACTGCTGATGAATTAAATAAACCAGAGCGTATTATGGCTTGCATTGATATTTATCAGGCACTTACTGAAGACAGACCTTATAAGAAGGGTTTGTCACATGACAAAGCGTGTGGGATACTTGATGATATGGCACAGAAAGGCTTTGTTGATTCTGATATTTCAAATAAGATCAGAGATTGTTTCGGTTAAATGCAGAGGTACAATTTATTTATACATGTATGTGATAGCATCATGTGACTTGAGAAAGTGAAAATGAAGAGAACGTTGGATAAGATTCTGGCGTTCTTTTTTTGTGTAGGGGTGTTCACAGGGGGTGCATCGCATTTTCTATTCTTAGCTTAAGAAGTTCATCTTCTAATTCTTTCACATGTTCAGCATTTGTATTAGGAGTATTCTCTTTAACATTCTGAGAAATTTTGTTACAAACAGAATTATCCAAAGTTTTTTTCCGACCTTTCTTTCGAGGCCTTAACCCGTCGGGGCCAGCTACTCTGAATGCTTCAACCCATCTACTAATCATAGTATAATTGGTGATTCCATTTGCTAATGCCAGTTCCTCATATGAGACCTCATTTGATAAATAAGATTCTACCATATGAAGCTTGAATTCAAAAGAATAATTATTCTTCTGTCTACTTCTTTTTAAGCCTTCCTCGCCAAACTCATTATAATTATGAATCCATTGTTGAATCTGTCTAGCACTTTTAACATTATATTTTTTTGCTAGTGCTTTTGAACCAACACCTAAACTTAAATGCTCTAGAACAATTTTTTTCTTAAGCTCAAAGTTATATTTTGCCATAAGAAAACCGACCTCCAATAGTTAGATTTTTTGGTCTAACTTCTGGGGGTCGGTTCACGGAGGGGCTTTTTTTGTTGCCCTGAAATTTTGATTTCCGGCCAATAAGCCGCAGGTCTGCCTGATCTGGTGGCCTGAAAGGAAATCAGTACGCATGATCAGAGGCATCAGAAGGAGCCGGTCCCCTCCGCTCTTGAATTTGGAACACGAAACAGATTTCAAATTCAGGAGGAACGGACGATGTATGTAGAGCATATATGATGCATTCAGCTTATTGATAGGACTGATTCAGAAAGCAGAAATGGAAATTGTTCTGGTAGATGGCTATGTGGATGTAGGAACATTAAATATGTTGTCCAAAAAGAAAGAAAATGTGGCGGTGACAGTTTATACACAGCAACGGACAAGATTATCTCAAACAGATGTAGATAACTTTAATGCACAGTATCTGATACTCGCTGGTGTCGATAATGTGTACCATATATTTCGAAAGAACGAAAGTATACTCCGGTCCACCGCAGTCGATATTTATGGCCGCAGCTCCTGTATGCAGGTAATCGAGACATGCGAGAAGCATATTGTATATGAACTCTGTGAGATATTTGGGATAACAATAAAATTCAATACCTTTGGGGCTTCCTATATAAAACTGACATTGATTATTTCTGAGATTTGATAAAATTGGTTTTTCTAACATATTTTCTCCTACTAGGCCGACTGGATTTGAACCGGTGAATGCAGCAGTCAAAGTGCTGTGCCTTACCGCTTGGCGACGGCCCATTAATTTTTACAATATAAATATGTCAGATTTTTTGATTCTTTTTTATCTATATGGAAAAACAAAGAAGGAACTCAAATATTTCATTTCCTTCTTTGAGTTTCTTCTTAAATTTGTTAAACTGCCTGATCTGTTTTCTCAATCTCAGTATGTAGTCCAGAAATATTTACATTTCTGTCACTTTTAGAACGTGTTGATATCCCTTTTTCAAAGCCTAAACTGCTGGACCGATATCGTAATCAAATTCGGCTAAAATTCACTGCCTTATTTTTCATATTCAAACAGCTTCCGGAATTGGATGCATCAATATCAGGTACCTGAAGTCCAAGTGCTTTTTCCAACCTCTCTGCATAATGTAGAGCAAAGTCAGGATACTGAAAAAATATTTTTGTAGAAATATCTTCCAATGCCGGTCCTATTTCCATCCTACGTAAGGATGTTCATAAGTATGGAAAAATATTTCAGAACAAGTATTGACATGTTGGTATGAAGATGATATATTATATACCATAACGGTTAGTTGCAACTAACGTCTCAGTAGAGAGGGTATATTTAGGTGATTGTTTAGATTAAGATTATCCTAATGTATATTTCTGCTGGAAGATGACTCTTTAACTCATACTTTTCAATGATTACAGGAGGTATTTCCATGAAGAAAACCAGATTTATGTCTCTTATTATGGCAATTAGTGTGTGCGCAACGGCTTTTCCTAGCACAGTCATGGCTCATGGTGCGTGGTTTGCACGACGGTCTGACCGTATTCAACTCGTGTGCGGTGAAGGTTGGAAAGACAATGCATACGATCCAGATGGATTGACAGTTATGAAAGGTTATGATGCGAATTATGCAGATGTGGCTGTCGAACCTATAAAGGGTGACGACTATCTGTACATAGAGCCGAGTGATGATTTGGCTGCGGTATATCTGGAGCTGGATTACGGCTATTGGAGTAATAATCCCGAGGGGGAGTGGATTCCAAAACCCATGGATGAAGTGGAAGGTTCAACCATAGGCACACATGCACTCAAGTATAGCATGAACTATTTTAAGCCTGTAAGCGAAGTAAAGGCACTGGATGACGTACTGTATCAGTTTGTACCAAATGTAGATCCATCTACATTGAACGTAGGCGACGAGTTTACCGTGCAACTGCTCAATAACGGGGAACCTATGGCCAACGTCGATATCATACCGGATGTGCTCAACCACCACACTGTGACTATAAAAACCGATGAAAACGGCATGGCGACGGTAACTGCTGCAAACGGAGGTCTGAATGTAATTGGTTGCGAAATGGTGGTGCCGTATGAAAACGAGGGCGTTGACAATAAGGCGACCCGATCAAAGGTATTTGTAAGCCTGAGCTTTACATTGTACCCGGAGGAAGAGGACTAATATTTGAGTGCGCTTTGTTTTGAACGGCGACAAAAGGAAAATGTGAAGGTATTGCCATTTTGTGCTTCACATACCTGAACACAGATAAGCATTCCCTAGCTTCAAGTGCATGAGCACTAAGCGGATGAATGCTTATTTGCGTTTATCCGTGTTTTGCGATACCTATAGCTATTTTTTTAATTAACGTAATTTCCGCATGCGTGGAACCACCCTTTGCAATCATACCTGTCACGGTCCAGGACACAGGCACGGACATTTTCGTAATCGTACTGCGGCCCTTTCTGGTACAGTTTCCCGTGGATCCCAGGGTCTTTCATGCGGGCCTGGTCAAAACGTCCCAGCTCGATGGAAAGGCGGTACCTTCCGGGAGAAGGCCCTGCAGTTTTTTAATCCACCGGATATGGTGGTCTGTCTTTGACTGAAGGGACGGCACCTCACAGTAGACCCGCCTGGTCTTCGGCTTCCATTTCGGGTGGCGGTACCGGGTCTTCCGGTAACGTCTCCCTCTCCTTAAGGAAGCCCTTGCTTCCAGGAGTTTCCTCTTCGTCATGGAATCCCTGAGGCTGATCTCCTCCTTATGCAGGACCGTACCGTCTTCCCGCACAACGGATCCCCCTATGTGCTGGGAGCCGGTATCAATTCCAAGATAACCGGGCTGTGTGGTACTGCCTGTTTTATAGCTTAACTTTATGGTAAACGGGCTTTCCTTTTTTGATACTGGCATCAGCCGGCATCCGCTTTGCCCGACCACGAATACACTCATGGCTGGTTCCTCCTTATGTTATATTGCTGGCAGGTACACAAAGCCCTGCCCTCCCATACGGGAGTCATCGCCCCTCGACAAAGTTCCGGATACTTCGTGCTCCAGGTCAGTGTTCCTTCTCCGGGGAGACATCCGTTGCCTGAACCCTGTACCGGCTGGGGCACAACCGGGTCGGGTATTGATATCAGGGACGTAGTGCTGCTGGCATCCCAACGGTAGCAGGGGCCGCCGCACTGAGTCTAGTCAGCACGCCCTTTCGGGTACTACTGCTAACTTCGCATACTTTTCAGCATGCTCGGTTATTCAATAGCCGAGAAGCTGACTTGGTTTAGACGATTGGCGTTATCAGCAAATATGCGAAAGCAACGTATTGATACCGTCCGTTTAAAGTTGCTGAAGATTGCTGCAAAAGTAGTTCGTTCGGCAAGATATATCACATTCAAGCTGTGCAGTAGTTGCCCTTATAAAAGTGAATTCTATGAGACAATTTCTAATATCAGTAAGCTAAATGTACAGTTGGAATAGCAACTATTAACGAACCTTGATAGCTTAACAATTGCTCCGAACTTTGTCACAGGGATTTTATACCCTTTTGATAGGTTCATTGAATGATGCTATGGCTGTATGGATCAATTTTTAAATTCATGGTACAGTTATCAGTTCAGATACTGTTCCGTGAATAATTCAGGTTTAAAAATCCTACATATCAGTTGCTATATGATATTGTAGAATTTTTTGAAAAACCTGTGGAAGAAATTTTGGGGTACGAAGAAATATAAAATAGAAGGCTGGTGCATAGCAGAAGTGAAACTGTTAATGCATCAGCCTTTTAAAATTAGCCAATTACTTTTCCAAAAGTTTTTAAGGTGGAAACGAAAGTGACTTGGATAGGGGCATATTTTTATTTAGAGAAATAAGTTGAATACCGGAATCGGATTGATGATATTTTTTTACATAAGCATCACCATCAAGGAAGAAGGCACTGATTTCTCTTTCTTTGATAAGTGGTTTATGGAGCGCAAGAGTGCGTAAAGATTTAACAAAGAAAACAGGATCTGCAGAAGAGCTGACCTTTCCCTTTGGCTTTTTTCAGATTGACATATAAGGGCATTACATCTATGTCCATGCAGTATTGTTATTGCTGCCGATAGGGCTGCAGGTAGTGGGCGAAAGAAGATTTCGAAAATTAAAGTAATGAATGATTGGAAAGTTGTTGTGGGAAACCGCAGCAACTTTTTTTGCAGAAATTTGTAAATTGCTGTCATTTTTTTATGTCTGATCCGTATATATATAGGGAGGAATAAAATAAAAAGAATTACATGAATGCAAAAAGGAAAAGTATCAGAAAAAGGGAAAGACAGATGATTTACAGAAAATACCATGGAATATGTCAGATTTGTGGGACAGAAATATCTTATGAAGAGATGACAATCGACCACATCATACCACTGGACGCAGGAGGAAAAAATGAACTGGCCAATTATCAGTGTACCTGTCGATTCTGTAACAGTATGAAAGGGACAATGATGCTGGAAGACTTTTATATGCACATAACAGAAGTATTCTGGTATCTGACGGAGAAAAAATGTGGGAAAGAATTTACTGAGAAGCTATACAGGCTGATTCAAAATTTGTAGTATTTCTGTGATAAAAAATCTCTGGGAGAAATCCCAGAGAATGTGCCATAACCCTTTGAAAAATGCGTTGAAATCAGTATCGAAAATTTTGGCAAAGGCAATTAATTCACTGACTTTGATGTTCATACGATTAGTTTCGATTTTGGCATAGGTACTTTTACTCATTTGGATGCCCATGACATTAAGCTTTGCAAGCACCTGTTCCTGAGTGAGCTGAGCATTATATCTGAGCTGTTGAATGTTTCTGCCTATATCCAGATCCGGTCTGATTTTCTGCATAGTGTTTGTTAATCCTTTGCGGGTTCAAAAATATATCTACACATTAATATTAGGACAAAATATGCTTAAAATGTTTCGCTATAACGAAACATTCGGAGAGAAAGGAAGAAATGAAAAAGAAAATTGTATTATTATGCGGAGCTTAATGGTATTGTCACGTTGTGGACAGACAATATCGCCAACAAAAAACAGAACAATGGAAGTAATCAGCAGTATCAGAAATGGGATGGATGGACAGCAAAATGAATGTATATCAGTAGTGTTGTATGACGATATGGTGAAAAGAGAAGAATGTGCACAGGAGATTGTCAGAAAATATGAGGAAAATGGCTTCAAGCCATACTATTTTGTGAATACAGAAGTGGATAAATTAACGGTAACAGTATACAAAACAAAACAAGATAAAGAGGCTTGTAATATATTCATTGAATTTGTGTATTTCCCAATAGGTCACCGAATTATTATGCAGAACAGACGGAAAAGAAAGAAGATCATTAATCTATGGTAAAAGATAAAGCAAGGTGTATATTATGAAATTTGCATAAAAAAGCAAGTTCTGATTGTAGTAATATGTCGAATATTGTATGATAAAAATGATGAAACAGAACTCTTATTTGTTACCAGAAAAAAGGAAGCGGGAAAGGGGGAAGGAGTTATACAGCTTTTTTTCAGGTAACAGGGAAAGGAAAACAAATTGAATGAATACACCGGATAAGGAGGTGCTGGTTGTTTCAGATGAAGATGAGCAGGAATATCTGACAGATGAAATTGTGTTACATAATGAGAGAATTGAGCAGATTTTGCAGTGGCATGATAGCTGTAAGACAAAAGTGGATGAATACCTGGCGAGACTTACCAATCCAGAAGATGCGGAATGCGTAAAGGCTTTTTATACGGATACGGATGAGATTCTGGAAACCATGTTGCTTCTGGTATGTGAGTTGTTTTCCGGTAAGAAAATTCCGGTAAAGAACGGCGGTAATGAACTGGATAGAGAAGTTGAGTTACAGTTAGTAATTTGTAAAAAGAAAGCAATATAAGGTAAAAGTCATCATCTGAAAAACAAGTGTAGTGTTATTCTGCTATCGAGGATAACACTACAGAACCTTTGAATAAGGGAATTCATAAAATAAACGTCTAAAGATCCGCAATCTGAAAGCGGATAATCTAAAAAACCGGGACATTTCACAACGTTATTTGTTGAGTTAAGTCCCGGTGTTTCTATTTATGTTGATTACATTTCTGGCAGTATTCCTTGAACGCAGTGGCATTGAATATCAATTGATCCATCTGTTCTTCAGAGAGGGCACCAGATGTGATAAGACTGGCAAATTTGGTGATAACGGTTTCCTGATGACTGGTCTGGATACTTGGAAATGCAGTCCGAATCGGAGAAAGCATTTCAGCATCAGAAAGACTGGTGAGTTGTAACAGTTCACTGACCGGAAAATCCAGTATAGATGCCAATAATATGATATTCGCCATGGAATCCAGTCGTCTTTGACCATGTTCAATCCGGTTAAGATAGGATGCACTACAGTTTGCTTCTTCTGCCAATTTGCGGATACTATATCCCCGTTGCAGTCTTTTTTCCCTTAAATACTGACCAGGGGTCAGATCAGTGGTAGAAGGAACAGTATCTTTATGATTATTAAAAGGAATGGAATGATCACTCATAATGAAAACCTCTATGATTGTATATGATATTTTGGTAAATATAAGTTCTTCTTGTGAACTTTACTATAACATATTTGTTGCCAAATGGCAACAAATACAAAGAAAAAATAACCAATTTGAAACGAATGGGTTGACGGAAAGGATGTCTACAGATATACTCATAGTTAGAAAGTCTGCTGTAATAGCAGCATTTATTTTTATCTAAGCGTTGACAAATGGAAACAAAAATATAAAAAAACAAATCATAATGAAACAAAAGAGGAAGACAGGATGAAAATGAATGTAGAAAAAATCGTGGAATTAATGCAGAAAAGAGGATGGACACAGATCGAGCTGGCTGAGAGGGCGCAGATATCCCGCTCCTATTTGAGCAGGGTTCTTTCAGGCGAAAGAGATGGTGGAAGCACTTTTTTAATTGGGATGTCTAGGGCGTTTCCTCAAAATGATATTCGAGATTTTATCATTTTGGATCATAAAAAATAGTGGAGGATACCAGTGCCATGAAAGAACAGGATGGGAAGCACAGACAGAGAGCAGAATATTATTCGGAGCTTGCAGCTATGGATGTACAGGAGCTGGCTGAGTATCTGGCGCATCTGGCGGACATGGAAAAAATGCTCCATAATCGGGAAAATGATGTGATGCATGAGGTAGAATCTTTGGACAGTGCCATGGAACGTAACAGCAGAACACGTATTGTTGCCGGAAAAGTCATTGATGAGATGGAATCGACCTCACAGAAAGACAGACTGTATTATGCGTTGATGCGGTCAAGGCAGGATGTGGAAGAGCAGATCGAAGAAGTCATTGAGGAACTGGTGACAATATCACGGGAAAAATGCAAGATCACATTGCTGAAGAAATGTATTGCAAAGCTGCCAAAGAAAGAACAGGAAATAGTGAATCATATCTGTATACAGGGAGAAAAGTGGCAGGTATATGGAAAAATGGCCGGGCTTAGTGTGTCAACGATCAGCAGAATCCGGGGACGTGCATTGGAGCAGCTGGGAGAGATTTTCAGCGAGCAGTTACAGGAAGCCAGACGGAGTATGATGCTGAAGCTGATGGATGGGTATAGTACATATGAAGAATAAAAAGATAAGCAGGATTGCAGCAGCGGTTTGTCCTGGTATAGTCGGTGTGGGTTTAATTGTTTGCGGCGTGTATCAAGGCATAAGTGTACATGAGGAATACAAAAAAGGCAGGGATGAGTACATATATGCGCAGGTACATTTTATAGAATCCGATACAGAAGAAACGGAAACTGCAGAAGTAATAGAAGAAAAGAAAGCACTGCCGGTGGGAGTACCGGAGCCTCCGGAGGTTAAGTGGACAGAGGTGAAAGCAGTCAACCAGGATATCATTGCATGGCTGCAGATCCCGGCACTGGATCTTTCTTATCCGGTGCTTCAGGGAGGGGATAATCAATTTTACCTGCATCATGATATGTACAGGCAGGAACTGTTTGCAGGAAGTATCTTTCTGGATGCAGCGAATGATCCGGACTTCCAGAATTATAACAGTATCATCTACGGGCATAATATGAGAGATGGAAGTATGTTTGCTAAGTTGAAAGATCTGCAAAATGAACAGATACTGCAGAAATGCCCGTACTTCTGGCTCATCACACCAGAAGAAAATTTGCTGTACCAGATATGTGCCGTGTACAGCACCCAAACGGGGAGTGAGACCTATACGATTCAGTTTGGTGATGCGGAGAAATACAAAGCATGGATGAGGAAAATGCAGGGACAGTCTACACTAGATGACTGGGACGGGCAGACAGGAAAGATTGTTACACTGTCTACCTGTACAGGAGATAAGTCAACAAGACAGGTGGTGCAGGGCATTCAGATAGAATAAATGTATTTCTGACGGGTTCATAGAGGAAAATTGAAAATTTATAAATTGTTCAGTTGTTATTTGGCTGAAAGAAAATTATAATAAAGATAGAAATGAAAGGATACGGGGATGGATCAGAATAGACTAGACAGCCTTGAAATGGCTAAAAAACGAAACAAAAAAGTAGAAATTACGGAGGAAGCAATTCAAAAAGTACCTTATATCCGTTACAGAAACGTGCCAGAACAGGAATATGATATCATTCAAAGTCTGGCAAAACGGGTATTGGAACTTTCCAGAGAAAGAAATGATTCCAACGAAGTAGCAATTACCTACAGCTATGACCCGGATATGATTCTTGCAGGTGAGGAGTTAGTAGGCGTTCATTTTGGCAATGAGCATTCCGTAGATCCACTGGCAGACCCACAGACCTTTCATTTAATCATGAAATCACAGGAATGTGCAGTAGTATCGTTACACAATCATCCATCGTTATCACTTGTATCATTGATGGATATCCGTTTTTTCCTAAGATATCATAGCATCAAACTTTTGGTTATCGTGACAAATCTTGGGAATGTTTCGTATCTTGTCAAGAGCAGAAAGTACGATTATGCATCGGCTATTGATTTTGTGAATGAGGTGATTGCCATGCATAATGAAGCAGATAATATCAGAGGATATCAGAAGGCCGTACAGTATTTTCTCAGTAACTGTCATAAAGTAGGTATCATATATGATAATCGGTAGGAGGTGTTGATTATGACATATAACCATGCAGTGCTTGGTGAATCCTTGGAACTGAATAAAGAGGCCGCAAATTGGTTCGTGGAAGAAAAGAAGCGTATTGAAAAGAGTAAAAAAGCCAGTAAAGAAGTGATGGACAGCATCCGTCCGATGGTAGAAAGAAATCGACAAATACTTCTGAAAGAGAAAAATCAGGGTAAATGAGCCTATGAATTGTGAGTCACCATGGATAGCATATGATGAACGTGTATGTTTGACTTCCGCAAGCAACGGGTTGCTTTATTATAAAGAGTAGAATATTGCTTACATGTAGAAAGTGCTTGCCGTAAGGCAGGCACTTTTTTGTATGGCAGAAAAATAAACCACCTGCTCGGCAGGTGGAGGGAGTAGCTTTAGCTTCAAGTAAAAAACCTCCTGTGATAATATAAAAGTGGGTCCGCAAAACTCACAAAATATAATCAAGGAGGTATCCAAAATGGATAAGAACAGTTTAAGTCATACAACATGGGAATGCAAGTAT
>QUMM01000054.1 GCA_003435055.1 Lachnospiraceae bacterium OF09-6
AAGACAATATGGAAAAAGGAATCAGAATTACTATCACTAAATACCTCCTTAAAGTTGATCTAATGCTTTTTATCATTCTTTTCCTTTTTGCCATATTTATTGTCCTCATATACGGTTAATATTTCTCGTTGTCAGTCTAGCATATTTATTCATAATCTTCTACATTTTCTGCACGAACTCCCTCATACGGAATATAATAATCCTTTTCAAGTTTTTCTCCATTTGCAGCTTTAATTGCAACATCTACGCACTGTGTTCCTTGCTCCTCTGCATTTTGAAAAACAGTTCCTGCCATTATTCCATTTTTTACAGAAACTAAAGCTTCATCTTGTGCATCAATACCATAAACCTTTATTTCCCCCGTCAGGTTCTGTTCTTCAATTGCCATAATTGCTCCTAAAGCCATTGCATCGTTTTGTGCTACAACCGCATCAATTTCTTTCCCTGCAGATAACCAATTTTCCATTAACTGCATCCCTTCTTCTCTTGACCAATTTGCAGTTTGTTCCGCAATGATTTCAATATCAGTATCTTTAATCGTATTTAACAACCCTTCATACCTTCCTATTTGAGCATCATGTCCCATTTGCCCAAACATTACTACAATATTCCCCTCGCCATTCAAATCATCCACTACCATCTCGGCTTGTATTTCACCAGATTCTATAGCATTAGATCCTACATATGTAGATGCTTCGTCTTGATTTGATGTAACAGAAATCAATGTAATAATAGGTATGCCTGCTTCCTTTGCAGCTGAAACGGCCGGTGCACAGCCATCAGCAGAAATAGGATTCAAAACAATTACATCTACCCCCTGAGAAATAAAATTCTCTACTTGACTAACCTGTTTTTCGGCGTTCATTTCTCCATCCGCCACTTGAATATTTACACCAACTTCATCTGCTCTAGTTTTAAATGCATCGCTCAAACGAACAATATATTCATCCGACAATCCCTGGAATGATACTCCAATTGTAATATCATCGTTTTCTTTCGCCATTATTGAAGGCGTAAATGTCATTGTTACTAAAGACACTGCTAATAATGAACTAACTAATTTTTTTTTCATTGTTGTTCCTCCCTTTTCTTCTTTTAAAATTATAACTTTAACTTATATAAGCACGCGCTGCTTATATTTCAAAATAAATCTCTTTTATGATTTTACTCTTTTAGTCTTAACATCAATTAACACGGTAAACATAATGATCAAGCCTTTTACAATCTGCTGATAATATGCAGATATATTCAAAAGATCTAACCCATTACTAATCATTGCCATCAGCAATGAACCTAATACTGCGCCATAAACAGTTCCTATTCCACCTGTCGTACTAACTCCACCTATTACTGCTCCTGCAATTGCATCTAATTCATACCCCTCTCCCATGGTTGGTGTTCCAGACTTGATTCTGCCCGCAAGAAGTAGACCAGCAAGTCCTGTTAATAAACCTGTACAGGAATAAACCAACAGTTTAATTTTTTTTACATTTAAGCCTGATACATAAGCAGAAAGTTCATTTCCTCCAATTGCATATATATGACGGCCAAATTTTGTTTTACATAAAATAAATGTAAAAATAATGGTTACACATAACATAATAATTACCAGAACCGGTATTCCGCATATTTTTCCATTTCCCAAAAAAGTATACGTATCTGATAATCCAAATACTGGTTTCGCATTAGTAATCAAAAGAGCCATACCTCTGACTATTAATTGCATTCCTAATGTTGCTATAAATGCTGGTACATCTCCATATGAAATAATAATACCATTAAGCAACCCACATATAGTCCCTACTCCAAGTGCACACAATATTGCAACCGGAAAATTTGTACTTTCGATAAGACCATATGTTGCTGATGTAACGCCTGCAAATGCCATAATTGAACCAGATGATAAATCAAGGCCACCTGTTATCAGACACATTGTTTGTCCTATAGCAACTATAGAAACTATAGATCCTTGTTTTACAATGTTTAATAGATTATTTCTAGTAAAAAAAGCTTTATTTGCCAAAGATAAGCCCATAAAAATAATAATGAAAACAATGTATATACCATACTTCGAAACCATTGATGCCACTTTATTTTTATCTGTTCTCAAGACTTTCTCCCCCCATTCCTGTTGCCATCATCATTATTGTTTCCTGCGACATAATTTCCTTTGATACTTCACCAGTTATTTTCCCTTCGCTCATTACCAGAACGCGATCACACATTCCAATAATTTCCGGCAACTCAGACGAAATCATTAAAATTGCTTTCCCCTGTTTTGATAATTTCTGAATTAAGGAATATATTTCAAATTTTGCTCCAACATCAATTCCTCGTGTTGGTTCGTCCATAATCAGAATATCTGGATTGCTTAACATCCATCTTGCAATAATCACTTTCTGCTGATTTCCACCAGACAGCTTGTTAATCTGTTGATTTCTTCCCGGTGTTTTAATTTCAAGTGCCTTAATCTGTTGATCCACAACTTTATTTTCTTTTTTATTTTGAATAATCTGACCTCCCAAGCAGTATTCTCCTAATGTAACAATACTAATATCCTTTTTTACGGAAGTCTTTTTATTCAATCCTGTTAATGCACGATCCTCTGTAATAAATGCTATTCCGGCTATTATGGCATCTTCAGGTCTGCGTATATTCATTTTCTGTTTATGTACATAGATTTCTCCACATTCATATGATCTCATCCCAAATATAACTTCAGCCAGTTCACTTCTTCCAGCCCCTACCAGTCCTGCCAATCCCAATATTTCCCCCTGATGGAGCGTAACATCAACATGCTTTAGAACAGAGCCACTGCTGACATTACAGACTTTTAAAACTTCTTCACCAATTTTATGTTCTAAACGAGGAGGATAAATATTTTCAATTGTTCGTCCAACCATTTTTGCAATAAGTTGTTCGGTCGATAATTCCTCTGCCGCATATGTTCCAACCAATTTTCCATCTCTTAATACTGTAATTCTATCTGCTATTCTGAAGACTTCATCCATCTTGTGAGAAATATAAACAATTCCAACATTTTTTTTTCGAAAACTATTAATTATATCAAAAAGGGCATCTACTTCGGAATCTGAAATTGCCGATGTTGGTTCATCCATAATAATCACTTTTGCATTCATAGAAACTGCTTTTATGATCTCTACCATCTGTCTTTTTGCTATAGATAGCTCTCTCATTTTTTGATTCGGATTGATATTAATTTTCAATTCTTGCATATATTCCTTAGCTTTTTTCAACATCAGTTTATGATTATAAAATATTCCCTTACCAAATTCTCTCCCCATAAAAATATTTTCTGCAACACTTAAATCCAATACAGTATTTAATTCCTGATGTATCATCGCAATGCCATTCTCTATAGCATATATCGGTGAAGAAATTTTTTTCTCCTGACCATTTATCTTGATTATGCCTTCATCTGGCTGATAAATACCATCTATTATTTTCATTAGAGTTGATTTTCCGGCACCATTTTCTCCCATTAACACATGTACCTCGCCTGGCCTTACATCAAAACTAACATGATCTAATGCCAAGACTCCAGGAAATTGCTTTGTTATGTCTTTTAATTCCAATAAATTATTTTCCAAGTTCTCATCACCTCCTCATGTTTAAATTATAGGTAAATTATTTTTATAAATCTTTAGTCAAATCTGACTTCTTTTTTCAGATTTTTTACATTTTAAAAAATGTTACAGACATTTTTTAATTGCAAAAAAACACTATATAAACAATTAGAACTAATTCGTTTTATTCAATTGCATTTTGCTTTCATCAACTAATAATGGAATGATCAAAATCTGAATGCTATTCGCCTGATATGAATTCTGTCTTATAATAAAAAGTTTTTCGTACATCTATAACTAAATTTCCATTTCAGAAAACCTAAATACATCTATCCGAAACAGTGCAGATGCAATCCTGCCCCAACAAAAAAGTGGTGTCTGGTTTAAAACCAAACACCTACTTTGTTTATTATCTGGATTTTAGAAAAAAATGGATGATATCAAATTCATAAATTCATCCTCTGGAATTTCTCCTATAATATGATAGTACGTATTATCATATATAAATTCTGCCATATATTTCTTATTCGTACTTCCATCGATTTCAACGACTTTAACTGCTCCGATTTTAGATGGAATTTCTACTGAAGCATTCGCATCACCATCCTTAATATTTCCTTTCGCCGTTCCATTTTCTTCTTTATACATCATGATTGTTAATATAGTATTATCATATGTGTAATATAAATCTGCTCTTTTTGTTTTTAAATCAATTACATAACCATCAAACTCCATACCTTTCAATTCATACATAAAATGCACTGGCTTGATTCCCAGTTTTTCTTCTATCTCCGCGCAGGCTTTTTCCTGATCGTTCTGCACATTTTCTCGATCCGCCTCGTTATTTAATTTTCCCAGTGCCTCTTTCCCTATCCAGGTATTGATCACATTCACGATTCTTGTCCTGTTTGCTTCTGTGCTGACTCCCACGAAGAACACGCAGGCCAGTACCGCTGCATTTGCCAGCAGGCGCATCGCCCACCGGTGCTTTCTCTGGTTCTTCATACGTTTTCGACCGATTTCCAGTGCCTTACGGTCTTCTTCATTGAGGAATTCTTCCGGGCGGTATTCCGCAATCTTCTGATCCTCATATTTCACGCCCATTGCCTGTTTCAGTTCTTCCGGCTGTCTGAGATGCCTGGATGGTTTCGGTGCTTCTCCCATCTCCTCCGTCCTGTCAGTTTCTACATCCACAGTCTCTTTTTCTGTTTTCACGCCATCCAGTTCTGCCGCTCTTTGCAGAATGCGGTCAAACAGATCCGGAGACGGCTCTGCGTCTGCCAGTTCCGGATGAGCTGCTTGCAGCGCTTCTTCCCGCTTCACATCCTCATCCATCTCTTCTCGGAACATCTGATCCAGAAAACGGTCTTCTTCTGTCTCTTCCGGCCATTCCTTTCCCATCAGGAACTGCCTATAAAATTCTTTATCTGACAACTGTCCCTTCTGTTGTCCCAAAGTTCCCAATCTGTCTTTCATATCCTTAAGTCCCTTCTTGACTTTTACCCCCAGTAGTATAAGATAAAGATAGTGAATTCTGAACAATTACTAAAAATCTTCTAATATGGAGGTTCGTCATGAAACGAATTATCTTAACCGGCGGTGGAACTGCCGGCCATGTTACACCAAATATCGCCTTACTCCCTCGTCTAAAAGAACTGGGTTATGATATTCAGTACATAGGTTCTTATGAGGGGATCGAAAAAAAATTAATCGAAGAAATGCAGATCCCCTATTATGGCATTTCTTCTGGTAAACTTCGTCGCTACTTTGATCTGAAAAACTTCAGCGATCCTTTCAAAGTCATCAAAGGATATACCGAAGCACGCAAATTAATGAAAAAATTAAAACCAGACATCGTCTTTTCCAAAGGCGGATTTGTCTCTGTTCCTGTAGTGATGGCTGCTCATCGTGCACACATCCCGGTTATCTGTCATGAATCTGATATGACACCGGGTCTGGCCAACAAGCTAACCGCACCGTTCGCTACCAGGATCTGCTGCAACTTCCCGGAGACAGTGAAGTATCTTCCAGCCGGAAAGGCTGTACTGACCGGTTCTCCGATTCGTCAGGAGCTGCGCAGCGGTGATAAGGAAGCCGCCCGCAGATTTTGCGGATTCACTTCCGACAAGCCGGTGCTTCTGATCATCGGGGCAGCCTGGGTTCCGCTAATGTGAACCATGCCATTCGCGAGATCCTGCCACAGCTTCTGCCTGATTTCCAGGTCATTCATCTGTGCGGCAAGGATAAGCTGGATCCTTCCCTGAACGGCACTACAGGTTATGTACAGTTCGAATATATTAAAAAAGAACTGGCAGATCTCTTTGCCCTCGCCGATGTAGTGGTCTCCAGAGCCGGTGCCAATGCCATCTGTGAACTGCTGGAGCTTCGCAAACCGGCGCTTCTGATCCCTCTTGGTTCCAATGCCAGCCGAGGTGACCAGATTCTGAATGCGGAATCTTTCCGCAGCCAGGGATTCTGTGAAGTTCTTACAGAAGATGATCTGACTTCTCAGCGTCTGCTGGATACCATCCATGACCTCTACGATCATCGTGATGCCTACATACAGGCTATGGAGAAAAGCCAGCTGAGCAACGCCATCGAGACCATTACCAGTCTCATCGAGACCTGTGTCTCCGGCTCCTGAGCCCTCCTTCCATAAATCAGACTTTTTCAGCACAGTACCGGTCATTCCAGACGATCTTTTTCATTTCGCTCCGGAAGTCCGGTACTGTTTCTTACTTCAACTCCTGATATTCCTCACCAAAACGTTGCTTCAGGAACTGTCTGCCTCTGCATAATCTGGCCCGCAGTAGATCAATCGAAATATTCTTTTGAGCCGCCACATCTGCCATCGGCAGATTCAACATACAGACCTCATAAACCGCATCGTACCAGTCTTGGTTTTTCTCCTCCAGTTCTGTCAGGATCTGTCGCAGGAAATCTTTTCTGCTGACTTCTTTTGCCATATCTACCTCATAACAGTACTCTGTTTCACTTTCTTCTATTTGCGTATGATCAATTAATCGCAGTTTCTTTTTTCGGAAATCATCTGTCAACAGGTTCTTTGCTACCGCCAGAAGCCAGCCACGCTCTGCGCCCGTTTTCACCACTTCACGGTATTCCAAATACTTTAGAAATGTCTGCTGACAAATATCCTCCGCCAACTCACGATTGTTCGTACGAAGCAACACCGCATGGAAAATCAGCCGATAATTCGCCTGAAAAACCGCATGGAATGATTCGTCCTTCATAATCTCACTTGTATCTGCTCAATACCCTCACAGATACTTTCCTTTCTTTATTCAAGATAAGACCGCAGATTCCATTTGCGGTCTCACCTGGTAGTATTTCTGTTTACTGTTGCCTATCCTCTTTCCTGTCTGTTCGAGCCTTATCGTCCGAACTTCTTCAGCACTTCTTCCTTCACTTCATCAGTCAGTGTGCCCGGCTTCCATGTTACGCCCACCTTATCATGCTTCATTCTTGGGATCAGATGAATGTGAAAATGAAATACTGTCTGACCTGCTGCCTCATGATTGTTCTGTACTACATTGATTCCATCGCAGCCCAGCACAGACTCCATCTTCGTTGCCATCTTCTTTGCCAGAATAAATGCCTTTGCCACCAGTTCCTCCGGCATAGCCATAATATCTGCATAATGTTCCTTCGGAAGGATCAGCATATGTCCTTTCGCTGCCGGTCCCACATCCAGAATCACCTTAAAGTCGTCATCCTCATATACCACAGCAGATGGAATATCCCCTGCTAAAATTTTACAAAAAATACAATTTTGATCTGTCATGTTTTTGTTCCTCCTGCGTATATATTTATGTAAGCATTCTTATCTGATAACATATTAAGACTATTTCTTTTGGAATGTCAACTGAAATATGTGTCAAAAACATTGATTTTATAAGGTTTTTTAAGGGGCGGTAGAAGTTTTGTCACCGTCTGTTTGCCATGCTTTTCCGAGGAGGTTTTTATGCACACGAACGAAAAATACGAACTGTTATTATCTGCCATTTCACACGAGATCCGCAATCCAGTCACTCTGATCAACAGCTATCTGCAGCTGATCTCATCTGCACATCCGGAGGTCGGCACTTTCGAATACTGGAACACCGTAGGAGAAGAAATGCAGCATCTGAAGACACTTCTGGGGGATCTGTCGCTATTTAACAACAGCATGAAGATTCATCCCATTTCTCTGGATCTTGATAAGTGGATGCATGCCTACGGAATTCATGGAGAAGCATTTCTCCATTGTCTGACCGGTGACCATCCAGATGAGATGACTTTTACTACACTGATCGCTTCTGATCTGCCTTCTATGGAGCTGGATCCGGACAAGCTGCAGCAGGTGTTGGATAATCTTCTTCGCAACGCTGCAGAGGCTCATGCCAGCCACATCACGTTAGAAGCCACCACCGACGGATCCCTTCTGTATCTGACCGTTTCCGACAATGGCTGCGGCATCCCACGGGAGCAGCTGCCCCATCTCTTTGAACCTTTTGTCTCTTATAAGAGCGAAGGCTCAGGTCTGGGACTTGCCATTGTTCAGCGCATAATAAAAGCCCACCATGGAACCATTGCGGTCCAGAGTGAGCCTTCATCTGACACCAGATTTATTATCTGCCTGCCGTTCTCTTCTCCTGCATAATCACGGCATTCTCGTTTAGGACATCGGATCGGCATCTGTCTTTTGCTTACCACATATGGCTGTCAGCAACAGACACAGAGCCATCCCTCCAAGGAAGCCACCCAGATGGGCCATACTGTCCGTTCCCGTCTGGGTGAAGCCTTCGATCAGTGACAGAGCCGCCATGATCATAAGCCGCCTGTTCTCCTCCCTGCTGATCCGACTCCGGTTCTTCACAGCCAGAAAAACTAACGCACCAACTACTGCAAAGATCGCGCCGGACGCCCCCACTGAAACAGCATAAGATCCTGTCTTCATCGCCACACCCATAGACAGAAGATTGCCAAGTATGCCGCCGCCCAGATAAATCATCAGATAGCGCATCTTTCCCACTGCTTTTTCCAGCATATCCCCCACAAAGATCAGGAGCAGCATATTATAGAACAAATGCTGCACCCCAAAATGCAGAAACATACAGGTAAACAGCCGGTAATATTCTCCCCGCTCTACCACCAGTGTTCATACATGGCCCCATGATGGAGCATAAACATCGTATCCGTCGTGCTCCCCATCCATTCTAATATCACAAATACAATAATATTGGTCATCACCATCAGCAAATTACACTTTTCTCTGCTTCGCAGGAAATCCAGTGCCTCCTGCAGAGTACTTTTTTCTTCCATATGACATTCTTTCCTTTCAAAATTATCTCTACTATAACATGATTCCGCAAGGTAGCCTATCGCAATTTCTGTTAGTTCTTCCGATCTTACAGTCTGAAATAAAGTACAATCAAAACTCTTGTATTAATATTCTTTCTGTATTAGAATGAAGTCAGAAAAGCGCAGAGACGTCCCGTTTCTGTGAAAAAATAATCAAACATTATATAAGGAGGATTTTTATTATGGCATACGTTATTTCTGATGAATGTGTAAGCTGCGGAACATGTGCAGAAGCATGTCCAGCTGAAGCTATCCACGAAGGTGATGGAAAATACGAAATCGATGCAGATGCATGTCTGGAATGTGGAACATGCGAAGCAGAATGCCCAACAGGTGCTATCGCTGCTGAATAATCTGAACGATACAGATTTCACGACAATGTAAACGGCTGTCGCAGTAATGCGGCAGCCGCAGACTGTAGACAAAGCCCTGCTTTTGCAGGGTTTTGCTATTGTTGGAACCGCTTTTCTGATATAATAAATATCAGAAGGGCGGTGTTTTTTATGATGACGAAAAATACAGATAAAAAAAGAGAACAAATGATGATGTTTTCCATGGATGACATGGTACCTCAAAACCATATGCTGCGATTGATTGATAAAGCAATCAATTGGAACTTTATTTATGATCTGGTTGAAGAAAAATACTGTCCGGATAACGGTCGTCCCAGTATGGATCCCGTCATGCTGATAAAGATACCATTCATTCAGTATCTCTATGGGATAAAAAGCATGCGT
>QUMM01000055.1 GCA_003435055.1 Lachnospiraceae bacterium OF09-6
CTGATATAGAGAAACTACGCGAAAAATATATAAATAATCCACCAGAAGGTATGACCTCTGCGGACATCCGCCATATGAGCGAGGAGGAACTTCTGGATATGGACTATTTTCTAAATGAAGATATTTTTGATGATGATGCAGAAGAAGGTTTTTTCCTGTTCTGATTCATGATCATCGTTTTGTCATGCCCGCCTTCGTGCGGGCTATTTTAATTCAAGAGAGCGCCAAAGGCGGTCTTTCCTATAAAGTAAAAAATACGCCCCGAAAACGAGGCGTAAAAAATCTGATCAGTGATATTTATCGTACACACTTTTCGCTATACTGTAAACTGGAGGTGGTATGATGAATGCAGAACAGCTTTCACGGGTCGGTGAGAAACTGGTAAAACGCTGCGGTTCCAGAGACCCTTTTGAAATTGCAAGGCAGCTTGGTATAAATGTCATGCTTTGCGAAAATTTTGGTTCCCTGAAAGGAATGTACCGGGTGATTAAGCGAAATCGCTTTATTTTTCTGAATAACAGTCTGGATGAAAATATACTGCGCATCGTGTGCGCACATGAATTAGGGCATGACCAGCTTCACCGGAATATGGCGAAAACCACCCCGATTCATGAGTTCATGCTCTATGACATGAAATCCAAACCGGAATATGAAGCGAACATCGTAGCAGCGGAGATCCTGATGGACAGCAACGAAGTCCTTCGTTACATCTATGAATATGGATACACAGCCGAGCAGATCGCCAGCACGATGTCCACTGACATCAATCTGGTTGCGCTGAAGGTAGCACACCTGGCCACACTTGGATATAATCTGCACGCACTGGAACATAAGAGCAACTTTTTGAAATAATGTACATTTGAGGAGCCTGAACTGGCTCCTCTTTTTTTGTTGCAAATTGTGCAGATGCCGTCTGCACAATTATCAGCCTAAGCAACCAAACGATAGCGTTCCCTGTATAGAGTCGGTTGAAGCTTCTGGTTAAAAATCTGCAAAAGTTCCCATAATGATGAGCATGTATATCGGGTAAAGGTGATTGTAACAGACAATAAGGGACAGCTTGAAGCCTCTATGACAGTGGATGATCAGACATTAACCCAGGTAACGGTGATAAATTCGTATAAGCCAGAGCCAACGCCAACCCCGGAACCAACAGTGACCCCGGAACCTCCGGTGATACCAGAGCCAACAGTGACACCAGAAACAACAATAACACCGAAAGCAAGTATAACCCCGAATCCCACAGAAATTCCCAAACCAAGTAATACACCTGCTCCTGAGACGAAACAGACTAAGAGTCCAAAGACAGGATATGGACCGGAAGAAACCGGTGAACTTCAAATATTGCTTGTTTTTGGAGCACTGATGCTGATTGTTGTATTGAGTGTTGAAAAGAAAAAAAAGATAAGAGAAATCAAGTAACAGCTACTGTATACTTTCTTTACACAGAAAGATATATGGTAGCTGTTTTTATGTACAGGTGGATATTTTTTTATTCGTATTCCTCCATGTTAAAGGGAATTTTCTGTACAAAAAAGGGACTGTCAAACGACAGCCCCTGGAGCCTATACTACCATAAATTGAATGAGAAATCGGAATAGAGGGGAGTTGGCTGATCGCTATAATAGTAGCGATAGTCAGAACCTGGTGCTTTGTAATATTTTGGCTTTTTCGTTGTATGGTAAGTAACATCGATTGAAACAGCGTTTTTCAGTGAAACCTTCTGTCCGTTTTTGATCTTCTTAGTGAACGCCTTGTTGCCCTTTCTATAAGCAATTTCAATAAAATCTATTTTGTAATTTTTAGCAGCAGCAACCTTTATCAGTGTTTTTCCAGAACGGGAAATCTTGGCACCATATTGCCAGTAACCATTGATTTCAGAAGCGTAATCTTTTGAGCCAACTTTAAAAGACTTAAAAACTGCAGGGTGCTGTTTGAAGGTTACTTTACAGGACAGCTTATAGCTTTTCCCATCTTGATTAACTACAAAGCTGAAGGTGGATTTTTCGCCAACTTTAACCTTGTGGTTCTTCATGTGAAACTTCGTGCTCGTGCCAATCTGGATCGCATTTAATCCCTGGCGTTTGTTAGCTGTGTAGTATGTGTTAGATGATTTTATGTTGGTAATAGTTGCTGTAGATGAAAGGTTTTTGATGTAAATAAAACCGTATACAGATGTGTCATCGACACCCTTGAATGGGGCAGATCTATCAATATAAAGGGTCTGGGTCTTAGGGCAAACAGGTGCTTTGACTGCTGCATTTGCCAGTAATGGGGTGGCAGCGACTAACAACAGACATACAAAAAAGCCGCAAAGTGTCTTTTTCATTTTCTTCATTTCATTTTCCTCCTTTTTGCGTGTTAATGATGGTGAATCTTTCTTCTCCTTCTTATGGATTTTAATATGTGTTTTTATATACCGTACCTAATCGGTACAGTCAATCTTACGTTCCGAGTTTTTGAGAGCAAAAATGACACCAGCAATCAAAATCTGAAGTGTTACTCTTCTCGTGTATCAAATTACCTTAAACATCTTCTGCAAAATCGGTTTCTCTTTCTTCTACTCAACCTATGCCTTCCTAAACTCTTCCATCCGCTTCAATTCTTCCTCGACATCATCATTTAACAGGGATGGTATTTATGGCTTTTTTACTGTCCCTGGCGGCACCCTATTAGATATCGAAAGTTACCTTAGTATCTCCATCATCAATTCCTTTAGACTTTCGAGGATTAGACCACAATGTTTTCAAATATTTCTATTTCGCATAAATCAAAATTAATCCTGAATTATTCATGGGCATATAGAAATGCTCTATACTGCAAAGACTTGAAACAGTTTCCTTGAATTCAATCGGATCATCTATGAAAATGGACAAACTTCCCCTATGAAATTTGATTGAGTTACTTTGAAACTGTCAAGGTACGTTAATAGTTACTATTTCAACTGTACGGACAGCTGCTGGATATTCTCCAATGTCCTGTAGAACTCCCTTTTATAAGGGCAGCTGCTACACAGTTTGAATGTGATAGATCTTGCTGAATGGATTGCCCTTGCAGCAATCTTTATCAGCTTTAAGCGAATGGTATCCACCTGTTGCTTCCGCATACTGGCTGGCAGTACAAGCCGCCTGAACCAATTGAATAGGTTGTAGGCAAGCATATGAAGTCTCATACGGTTGGCATTTACTACTTTGGAATGACTGCTGACAGCAGCAAAGTCAAATCCACTTTTGCTTTCCTTAATGACGTTTTCCATCTTGCCCCTGCCACAATAAAACTGGATGATCTGATAAGGTTCCATATCCATCAATTCAACATCGACACAGCCTGCGTAGAATTGGTTTTTGACGATAGAATCCAGATCTCCATTGACTTCACCGCCGTTGAAAACGAAGTTGCCGATAACCGCTTCCAGCGATCAGAGCTGGATTATCTGATCTACAACGACCCGCTTGCTTATGCCGATCTGATTCTGAACAGCAAGCTGAACGTCCTGTTTGAATAAACCGACATGAGTATAAACGACAGCGCCCCGATTCATAATGATTGGGCCGCTACTTATTATATCATTGTATTTTGTGAACTCATTCCTCGAACAGATACAGAAGATATCCGTAACCCTCTGCTTTCATCTTTGCGTAAGGCACAAAGCGCAGGGCCGCACTGTTGATGCAGTAGCGCACGCCATTGGGGGACTCCGGCTCGCCGGTGACGACATCCACATAGATGCCCTTTTCAAACTTATCCCAGAACTCGCCTGTGAAAGCGCGCTCCGTGCCGCTCTCCTGCGTAACACGGTACTGCTCCGCCGTCAGCTTGTCCCGGATGGATTCCGCCGCGGGCTTCTGATAGTCGCCCGGATCGATGCGCAGCCGGGAAAACAGCTCCATCTCCGCGCGCGGGATGTGACAGTAGCCGTTCGGGTTCTTTTCGAGGTAGTTCTGGTGGTACTCCTCGGCGGGGTAGTAGTTCTTGAGTGGACCGATCTCCACGAAGAACTTTTCACTGCGTCCCCGCACGGCCTCCCGAAAGCCAGTCTCGCCCTTGCAGACGGTCTTGTAATCGGCGTCCGCCTCGCAGGTGCCGTTGGCATAGCCGCTCTCGGCATCGATGACACCGGGGATGGACTGCATCAGCTGTTCCATGCCCCAGAAGCAGCCGCCCGCCAGATATATGACATTTTCCGTGGTATCCATATACATGCTTCCTTCACCGAACATATCAGAGGGCTGTCCGGTCATTTCCTTCTCGTCCGTTTTCTGCGGCATATTTTTCTGCCCGGCAGTGCAGCCGCTCAGCAGCAGTATCGCGGTGAGCAGAAGCGGCAATACTCTCCGATACATAGTGTATCCCGCCTTTCTGAGAAGATAAATTCGTTTGTCAGCCCATATCGGCGGCGAGCGTCTGCTCGATGAGCTTTTGCAGCGTCTCCGCCTGCTTCTTTTCCGTGATGGCGCCTACGATGGGCTCGCCCACGATATTGCCGTTGCGGTCGACCACATAGGTGGTGGGATAGGCAAAGATGTTGGTGGTAAACTTTCCCGCCTCACCATCTGAGTCAAAATACACATTCTGATAGGTGGCACCCTTCTTGGCCAGCACGTCCTTCGCCTCGGAAATCGCTTCCTCGTCGCCGTCCAGTGTGAAGGTGTTGACGCCGATGAGGGAGCCGCCCTTCTCCGCAAGTTCCTTATTCAGTGCGTCCAGCTCGGCAAGCTCCTCCACGCAGGGATTGCAGGTGGTGAACCAGAAATTCACTATGGTGACGGCGTTGCCGGAGAACAGCTCGTCACTCTTCACCGTGTTGCCGTCCAGGTCTTTCCCCTCAAAGGCGGGGAACTTCTGCATACTGCCCTGCTCGGCCATCTTGTCCGCGCCGCTCTGATCGGACGGCATACTCATATCATCGCCCGCGGCATACTCATATCGCCGTCCATGGATTTCTGCATGATCTCGGGATACTTTTCTTCCAACTCGGTCAGCTTGTTTTCAATATTGCTGATCTCCGTGGTCGACTCCTTCAGCCACTCATACTCCTTGTCGGTAAACTGCTCTTTAGCGGCCTCGACGGTATCCAGCAGGAAGTCGCCGTAGTTTTTGCCGTCCTCCTGCATGGTCATGCCCTTATCGGCCACCATGAACACCTTCTCCCAGAGTTCGGCATTTTCCGACAGGAGCGCGTTTTCTCGCTCCAGCAGCTCCTTGTGCAGGGTGAGCGCCTCCTCAGCGGTTTTCGGCTCGCCAGTCATGGCGGCGTTGTCGCCGCTCATATCCGCGGCTTTGTCGCTGTCCTTCGCGCCGCAGACGGCGAAAGAGAGCACCAGCAGCGCTGCGAGTAGCAATGCGGTCAATTTCTTCAGCTTCATGTTATTTCCTCCGTATTTTCTTCAATATTTTTATTTTGTTTTCCGTCTCCGAAGCCGAAGCGGAAACTCACGGCCGCTGTGGGACAGGCGCTGACGCACATCCCGCAGCGGATACACTCGGTATGGTCGGGCGTTTTCGTCACATCCACGTCCATTTTACAGACCTTGGCACATTTCCCGCAGGAAATGCACTTATTTTCGTCCACCTTCATCTGGAATATGGACACCCGATTAAAGAGGGCGTAAAATGCGCCCAGCGGGCAGAGCCACTTGCAAAACGGTCGGTAGAACAGTACGCTCAGCACGATCACCGACAGCAGGATACTGAACTTCCATGTAAACAGCTTGCCCAGCGCCGCCCGGATGCCGGAATTGGCAAGGGACAGCGGTATGGCTCCCTCCAGCACGCCTTGTGGGCAGATGTATTTGCAGAAGAAGGGGTCGCCCATGCCCACGTCGTTCACAAGGAACGCCGGCAGCAGGAGGACCATCACCAGTAGGACAGCGTACTTGAGGTATGTCAGGGGCTTGAGCTTCTTTGTGGAGAGCTTCTTTGTCGGGATCCTATGCAGCAGCTCCTGAAACCAGCCGAAGGGACAGAGGAAGCCGCAGATAAAGCGCCCCAGCAGCACGCCCAGCAGAATGAGAAAGCCCGTGATATAATAGGAGAAGCTGAACTTGGACGAGCCCACCACTGCCTGAAACGCCCCGATGGGGCAGGCTCCGGAGGCCGCCGGACAGGAGTAGCAGTTCAGCCCCGGCACGCAGACGGTTTTCCCAGCGCCCTGATACAGTCCTCCCTTGAGAAAGTTCGGCAGGTGCAGGTTGGTCAGCAGCGTCGCACCCACCTGAATCCAGTCCCGGAAGCGAGACATGGTCTGCGAAACGCCTGAAAGCTTCTTATCCAATGCCCACACACTCCAGACATAGTTTGATGGCTTTGCTCAGCACCGTCGCTACCTCGCCCCGCCATACGCCGAAGCACAGCATGGCGATTCCGGCCATCAGCAACGCGATCTGCGCCGCGGCTTTTTTCTCACAGTTCATTTTTCATCACCCTTTCTGATTTATTTTGTGTCCCCATCATAGCACGGGAGAGTTAAAGTCTCTGTTAAGAACGAAAACTTAATGCAAACCTTATCTATTTTTGCTATAATGAAAACAACACAAAAACGAAGAAATAAAAAGGAGGGCTCTTATGCACCTTTTAGTAATTGAAGATGAACGCGCCCTGTGCGAAACCATCGTCCGCAGCCTACGACGCCAGGCATACAGCGTGGACTGCTGCTATGACGGGGAGAATGCGCTGGAGCTTCTGGGCGTGGAACGCTACGATCTGGTACTGCTGGATCTGAACCTGCCGGGGAAGGACGGCATGACAGTGCTGCGCACCCTGCGGCAGACTGACCGGGAGACAAAGGTGCTGATCCTCTCCGCCCGGGATGAGGTGGAGGATAAGGTGGATGGACTGGACGCTGGAGCCAACGACTATCTGGCGAAGCCTTCCACTTAGCTGAATTGGAGGCTCGCATCCGCAGTCTGACCCTGCGGCAGTTCACCCAGCAGGATGTGCTGCTAAGCTGCGGAGGCCTGACCTTTGACACCCGCTCCCGTACCGCCACCGTCAACGGGCAGACACTGACGCTCACCCGGAAGGAAACGGGAATCCTGGAATACCTGATGGTGCATCAAGGAAGGCCAGTAAGTCAGGAGGAGCTGATGGATCACGTTTGGGACAATAGCGTGGACAGCTTCAGCAATTCCATTCGCGTCCACATCTCCGCCCTGCGCAAAAAGCTCCGCGCCGTGCTGGGCTATGATCCCATCCGCAACCGCATCGGCGAGGGCTATCTGATGGGAGGCGAGGAGGAATGAAGCGGCTTTCCCTGCAGTGGCGCATTACGCTGATGTCCGTCCTGCTCATCGGCATCACCTGCGTGGCCATGAATTTGCTGCTGTGCTCCTCCGGTGTGTACTATATGGACACCATTGCGGACAGTTTACAAGGCGGCGGCACGGTGATCCTGAATGATGGAGAAGCGGCGAGCTTTGACCCGCAGCTCATAGCGCCCAACGAGGAGTTGACCATCGTCGTCGATGGGGTGCAGGGGCGCTTCCGCACCACCAACTGGTACATCACGGCGGCGGTAACGCTGCTCAGCGGCATCCTCGCCTATTTCGTCAGCGGACGCGCTCTCAAACCCCTGCGCAGCTTTACCTCACAGGTGGAGCAGGTGCAGCTGAACAATCTTGCCGATATGAGGATCGATGAAGATGCTATTTCGGAGTTCCGGCAGCTGAGCCGCTCATTCAACCAGATGCTGGAGCGGCTGAACAACGCCTTTTCCGCCCAGCGGCAGTTCACCGGCAACGCCGCCCACGAGCTGCGCACGCCACTGGCACTAATGCAGGCGCAGTTGGAGCTTTTTTCCGCGGAGCATCCTGATGTGCGACCGGAGACGGCAGAGTTCCTCACGCTTTTGCGTGAGCAGACGGAACGGCTGATACAGATGACCAGGACACTGCTGGAGATGAGCAATCTGCGGCAGGTGGCGCGGAACGAGCGGATCCAGCTCGCTCCCATGATCGAGGAGATCTTCACAGATCTTGCGCCGCTCTCAGATAAGCTCGGCGTCACGCTGACGGCGGAGGGCGACGGCATTATGACCGGCAGCGATGCACTGATCTACCGGCTGATCTTCAACCTGACGGAGAATGCTGTCAAGTACAACCGGCCGGGCGGCTCGGTACGGGTTTCTGTCACTCAGGAGTTGGAAAAGCTCCTGCTCCGCGTCTCCGACACCGGCTGCGGCATCCCGGAGGTGTATCAGCGCAGTATCTTCCAGCCCTTCTTCCGGGTGGACAAGTCTCGCAGCCGGGAATACGGTGGCGCAGGACTGGGGCTCTCACTGGTATGGGAGATCGCCAACCTCCACGGCGGCTCCGTTTGGGTAGAGAAAAGTTCGGAGAAGGGCACTACCATTGCGGTGGGGTTGCCAACGCAACAATCAACGAAGCCCTAAAACCCTTTTATTCGTTTTTCGCCGCTTCGCTTGCCGCTCTGCGGCGCTCCTCTCTGTATGGAGCGGTCAGCCTGTTTTTGAGGTCGGTGTTGTGGGTACGGATGAAGATGGTGGGGTCTTTCTCGTCAAACTAGATTTCGGTGGTCTTTTTCCTGCTTGGTAGGTCCTGTTCTCATAGACTTATCCTTTCTGCGGCTCTGTCACGCAATCGGGTGTTTTTCGGGGATTTTCTTCGGCTCTTGACTTGGGAAAAATGGCGATTTTCAAACAGGAGCGCGCCGGACGATGACTGCCCTTTCCGATGCGCTCCCATTCGATAAAATACGTTTTTTCCGGCTCTACACAGGAATCAGCGAGCTTCGTCCCTCGTGACCGCTTTTTCTCTGAGCAGATGGAAGAATCGCCACAGATTATTATGTCATCCGTGTCGCTCATAATCAGAAACAGAGCAGTTTTTCTGTCTCCCAGCGTATCCAGTTCCAACTCATCATAGGATGTAACCTCGCGCAGCTCCGCAATATCAAATACGGCAAGACGCGCACCGCGGGAGATCAGAATACTTTTTGCCGTTTTACCAGTAACAAAATGTCAATAGTTTTTTAATCACTTTTTCCCGAAAATGGGCAAAAAAATAGAGCATATGAATTTCCATACACTCCATTTTATATTCTATTTTAAATTTCTCAGATTAAATATAGATTGATATTTTATTAAATAGACTCCTATCTCTACTAACACGCTTATTTGAAGCACTCTCTAATCTTGTTTGAAATATCAGAATCAACAAAACCTTTCTGTTCCATGTCATCAAGTATATCACACGCTTTTTCATGTGATAATCCTTTCTTATATGGTCTGTCCTCAGTAAGTGCCTGATAAATATCAATACAAGCCATAATGCGCTCTTGTTCATTTAATTCATCAGCAGTTTTTCCAAAAGGATATCCTTTTCCATTTAACTTTTCATGGTGAAGAGCCGCCCAGTCTCTTATTTCTTCAAAATCATCTATCCCTGACAAAATATAATAGGTATATTCTGCATGATGTTTCATCGTTTTAAATTCTTCATCTGTTAATTTTTCTGGTTTTTCCAGAATTTCATTTCCGA
>QUMM01000056.1 GCA_003435055.1 Lachnospiraceae bacterium OF09-6
CGTATGATGGTGGAAGAAGGACGCGAAGAGGAACGCAAAAATACAGAACGGGAACGTCTTCGTGCTGAAAACGCTGAAGCTCGTGCTTACTCTGCGGAAACCCGTGCCAACTCCGCAGAAACTGAACTTGCCAAATACCGGCTTTTATACGGCAATCTTCCATCCTAGAAAATGGAATTAACAATGATATCAAAGTAAAAAAAATCCAGTTTCCTGATAATTAGGATTCTGGACTTTTTTATTTTGTTCATTTTCTATTTCTTCCAATCCTTTATGGATTTTCAGAATTATGCTTGAAAACTTTCAGCGCAACTGGCATCGTTTTTCAAACTTGCTAACCATAAAGCCAGAAAACACCGTCCCCAATGGCAAAAAACCCGGGATCTTTCGATCCCGGGTTCACATCTAAGAACTAAATCCTAAACAAATTTAGCAGTATTCAGTTTTACGCCAGGTCCCATGGTAGAAGTGATAGTTACACTCTTCAGGTACTGACCCTTTAATGCTGCTGGTCTTGCTTTTGTAATAGCTCCGATAAGCGTCTGGAAGTTGTCGCTCAGCATTTCTTCTGTGAAAGAAGCTTTTCCGATTGGCACGTGAATGATGTTTGTCTTATCCAATCTGTATTCAATCTTACCAGCTTTGATATCGTTGATAGCTTTTGTTACGTCCATAGTAACGGTACCAGCTTTTGGGTTTGGCATTAAGCCTTTTGGTCCAAGTACACGACCCAGACGACCAACAACACCCATCATATCTGGTGTAGCTACTACTACGTCAAAGTCTAACCAACCTTCGTCTGAATCTTCGGAATCAGTTCTTCTGCTCCTACGAAATCAGCTCCGGCTGCCAGTGCTTCATCAGCTTTTGCATTCTTAGCGAATACAAGAACACGAACTGTTTTACCAGTTCCATGAGGCAGTACAACTGCACCACGGATCTGCTGATCTGCATGACGTCCGTCACATCCGGTTCTGATATGAACTTCGATTGTTTCATCAAATTTTGCTACAGCATTTTTCTTTACTACGCTGATTGCATCAGCTGCTTCGTAAAGAGTTGTGCGGTCAATTGCTTTAGCCGCATCAGTATATCTTTTTCCTCTTTTCATATTAAATAACCTCCTGGTGGTATTTGCGGGAATCTCCCTCCCACTTTACATTGCTCAGTTACGATGTTGTGGATAATAGATTAACTATTACTCCTCAACCGTGATACCCATACTTCTTGCAGTTCCAGCGATCATGCTCATAGCTGCTTCTACGGAACCTGCGTTCAGGTCTGGCATCTTCATTTCTGCGATCTCACGGATCTTGTCTTTGCTGATTGTTGCAACTTTTGTCTTATTAGGAACACCTGATCCGGATTTCAGATTGCAGGCTTTCTTAAGAAGAACTGCTGCAGGCGGAGTCTTTGTTACGAAGCTGAAGCTTCTGTCTGCGTATACAGTGATAACTACAGGGATGATCAGATCTCCCTTGTCTGCTGTTCTTGCGTTGAATTCTTTTGTAAACTGTACAATGTTAACACCGTGCTGACCAAGAGCTGGTCCGACAGGTGGTGCTGGTGTTGCTTTGCCAGCAGGAATCTGTAATTTAATATAACCTGTTACTTTCTTTGCCATAATGAGGCACCTCCTTGTGGTATTGTCGGGGGATTTCCCTCCCACTGTCTAACCGTCTGCGAAATGACGGATGACTTCATCTACATTTTCTGAATCTCTGTGAAACTTATTTCTACCGGTGTTTCACGACCGAACAGCTCAACATTGATGGTAACGCTCTGCTTTGCTTCATTGATGCTCTGGATCACACCGACTGTATCCTTCCAGATACCACCGATGACATTAACCATATCACCAACACCGAAGTCAATCTCTACGTTATCACTCTTAATTCCTAACGGCTTCATCTCTTCTTCCGTAAGTGGCACAGGCTTGGATCCCGGACCGACGAATCCTGTTACACCTCTGGTATTTCTTACGACATACCAGGTGTCATCATTCATCACCATGTTGAGTAGAACATAACCCGGAAACATTTTCTTCTGGACTGCTTTTGAAACGCCATTCTTTACTTCCACAACCTCTTCCAGTGGTACGCGTACCTCAAGAATCTGGTCTTCGAGATGTCTGTTTTCAATTGTTTTTTCAATATTCGCTTTTACCTTGTTCTCATATCCTGAGTAGGTATGAACGACATACCAGTTTGCTTCTGACATATGCTCACCTTGTCCTTACTTAATAAAGAAATTAATACCATACTGAACAACACTATCGATTACGGTGATCAGTGCTCCCAGTATTACAGAAACTACTGTAACTGCGACTGTCTGTTTTACGAGATCATCTTTGTTTGGCCAGATAATCTTGTTGAACTCAGCTTTGAGTCCGTCTGACCAACTCTGTGCAGGGACTTTATCATTCTTTGAATTATCTCCCATGTTGTTCTCCTTTCACAAATAGACAGGATTATTTTGTTTCTTTGTGCAGTGTGTGTTTCTTACAGAATCTGCAGTACTTCTGTGTCTCCATTCTGTCAGGATGATTCTTTTTGTCTTTTGTTGTGTTGTAATTTCGCTGCTTACATTCTGTGCATGCCAATGTGATTCTTGTGCGCACAACTTCCACCTCGCTCTCAAACAAATTTTTGTGGATGACCCGCGACGGCCATCAAAATTTTAGGCATAAAAAAAAAAGCCCTACTTCCATTCGCTCGTCCATCTTAACATATGAGTATGTGGATCGTCAAGTCTTTTTTCGTCTTAAATTCATATTTTTTACATATATATTTACAAATTCATTTTTAACATCTGGAGTTTATTATGCCTCATTCTACACGTTTACGCAAGCTTTTTCTGGTTCTTTTTTTCTGCCTCTGTTTTGGTGCGGGCCGTCTGGCCGCCCATTCCAGAACCAGTATTCCCGCTTCTTCTATCCTGCAGCCAGAAGCCGCCAACTGGGGACTCAGCTTTCAGGAAGAAGGACAGCGTCCTGTGGGGAACGCTACCGTAGCTGAACTGCAGCCTTACCATGCCTACTACGCTCAGGATACGAACGAGAAGATCATCTACCTCACCTTTGACTGCGGATATGAGAATGGCAATACTCCAGCCATTCTGGATGCCCTGAAAAAACATCAGGTTTCTGCCACCTTCTTCACAGTGGGTACTTTCCTGGAAGCGGAACCAGATCTGGTCAAACGTATGGTCGCAGAAGGGCATACCCTCGGCAATCATACCTGGCACCATCCGGATATGTCCGCCATCTCAACAATAGATACTTTCTCTGAAGAGCTAAACAGCACTGCCGATGCCTACCGCCAGATCACCGGAGAGGAAATGCCCCACTATTATCGTCCTCCCCAGGGAAAATACAGTACTGAGAATCTGCAGATGGCAAAAGATCTGGCTATTCCACCTTTTTCTGGAGTCTTGCCTATGTAGACTGGTATCAGGATAATCAACCATCGAAAGAAGAGGCATTTGCCAAACTGCTTGGCCGGATCCATCCTGGCGCTATTGTCCTGCTGCATAATACCTCTTCTACCAATGCTGCTATTCTGGATGAACTGCTGACGAGATGGGAAGATATGGGCTATCACTTTGGCACACTGCAGGAACTGATTACACAAAGTCAACCAGCTGTCAGTCATGAAACCTGATCCCCTTCCACATTCTGCACAGAGTACACCGGAGCCCTGTATTCCAACACTATCTCTTCTTTTGTAAATGGCTGATAGAACCGAACCTTCCACGCACACAGCATTGCCGCATCCTGATGAGGGATTCCATGACCGTACAGGGAATCTCCCACCAGCGGATGTCCAATATATGCCATATGTACCCGAATCTGATGCGTCCGCCCGGTCTTCAGATGCAGACGCACCAGCGCCCGCTCCTTCTCCTGACAAATCACCTGATAACAGGTAACCGCCGGACTGCCGGTGGGCGTGACCTGCATCCTTTGTCCCTGACCTGGCACTTCCGGCACTTTTCCCAAAGCCGCAGACAACTCTTGTTCCTGCCACTGTGCTTCCTCAGGAAAAACGCCTTCACACCAGGCCAGGTATTCTTTGATGAATCGGCCGTCTTCCCGTTGCTGCCAGAGCCTTGCGGCAGCAATACGGTGCCGGGCAAACACCAGCATGCCGGCGGTATCTTTGTCCAGTCTTCCAATACTGTGTACCGTTTCCTGCAGTCCCTGACTCTGTAGATACGTCATCAGATCTCCTGTCACATTGTCTGCCCGGTGCCCTGCTACCGGATGCGTCACTCTGCCTGATGGTTTCCATACACAGATCACATCTCTGTCGCTATAGAGGATCTCTGGCATGACACCGGAAGGCTCTACTTTCCGGGCATCTGCTTTTTTCTCCGGCAACGGAATGTCCAGCCAGTCTCCCTTCTGCAGTCTGTCAATCACTTTGCATACCATACCGTTCTTTCGTATTCCATCCGAAAGGAACTTCAGGCTGCGAATCTGCGCCGCTGTCAGCTGTAGTTCCTTCTTTAAATACTGTTCGACTGTTTGATCCTGCCAGTCCGTATCGATCTGCACACTGATCCTTCTCATTCTTTTTCTTTCATTTCCAGAGTGGTTTTTTCCCGTCTCTTTAAAATATTTTCAGCAATCACCAGATCCTCTGGTGTGGTAACTTTGATATTATCATAAGACCCCATTACCAGCTTCACCGGGCAGATCCCCAGTGTCTCAATGATCATGGAATCATCCGTCACACCTTCCATACTGCCCTTACGGATTTTCTGATGTGCTTCCATAATCAGATCATAGCGGAACACCTGGGGTGTCTGCACATTCCACAAAGTACTGCGATCCAATGTCCTCTCCACCAGTCCATCTGGTGTTCCCTGCTTCATGGTATCCTTAGATGGCACCGCCGCCACGCAGGCTCCGTACGTGTCCGCTGCTTCAAATGTACGCTCCAGCATCCCGGCATCTGGAAACGGTCTTGCCCCATCATGGATAAAGACGATATCACAGTCTCCACAGACCTTCAGTCCCTCATAGACTGAATCATATCGTTCTTTTCCGCCTGGAACTACATATTTTACTTTCTGAAATCCGAAATGATCTACGATTTTCCAACAGAATGGGATGGCATCTTTTCCAGCCACCAGAATGATCTCCGAGATCAGTTCAGACTGCTCAAAACATTCCAGTGAATAAAACAGCAGCGGCTTACCGTCCAGCTCCAGAAACTGCTTCGGCACCACACTCCCCATACGCTTTCCCTGTCCGGCTGCCAGTACAATGGCTTTCGCTTGTTTCATGATTCTTCTCCTGTTTTTTACTGTCTTTCTTTTACCAGCTGCACAATCTGTTCTTCATAATCCGGACCGGTAAAATCCTCTGTTCTTCCTGCAGTACGGATATTACTTTCCGCTCCCAGACCATTCTCATCAAATTCCCAGATATGATAGCTGATCCCCCGATACTCAAAATCAATGCTTCCCAGTTCTGCTTCCTCAGTATAACGGTACTCCCAGCCTTTTTCTTTTAATTCATCCTGTACTTTCTGCAAACGCATGACTTTACTCCTTTTGAGACGGGACTGCCCAGTCATAGAGCAGTCCCCCTATTTTTTCATACTCAAATCCAAATCCTTTATCAAACTCCTGTCTCTCCCAGGTTCCATATGGAAACCAGACTTCCAGATAATCCTGAAACAGCAGTATCTGACTCTGATCCATAACAGGACCCACGTCCTGCTCCGAAACGGTGGTATCCTCCACCGAACAGATCTTCGCCAGTTCTTCTTTTGTCTCAGCCTGAGATTTTGTAAACAAATCCCAGATATCTATGGTCTCTCCACTCTTACGGTCAAAAATGGCAGTCTGATAATTACAGGTTGTTCCCCCGTCAAAATGTAGCTTTTTCGGCGTGGTAACTGCTGTGAGAATCACCATATAGGTTCCGTTTTCCGCAGATTCCATCACATCCTGTGAGACTTCATGACAGGTGAAATGCTCCCGGCTGTCCGCACAGGTCAGATAGTCCTCGTAAGCATCTTCCAGTTCTTTTTCAAGATTATAGACAATTCCCTGCTTCTGATAATATGCCCGCACATTTTCCTGTGCTGTCTCTTCCAGACCGCAAAAGCCTGACAGTTCCGAATCGATTTCTTCTTCCGGTGACAGTACATCGGTTGTCTGAAGCAGATCTGTGCCATCTTCCAGCCGATAACGATATTGCTGTGTATTCTCTTTTTCATTCTTCCATTTTTCAGCTGTCACGCCATCTGAAAAAGTATAGGCGACATCCTCTGTCTTCTCCCATACTGCAAAGCTGTGTACTTCTTCTGTTTTACTGCTGTCTCCACATCCTGTCAGCAGTCCGGCTGTCAGCAGCGCCAGCATGGTGGTGGCCTTTTTCCATCGATTCATATCTGTTTCCTTTATTTTTCATATGCTGAAAAACCGACGATATGCTGTACTCCCACATCGCCGGTTTTCTCATGTTCTAACTGCTTCTTACTGACCGCTCCGGTTCTTATGCCAGTGACTTTCCTGTCAGCAGTTCATATGCCTGCAGATACTTTGCAATGGTCTTATCTACAATCTCCTGTGGCAGTGTCCAGTCATTATCCGGATTGGCCTTGAGCCAGTCACGTGCAAACTGTTTGTCAAAGGATGGCTGACCATGTCCCGGTTCGTATCCCTCTGCCGGCCAGAATCTGGAGCTGTCCGGTGTCAGCATCTCGTCCCCAATCACAATATTGCCATTCTCATCCAGACCGAATTCGAACTTGGTATCTGCAATAATAATACCACGGCTCAGTGCGTATTCTGCGCACTTTTTATATAAAGCGATGGTGTAATCACGCAGCTTCGCTGCATATTCTTCGCCTTTACCCGGGAATCTCTTTTCCAGGTAAGCAATACTCTGTTCATAGGAAATGTTCTCATCGTGATCACCGATTTCTGCTTTGGTAGATGGCGTATAGATCGGTTCAGGGAGCTTGTCGGATTCTTTTAATCCTTCTGGAAGCTTGATTCCACATACTTCTCCGTTTTTCTGATAACTTGCCATCCGCTTCCTGTGATATAGCCACGCACAATACATTCTACTGGCAGCATCTCCAGCTTACGGCAAAGCATGCTGTTGCCATCGAACTTCGGCTGCTGGAAATATTCCGGCATATCTTTCACATCTACGGAAATCATGTGATTCGGCAGAATGTCTTCTGTCAGGTCAAACCAGAACTTAGACATCTGTGTCAGTACGGTACCTTTTTTGGTTACTTCGTTGTTCAGTATCACGTCAAAACAGCTGATACGATCCGTTGCTACCATAATCAGGCTGTCGCCGTTGTCATAAATCTCACGTACTTTTCCTTCTTTTACAGGCTTCATTTCCATAATCAATACTCCTCGCTATTCATTTATATTCACACGGGTTGTGCCGTGTATGCCCATAAACCACTCCTCCCCAAGTGCAGGCTGTAAGATGGCTTTAGGACAATGTTACCCATATTATACCTGTGGTCTTATATGAATTGCAATACTCATTTTTCACAAAATAGACTCATATATTCCAGAAACAATCTCTTCTTTTTTTTCCAGTGGTATGGAAGAATAGTTCATAACGTATACCTGTTCTTCCTCTGGTGGTGTACCGAAGTAATAACCAGACACCGGATTCAGTCGAATCCCCCTGGATCTGGCTGCATCCAGAACCGCTTTTTCACTTTTCTTTGTATCAATCTTCATCAGGAAGTGCACCCCGGCCTCTTCTTCATAAATGGCTATGTATTTATGAATCGAGTGACTGCGAAAGGCCTCCAGCAGCTGATCCCGTTTGGTCTGATAATAATTGCGCAGACGGTTGATGTGTTTTTCAAAGCTCCCATTCTGAATAAACCGGGCCAGCGTATATTGTTCAAAGTTGGACACGGTACAGGAATAAAAGCTCAGCTTCTGATAGAACACCTCTGCCAGCTGATCCGGAAGCACCATGTAGCTGATACGAACCGTGGAAGACAGTGTCTTGGTGAAGGTATTCATATAAATGACTTTTCCTGACACATCCATACTCTGTAAGGTTGGAATCGGCTTTCCTCCCAGGCGCAGTTCACTGTCGTAATCATCCTCGATAATATAGCGCTTTGAATCTCCCGCAGCCCATCCCAGGAGCTCATATCGTCGGCTCACCGGCATCACTACGCCAGTCGGAAAATGATGGGACGGAGAGATATGAAGAATCTGAACTTTTTTCTCTTCCAGCTCATCCATTCTTACTCCTGCATGGTCCATATTCAGATAACAATATGGCACTCCCATACTTTTATAGATCTTCGCTACTTTATGATATCCAGGATTCTCCACACCGTACATATTCCGTTCACCCAGAAGTTGGATCAGCAGACTGTAGAGGTATTCTGTTCCTGCCCCGACAATGATCTGCTCCCTTCTCACACTCATTCCCCGGAAGTCCATCAGGTACCTGGCGATACTCTCCCGCAGCTCCAGAATTCCGCCGCATGGTGGATTCGTCATAAGTTCTTCCTGCTTCTCGGACATAATCTCCCGCATGGTTCTGATCCAGATAGAAAACGGGAACACTTCTGTCTCAGTCTGATTGCTGGCAAAGTCCGCCAGATAAGCATTTTCTCCTCCCGTCAGAATAAGATGATTCATGTCCACTTTCGGTTCTGCTGCCGGTGCTGAGGTATACTTCAGATCAGATACAAAAAATCCCCGTTTCGGCTGGGAATAAATATAACCTTCTGCCATCAGCTGTCCATAGGCGTTTTCCACCGTGATCACGCTTATACCCAGATTTTTTGCAAACATCCGCTTGGACGGCAGTTTCTCTCCTGCTTTGATTTTCCCGGAAAGAATGTCTTTTTTGATACATTTATACAGGTATTCATACAGGGAATCTGACCCTGTACTGGTAAAATTATAAGTAAGCACCGTTTATTTTTTCTCCTATCTGGTATTACTGAATATATTAAAATTAATTATTTTCATAATATCACATCTCCATTATACTCGGTGCATAAACTCTGTGCAACCTGTTTTACCGATGCAGAAATGGCACAGTAATTATTATGGAATAGCTGAAGGAGGAGAATTTTTATTATGGAGAAAGTAACAGAACGATATGAGTTAAATAAACAACTGGCCAGATGCTGAATCATAACCACCGGCTTAGCCGGTGGTTTGCACTGCCCCTATAAGGGGCTCATCCCTGCTTGCGCCCGGAAGGCGCACTGAGAGGGTCCGCCTCTTGCACTGCCTTTC
>QUMM01000057.1 GCA_003435055.1 Lachnospiraceae bacterium OF09-6
GGACGGTGTTCTGGCTCTTTAGAGCCAGAAAACACCGTCCCCATTGGTTTACATACTCATTTGATGAAGCAGATTTTTCTTGATATCATAGAGTTGGTCTGAGAGATCGACATACATCTGAGAAGGATTTATCAGACGTCGGTGTTCTTCCCACAGTGTATCCAGTTCTTTACTGCAGATATCGCGCAGTTCCATAACAGATGGAGAGGTGTAGACGCATTTCCCATTTTTGAATACAGGAACCAGAAGCTCACGCAGTTCATAGGTGCCTGCCTTTAATTTGGTACGTTTCCAGGTTTCAAGTGGATCGAAGATCGTCAGATCCTTTGTGTCATCAAAAGTCTCATCTGCCAGACAGATCAGGTCGGCCTTGATCTTGTGATCGGCTTTTTCATAGATACGGAAAACCGTCTTATTACCAGGATTGGTAATCTTCTCAATATTCTCAGAAAGTTTGATCTTTGGAATAAAGTTACCGTTCTCATCCTGTACAGCAGCCAGTTTGTAGACACCACCGAAAGCAGGACAATCCCTGGAAGTAATCATGTTGGTGCCAACTCCCCAGGAGTCGATCTTACATCCCTGAGACTTGAGGCTGGTGATCAGGTATTCATCCAGGTCGCTGGAAGCGGAGATGAAGGCATCGGAAAATCCGGCTTCATCCAGCATCTGGCGGGCTCGTTTGGTCAGATAAGCCAGATCACCGCTGTCCAGACGGATTCCATAGTTTTTTAGTTCGATTCCAGATTCACGCATTTCCGTAAATACACGGATGGCATTTGGAACACCGGATTTTAAGGTGTCGTACGTATCTACCAGCAGGCAGCAGGCATCCGGGTATAATTCTGAATATTTCCTGAATGCAGTGTATTCATCCGGGAAACTCATGATCCAGCTGTGTGCATGAGTACCTTTTACCGGTACATCAAACAGCTGTCCGGCCAGGACATTGGAAGTGCCGATACATCCTGCGATTATGGCTGCTCTTGCACCATAGACACCGGCATCCGGACCCTGTGCACGGCGAAGACCGAATTCCATGACACCGCCACCGTCAGCGGCATAAACCACACGGGCAGTTTTGGTAGCAATCAGACTTTGATGATTGATGATCGTCAGAAGGGCAGTTTCCACCAGCTGTGCTTCCATAATCGGAGCCACCACTTTTACCAGTGGTTCTCTTGGAAAGACAACGGTTCCTTCTGGAATGGCATATATATCGCCACTAAAATGAAATCCTCTCAAATATTCCAGAAAATCGTCTTCGAACAGATGAAGAGAATCCAGATATGCGATATCGTCATCGGAAAAAGAAAGACGCCTGATATAATCAATTAACTGATCCAGGCCGGCGCAGATCGCATAGCCATTGCCACATGGATTGGTACGATAGAACATGTCAAATACGACCGTTTCATTACAGTTATTTTTAAAATAGCCCTGCATCATCGTGAGCTCATAAAGATCCGTTAACAGGGTCAGATTCATTGTACTCATGTCATTTCTCCTTTAAATGATATATCGTTTATTATACTCCCATTAATAAAAAAAAGGGAGTTTTTTTAAGAAATCAAAAAGAATCCCACAGCTTTGTTTTATCGCTGCGGGATTCTGATTGAAAAGGTGTTATCATATTTGGGTATTTACAGAGATTCTGAACGATCTACCGCATAGTCAGACCAGCTGGAAGAAGCAGTTGCTCCACTGGTATCAGCAGTTGTCTCGTAAGAATCCACGGTGATGGTTCCTTCGCATGAAAGACTGGTCAGAGTGCTGTCACCGGTCACGATCCAGGTGCTTCCCCATCCGGTTTCTCAGGTGGGGTGGAGGCGTCATCAGATTTTGCGGAACGTTCTGTTGTAGCTGTATTCGTCGTAGATGCTGCCATAACTGGCATGGCCGTTATAGTCAGTGCCATACCAAGTGCCAGTGCTGCGTATTTATTTCTCATTATTGTTACCAGCCTTTCTGCGTTGCTTTCCTGTTGAATTCGATGAATTTATGGTAAAGGAAAAATGTGGTTGTTCTGTGAAAATTATAGAAATAAAATATGTTTTTCCTTAAGAATATCGGAAGGTTGGCGGTTGCGAAAAGAGGCATAGAATGGTATGGTAAGAGGAGAAAAACAGGCGGGAACAAAAATGAAAGAGACAGGCATCAGAAAAGAAGTAATAGAAGAAATCAAAAATTTGGCCAGAAAGTATCAGGTGAAAAGAGTGATTCTTTTCGGATCGCGGGCAAGAGGAGACTACAAAAGAACCAGTGACATTGATATAGCTGTATCAGGTGGTGACTTTGCGGGTTTTGCACTGGATGTGGAAGAAGAAACGAGCACACTCCTTGAATTTGATATTGTGAATCTTGACAGAGAAATGCAGGATGAGTTACGGGAGACCATTGAACGGGAAGGAAAACTATTATATGAAAAAGTATGAGAATTTTTGCGCTGCGCTTTCCAATATGAAAGAAATGTATCGTTATAAAGAACCTTATGACAATGTTGTTCTGACGGGACTGGTGGGATTATATGAGATTTGTTTTGAGCAGTCCTGGAAAATGATGAAAGAGATTCTGGAAATGCATGGATATGAGGAAGGGGCAACCGGTTCACCTAAGATCATTCTGAAAACGGCATATAAGGCCGGGATGATAAAGGATGAACATATATGGCTGGAGGCGCTTCAGGCAAGGAATAATGTCACACATTCTTATAATCAGAAAATTGCACTGGGAATTGTAGCAGATGCAAAAGAAGGATTTTATCAGATGTTTTGTGATCTGAAGAGCGAAATAGAAGAAAAATGGTTGTAGAAAGAAGGCTATACAGATATGAAACAGGATTTGCAAAAGATAGAACAGGAAGTACAGGAAGAAGTAAAAGAAATAGAAGAAAAAATACAGACATCAGAGACGTTCCTGCTCAGCGCCATTCTGGCTCTGTCAGGTGGGTTCCAGGATGCGTATACTTATAATGTACGAGACAAGGTCTTTTCCAATGCCCAGACTGGGAATGTGGTGCTTATGAGTCAGCATATGATGATGGGAGAATGGGGGAGAGCACTGCATTATCTCTTCCCGGTGATTGCATTTGCCATGGGGGTGCTGGTGGCAGAGCAGATCGGACATAAATATAAAATGGCAAAGAAATTTCACTGGAGACAGATTATTGTTGCTATAGAATTTGTAATATTGTTTGCAGTAGGCTTTATCCCATCTGCTTATAATATGATCGCCACTATGCTGGTATCTTTCGCCTGTTCCATGCAGGTGCAGGCATTTCGTAAGGTGCATGGATACGGTTATGCCAGCACCATGTGCATCGGTAATTTGCGAAGCGGAACCGAGAGTTTGTCGGTATATATCAGAGACAGAAAGCCAGAATCACTGAAAAAGATGGCACATTACTATGGTATTATTCTGACTTTTGCCATCGGTGCAGGAATCGGAGGTATTTGTTCCATTCATATTGGAATGAAAGCCATCTGGGGATCCAGTGTACTGCTGATCCTGGCCTGCATGATGATGGTACAGGAGAAGAGATAGGGGTCATGGCTGTGTAAGAATATGGCATAAAATTGACAGGGAAAATTAGCTGGGCTGCATAGAAAAATCTGTGCAGCCCTTTGTCATGTCGGAAGATATGAAATGATTGAAAAATGATTTTATAATTGAGGGATATTTTAGATCATCATGCGTCTAATAAGTGAGAGTAAACAGGAAATGGAAATAATACTCCATCCTGTGGATAAGGAGGGCAGTATAAAGTGACAAAAGAACAACTGGGAAATGTGATTCTGGAGTCCCAGCATCAGATGTATGCCACGGCAAAGGCTATCTTGAAAGATGACCATGACTGCGCTGATGCCATACAGGAAACAATTGTAAAAGCCTTTGCAAAGCTGGATACACTTCGCAAAGACCGATTTGTAAAGACCTGGCTGATGCGTATTTTGATGAACGAATGCTATAATATTTGCCGACGTTCCGAGAAGGTTCTACCCATAGATCAATACATGGAGCAGATTGAGACGCCACAAAAAGAAAGAGAAAATTACGGAGAATTGTATGAAGCAGTACAGGAACTGCGAGAAGAACTTCGGATACCAGTAGTGTTGTATTATGTGGAAGATCTCAGCTGTCGGGAGATTGCAGAGATGTTGGATATTTCGGAAGGAGCAGTGCAGAAGCGGCTGGCCAGAGCCAGAGAAAAACTGAAAAACAGATTGGAAGATAAGGAGGCAGCAGGCAGATGAGATTAGAAGATTTAAAAGATCAATATCCAAAGACACCAGGATTTATCAGTGAAATGATAGAAAAAGAAGTGAAAAAACAGATTCATACACAGAAGAGTACCGGATGCGGCAGAAAGAAAAAGCAGGTCTGGACACTGGGAAGAACGGCCACAGCGGCAGCAGTAGCCTGTGTACTCATCGGAACTGGCGCCTATGCAGCGGTTAATGCGTACCGGAACTATCATATGAACCTGGAGCGGAAGGGAAGCTACAGAGTGGTAACTGGTGTGACAGTGGATACGGAAAATCAGACAACAGAAGCGTTGCCAGATCAGATCGCAGAGATTAAAATTGCGACTTCCTATATCCCGGAAGGCATGGAATGGAAGGATGAACATCATCTGGATTATATCAACACTGATAGAAAAGGAGGTTTCTCTTTTGCCAGTGTATTGATCGGGGATGGCAATCTGAAAGAGGGACTGACGGATACCAGTGTGGAAGAAAGTGAGCAGACAACCTTTGGAGAACATGAGGGAGTGTATTTGAAATACCATACGGTGAAAGAAGAGACTCATTTTAACCAGCGGATTTACCTGCTCTGCCCGGAAGAAGAACGTGTCGTGATTCTCTATATTGGAAGCGATGTATCCAAAGAAGAAGCATATAAAGTAGCAGAAGGAATCACACTGAAAAAGACCGGGGAGATGGTCAGCACAGGAGAGTTAGAAGACTGGAATACCTTTATACAGCGGCAGAACGGAGAACTGACAGAAGGGGAAGCGTTGGTCGATGCATCAGAAAAAGAGGGCATAGGAAATTTGTCACATATTTATACGATAGGGGAAGATATCCAGGAAGATGCGACCTTAGCACAGAATTCGGCAGGAAATGATATAGAAAGCAAAGAGGTGTCGATGAAAGTAGACCAGATTCAGGTGGCAGACGATTTATCATTGCTGGATACAAAATATATACCTGATATCTGGAAGAATGTGACAGATGAAAGTGGAAAGCTGAAAGACAACGAAGCATCCTATGTGAAACGTGGAGATGGGGTAGATACCCTGGATGAAGTAGTAAGGACTGAGAACTTCCCGGCAAAACTGGTATATGCCACCTTGACATTTACCAATCAGGGAGAACAGGATCTGAAAAATATTCACTATTATATAAAGATGGCACTGCTCGATCAGACAGAAAATGGCTATCAGAGATATGATTACGAAGCACAGTCCGGAGAAGATTACGATTATATAGAGTGGAATGACGCATTGAGTCTGGATGGTGGAATGCAGTACTATGGCAGTCAGAATGACAATGGAAAGAACTACATTTCCAGTCTGGCAGCAGGAGAAAGCACAGAAGTAAATGTAGCGTGGATCGTGAATGAAGACGATCTCGGCCGAATGTATCTGGAAGTGTCCGGATTTGGTGCAGATCTGACAGAAGATGCAGAGCAGGCGGTACTGGTAGATGTGAGACAGTAAAGAGAGAGCAGAACATGAACCTTTGTGAGGATGTACTATAATATTTTTATGATACCTTGGTCAAAAGGCCTAAAGCCACATGAGCTCGCTCATTAGTGGATGAAAGATCTTGGTACTCGCCACAATATGAGCATAAAAGTGAGCTTTTGCCCACAGCCCACGGGATTGACTGGGTTTTACATTTCCGTGGTAAAATGAGGCTTGGATGGCAGGCCACAGACCATGGAATCGGCTTGATTTTATATTTCCGTGGTAAGATAAGGATTGGATAGCTGATATCTGACCACGGATTTTACTTGATTCGGCTTCTCCGCGGTTGGACAAACTGAAGAAAAAAACTATACATTAGGAGTTATAGTAAAAAAGGAATTTGAATCGGGATATATTTTTCCTGATTCAAATTCCTTTTAAAGTTAATTGAGTAACAATTGAAGATATTCACAGCAGACTTTAGCTTCTGTAAAGAACTCTTTTTTGACTGCAGTTGCTTCTACTGTCAATATTCTATCATAATTACTTTCTTTCAGCTTATCAATATAGTCAGCATATGGATATTCGTCTGTGGGATCAGGAAAATAGCGAAGATCACCACGCGGAAAATCTATATGTGCATGCTTGATAATTGAGTGATAGGTAATAATATTTTCCAGTGATTCACCGGTTTTATGCATATGCCTCAGATCGCACATTGAAGAACAATTCTGAGATTTCACAGATGGCAAAAAGTCATGAACCTCAGGCAGTGTATTGAGAAAATTTGAATTAGCCGGACCAAGTGGCTCAATAACCAACTGAATATGATAGTTACCCAATAGATTGCTAAAAGCAGTGATAATTCCTGCTATGTGAGAAGAACCATTCTGCAAAGAAACAGACTCTGGAATACTGCGACATTTACCGGCACCAAATGGAATCATGTTACAACCAAGTTCAGATACACGACGTGCGCCCTTTTCAGTATGCTCAAGCCAGAAGTCGAGAGAAAAATCCTTAGAAAAGAATCTTTCCGTTAATGGAAGCAATCCGGAAAAGACTTCAAATCCCAAACCAGATGCTGTACATTCTTTATAAAAAATGGTGAATTGTGTATCTGGCATATCTGTGATTTCGCAAAAATCAAGTTCTGCGCAATCATAGCCAGCCTTTTTTATAGATACCAGATCTTTAGAAGATCCAAAACAACCAAGTTTCATAAAACTACCTCATTTTATTGCCATTTAATAATCATTCCAAGAGCTTCTTTATTGTATTTGATTAAATGCTTGTAAGCAGACTCAGCGTCTTTCTTTTCCACTACTTCATCGATCATAGGATCGAGTTTGATGGAGCCACTTTTTACAAAGCGAAGAAAACAGGTAGCGTCATCTTTGTAAGTCCAAAAATGAGGATAGGAGGAGTAGAGCGGTATGGAATCTACTGCATGAGCACCAATAACAGTAATGGACTTTTTCTGAACTTCTCTGTAAAAATTAAAATCAACAGTTCCACGCGGACAGCCTAAAATGCAGATTCTTGCATAGTCAGCGGCAATTTGGCACGCAGAAACTGTAGCGGCAGGAACACCGGTGTTATCTAACACGACAGCAGGACCTTTACCATCGGTCACGTCTTTCAGTAATGTTTCCCAGCCTTCAGAACCATTATTAATGGCAATATCAGCATTGCATGCGCGGGCAATTTCTAACCGTTTTTCTACACGATCAAGAGCAATGGCAGGCTGAGCACCTGCCAGATGCGTAAACTGCATAGCAAGAATACCAACAATTCCAAGACCGAGAGAAGCTACACTTTCACCCAATTCAATTTTGCACTTTCGGACACCCTGGAGAGAAGTCTGACCAAGGCTGGTGAAAGCTGCATGTTCGTAGCTTACACCTTCTGGAATATGTACTACTTCAAGATCACGAACATTGCCAATTTCACGATGTCCAACATCTACAGCAAAAGTGGCAACACGATCACCCGGTTCGAATCCTACAACTTCAGAACCGGTTTTTACAACTTCTCCGGCACAGCAATAGCCAGGAATATATGGATACGCTGGTGTGGCATTCGGGATGCCATTTACCCAGGCACGTTCTGTACCGGCACTTACTAAAGTGGCAGCCATTTTAACCTGTACCTCATGAGGACCTGGATCCGGAACGTCAACATCAATCAAACGCGGATCACCAGGACTGATAGCAACAATACCTTTACATTTCATAGTCAATCTCCTTTGTTGTATTATTTTTACGGTTTAGATTTTGATTATAACCGCAACTTTCTCTGATCATAATTTCATAATCCAGCACATCCTGAACAGATTTTAACGGATGCTGATTCATAAGCTTATATAGCTTACGAAACGCCGTCTGCCCCAATTTACGGCGTGGCTGGCGAACCGTGGTAAGAGGCGGCTCCCAGAATGACGCAATCTCAATATCATCGAATCCGACAACTGCACAGTCTTCCGGAACACGTTTCCCAGATTCTTTTAATGCGTTGATAGCACCGACTGCAATAATATCACCGGCTGCGAATACTGCAGAAATGGATGGATCCTGATTCAACAGATATTTCATCTCATCATATCCGCTTTGAATAGAGGAGACACCATACCGTACCAGACTCAGATCAATCGGAATATTATGTTTGGCCAGAGCTGCGATATAACCATTGAAACGGTCTCTGTAAAGCAGAGAGTTTGGATCACCGGCAATATGTGCGATTCGTGTATGACCAAGCTGGATCAAATGTTCTGTGATAGCAGTAGCAGCACTGATATTATCGATGGTTACATTTGGAACCATGTAATTATCCAAGTACTGGCAGGCAACAACGATCGGATATTCTTCTGCAATCTGTTCCATAAGATTTTTGGCGATGGTGGCAGACAGCGAAATAATGCCATCAATAGTACGTTGTTGGATTGCCTGAAAATAGTAATCTTCAATATTGGGCTGATTGTGCATATCCGCAATTAGAATCTGATAGTCGTGTTCCCGCGCAGCATCCTCTATTCCAAATAGAATCTCAGAAAAGAAAGTATTGCTGATGTCCGGAACAACAACGATGACAGTTTTTGTCTTCTGTGTACGCAACTGTTGGGCGAGTGCGTTTGGTTTGTAATTCAGTTCCTTGATTGCATTCATGACAGCTTCTTTTGTATGCGGTTTTACAGCCTTATTATGTAAAACCCGGGAAACTGTGGCAGTAGAAACGCCAGCAGCTTTTGCAACGTCTGTAATAGTAATCAATGAAATATCCTCCTTCGGAAAACGATTACATTTAAAATTAAGGTGAATATAGCAAATATAGAATCTAATGTCAAGAAAAAATGCAAAAATAGACAGCAAAACAGTTAAAAAACATAAATATTATGACAAATAAATAAAAAAACCAGCACAATATTATATAAAATGACGTAAAATAATGGATTGACAGATGAAAAATTAGCTGTTATGATGAATTCACAAAGCTGAAAAAC